>NZ_SDMQ01000020.1 GCF_004324755.1 Propioniciclava sinopodophylli
GCAACCAAGGACCCCCAGTGGAGAAGCCGGACAGACCGGCAGGACCACCACGCCCACACCCGAAACGCCGTCAACAACGACGCGAACCATCCCCAAGAATCACAGTCGGTGGATCAGGGTTCAGTCATCGGGCTGGGCCCACACTGGGGGCAACATTGCGATTATGGGCCGAGGCCCGTACTGGAGCTCCGTTCCGAGAGAGGGATTCCCGAAAGACATGGCCTCGGACGAAGATCTCTACCGCAGTGAGGCGCCATGACTCGGGCTCAGATCTTTGCCGAAGAGCGACGAGGTGGTTGGAGGTCCATCCGCGACTTCGAGGTCCGCGGCCGCGCAGAGACCGTCGTCGAACGTGCACCATCCCCAGGCGTCACGTCTCACGCACCGGTGATCGGGGTCCCATGCTGGTGCGACTAGGCGACGCAGAGTTCGAAGTGACGTCGACCAACCTGGAGTTCTGGCGACGAGTGAGTCTGGGCGACTGGGAGCCGGACTCATTCAACGTCGTGCGGCAGTTTCTTGCTGGGTCAGGTGGCCCCTTCATCGATGTTGGGGCGTGGATTGGACCGCTGACCTTGTACGCGGCTGCGCTCGGCAGCTCGGTGGTCGCGTACGAGCCCGACCCTGTCGCACGCACCGAACTCTTGGCGAACGTGGCCCTCAACCCTTCACTGGCCGATCGCATCACCGTCCGCCCGCAAGCGGTGGGGACGGGACGTTCTGGGCGGCGCCTGGGAAACATCACGTCGACCTTGGGCGGCGACTCGATGTCGAGTCTGCTGTTCGCAGACGCGAGCGTGGGCTGGGTGGTGGAAGAGATCCCACTCACCGACGTCCTCGCCGGGGCACCACACCCCGCCCTGGTCAAAATTGATATCGAGGGAGCAGAGGTGGAGGTGCTGTCAGCGGCGAGTGAGTCCCTGGAGGCGTTGCCACCTCTCCTGCTGTCCGTCCACCCGCGATTCTGGGAACCGGACCCCGATCCTAGGCTGCGTCGTCTGGTGCAGTTGTTGGCCCTCTATCCGTCGGTGACGACCCCAGACGGCCAGCCGTTCGTCCTTACGGACCTGTTTGACGAACCATGGCGGAGCGGCTTGCTTGAGCTTGTCGTCGCATCGGGTCCACCATGGACCGCATGCCCGGATCGATCTGGTCCACCCCAAGGCGGAGGCAGCCCGCCACGGCTCGGTGGCCGGGATGGATAGGCGCACCTGCTCCAACAGGGACCCCGCCCGGGTTCGGGAATTGCTGCGTGGCCGTCGAGGTCTGCGGGCAGTCGGGACCCGAGTCCACAGAGTCGCTTAACTTAACTGGGGGGGTGCCCGGAGTCATGGCCCTGGGCGCGCACCGCTCATCGAGGCCAGATCGTACGTCGCAGCGCGGCCCTCACCTCACGGCACCGGCGGGTGCGGGGATGACGACAAAGGGGGCGAGGAGCTCGCGTATCGCGGCGGAGGGGCGTCCGTTCAGCTCGCGGCGGAGCAACTCGGCGTACGAGCGGTACTGGTGGATGGCCTCGGCGATGTTCCCCTCCTGCAGGTGGATCTTCACGAGCAGGCGGTGCGCGCTCTCGCGGAGGGGCTCGGTGCTGATCGCAGCGAGTGCGACTTGGAGCGCGTCATACCAGCGCCCCTGCTGGATGAGCAGTTCGCCGATTCTGTCCATGGCGTGCAGGCGTACCTGGCGGAAGCGTTCCCGTTCGACGATGACCCAGTCCTCGTACCAACCGGCCAGGATGTCGTTTCCGACCTCGATCAACTCCTGGGCCACGCGGAACACCGTCTCCGCATCGGGTTCCGAGCGCAGGACGCCCTCGGCACGGTCGATCACCCGGCGCAGGTCGACCTGGACGCAGGGGTTGAGCCACAGGTGGGTGTTGGAGACGCAGACCAGCTCCATGGGTTGGAGCCGCCACAGTGCCGAGCGCAGGCTTGAACTGGCGTGGCGGTCGTCGGCGTCGTACCACAGTGTCCCGCTGACGTAGGTGCGTCTGACGGGCCGGGGCTGGAAAGCGAGGAAGCAGACCAGACGCTGGGAGGCGGGGGCGATGGGCACGGGCTCGCCGTCGCATCGAACCTCGAAGTCCATGATGAGGTTCAGCTGCAAGGCCGGACCGGACGGATTCAGGACTGATGGAGTGGTCACGGTACTCCTTGGGGGGGGGTTCACCGTCGATCGCTCGGCAACGCGTCGGACGGCATGTGACGGATGGACAGCGGCGAGGACCCCGGCGCGCGGCAGGAGGTCGTGATACAGCGCGTAATCGTCCTCGAGGAGCCGGCGCACCTCGGTGAGGTCGACTGGCGCCCAGTATGGCCCCTGGGTGTCCTTGCGGACAGTGCTTCTGCTGTGGAGCAGAGCCACCACAAGGTCGCAGGAGCGCAGGTCGTCCAGCTCGCGGGCGCCCGACTGCCAGACGAAGCGGGTGTCCTCCCCGACGCCGACGGCCGGGAACGGGTGCCTGCGCCACAGGCTCACCGCGTAGCACAGGCTGGTCCCGGCCAGCCACGGCCGGGCTCCGGTGGGCCAGGTGTACCGCCACGCCCGGGAGAGTTCCGGGTCACAGAACAGCAGGCGCGACGTGCCCGACAGTTCCGCCCTGCCTGACGCCAGGCCGTGCATCTGGGTGGACAGCCGGGTGGGCGACTGCCAGTCGTCGTCGTCCCAGTGGGCGATGAAGTCGCCGGTGGCCAGCTCACAGGCGAGGTTTCGTTTGGTGCCGAGCACGACGGGCTTGTCGAGCCGCTGGTAGCGGACACCGGGGACGCCGGCGACCAGGTCGATGATCGGGTCGTCCCCGTCGTCCAGCACGACCAACTCCTTGTCGGGGTAGTCCTGGTGCCGGAACCAGGCGATCGCCAGCGCCGCGAGATCGCGGCGATCCCGGGTGGGCATGATGCAGCTCACCCTTCCCGCCACGGCCCCGGACGTCTGCGTCCCGTCGAGACTCGCGTAGAACGCCAGGTCGTCGCCGGGCAGGTCGGGCACGGCCACCCGCGCCCACCCATGGCGGTCGACCGCGTGCCCGGCCTGCAGCGACCAGGTGTTGCCCGCGTGGCGCACGTACACGTAGTGCTCCCGGCCGGGCACGCGGATCAGCCGGGCGCCAGACCGGACGCAGGCGTCGAGGAAGTCCGCCTCCTCGGCGAGCGAACGGTCCGGGAACTGGTGGTGCTCCCACCACCGCCGGGCGAAGGCGACCGTCCCGCCGTAGACCCCGCGTCGCAGCAGCCTGGGCTCCAGCCCCGGGGATGGCCGCCAGCACCGCCATCCGGCCGGTTCGAACCAGTCCACCCCCTCGAGCCCGGTGATGTCCGCGGTCCCGGCCAGCAGCGGGCCGAGTTGGGTGCTCACCCGGCGCGGACCGTGCCAGTCGTCGTCGTCGAACAACACGATGAACTGGCCGCGGGCCGCCGCGCAGCCGAGGTTGCGCAGCGCGCCGATGCTGCGGCGTCCGGTGCCGGCGGGCGGGTGGACCAGCCGCACGCGGGGGTTGACGGGCAGGAGTGTCGCCAGGTGTGGGGGCCCGTCCTCGACGACCACCAGTTCGGCCTCCGCGTAGTCCTGGCGCAGGAAGTACTCGACCGCACGCAGGGCGAACTGCGGGCGTCCGCGGGTCGGCATGACGCAACTCACCAGCGGCTGTCGCGCCGCGACCGGGGTGCGGAGAGCCGGCTGCGTGGACGCCGGCGTGACGGGCGCGTCGACGCGGAGCCTGATCAGCTCCCGGGGGGCGAAGTCGGTGCACGCGTCGCCGAGGCAGTGCTGCCGGTAGTCGACGCGGTCTCCGGCGAGGCGCTGCCCACAGAACCGCTCTTGGTAGAGCCGCCGGGCGGGCTCCAGCTGTGCGCCGTCGTCGACCGGCGCGGGCCGCCACACGAAGGCGCCCCCGACCCAGACCCCGGGGAACCCGGCCCGGGCGGCCCGGATGTTGTAGTCCATCTCCCAGCACGGCCCCTCCCCGTACGCCGGGTCGGCGCCCCCTAGACCGTCCACCACCTCGCGCCGCACCAGGTAGCAGAAGTCGCCCAGCGAGTGGAGCGGGGCCAGGGTGCGCGCAGCGGTCCCGAACCGGCGGGCCAGTGCGGCGGACGCGGTACGCACCCCGCGCAGGTCCCCGGTGGCGTCGACGCAGCCCTGCTCGTTCCACGCCCGGTTCGTGCTGGGCCCGGCGAGGCCTGCGCCGGTGCGGGCCAGCGCTGTCGTGAGCCTCGTGAGCCAGTCGGGGCCGACCAGTGCTCCGCCCTGGAGCAGGACGACGTCGGACTCCGACCGCCCGACCAGTTCGTTGAAGCCCAGTGCCCCCGCGGCGGACAACTCGACCACTTCGTACGGGCAACTCCCGGTGTGGCGGGCCAGGAAGTCGTGGCTGAGCCGCAGCGCGTCCGGGTGCGCCGGCGTCAGGCCCACCGCTGTCCTCGGCATGCGTCGAACTGTGGGGTCTGCCCATCACCGGGGGGTGTGCACTGCGTCACGGCGGCGTCACCGCCTCGTGACCGCCGCGTGACCGCACGCAGGGCCCGGCCCCCTCGTGACGCCGGGGTGACGTCGACGTGATCAGGTCGGGGAGTGACGGTGGAGGCTGTCCCCTCGACGAGTGGAGCCGGCGGTGACCACGGCTTGGCACGGAGCCTGTCCGTGGACCGGCGCGAGGGAGGCCGCGCGTCCGTGTCGAGGGCGCTTGAGCGGATGGGGCGGGCCTTCGGGGAGGACTTCTCCGATGTCGGCGTCGAACTCGGCGCGGATGCCGAGGCCGGAAGCCACGGCGCCTTCGCCTTCACGGAGCGAGGGCGGATCGCCTTCTCCAGCGGCCGCTTCGCCCCGGGGACGCCGACCGGTGACCGTGTGCTCGCCCACGAGCTGGCGCATGTCGTCCAGGATCGGCTGGGGACCGCCTCGGATCCGGCAATCGGGGTCGAGGCGCTCGAAGCCGAGGCGGCACGGGCGGCCACGGCCGTCCTGGAGGGCCAGTCACCCCGGTTCGACGAGCACTCCGCCCCGCCCCATAACGCGGGCACACCCCGGGTCCTGCGCAACGGGGACGAGCACGAGACCCTCGTGCCCGTCGTGTTCGGCACCCGGGACGAGGCTCGCACGGTCATCTTCGCGCGGCTGCCCGAACCGTCCCGGGCGGCACTCGGGTGGGTCACGGGCGCGACGATCGAACTGGAGGTCGAGGGCCGGAGGATCGCGACAGCGAGGCTGACCGACGAGGGCGCAGGCGTCCCCGAGGGTGTCGTCTCCGACGGGGACGGCGGCGCACGATGGTGGCACCACGAGGCGGGGAGCGCACTCACCGGTGCGTGGACGCCGCGGGGGATCGCGGTGGAGGAGGGGTCGACGCGTTACCTCGCCATCCTCGATGCCCGGGACACGCAGGCCTTCCGGTCGGCCCTGGGGACCCGCACCCTGATCCTGGTCCGGCTCAGGGGCGGACAAGGCGGAACCGAGGGAGGCGAGGGTGCGGAAGCAGCAGCGGGTGAGACCGATCCGCTCCCGGAGTGGGCCACCACGCGCTTCGCCCGCCTCCAGGAGCGGCTCCGGGGCGAGCAGATGCGGATCGCGCGCGTGGCCCAGCAGACCGTCGGCGACACCACCGCGGAGACCCTGCACCGGCTGTACCGCCTTGAGGGGCTCCCGCAGCGCCTCGCGCTCGGCCGGGCCGGGGAGGCGCCCGCGGTCCAGGTCACGGTCGTCACCGGGCCCGCCTCCGCCCCCGGCGGGGCGTCCCCACAGACCAGCGCCAGCATCCCGCTCGTGGAGGCGGACTCCCCGGCGAACTCCTGGGAACGGATCCTCACCCTGGCCCGCGGTCTCTACCTGGGTCGCCGGGACGCGGCCACCGCCCCTCCCCAAGCCGTCCCCCCGATGGGAATCCCGGGCTCGGGCGAACCCGACCCGGAGGCGGTACCCCCCAACGCGCCGGCCTACCCGGCAACGATCCGCTACTACGGCCCACCCACGGGGGTCGTTCGTGCCTCCCACACCTTCGCCATGGAGCTGGACTACTCCGAACTCGGGGAGTTCGCGGTGTTCGGTCACTTCGCCCTCAGGTGGTACGCCTGGGACATCTACCGGATCCGGGACGTGGCCGGGGCCGCCACCGAGGAGGGCGGACGGAGGGTCCGGCGCCAGGAGGGCGCGGTGGCCGTCCTGGAGCGCGGTTTCGGCGACATCGGCGAGGACCTCGCCTCCTCGTCATTGTCCGAGCTCGTCAGCCAGCGCGACCTGATCGCGATCGACACGGCTGTCCGGGCCATCGGGACCCTGGTCAAGAGTTACGTGACCCTACTGAGCCAGCCGTCGGACGAACGGACCATCCAGTTCGACCGGGAGGGGACGTACGTCATCGTCTGCCGCAGTTCCCAGGCGCCGGTCCACCGGACCGAGCGGATCCGGAACCCGGTCGTGCGCGCTCCCAGCGTCGCCCTGCACGTGCTGCAGGTGCGGACCGCGCAACGGATCGCCGCCGACCTGACCGCGGCCACCGAGGTGGAGGCGGTGGACGCCGAGATCGCGCGGCTCGAGGCGGAAGCCCGCACGGCACCGCAGGATCGGCTGCCGGCCCTCCAGGAGGAGATCGGACGGCTGCGGCAGCAGCGCGCGACGGCCACGGCGGCCGACCAGAGCGACCTGCCCACGCACATCGGCGCGACAGGGACCAACCTGCGCCAGCAGATCGCACTCCTGGAAAAGCTCATCCGGGGCGACGACCCCCTGGACCCGGCCGTCCGGCTGCTGAGGGTGGAGCTCACCCTCTCCGGCACGAGCGCGGAGCGCGCTCTCGCGAACGCGCGCGCCGCGCTGGATTCGCTGCTGCTGCAGGAGCGCGCGCTGGCCGAGCTGACGGACCTGAAGGGTACGACGTACCGGCCTCACATGGCGTTCGTCCCCGACGCGGACGGGCGGACGCTGCCGCTCGTCATGGCGCTGGCCGAACACGTCGACAGCACACCGGAACGGCCCCGCTGGGTGCTCGTCGACCTGTCGACCCCGGGGCACCGCGACCGCTACGAGGGAACCTCCAACACGGCCGGCGCCACCGGCACGGGGAGAGCGATCCGGCAGGCCTTCGGCAGGTTCGCGGGTGCCACGCCGTACGGTCGGGGGTGGATCCACCTACGGCTTCCGGCGGCCCTGACCGACGTGATCGGGACCGCGACGGTGGAGACCAGCCTGCGGGCGCGCCCGGACTCCACCGGACGGTTCCTCCAGCGGCTCGAGAGCCTGGCCACCGCGGCGGCATTGGCGGGACTCGTGGTCACGGGGCCAGCCGGCGTCGCGCTGGGGGTCGTGGGCGGAATCGCGGGCGGCGTCGTCGCCGGGCACAGGCTCCACCGCCGTCACGCCGGGGGCTATCTGGAACCCGACCTGCAGACGGCCATGGATGTCGCCGCCATCGTCGGCGCCGCCGCGGGCGCGGCCGGTGCCGCTGCCTCGACCGTTCCCCGGGGATCGCGCTTCATCCGGGCGGCCGGCATGACGATCCGGGGCGTGGAGTACTACGGCTACGTCCAACTGGCCGGCTCGGCTTTCGCGATCCCCGTCCAGTACTTGAACCAGATGCGGGCGATCGCGAACGACCCGAACCTGTCCGAGGGGGAACGCCGGGCGCGGCGGGCCGAGGCCTTCCTGCAGGTGCTCAACACCTCGCTGCAGCTCGCGGTCACCGCCGCCCAGATGGCCGGGCATGCCCGGTCCGGTCGCGCGGACGACCCCACGGCACCACGGCCGGTCGAGGAAGGGATCCCCCCACCGCCACGCGAGGAGGGGACGCCGCGTCCACGCGAGGAGGGGACGCCGGCGCGTCCGGTCGAGGAAGGGGCGCCGGGGCGTCCGGTCGAGGAAGGCGTCCCTGTGCGCCCGGGGGACGGGGCTGCGGTCGAGGACAGCGTGCGCACGTTCGGTGACGCGCGCACGGGCGCGGTCACGATCGTGCCGGGCAGCGGTACACGCAGCGCCTACGTGGCCGGCCGCCTGTACGAGACGACCGCCCTACGCCATCCGGAGGCCGAGGTGGGCCTCTTCGTCAACCCGACGACCAACGAACGGGTGATCGCGATCGGGGACGGGCAGTCAGTCCGGCTCGCCCACGACGACCCGAACTGGACGCGGCTCCTCCCGGAGGAGTCCCGGGGAGGCGGGCGATGGGTGCTGGAGCAACACAGCCACCCGATCGACCCCGTGACCGGCGTGACAAGGCGGGCCGACTACTGGCCCAGCGGAGCGGACGGTGACTTCCTCGGGGTGGTGATCGAGGCGCTGACGCCACCCCCGCACAAGGCGACCGGCGGGATCCTCGTGCACACCGGTGGAGGGCGCACCCTGAGGGGCACCTACAGCTACGACCCTGCGGCGGCGCGGCCGTACAGCGTCGAGATCCCGGTGCCGGGACGTCCCGCGCCCTATCGCCGCTCGTACCGCACCCTGGAGGACTTCTACGCCGACCGCGCCGAGCACACCGGGGTGCCGGCCCCGAGCGAGGTACCGCCGAGCTTCCCGGGCGCGACCCGGGCCCGTCCTCGTGGGGCGGCCGAGCCGGCTCCAGGCGGCTCGGACGCCGCCCCGCCACCCGCTGCGCGGGCCCCGAGCAGCGAGCCACCCACGCCCGGCACCCGCACCGAGCGATTGCGTGCCCTCGAGGTCGCCGCGGCCGAAGCGCAGGCCAGCGGGGACTCCGTGAGGTCGGCGGCGGCGAACCGCCGCCTGATCGAGGCCCAGAACGAGGTCAGGGCCGGGCTGGAGGACACCGGTCTCCCGGCAGGCACCCTCGCCCGACTGCTGGACACCGGGATCTCCCCGGACCAGATCAGGACCCTGCGGGGCTGGCTGGGGGAGGGCGCCGCCAGCTACCTCGGCGGTCGCCTCAGCCCGGCCGAACGCGAGGCCCTGCCCCGCGTGGCCGACGCGCTGGCGCCCCACGTGAGCGACCCGGCCTTCGTTGACGGGCTCGCCCGGCTGGGTGCCCCGCCGAGGGGGCGGGGTCCGCGGACGATCGTGCCGCTGCTGGACGGGGTGCCCACCACCCGGATGAGGCGTTTCGTCGAGCTGTTGTCGGATTCCGGGCTGGGTCTCACCACGCCCTCCGAGTCCATGCTGTCGTTGCTCAAGGACCCCGCGGTCCTGGACTTGAGCCACAGCTACCCCGAGTTCGTGGCGTCCATGGTCCGGGGCGGTGCGGCTGCGAGGCGCCGCCACGAGGTCCTCCGCAACGTCGCACAACGGTTCGCCACGGACCAGGCGGCTGCGGGCGACTACGTGCGGGCGCTCGACGATGCGCCCGACATCAGGGCGATGGAGGCGATCGTCGGGCTGGAGTCACCTCCCCGCCGGGTGCCGATTCGTCCTTCGGCGACGTTGCGTGCGTATCCCGAGCGGTGGGACTGGGGGGGCCACGTCGACGCGGCACACAGGTTCGTCCGCGACCACCCGGAGTTCGCCCCCGGGGTGCCGAGGACACCCCCGGACGGCCCCGCTCTCACCGCCCTCGTCGAGCGACTCGCCACCCTGTACCAGACCCGGGCGCTCGCCCGGCCCGGCCTCGAAGGACTCACACACGCCGAACGCGTCCACCTCCTGAACGAGTTCATCGCTGCCGGACGCGAGGCCGGTCTTGTCGGCGACAACGCCGGAGTGCTGAACAACCTCAGCGGAGCGCTCGCGGAGGGCCTGTTCACCCCCTCCGGTGCGTTGACGCAGCGCCGTCTGCCGCACCCGGAGGGTGGCCACACGATCATCGACTACGAGCTGCCGGCAGCCGCCTCCGTGATCCCCGGCCGGCGCAACTTCGTGGAACTGAAGTCGAACGAGGTGCCGGACGCATCCCTCGCCCGCGCCCACGTCCGGGACGCGATCGCGGACGCGGCGGCCGTCGCGCAGGCGGGCGGCGTCCACCTCATCGAGTACGTTCGCACCCCCGACCCGGGGACCCGGGCACGGATGCTCGCGGAGCTGTTCGGCCCCACCTCTCCGTTGCAGGCGGTCCGGTTCGGGGACGGGCCGTGGATCCTGCGGACCGACCGGCCCGCCTGGCTGGCGAGCGAGCCTCCGCCCTGACGTTCGGCTACGGGAGCCGGTACAGGTCCGGATGGCGGGCTCGCTCCCGGGCCTCGGTGGTGTGCGGCGCCTCGTAGCGTTCCCGCCCGGGCAGGCCACGTGCAGCCTCGTCCAGTTCGGTCTGGTCCTCGACCACGCCGATCGACGAGAAGAAGGTCGCCAGGGCATCCCGGAACGCGCCCTCGCGGGCGGACTGGGGCATCGCGTTGATCCGCCGGCCGTGCTGGAAGAAGAACCGGATCCCGAGCTGATTCGACGTCGGGTCCTCGAAGGTCCAGGCCGACATCGCCGAGTCGTTGACCAGTTTGAAGAGTTGCTGCCCCGAGAGTTGCCGCACGAGTTCGCCCTCCGCTCCGCTGCGCGTGCCCGCCAGGGTCGTGGCGAGGGCCGTCGCGCCGGCCTGTGCGACCATCACGGGAGTCCGGAACGCCGGGGTGTTGGGCGGCCGCACCTGCATCAGCCGGAGGGCGGGGTGGTCCGGTGGACGGCGTTGCAGCATGACGTAGTCGCGAACGCGCTGTTGGTCACGCTCGATGCCGAACCCGCGCTCGGTGGCCGCCGCGAACGCCTCCTGGTCGGACTCCGCCCGCCGTCGCTCCTGCTCGGCGAAGTCGATGAACCCGAAGAAATGCTGTGCGTCCACCCAGCCGTAGGTCCGGGAGTAGAAGTAGCGCGGGTGCGCGCTCTCCCGGCCCCGCACCTCGGGCTCGGTGAAGTGGCGCAGGAACAGGTACGTCCAGATCCGTCGCGCGATCGACCCGCAGGTGACTCCTCCCGAGAAGTTGGACGACACCCGGGACCACATCCTGAGCTGGGCATCGGTCGACGACTGGTCGCGGGCGAGGGTGAGCACCCGTTCGGCCTCGGCGATGAGGTTGTTGCCGGTGGTGCGCCTGGGGTAGGTGGGCTCGCGCAGGATCCCGGACGCCGATGTCGTGAGCGCGCCGACGTCTCCCGTGTCGAGCAACCGGTCCACCTGCGACTCCTGCTCCGCGGCGCGGGAGGGGGTCGGCGGGGCACTGCCTCGCTGCTGGACCGCGTGGGTGGTCTCATGGAGGAGCCTGACGATCCCCTCGACGCGGTCCGGCTGGAATGCGCCGGGCGCGAAGTGGATGTCGTTGCCACGGGTCACGGCCGCGGCGTCGTGCTGCGCTGCCAATCGGGCCGCGGCGTCGTCGGTGTGCACCCGGACGTCGTTCACGTCGGCCTGCAGCTTGGCGCCGATCCATTCGGCGGCGGGCGACGGCAGCGGACGGCCGGCTTCCGCCGGCTTCGGTGGGGACAGACGATCCCGCTTCGGCTTCATCCTTCACTCCCCCAGTGGGTAGTGCTCGCCGGCCCGCCGGTACTCCCGGCGCAGCGCCGCCCTGAGGTGGTCGTCGTCGGGTTCGGTGTCGTGGTCCAGGGCCAGCAGGACAGCGTGGAGAGCGGCGTTGCGTATCGCGCCGCCGGTCAGGGAGCACCGGCGGGCCACCTCGGTCAACAACGGCTCCGAGATCCTGTGCCCGGGCGGCAGGTGGCCCGCCCAGATCAGCCAGCGCTGCTCGGCGGTGGGCGGGACGAACTCGACCGTCACGTCGAGGCGACGCAGGAACGCCTGGTCGATCCGCGAGGCGGCGTTGCTGGTGATGAGGACGATGCCGGCGAACGCCTCCAGGCGCTGCAACAGGTAGTTGGTCTCGAGGTTCGCATACCGGTCGTTGGCGTCGCCGACATCGGTGCGCCGGGCCATCAGTGAGTCCCCCTCGTCGAGCAGGAGGACCACGCCGAGTTCCTCGGCGGCCGACAGCACCCGCTCGAGGTTCTTCTCGGTCTCCCCGATGTACTTGTTCACGACCCCCGCGAGGCTGACCCGGTAGGCGTCCAGGCCGAGGCGACCGGCGAGGTGCCGCGCGGCGAGGGTCTTCCCGGTGCCGCTTGGCCCGCTGAAGAGCGCCCGGACGCCGCGGTCGCCGCTCGCGCTCGCCTCGGCGAGCCGCTCGCGGTGGCGGCAGTGCAACAGGAGGGTCTCGAGTTCGTGCTCCGCGGCGTCGGTGAGCACGGGATCGATTCCGCCGGCCGGGGGGAGCCGGACGGCCAGCGGCTCCAGTTGCCTGCGGCGCAGTTGTGACACGGCGTCCCGGACCGCGTCCAGCCGGATCGGCGGGCGTTCCGTGGCGGCGGCGTCCAGGAGTCCGGCCGCCGCGACCACGTTGCCGGGGGTCACCAGGAAGCTCTCGCTGACCTTGGCCACCTCGTCGCCCGTCACCCGGCCCAGCCCTGCCCTGCGCCAGAGCTCGTACCGCCCGTCTGCGGGACAGTGCCCCAGCTCGATCACGGCGGGGTTGTCCAGCAGGGGACCGGTGAGCCCTCCCGAGGGCCCGCAGCTGATCGCCACGACCCGGTGGACGCCCGGCAACGGGGCCAGGTCCAGCGTCTCGTCGGGCCGGGGGGAGCACCGGACCAGCGGCAGGACGGGGGCCAGCGCCGCGAGCGCCCCGAAGGTCCGCCAGACGTCCGGACCCGCCGTCGCGTGGTCGCAGACCAAGGTGTCCCAGCCGTTCCGCGCCGCGGCCGCCGCAGCCAGGGTCCGGCGGCCGGAGCGGGTGGCCCCGCGCAGCACGACGGCGGACAGGCGGTCGGCCAGGAGCAGGTCGGGCAGATCGGCGCGCACGGTGGCGAGGTCCTCGGCCACCCAGACGTCCTCCAGGTCGGGGGCCTCGTCGGCGTCCATGAGCACGAGCCCGTCGGGGAGCGACTCGGCGGACACGCGGCCGCTCTGGAGCACCTCCCACACCGGGACCGGGACCCGCACCACCCACTCGGCGCGGGGCTCGGTGACGTCGAGGACGTCGAGGATGCCCCTCCTGGCCAGCCGCAGGCAGCACAGCGCCAGCTCCCGCTCGTCGGTGTGCGAGGCGATCAGCCAGCGGAGCAGGCCGACGCAGGGTCGTCGCCCGGCGACGGGGGCCTGCCAGGCGGCGAAGAGGGATCCGAAGCGCAGGTCATCCTCGACCAGACCGGCAGCGCTGACGACGAGGGCCTCCGTGGGGTCCAGCTCCGCCCAGCCGCTGGGGATGCCGAGCATGCCACTGAACTCGTCCAGTTGCCGCTGCCACCACAGCACCACGTCACCGGCGTTGCTGTCCTCGGGGACCCAGCGTCGCAGCTCGTCGTCGTAGGCGGCCAGCCATTCGCGGCCGGCGAAGCGATCCGGGTCGTCGTCCGGCCCGAGCCGCTGGAGGACCCGCGCGAGGACGACCGCGCGCACGAGTTCGGCGTGCTGGGCGGAGTAGTTGGTGGGGGTGGCGGTGTCGGTGATGGAGGTCATCTCACGCTCCCTCGAAGTGGAAGCACACCACACGGCCGAGGCGCGGCACCCAGCCGAGGTCCTGGTCCAGGCCCGCCAGCCGGACGCCGAGGTCGATCTCCTCGAGGCCCAGGACGACGTCGAGGTGCGTCCGCGTCACCGCGACGAGCCCGGGCCGCTCGAAGCTGGCCGGGGTGAGGCCGGCGTCGGCCAGGAAGCCGGCGGCAGCGTCCCACCAGGCCGGACGCCGCCGGAGGGCGGGCGCGGGCGCCTCGTCGAGGGCGGCCAGCAGGGCCCACAAGGGGTCGCGGCGACGGCGCCCGCGCCGGGGACGGTCCCGGAGAACCCATTGCGCGAACCGGCTGAGGTCGGCCGCGCCGGCGTCCTCGCCGCCGAACCTGAGCACCAGGTGGAGCAACTGGACCGCGGCGGCGTGGCGCGTGGCGACACCTTCGGGCCATCGTGACGACGGCGGGACAGGGGTCGCGCGGCGCCGGACGCCGGCGCGCCTGGCGGGTCCCCGTGGCGTCCGGGGCGGGGCGCCCACCGGCCGGGGCACCCGGTGCGTCCGGGGCGGTGACTGACCGCGCCGGGCGGGCGTGCCGATCCGCAGGCGGGCGGGACCGCCCCGCCGGGGAGGCGAACCGCCGTCGGGCGCCTGCGGAGTGGGGGATCGCCCGGGGCCACGTCCCTGGAGCCTTCCCCACGCGGGGGCGTCGAGCGGCGAGGGCCGGTCCGAGCGGACCAGAGCGACGGCGCCGCGGGCCCTCGTGGGATGGGGGCGCCGCGCAGGGCTGCGCGAGGTCGCCGGTGGTCGGGATTCCGGAGGTGCCGCCGTGGCGGGCGCGCGGCGGGTGGCCCGGCGGGGACGCCGGATCCCCGGCCTGCCCAGGGTCGCCGCGGCAGCGCGCAGGGCCGCCCCGGCCCTGTTGCCCCGTCCGCGAACCGTGACCGGGGGGTCCGGCTCCGGCGGCAGCACGGCGCCGAACGCCTGCCGCTCCGCGGGGTCGAGCAGCGCCAGCGCCCGGCCGGCCACCTCCGGTGTGGTGGCTGCCAGCTCCCGCAGCGCGGCCGGCAACCACGGGAGGTGCTCCCGCCAGGCCCCGTAGAGCGGCGTCCCGCCGTGGCCGCGCGCCCGGCGGAGCCAGGAGGTCCAGTACCAGCGGTCGCCGGCCACCCCGTCGGTCAGGTCGCGGGTGAACGCGGCCAGCGCCTCGACCAGGTCGTCGAAGAGCAGCGCCGGGGCGTCCGCGGCGGTCGGGTCGCCGGGTCGCACCGCCCGGCCCCGGAGGGAGAGCAGCGCGGCCCGGGCCGCGTCCGGGTCGGACGGATCCACCCGCAGCCGGCGCACGATCAGCACGCGCCGATCCCGCGCGAGGTCGAGCGCGGGATGCAGCAGGGTCTCGGCGGCGGCCCTCGCCACGCCGGGCGGCGCGGCGGCGCGGAGGCGCTCGACCACGAGGTCGGTCACTGCTTGCCCTCCTCCTCGGCCAGCGCGAGCAGCAGCTCCTCCATCAGCGGCCTGACCGGGTAGGTCGTCTCCCGGCCCAGGCCCCAACTGGCGACGAAGAACACGTACAGCTGGCTGCTCGGCACCGCACCCAGGTCGGGGAGGCCCGCGAGTCCGGCCAGGTCGTCGAGCTGGAGGAGGGTCCGGGGGAACACCTGCTGGTGCACGACGTAGTACACGAACGGACGCCCGAGCTGTTGCGGGGCACGGTCGCTGGTGTGCAACCGCTCCCGCACGGGGTTTCCCTCTTCGTCCTCGCCCCACGGCGCCACGGTGGGCACGGGACGCCGGTGCCAGGAGTCGCGGAGCATCGACTCGGCGACGTCCCAGTCGATGAGCCCACCGAAGCGGGCCAGTCGCCCGAAGAACTGCTCCGGCTTGAACCCCGACGGGATCCCACCCTGCAACGAGTCCAGGCGGAGGAGCAGCCGCTGGAGCAGCGGGATCGCGACAAGCAGCGCGGCCGACCGGTCGCCGTCGAGGCGGAGCAGCCTCTCGTGGAGCGCAGCCAGTCCCTCGCCGAAGCTCGCGACGAGATCGCGGGCGACCGGCAGGAAGCCGGCCGGCGGGAGCAGGCCGAACAACTCGCTCGCCACCGCGTCGGACGCCCTGTTCTCCTTCCACAACTGGTTGGTCTGCTCCGTGAACTGGTGGAACCGGGCCTGCCCTGCCGCGATGCGCTCGTCACCGGTCAGCGTTCCGGTGTTCCCCCCGGCCGGTTCGGGGTGGACGATCCGCCGGCGCGCCGACCACAGGTCGAGGTCGGCGACGGACAGCCCGTCCCACCAGAACACCGCCAGCGGCAGGTCGTCGGTGGTCAGGTCGGTCAGGGTCGCGAGACCGGTCGGGACGTAGGGGTCGAACAGGCCTGCGGGCAGCCCGCCCCAACCGGGGGTGCCCAGGTCGGAGTCCGCCGCCGCGCACCACATCGCCAGCATGTTGCGGCGGTTCGCCGCCGTGACCTCCCGGCCGCCCACCTGCGTCAGTGCGGGAAGCGCGATCGCGCGGAACTCCAGTCCCGCGACCGTCCACTGGCCGGCGCACTTGCCGCCCTCGGTACGTTCGGCCGGCCGCACCGCGATGAGGTGGGCGCCCGCCTGCAACGGCGAGGCCGCGGTCGGCGACGGCGCCGAGCCGCAGCAGTGGAAACCTGTCAGGTCGGGCGCGGTGGGCGCCTCCAGCACGCCGAGCAGCGGGAGGGTGGTCTCGGCACCGAGGGTGACCGGCCGCCCGGACCTCGTGATGCCGGCGCCGGGGGCGACGGTGAGGGTGTTGCCGCCACTGCCTTGCGGCGCTCCGGCCGCAGCCCCGGCGCCGGTGGACACCCGCAACCCCGTGATGATGCCGTGCCCGGCGGCGCGACCCAGAAGCCGGTCACGCTCGCGCGCCGCATCCTGGTCGGCCGTCAGGTCGGTCGCGGTGAGGACGCGTCCGGTGCGGTAGCTCGGCCACCGCAGGCCGGCGGAGGTGCCCGGGCTCGTGGTCTCCGGGAAGTGGCTCTGCAGGTTGAACGCGGTCACCGGGTCACCCCCGTTCGATCGTGTGCCGGCTGAAACACGTCACGAGACGCTCGGCCGGGTCCCATCCCAGGAACAGGATCCCCGCCTCATCGATCCACTGGCCCAGGGTCGTTTCCTGGCCCCGCACCTCGACCTTGATGTCGTCGACCGGGAACAGCAGCCGGAGGTAGGCCGGCCACGGGGGCTCCGACAGCTCCGTCCGCTCGCCCACGATCGTCCACACGTTGGGGTAGGTCGGGTGCCGCTGCACCTCGACGATGTTCAGCGGCGCGCCGGTCGGCTCCTCGAAGATCTTGATGCCGACGTCCTGGTCCCGGACCAGCAGCACGTCCTCGACCGCCCCCCGCGGTTGCGGGTGGAACCAGACCTCGATCACGGGCAGCTTCCGGTCCTGGACGGACGGGGTGAGGGTGGCGAACTCGACGGTGGCCTGCTGCGCCGCCGGGGCGGCGCCCACGTCGTCGATGAGGGCCACGGCGTAGGCGTCCACGTCGCCCTCGGCCGTGGCGTTGAGCAGCACGGGCGACCCGGACGCGACCACCTCCGCCAACCTGCGGTCGCCCCCGTCCGACTGGACCACGGTCTCCCCTCCGGGGAAGCGGACCCGCAGCATCTGGCCGTCGCGCACCGTCAAGTGCGTGGTCGGGGTGACCGGGACCAGGCGCCAGCGGTCGCCGAACCGCCCCCCGCCCTCCGGGGCGGCGCGATACTCGCGGCGGGTGCCGTCGTCCAGGTGGACGGCCACGCGGTCCGGGAGCGCGACCGGTGAGGCTCCCTCGGCGGTGAACCAGGCCCGGATGGCGGTCAGGCGGCCGTCCGCGGTGACCGTGGCGGAGAGCTGGGCGAACTCCTGCGGCTGCCCGGCGGCGGCGTCGTCGATCCAGGCCGTGGCGTAGGCGTCCACGTCGCCGTCGAGGCGGGCGTCGACCAGCACGAGGCCCGCCTCGACGGCCTCGGCGAGCGTTCGGTGGTCGTCGTCTCGCCCGACCAGGGTGTCGTCCCCGGGGAAGGTGACCCTCAGGAGTTCGCCGTCGGCGACCGTGAGCCCGGCGGCGTCGGGGGGCACCGACAGCCGCCACCGCTCGTCGAAGGGGCCCGCGCCGACGGGGGCGGCCCAGTAGGACGCCGACGTGCCGTCGGACAGCGTCACCGTGAGGGAATCCGGCAGGCGCACGTCCTCGCCGCTGGTGAACCACGCGCTCACCCCGGTCAGCGTGCCGCCGGCGTCCACCTCCGGCGAGAGGTGCGCGAACTCCAGCGGCCGGACCAGCGGATGCGCCCGCGACCCCAGCAGCTGCACGAGCTGGCCGTGCAGCAGGTACGGACGTCCGGTGTCGTCCGGCGCCTCGAACTCCTCGACCTGCGGGGACGCCACGTCGAACGGGTTCGCGGGCGTGAAGGTGAGGGTCGACAGCAGGATCTCCGGCACGGGGGTCGGCTCGCTCGGTGTCACCACCCCGGGCGGGGTCGTCAGGTCGGGCAGCAGCGCAGGGCGCACCCTGGTGACCCACTGGACGAACAGCCGGTCGAGCACGTCGGGGGCCGCCTCGGCGGGGATCCGGAACCGGCTGGCGCCGGACGGCCACAGGTCGTCGGGCCCGTCGCCGGCCGAGTCGAGCAGGCCGAGCAGGGCGACCAGCAGGTCAGGCTCCTCGGAGTCGCCCTCCGGCAGCCCGGCGACCGCGTCGACCCGCGCCAGCAGGCGGGCGAGTCGGCGGTCGGTGTCCCACCGCGGCATGGGCGGCCGGTCGAAGGTCAGGTCGACCTCCCAGCAATCCCGGATGCGGGAGGGCGTCATCAGCTCGTCACTGCTGCTGCACGGCGAGCCGGGCAACGGCACCAGGGTGTCGAGGACCTGCTCGTAGCGCGCGACGACGTACACGGTGAGCCTCCCGTCGGAGAGGCGGCTGGCGACCGTGCCCGGCTCGGCGAGTTCACGGGCGGCCAGCCACTGGCCCAGCCGCGCGCACTGGGGGCAGCGGATGACCGCGTCACGGCCGAACTGGTCGACCAGCAGGCCGGGGCTCACCGTGACCTCGACGTCGCTCTCGGCGCCGGCGGGTCGGCCGGCGGTCACCTGCAGCCCGTAGACCGTCCCCAGGCCCGCCAGGCCGCGCTGGGCGAGGTAGCGGTGGTACAACCAGTAGTTCTGCTCGGTCACGACGTCGTCGACGCCCAGCACCATGCCGTGGGCGTAGTTGACGCGCTGGTCCGGGCCGGACGTCACCGTGCCGGTGGAGATGCAGGTCTGGGTCATCGCTGGTCCTCTTCCTTGGAGTGGCGAATGCGTGGCGTCTCGGGGCGGGTCACAGGGGTGGCCCGTCGGGGAGGCGGTCGCGGCCGGTGACCATCCGGTCGGTGACGTCGAAGGGCCAGGTGGCGCTGAGGTGGCCGGCGGCCACGAGCGTGAGGTCGAGCACGATCGGCGTGAACCGCCAGCTGTCGCCCAGTTCCGTGTCCAGCCCGAGCCGGGCGGCGTCCACCATGAACGTGCTGTCGTACACCTCCAGGGTGTACTCGGCGTGCGCGGGCTTGCCCTGCTCGACGATGCGCCGGGCCAACTCCACCTTGTCCTGCTCCAGGCAGCGCGGCACCTGGAGGACGAAGCGGTGGGCGTTCTGGCGGACGCGGTCCAGGCCCGGGCCGCGGGTGAGGAACCGTTCGACCAACCGGATGCGGGAGCGCGTGGCCGGCACCCCGTGGAGCCGGAAGACGCCGCGCTCGCTCACCGCGGGGTCGAACAGGACGCGCAGCATGCCCACCAGCCCGGCGGGCGTGCCGCGGCGGCGGTGGAAGGCGTCGACGTGCTCGATCAGGAAGCGCCGCCGGTCCACGGGCCAGGCGGGGTCGAGGAGCAACGCGAACCACCGGCCCAGCCAGTCCAGGTCGACGTCCCGGGCCGTCCGCGCGTCCAGCAGCAGGTGGGTGTGCTCGATCTTCTCCTCCAGCACGGTCAGCACCCCTTCCGGGTTGGCCAGCATCCGCTCCAGGAACCGGGCGCCGAGGTCGTGTTCGGCGTAGACGGCGGGCAGGTAGTGCTGCACGTAGGAGAACCGCGGGAACCAGGCGCGAAGCGACCGGATCGCTGCGGACGCGCGTCCGCCGCCGCTCAGCGTGACCCGCAGCTGCAGGTAGCGACCCACGACGTCCTGGAACAGCAGTTCGAGCGTGCCCAGCCCGTCCGGGAGCGGTGCGGCCGGGTCGCGCGGATCCCGCTGGTCACGCCAGGGGTCGGCCCAGGGCAGCTCCGAACCTCCGCCGCGCCGGAGCGGGGCCGGTTGGGTCACCCAGGGCTGGGCGGGGAGCACGTCGACCTCGTCGGCGGCCCGGGCCTCGACCAGGATCGAGGTGCCGGACGGGACCAGCGCGTCCAGCAGCAGGCGGTGCCACACGCACGCGGGCAGTCGGGAGTCGAACGGCTCGCCGGGCAGGTCGCCCACCGGCGGCGGAGTGACCAGGGTGGCGGTGCCGGCGAACCGGCACTCGGTGAACACCCCGACCTCGATCCACCGCTCGCCGAAGTCGTACCACAGCGACCCGGCAGCGCGGACCAGCGCACGGCCCGCCCACCGGCGCAGCGGCAGGAAGTCGTCCTGCGCCACGACCGCGCCCGTGCCGGGGTCGAGGGTGAAGGCCACCACCTGGTCACCCTGGGCGTCGGCGAGGTACAGCAGGGGGTTCTCCAGCGGGCGGGCGCTGCCGGCGGGCAGGTAGGCGAAGTCGTGGGCGAGCAGCGAGATCCGGCGTGGTGTGTGGGTGGGGTCGTCGCTGTCGATCACCTCGATGATGTCGCGCAGCGGACGCGACCACACCAGCGTCTCCCGGGCGAAGCAGTGCACCGTCGAGTAGCCGGGGTCGGCGTCGGACTCCAGCACCAGCACGGTGCCCGGCGGACCGGGCTCGATGCTGACCGGCCGCAGCGGGGTGCCGTCGCCGCCCCGCAGCGCCCAGCCGGGGGTGCTGGGCTGGGTCCGGTACGCCCGGGTCGTGACCGTGCCCTCGGCGTCGAGGTCGGCGAAGGTGCCGGGCCGGGTGTTCTCCTCGCCGGCCACGCGCAGGTTCCGGTCGAGGTGCCAGTAGGTGCCGTGGTCACGGTCCAGGACGAGCACCCCGCCCTCGGCGGTGTCGGCCAGATCCCACGGAGCGAACGGGGCGGCCCCGAAGGTGATCCGCTCGGGTCCCCCGCCGGCATGCAGGTCGAAGGCGAACAACCCGGCGCCGGCCGGCCCGTCATAGCCGACCACGAGGTGATGCGTGGTCGTGACGGCGAGGCCCACCAGCACCGCCGGGTCCACCGGGCAGGTGACCACGCTGCCGAACCGGGCACCGGCGGGGGCACGGCAGCCGCAGTGGGCGTGCAACTCGTCGATCGTCCACCAGGGTGCGGACGCCGCGGCTCCGACTTCCCGGTGGTGGATGGTCCGCCGGTCCGGGCCGATCCAGTACCACGCCCCGTAGCGGTCGCGCCCGGCGCCCCGGCGGGCTTCCGCGGTCATCGGCAGGGTGCGCAGCGCAGGCTGGAAGCGGGCCGTGTCGCGCCGCAGCCGCAGCCAGTCGCGTCGCGCGTCGTACTCCCAGGCGCTGTCGGGCAGGGAGAGTTCCGGCGACGGCCCGATCGCGCCGACGTCGCGCAGCGGGAGGTCGTGGACGGTGTCGAGGCACGCGCCCCAGTCCATCGGCCCGTGCAGCAGGTGGAACTCGGATCCCTGGACGTCCATGGTGGCCTCCTCAGCACGTGGCCGGCACGACCGGCACCGAGACGAGGGTGAGCGGGACGGGCTGCGCCTGGGCCCGCGGGTCCTGGGCCTCACCGGTGCCGACCAGGACGGTCGCGTCCGGGAGTTGCAGCCCGGTCATGGCGACCGTGGACAACGGCGAGACGACCACCGCGGCGCCGCCCGGGCTGGGCAGGGCGGCCGTCATCAGCACCGAGTGCACGTACCGCACCCCGGGGACCCGGGTCGCGACCGCCTCCACGTCCTGGGTGCGCAGGGTCAGCCCGAGGGGCCACCCGGTGCCGTCGAGGCCTCCGGTGAGCGGGCTGAGGAAGGTGCGCACCGCGGTGGCCACCGCCTGCTCCACCACGGTCGGCACCTGGCCGGGGACGGGCACGATGCCGACCGACACCCAGACACGCACGTACTCCGGGCCGCGGACATGCAGTTCGGTCGTGATCAGGCGGCGGGGCTCCAGCCAGCCGCAGACGGCGTTGAGGAACAACCGGTCCGGGCTGGGGGACTGCTGGTTGAGCGGGTCCGACCGCGGCACGACCAGCAGCGTCACCACGCCGGGCACCCTTTCCTCGGGTCCGGCCTGCGGGTGGAACAGGGGCAGCACCTCGACCCGGCCCAGGTCGACGCCGGGGGTGCGGCGGGTGAGGTCGGCGAAGTCGGTGGCGGTCACCAGGCGGTCGCGGTGCCGCAGCCAACTGCTGATGGCGGCCTCGCCGTCGGCCGCCGACTCGCCGGCGCCCGCCCCCCACGTCGGCAGCGGGTTGGTGACCGTGAACCCGCCCGGCAGGGTGGCGCCCTTGGTGATCGCCCCGATCGGCTGGGTGCCCTGCAGGCCCCCGCCGTACCAGTAGCTGGCCCGGACGAGGGCCCCGCGTGGCACGCGTGCGCCCGCGAGGCCCGAGCCGAAGGTGATCCGGCCGGACGCGCGATCGAGGCTGAACGACTGCCCGTCGCGGGGGGCGGCGAAGAGGTCGTCGATCTCCCGCCAGGCGACCCAGGTGTCGGGGTCGCGACCGGTGTCGTCGCGCACCTCGACGACGAGGGGGTGCTCTGCGTCGACGATGACCGGCTGGTTCGCCAGGGTGAACCCCTGGAACGGCGTGCCCGTGCCGAGGCCGAGTTGCTCCGCGGCGACGCGGACGGCCTGGGCGACCCGCACCGCGTTCACTCCGACCCAGGTGATCCGGGTGGAGGGCGCGACGGTCCCTGGCTGCTGGAAGCCGTCGTCGCAGCAGCACTCGTCGTCGATGGCCGTGGCCGTCGCCGGGGCCGGGCCGGGGGCGGGGCCGCCGGACCCCGTGGCCGGGGTGGACTCGGTGGGGTAGCGGAGCCGGAGCCAGGAGACGAGCCGGCTGGAGACCTCGGGGTCGTCGAGCCGCGGCGGGTAGTCTCCGGCGCCCTCCTCGGCCGGGTCGAAGGCCCACACCAGCAGCTTCTCGTACGCGGGCAGCCGCACCTGGATGATGCCGGGCCCCTGCAGGACGGGTTCGGCGTAGCTCAGCTCGAGCCGGCGGTACTTGGCCGGCCCGAGGCCGAACCCCTCACCGGCCTGCGCGGACGGGTCGGGCTCGGCGATCTCGACGAACAGCCCCGGATCGGTCACGTCGCTGCCCACGGTCGGGGTGACGAGGGCACGCCCCTCGATCCGGGCGGCGGGGTACACGCCGATCGAGAGCACCTGGTTGGCGATGGCGGCCCGGACCTGCGCCCGGTCGGCGTTCGGCGGCGCCAGCAGGGCCAGCCACACGCAGCGGTCGATGGTGCCGTGCTCGGCGTCGGCCAGGTCCACGACCGGGTCCGGCCGGCCGGTGGCGGGGTCCTCCAGGCGCAGGGGCGCGTAGTAGGTCAACTGGGTGGTGTCGGTCTCCAGGAAGGACTCGTACACGGTCCGGTAGCGTTCGCGCGCCTCGGCGTCCGGCTGGTGCGGGCGCTTGACGTAGGCCTGTGCGGTGACGGGCAGCAGCGGCAGGTCGACGGCGGTCGCGAACGGGACCTGACCGGCCCGCAGTTCGGTCCCCGCCGGGAGCACCGGGCCCGCCTCGATCGCTCCCTTGGCGTTGGTGACGGTGACCAGGCCGAGCCCGGGTGTGGGCGGCTGGAGGGCGATCCCCAGCATCGACAGGAACTTGAGGCGGTTGGCCTCCGGGATCCGGTTGCTGCGGTAGAGCAGGTTGTCGGTGAGGAAGGCGAACAGCTCGAGCAGGGTGATGCCGGGGTCGCTGGCGTTGAGGTTGGTCCACTCCGGGGTGTGGACCGCGATGCGTGCCTTGACCTCGGCGACCAGTTGGTCGTAGCCGCGGTTGTCGAGGACGGGGATGTTCAGGCTCACGGGGGCCTCCTCAGGTGTCCCGGCTCAGGGTCATCGACACACGCTCCGCCACACCGGTGGCGACGAGGGTGTAGCTGACGGTGATGTCCACGGCCCGCACGTCGGCCGGGCTGACCGTGGCGGTGACGTCGTCGAGCCGGATGCGCGGTTCCCAGCGGGCGAGGGCGACCTGGATGTCCTCGACGATCAGCCGCAGGGTGGCAACTGTGTTCGGTTCGAAGAGGTACCGGTCGACCCCGCACCCGAAGCCGGGCCGCTGGACCCGCTCCCCCGGCCGGGTGCGCAGGATCGTGGCGAGGCACTCCCGGACGTTCAGCTCCCCGGTCGACCAGGCGACCGAGCCGTCGGGGCCGACGCGGGGTGGAAACGACATCCCGGCGCCGTAGAGCAGCGCCTCGCGGCTGGTGGGGATCATGGCCTGGGTCCCTTCGTGGTGCTGGCGACCATCGGGATCGGGAAGCAGATCTTCAGGAAGGGGAGCCACCAGAACACGATGTTCAGCAAAATCAGGAAGATGAACATCACGATGAAGGCGACCAGGAAGATGATCTGGAGCGACAGCGAACAGATCTTGCCGAGCTGGACCTCGAGGGCCTGCTCCAGTCCCTCCTCCTTCAGGATCTTCGGGGTGACCTGCGTGAGCACCTTGCGCAGGGACGGTGGCATCTCGATCGCGACGCCCCGGTTGAACTGCCTCAGGTTGTTGATGTCGGGCAGCTGCAGCAGGATCGGACGGGCCGGCGCGTCGGCGTCCATCGCGCGGGCCAACTCGAAGGCCCGCGTGGGTTCGCTGAGCACCGGGCGGCACGGCGGGCTGACCCACACCAGGCGGATCACGTAGCGGGGGACCGACGCCGCAGTCCCGTCGAGGTTCGGGGTGCGTCCCGGCCCGTGCTCACGAATCATCCCCTGCAACTCGGGCGGCAGCGTCCGCTTGTTGCCCTCGACGGCTGCGGCGGCCAGTTGGGTGAGGCTGCCGCTGGTCTGGTGCCCGGCGAGCCAGGCGGCCGGAAGCGGAGGGCTGGGGTCCGACCGCAGGTCGTAGGTGCTGGGTGGGCTGCCGGGGGAGTCGTCGCCCTCGGTCAGGGGCAGGTAGTCCCTGGGGTCCACCAGACTCCTGAGCGCGTCGGTCAGCGACGTCTCGGTGCCGTCGACGAGCAACTCGACGGCCTCCAACCCGTCGTACAGGGCCTCGGCGGCCGATCCGCCGGGCAAGGCGGTTCCGAACACGATCCGTTGGTAGACCGCCTTCTGCTCCTGCCGCAGCCAGGCCATGAGGTCGAGCAGGACGAACAGCGAGGCGTAGCCGACGTTCAGGCCCGTGGTGCCCGGCTTGCGCAGCTGCGTCCACGGGACGACCACCCGGTCGACCAGCGTGTCGACCGCGGGGTCGTCCAGCGGGCCGAGTCCGAGCGGTTGCCGGAGGGCGGCCAGGGCAGCCGCGGGGTCGGCCAGCACGGGCTCGACCGACTGGCGCTGGGCGACCGGGATGTAGCCGAAGTACACCCGGCGTGCCGCCTCGCGGCCGGCCGGCAGCCCCAGCCGGGCGGCGGTGCTCCCCGGCGTCCCGAAGCCGGTGACGGGGGCGGTGTGCAGGGGGTGCTCCTCCTCGCCGTCGGCGAGAGCCGCCCCGGCGACCGGCACCCACTGCCGGCCCACCCGGGCACGCTCGGTGCCGTCGGGGGCCAGTTGCCTCAGCACGAAGAAGGCCCGGTCACCCTCCCGTGCCGAGACCAGGTGGTCGGGGATGCCGGGCCGTCGGCATGCCAGGGTGGCGGTCACGAGGTAGTACCGCATGCTGAGCGGCTGGTACAGCCGGAACGGGCCGGTGGCCGTGCTGGTCCCGGCGGCGACGCCGGACGGGGCGGTCTGCTCCAGGTCGTCGGCGTGCCCACCCGCCAGGAGCCGGGTGAAGTCGGTGACGAAGTCGTCGCTGGCGAACTCGGCGATCCAGGGCTGGGCGATGCCCGAGGCCGCAGGCCCGACCGGGCCGCGCCACAACGGGGACGGGGCGAGCCACTGCAGGTCGGAGGAGCTGTGCTTCGGGATCGGCAGCACCCGGGTGGGGATCATGGTCTGGGTCATGGTCACCACACGTTCCCGGCGCCGGGGGTGTAGCTGCTGCCGATGACGGTGGAGGCGATGATCGCGTTGCACTGGATGGCCCCCGAGTAGGTCCACATGCCCGAGTTCACGGTGGCGGAGCCGCAGTCGACGGTGATCGTGGGCGCGGAGATCGACAGCTTGCTGGCCGCCGTGAGCGTGACCCCGCCCGGGGCCAGTTCGAGGGAGTTGCCGCTGCTGTCGGACGCCGTGACCGTGTTGCCGGCGTCGGAGAGCTCGACCTGCTGCCCGCCCGGTGTCCGCAGGGTGAGCGTGACCGCGCCCCGGGTGTCGTCGAGCGTGATCTTGATGCCGCTGCGCGAGGTGAGCGAGCGGATGTTGTTGTCCGAGCCCACGCTTTCCGGGGCGGAGTCCCGGCCGTTCCACAGCGATCCGACCACGTACGCGTCGCGTGGGTTGCCGGCACCGAAGCTGACCAGCACCTCGTCGCCCACCTCGGGGACGAACCAGCTGCCCCGTCCATCGCCCGCGTTCATCGTGGCGAGCCGCGCCCAGGGGGAGAACTCGGCCGCGTCCGGGTCGGGCGCCCACGGCAACCGGACGCGCACGCGCCCCTGGCCGTGGGGGTCGGAGTTGTCGGTCACGAGGGCGGGGTAGACGCCGTAGTAGTGCCGCCCCGGGTCGCTGACGAGCGCCTGCAGGCTGAGGTCGGTCGCATTCGGGTCCAGGACGGTGTGGCCGCTCATCGCGCACCCCCGATGCCGGGGCGCTCGACGTCCAGGTGGGTGCGCAGCCCCGTGTGGAGGTCGTAGGTGTGCCGTACGCGGGTCACCGTGTAGCGCCCCTCGAACATCGTCCCCAGGCCGCCGAGCTCGACCGGCCCCCCGACCCGGGCTGCGGGTGTGCCGCCCGTGACGGCGGTCCCGGTCACGAACCGGCGGGCGCGCTCGAGGTACGCGGCCCTGGCCAGTGCGCGGGCCTCGTCGGCCGCGAGCGGGACCCCGCGCACCAGCGGCTCCGTGCGCCGCCCACGTGCCTCCTCCAGCACGGCGGTGCCGGACGTGAGCGAGCCGAGTTCGGCGCCGAGCTCCCCCGCACCGATCGCCTCGTCGATGGCGTCCTTGTCGGCCACCGACCAGCCGGTCGCGCGCACCTCGCTGACCTGGTCGGCGAGGTCGGCGCGAACGGCGAACGACAGCAGGTTGGCGCCGTACGCGAGCCGGGGGACGTCCGCGCCCACGCCGCGCCCCGGTCGCCGCGCGACGTGCAGGTCCCGGCCGTCGAGCCACACCTCGGCGTCCTCCTGCCGGGCCAGGCCGCGCAACAGGGCGAGGTCGGACTGGTTGAGCTGGGCCACCACCGCGCGCTGGACGGGGGGTACGTCGACCCTGGCCCGTAGCCCGTGCGCCCCGGCGATCCGGTCGGCGACGGCGCCCAGCGAGCTGTCCTCGAAGGTGCGCGTGCGGCGGGTCAGGCGCAGGTCGTAGAGGGCGTCCTCGGCGTGCACCGTCGCCTGTGCCACGTCGTCGGCCCGGTAGTCGGCGGCGATCGCGCTGATGGTGCCGCTGAAGACGGTGGTGCGGTCAGGCCCGAGCGCGACCGAGAGCTCTGCGCCGAAGTCGAGCAGGTCGCGGTCGGCGTACAGGTACCCGGGCCGCCCGTTCCGCTGGCCCCAGTTGCGCACCGTGAGCACGCAGCGGCTCAGCCCCACGATGTCGCACTCCACGTCGAGGGCGAGCAGGTTGTCGGCCAGCTCGGGCTGGTCCTGCCCGGCGACGGTCAGCCCCGGGGTGGCGACGTAGGCGGCAAGGATGCTCATGGCTCAGTCGGCTCGCAGTCGGTGGGACAGGCGCGCCCGCTCGTCGAGCCAGACGTCGAGCCGGGAGGCCAGGTCCGTCTCCGGCCCCGTGGCGGCGCGCGGTGCCGCGGGGGTGGACGCGGGCGCCGGCGGTGGTTGGACGACCTCCACCTCGTTGATCTGGATGGGCATGGTCACGCTCCTTCGATGTCGATGGCGGCGCGCGGGTTGATCACGGTGCCGGCGGTCAGCAGCCGGGGGTTGTCGATGCCGTTCGCGGTGGCCACGGCCTTCCAGTCGCCGCCGCCGGCGCGCGCGGTGAGGGACGCGACGGTCTCCCCGGAGCGGCTCTGGGCGAGCGGCGTCGTCCCCACCCCTGCGCCGGCCAAGGCGCCCAGGCCCAGGGACGCCGATGCTCCGGCGCTGATGCCGATGCCGGCCGACATCGACACGCCGGCGCTCACCCCAAACCCGGCGCTGATCGAGGCGCCGGCCCCGATCGAGGCGCCGGCCCCGATCGAGGCGCCGGCCCCGAACGGGGTGTTCGGGCGGCTGGAGGGAGACGGGGCGTTGTCACGGTTCGGCGGACCGACGGAGGCGAAGCCGAGGTTCACCACCGCCCGCAGGGGCACGCCCTCGGGGGAGAAGAAGTTGAGGGTCTGGCTCATCGAGCTGACCGTGCCGAAGAACAGGAAGGTGCCCCAGCTGAACCGGACCACGCGCCGCTTCAGTTCCTCAGGCAGGGTGAGCCGCACCAGCAGGTCGGTCTTCTCCTGCACGGAGGTGCCCGCCGTCGACGTGTCGAACGTCAACTCGACGGTGAGCGTGGAGCTCTGGCCCGTCTGCTGGGCCGCGGTCTTGTTGGCCAGCCGGTCTTCGGCGGGCGCGCTCCCGTCGGCGCTGCCGGTCGGGGTGTAGCTCAGGGAGAGGGAACTGGGGTCGAAGTCGACCGCCAGGTCCACGCCGCCGGCCACGGCCTGCCCGCTGTCCCTGTCCCACTCGGTGATCGTCGCGTGGCCCATCAGAACCCCCCGATCGAGGCGGACGCGCCGGCCGAGAACGATGCGCCGGCCGAGAACGACGCGCCGGCGGAGAGCGAGCCGCCCCCGGAGACGGACAGCCCGGCGCTCAGGCTCACCGAGGCGCCGATCGCCGCGACCGCCCCCAGTCCGCCGGGCGGGACAGCGCGCAGGCTGCGGTACACCAGGGCCAACTCCTCGATCGCCACCGCCTGGTCGCCCCGTGCCTGCAGGCCGGGGGCCTTGATGCGCACCGGCAGGCAGCCGTCGACGGCGAACGCGATCGCGGGGTCGCCGGCGGCGGTCAGCACGGTCACCTGCCCGTGCGCGGTCACCACCGCCCCGGGGCGCGTCCCCTGGGTGAACCATGTCCACAGCTGCAGGTCCGAGGTCATGCCCCGCCGCAGCACGAGCTGCGCTCCGGTCACGCGCCCGATGAGGTGCACCTGGGCGTCGTTCACGCCGCCCACCTCGACGGTGGCGGGCTGCATGGTCAGCTCGAGGCCGTCGCACTCGGCGAACGCACCGTCGCACAGGGGGCTGGTCACGCTGGGCAGCGGGTCGTCGAGGTCGAGCAACACCTCGAACCGGAACACCCCCATCAGCCCCGTCATGACCCGGCCCCCAGTTCCAGCAGGCCGTCGCCGGTGCGCAGCAGGGTGATCGTGATGAACTCCACCGGCGACGAGGGCGCCACGTGCAGGTTGACCACGACCTGGGCGTCCGCGGCGGGGTCGGGGGAGGGGCCGGCCACCTCGACGCGCGCCGCATGGAAGGCGCCCGCCGCGGTGAGCTGGGCGAGCAGCGACTCGAACCGGCGCGCGACCATCGCGACGAAGCGGTCGTCGGCCACCTCGAAGACGTACCGGCGTCCGGCACGGAGCACCAGCTTCCGGAGCCAGCTGACGGTGCGCCGGACGGACAGTTGGAGCCAGGGGGCGTCGGCCAGGGTGTGGGCGCTGAGTGCGGCGAAGCCGTTCGGGCCCTGCCGGATCACGTTGAGATGGGCGTCGAAGAGGCGCCGGACGTCGGCGTCGGCCAGCGGCGTCCCGGCGAATGCCACGGGGCCTCGCAGCGGGACCGCGGCGGGGGCGACCCACACGCCGCGCCGCAATTCGCGGGCTGCGACCATGCCGGCCACCGGCCCGTCCGGGGGGATCGAGGCGTCCGCCGACAGCAGCAGCCACGGGTGCCAGAGCGTGGCGTAGGCCAGGGGCACCACGGACGCGTCGGGACCCAGGGCCGGCTCCTGGGCCAGCCGCACCTGCCAGGCCAGCGCATCCGGGGCGTCGAAGTGGGCGGGCAGGCTGAGCAAAGCGACCCGGTCGGCGAGGGCGGCACACAGCGTGACCAGGGCGACCTGGACGCCTTGTGCGGGGGCCGGATCGTACGCCCGGGGGTCGACGAGTTCCAGGTGCGGCTCCTGTGGGGGAGAGGACGGCGCCGGCGGGGACGTCTCGACGACGGGGGGCGCCTCCACGGGTGGGGACGACACCTGCGAGAGGCAGCAGCGGAAGTCCGACCAGTCCGGGGGCTCGGGCGGGGGCTCGGGGACGATCACCTCCACCGGCGGCACCGCCGGCTCCCACTGCCGGTGACCGAGGTCGGGGCACGCCACCAGCCCGACCTCGTCGACGGCCGCCAGGGCGTGGATGCCCCGCAGGGCGACCGGGTGGGGGCTCAGTGAGGTCAGGGCGTCGATGTGGGCGACCAGGGACGCCACCGTGTCGGACGCCACGTGTGGGTCGAGGAAGCAGGTCACCGGGTCGAAGGTGGCCAGGTCGTCGTCCCCCCGGTCGATGGGGGGCGCGCCACCCGTGTCGGTGGCGTCCGGGACGACGAGTCCCCCGGCGGCGACGAGCGACGTGGTGTCCCGGGAAGCCCGCAGCACGAGCGAGCGGCCCGGCACCGGGGCGCCGGCGTCCGGGGGCTGGAGCGCGTCCGGCCACGAGCCCAGGCCGAGGTCCGTGCGTCGTTCCAGCAGACGGGCCTCACCGTCGACGACCTGGTCGACGCGCAGGTCGAACCGCACCAGGCGCACCGACAGCAGCGGGGTCACCGAGGGGAGCCCCGCGACGGCGCCCGGTTCCACCCTCGGCCCGGCGAGTTCGCGGAGGACGTCCAGCTGCACCCCGGCGTCCGTGGTCCGGCGTGCGCCGGTCCGAACGTACAGGTGGGGCAGTCCCTCGCCGAGGTCGAGCTCGAGCAGGTCGCCGTCGGCGACGCTCCCTGCGGCCCCGATCGGGAGCACGAGTTGGCCGGAGGCGTCCCCGTCGATCCGCTGGTAGGCGGGTCCGTGGGGCAAGGCCCTGCGCGTCACGCTGGTGGCCAGCTGGATCCCCGCCGACCAGGCCCCGGCCCAGGCGGCGTCCACGACCACTTCGTGCGCGACGCCGGCGAGGTCCACGACGCGCAGGCCAGGCACCGGCCAGCGTGCGGCCCGTGCCTGCGGTCCCGCCACGCGCACGACCCAGCACCGGCGCCCGCCGTTTTCGAAGAAGGCGCGCACGGCGGCGGCGAGCTGGGCGAGCACGGGGCGTCCGCCGTCGAAGGCCAGCACCAGGTCGCCGCCGAACACCGTGCGGTAGCCGTTCGGGTCGTCGAGGGCGACAGGGGTGTGGAGCGGGCCGCGCTCGGCGAACCCGACGAAGGCGGCGACGTCCAGCCGGACGGGGGCCTCGCGCTCGGGCAGGGTGACGTCGACGACGACTCCGGGGAGCCGGCCGTCGAAGGTGAGCCCGGACGCGGTCATGGTGCTACTCGACGATGAGGTCTTCGATGGACAGGACCAGCTCCTCGATCGCCACGTCGGTGCCGGTCTTGGCGTTCAGGCTCGGTGCCGTGTAGCGGATCGGGCGGGCGTTGACCAGCGTCCAGGTCATCACGGTCGCCGTGTGGGCCTCGTCCTGCAGCTGGATCTGCACGGTCCGCAGGCCGTCCTGGGAGCCCGTGCGGATCTGGTGCACCCACTCGTACAGGTCGAGGGAGCCCACCACGCCCCGCTTCAGGGTGACGTCCCCCACCTTGTAGAGGCCGTTGATCTTGACCGGGCGGTTGGCCTTCGAGTTGCCGGCCCGGTACTCCATCGTGGTGGTCTCGATATTGATGCCGGTGACCTCGGCGAAGCCGCCGCGCACGGTGTTGGCGTCCCCGGTCTGGAAGTCGACCAGGTAGTTGAAGTTGCCGTAGGGGTTCTCGCGTTCCTTGGCCATCGTCGTCTCCTTGTCGTGTGGTCGCCGGTCAGGACTGCGCCGAGGCGGTGAACTGGCTGATCCGGAAGATGACGAACTCGGCGGGCTTGGCGGCCGCGATGCCGATGCGGCAGATCAGGCGGCCGTTGTCGAGGTCGTCAGGGGTCATGGTCGACTCGTCGCAGTGCACGAAGTACCCCTGTTCGGGCGCGCGTCCCAGCAGGGCACCGTTCCTCCACTCCGTGTACAGGAAGCCCTCGACGGTGTGCCGGACGGCGTCCCACAGGGCCGGGCCGTTGATCTCGAAGACCACCCACTGGGTGCCCTGGTCGATCGAGCGTTCCACGTAGTTGAAGTAGCGGCGGATCGAGAGGTACTTCCACTCCGGGTCGTCGGAGATGGTCCGGGCGCCCCAGACCAGGAAGCCGGAGCCCGGGAAGTACCGCAGGCAGTTGACGCCCTCGGGGTTGAGCAGGTCCTGTTGGGCCTTGTTGACCCTCAGTTCCAGATCGAGGGCGGACCGCACCACCTCGTTGGCCGGCGCCTTGATGACGCCGCGGGTGTTGTCGGAGCGGGCCCACACCCCGGCCAGGTAGCCGGACGGCGGCACGAGCACCCGCCCGCCGCTGATCGGGTGGGACACGACGAGCCACGGGAAGTACAGGGCTGCGTGCGTGGAGCTGCGCAGGTTGCGGTAGTCGAGCACCGTGGACGGCAGGCTGTCGGGCGGTGCGTCCAGGGCCGCGACCCGGTAGAGCAGTCGTTCACAGTGGGTGACCACTGCGCCGGCGATCGCCTGGGCGATCGGGGTTCCGGCCGCGGGGTCGGTGGACCAGCCGGTGGAGGAGCCGGGCGCCGCCACGATGGAGATGTCCTCGATCGACTCCAGGGCCAGCAGGCCGTTGGACGGCAGGGCGGTGGGATCGTCTTGGTAGTCGGTGTAGGTCGGCGAGCCGCCGTACTCGGTGACGTCGGGGGCGTTACCGTCGGAGCCGTCGTGGAGCGCGATGACCCGCTGGCGGTCCGCCAGCGGGGTCGCCGGGTTGGACGCCGTGGCCAGGGCGTCGCCGCCGAACAGCACCCGGGCGAGCAGGCCCGCGGCTGCGTCGGCAGGAGTGCTCGGGTCCACCAGCTCGTCGGCACCCTCGATGGCCAGTGGCACGGTCAGCGTCTGCCGCCGGGTGAGCGGCGTCCTGGTCAGCACGGTGGTGAGTCCGGTGCCGATCGGGCGCGGGTCGAACCCGAACTCGCCCACGGTCACGGTGGGACCGAACGACGGGAGCCCGCGGGCGTCGGACGTCGGTCGCTGCACCTCGACGAGCACGCTGATGGGGTACACCGCGTCCACGTCACCGAGCGCCGCCTCGGTCGTCCCGGACAGCACCCAGTCGCCGGCGGCGTCGCGACGGACCACGAAGACGTCGCCCGTCGGCGTCGACCCACCGCTGACCACCCACACGGTGTCGAACTCGCGGACGCGGGTCAGGGTGCGGACCCCGCCGGCCGTCACCAGGCAGTCGCCGCCCGACCGCAGCGTGAGGATCACCCGCATGTTGCCGGCCGCGCCCGGGAACCGCGCCCGCATCGTGACGGTGGGGGCCGCCGCGTCGCCGGGGGTCGGCACGACGACCGTCCCGTGCGCGTCCTCCGGCGCCGCCGGGTCCGGGTGTGCGAAGGTCCGCGCCACGTAGAGGCTGGCTCCCCCCTCGTCGAAGAATCCCTTGACGCCCAGGGCCATGTGGTTGGTGAACTGACCACCGCCGTCGAACACCAGGTCGGCCGCGTCGCCGTAGATGGTGACGAAGTCGGCGTACGACGTGAGCAGTTCGGGCCGGCCGCTGGTCGGCCCGAAGCGGGTGGGGCCGACGAACGCCGCCACGCTGGTGCTGACGCCCTGGATCGTTCGGGGGCCCGGGATCTCCTCGACGTAGACGCCGGGTGCGAGGTACTGCGGCATGACTGGTCTCCGCTCGCTGGATGGTCGGTTCAGGCCGGGGTGGCCGTCAGGGATAGAGCCAGGACCTCGCCGAAGGTGAGCGTCCTGGTCAGGGTGGGGCCGCCGCCGGGGTCGAAGGTGGCTTGGGCTTGACCGATCACCGACGCGGTGTCGGGGACATCGGGGTGCTGCGGATCGGTGAAGGTGAGGGTGTCCGGCGCGCTCGAGATCCCGATCTCGACCGTCCAGGTCATCGTGGACAGCCCGGGCCCGGACGGCGGTGACCCGAACAGCGGCGGCAGCGCCTCGGGGTAGGGGGCGTTCAGGAGGAACACCCCGGCCGCGTCGCACCGGGCGGTGTGGGCCCGGCCGGCGAGCTCGATGGTGAGCACGGCCCATGGCAGCGGCCGGGGGCCGCCGGCGCGGAGCACCTGACCGCGCACGACCGCCCAGCCGCCCCGGAGGAGTGAGGTGGGCGCCGCGTGGAGGGTCACCGTGTGCGGCGCGGCCTGCGGCGCGGTGACGTCCGTGAGCACCGGCAGGTAGCGGCGCCGCGGGTCGGTCACCAGGACGCGGTAGGGCCGCGAGGTGGCCGCGGGCCAGTCCAGCGGCCCTTCCCCCGGCGCGCGGACGCGCTGCTCGAGCGGGTGGTCGGGCAGCGTTCCGAAACCGAGGAGCTGCGACGTCGGCGAACGCCGGGCGGTACGCCGGGCGCGAGGGTCGGTGCGCGGCCACGCCTCGGCGACCAGACCGGAGACGACGGTGCCGCTCACCGCGTCCCGGCAGTCGAGGCTGAGGACGCCGCGGTAGCCGAGCCGCTCCAGGGGGACGGTGCTCACGAGGGCCTCCTGACGTCGAACTCCCGCACCCGCACCGGCGGGCCGACGGGGACGTCGGTCGCCGATTCGATCCGCACCACCTTGGCCTGGTACGGGACCGACAGCTGGAGGCTGCCCGGGAGCGCCTGCCACAGCTGGAAGACCTCGTCGTTGGAGAGTTGTCCGGCGAGGACCTCGACCGTCTCGTCCTCCCGGAAGACACCCGGCATGGCGGCGTTCAGGAAGCCCGACGACAGGACGGGCTGGTCGGCGAAGGTGCGCATCGCAAACCCGAGCAGGGCGTGCTCGCTGGCCGCGCTCGGCGCCCACGCGGTGAGCAGGAGGTACACGACGACCGGCAGCGGCCGGCGCTGGTCGGGGCCCGCTGCGGGCAGCGTGCGCTGCGTCGCGTCGATCGCGACCTGGTAGACGAAGACGGAGATTCCCGTCGCCATCGGGCTGGAGAAGCCGGCCCCGTTGTAGACGGCGAACTGGGGCTGGAGCCCGCCGGGGGTGTGCACCCACGACTGCTCCAGAAGCCGGCGCACCGCCTCGGCCACGGCACCGATCGCCTGGAAAGTGGCCACTCACGTCCCCTCTCCCGTCCCCCCGCCCTCGCCGGGCTCGGGGGGCTGATTGCGCAGCAGTCTGATCGGCGCTCGTTGCCCGGGCGTCACCGCGGCGTCACCGATCGTGCTCAGCCACATCCTCACCGCGTCGACAACGGCAGCGTCCGTAGGAGCGTTGTGCCGCACGAGCGCGGAGGAGTTGAACACATCGCCACGAGGGTCGGTGTGGCTCACCATCCTGCGCCGACCGAACCGCTCCGACCACACAGTGACGACGAGCACGTTGACAGGGCTGGCAAGTTCATCCCGGGCGCTGACCATGGGAACAAGGGTGGTCACGGAGCCCTACGGCGATATGACGGGCGGATGACCGCCAGTGTCACCGGCCCATCACCCCGGCCACCTCCCCACCAGGAAAGCACGCCCGCGGCAAGTCGGTCCTGCGCTCGGGAACCGACGACAGGCTACCCCCGCGCACAGCGGCATGAGCGAGTGATACCAGAGTGGTAGCATGGCGTAATGGCCATAACGCTGCGCCTGGAACCCGAGGACGAGAAGGCGCTCGCGCTGCTCGCCGAAGCCGAGGGAGTGAGTAAGCAGGAAGCG
>NZ_SDMQ01000021.1 GCF_004324755.1 Propioniciclava sinopodophylli
CCTGAGCCACCAAAGGATGGGCTGTGACCTCCTGACCGCCGTACACCCACGAAGCAGCCTCGGCCGCGGTCACCTTCGACGACACCGCCAACAACGTCTTCATACTCGTCCCCCGTGCGGTCTCAGCAGCTTTGGCCCGATCAGCCTCGGCGATCAACACCACCCGCAAAGCCTCCACCTGGCGCCCCAGCGCGACGACCTCGCTCACCAACCCAAGCCGCGCCTCGGCGTCCAACCGACGGCGACCAGCATGGTCGATACTCGCCAGCAGCGAACGCGCACCAGCCAACGCCGTAGCGGTGGGGGTCGGCTGGTCCATGCACCCAACGCTAAACACCACCACCGACAATCAGAACAACACATTCGAACCTGTGGAGAACTCCGCGAAGTTGTCCACATTGTCCGAAACCCCTTGACACGGGGCCCTTCGGCAGCTCAGCGAGCAGGTGGGAACACCCAGACCTCGGGACGCAGCGCCGGGTCGAAGCGCGCCAGCAGCGCGTCGAGGTCGACCGGCTCGTCCGCCTCGCACAGCCCCAGCGAGTTCCCGATCAAGGACAGCACGCGCCCGGGCGTCCAACCCTGCCCCGCCAGGTCGGCCAGCGTCACCACGCCGTCGCGCTTGGCCAACCGTGCGCCGACGGCGTTGGTGACGAGACCCACGTGGGCGTACTCGGGCTCGGTCCCGCCCAAGGCGCGGGCCAGCCAGGCCTGCCGGGGAGAACTCGTGAGCAGGTCGTCGCCCCTGACCACTTGGGTGACGCCCTGCTCGAGGTCGTCCACGACGACGGCGAGGTTGTAGGCGTGCGCGCCGTCGTTGCGACGCACCACGAAGTCGTCGACCGTGCCGGTGACCTCGCCCGCCCAGCGGTCACGGACCGTGACGACGGCACCGCGGGCGTCCACGCGCAGCGCGGGTGGACGCTCGGCGCGGCGGGCGGCCCGCGCCGCTGCGGACAACTCGCGGCACGTCCCCGGATAGGGGCGGTGGCCGTCATCGTGGGGGGCCGACGCCGCCTCGGCGATCTCGCGGCGCGTGCAGTAGCACTCGTAGGTGGGCAGCCGGTTCACGGCCGCTTCGTAAAGGTCGAGCCGGCGCGACTGCCAGACGACCTCACCATCCGGCACGACGCCGATGGCGGCGAGGTCGGCGAGCTGGCGGGTGGCCACCTCGGGGGCGGCCTTCACGCGGGTGGCGTCGAGGTCCTCGACGCGGATCAGGTGCGGCACCCCGGCATGGCGGGCCGCCAGCCACGACACCACGGCCGTTCGCAGGTTGCCCACGTGCAGGTCCGACGTCGGGCTGGGCGCAAACCGTCCGGCCATGGCGTCCCCCTTTCGATCGACGCGAATCTACCGGGCCGTAACCCGCGCGCAACACGCCTTGTGGAACGCTGGTCGCATGCAACGCCGAGTCACAGCCCATCTTGAGGCGACCACCAACGGTCCCACCAGCGTCGTGCTGTCGGTCGCCGTCGCGACCACCTACGCCGACGTGGCCGAGACGCTCACCGTCACCCTGGACGGCCAGCCCCTGGCCTGGACGGAACTCGTCGAGGGAACCACGCGGCTGCACCGCATCGACGGCATCGCCTCGGGACGCCTCGTCGTCGACTACGAGGCGACCGTCGAGGGAACCGGGGAAGTCGTGGTGGCAACCGACCTCGACCCGATCACCTACACGCGCCCCTCGCGCTACGCCGACTCCGACACCCTCGCGCCCACCGCCATGGCGGCGTTCGGCGGGCTGTCCGGCAAGGACCTGCTTGACGCCGTGAGCAGCTGGGTCGGCCAGCAGCTGGAGTACGTGTCGGGCTCCAGCCGCCCGACCGACGGCGCCACCAACACCTACCTGATGCGCCAGGGCGTCTGCCGCGACTACGCCCACCTCGTGATCGCGCTGCTGCGCGCACGGGGCGTCCCGGCTCGGCTGGTCTCGGTGTACGCCCCCGGCCTCGACCCCATGGACTTCCACGCGGTCACCGAGGCGCTCGTCGACGGCCAGTGGTGTGCGGTGGACGCCACCGCGCTGGCCCCGCGCTCCACGCTGCTGCGCATCGCCACCGGCCGGGACGCCTCGGACACGAGCTTCCTGACCACGCTGTCCGGTGGGCTGGTGCTGGACAGCATCGAGGTCACCGCCGTCGTCGACCCCGAACTGCCCGGTGACGACATCGACCAGCGGGTGTCGCTGGCGTAGGGCGCTCCTCAGCGACCGGGGATGCGGGCGCTAGCCTGAGGGGCGTGTCAGCACGCAAGTCCGAACGGATCATGAACCTCACGATCTGTCTGCTCATGGCGCGCCGATTCGTGGAGCGCGAGCAGATCCGCGAGCTCGTCGAGGGCTACCGCGGGCTGTCCGATGCCGCGTTCGAACGTACCTTCGAACGCGACAAGGACGACCTGCGTGCGATGGGCGTCCCCGTCGAGACGGGCTCGAACTCCACGCTGTTCCCCGATGAGGTCGGCTACCGCATCCGCCGCCGTGACTTCGAGTTGGCCGAGATCGACTTCGACGCCGCGGAGACGGCCGCGCTCGGCGTCGCCTCCACCGTGTGGGACGACGCCCGCCTGGGCGGCGAGGCCGCCAAGGCGCTGGCCAAGCTGAGGGCGTCCGGCCTCGATCCGGATGCCGCCCGCGTGGCCGCCTTCGCGCCCACGGTGGGCGCCCGCGAGCCCGCGTTCGAGGTGCTGTGGGAGGCCGTGCTGACCTCGCGTCCCGTCGGTTTCGCGTACCGGGGCGTCGACCGCGTCGTCGAGCCGTGGCGACTCGTCAACCGCAAGGGCGCCTGGTATCTCATCGGCCTGGACCGCACGCGCGGCGAGGGCCGCTCGTTCAAGGTCTCGCGCATCGAGTCCGCCCCCACGCTCCAGGCGGGCGACGTCACCCCGCCGGCCCCCGGGGTCGTCGAGGAACACCTCGCGTCGCTCAACGCCCGCCGCGACCACGAGGCGGTCGTGGCCGTCCGCGACGGCGCCGCCCCCGACCTCGTCCGCTTCGCCGAGCCGGCGGAGGCGGAGGCGCCGCCCGGCTTCCGCGCCTGGCGGGTCCGCGTGTCGGCCGACGCCGCCGGCGAGCTGGCCTGGTACGGGGCCGACGTGGTGGTGCTGGCTCCGCCGGCGCTCGCGGACGCGGTGCGCGCCCACCTCGCGGCGGTGGCGGCATGGCGATGACCTCCGCCAGTCAGGTGCCGCGACTGCTCGCGCTGGTCCCGTACCTGCAGGCCCATCCCGACGCCGACCTGGCCCAGACGGCGTCCGTCTTCGCGGTCACGCAGAAGCAACTGGTGGCCGACCTCAAGGTGCTGTGGTTCTGCGGTCTGCCCGGGGGTGCCCCAGGGGACCTCATCGAGGTCGACATGGACGCGCTGGCGTCCGGTCGCATTCGGCTCACCAACGCCGAGTTCCTGGCCCGACCGCAGCGGTTCACCCCCGAGGAGGCCCTCAGCCTCATCGTCGCCCTGCGGGCCATCGAGGAGATGGCCGATGCCGAGCTCGGCCCGGCCGTGCGGTCGGCGCGGGCCAAGCTGGAGGCGGCGGTCGGCGCGGGGGCCGACCGGGTCGACGTCGACGTCTCCGCGGGCCACGAGGTGATCCGCGGCCGGCTCGCCGACGCGATCCTCGCCGGCACTGCGATCAGGCTCAGCTACCACGGTGCCTCGCGCGGCGTCGCCACCGAGCCCATCGTCGACCCCGCGGGGCTGGGCACCCGCGACGGGTACGGCTACCTCACCGCGTGGGCGCACGAGCGGTCGGCGTGGCGTACGTACCGCCTCGACCGGATCGTCGCCGTCGAGCCCACTGGCGAGCCGGTCGGCGACCACGGGCCGGCCCCGGCGCTGGCGTCCGGCTGGCTCGACCAGCGGCCCGACGCCGCGGAGGTCACCCTCGACCTGCGCCCGGCCGGCCACTGGATCACCGAGTACCACCCGATGGTGTCGGTCGAGCGGCTGCCCGGCGACATCGTCCGGGCCCGCCTGCTCGTCGCCGACCCCGCCTGGTTCCGCCGGCTTCTGCTGCGCCTGGGGCCTGCGGTGGCCCGGGTCGACCCGCCCGAGGCCGCGGCGTCCGCGATCGAGGCGGCCCGCGAGGCGTTGGGCCCCTGACCGCGTCTCACCTATTTCCGACCGTTGTTCCGACCTTCGGCCCATGGTCTCGCGGTTCGGCATGCTGCAAAGATCGCCCCACCCACCAAGAGCGGAAGTACCAGATGAACTACAACTGCTCCACCACGACGTTGGCAACCGGGACCATCAAGTTCCCCGGCGTATCCGAGGGGGGGTACACGTGGGTCGACACCAAGCCCTACGTCTGACCTTGGCTGGTGCAGGTGGTCTCCTGCTGGTGGGCTGCACACCGCCAGCGCCAGTACCGGGTCCCACGAGCCCTCCACCTCCCAGCACCCCTGTCCACGACGTGGCGCCACCGAAACCTGTCGATGGCGAGATCGCCCGTATCGTCTGGGATGGCACGCTCCAATCCGGTCAAGCCGTGAGCATGGATGTCTCCCCCGCGACGGCACTCGTGGCCCAGGGGGCCTGCGACGGCGGCGGCGATTTGGCCCTGTCCTACCGGGTGCTTGTGGACGGCCTGTTGACGGACTCCGGGACGATTCCCTGCTCCACGGGCACGATCTACGCGAACACGGTGCTCGGCCAGGTGAACGGACACCACTTGGTGCGTCTCGAGGTGGGCGACGAGGTGCAGAACACGCGAAGCGCGTGGGTGCGCATCATTCCGGCGACGGCGCTCTGAACTGACGAACCCCCGGAGTCGGTTGCAGTACTGTGCCTGAGGCCGATGGCGTCACCGGGCGGCGCAGGTGAGTACGTACACTGAGAGTCGGAAGTCCGACACCTAGGAGAGACAATGCCGTTCAACATGCAGGGCTGGGAGTGGGTCATCCTGATCGTCCTCGCCCTCCTGATCTTCGGCGGGACCCGCCTGGCGGGCGCCGGCAAGAACGCCGGGCGCGCCCTGCGTGAGTTCAAGGACGAGACGCGCCAGATCAAGGCCGACGAGGAGGCCGCCAACCGCGAGGCAGAGCTGCGCCGCCGCGAGTACGAGCTCGAGCAGCGCGAGCGTGGCGTGGCCGCCCACGAGGTGACCGACGCCGAACTGGTCGAGGAGCCGCGCATCGACCCGACCACCGACCAGAAGTAGGCCTCGGACGCCGTGGCCCGTCTCAGCCTCGGCTGGCTCAGACCCCCGAAGGTTCCCGCCGATGGGGTGATGTCGCTGGCCGACCACCTCCGGGAGCTTCGCTACCGGCTGATCTTCTCGGTTGTCGTGATCTTCGTGGGCATGATCGCCTGCCTGATCTTCAACAACCAGTTGTTCCAGGTTCTGCTCCGGCCGTACGAGGAGTCTCTGGAGATCCTCAAGGGGATCCGTCCGAACCTCGATGTGCAGGCCGTCTTGGGTGGCGTAACGGCCCCGCTGCTGCTCATTCTCATGATCGCGGCGCTGGGGGGCCTGGTGCTGACCAGCCCGGTCTGGCTCTACCAGGTGTGGGCCTACATCGCTCCGGCCCTGTTGGCCAAGGAGAAGAAGTACGCCTTGGTGTTCCTGCTCGCCGCTGTGCCCCTCTTCGTCGGCGGGGTCGTGCTGGGCTACTACATCATGCCGTCGGCGATCGCGATCATGCTGGCGTTCACACCCGAGAGCTTCGAGGTGTTGAACCTACTCGAGATGAACGACTTCTTCAAGATGATGATGCAGTTGATGCTCGTCTTCGGTCTGGGCTTCCTCCTCCCGGTGGTCGTGGTCACGCTGAACTTCGTCGGTGTCCTCTCTGCCAAGGCCTTGGCCGGTGCTCGCCGCTACGTATTGTTCGGGTGTGCGGTCTTCGGCGCGGCGGCGACCCCCGGCGGTGAGCCGTTCTCCATGCTGGCCCTGACCATCCCCATGATGCTGCTGTTCCTGATCGCCGAGGCGATCTGCCACGCCAACGACAAGCGCCGCGCCAAGCGCGCCGCGAAGGAACTCGACCGCGCATGAGGCACGTGGCCCTGGTGGTCAACCCGGCCGCCGGGCACGGCCGTGGACGCCGCCTCACCTCCCCGATCGAGCTGCGGCTCATGGACGCCGGCGTCCGGGTCACGCGCACCCTGGCCCGCTCGCAGGAGCACGCCTGGGAGGCCTGCTTCGAAGCCGTGAACTCGGGGGTCGACTCACTCGCCGTGGTGGGCGGCGACGGCATGGCCCACATCGGACTCAACGCCTGCGCGAACTCCGGTGTGCCGCTGGGCGTCATCCCCGCCGGCACCGGCAACGACTTCTCCCGCGGGGTCGGCAACGGCCAGACCTGGCGGCAGGCGACGGACGCCGTGGCGTCCGGCCACACCCGCACCATCGACCTGGCCGAGGTGCGCGGCGGGCTCTACCACCGCGAGGTCGAGTACGTCGGCTGCGTGGTGTCGACCGGCTTCGACGAGCGGGTGAACTCGCGGGCCAACAATGCCAAGGTCGACCTCGGCCACCTGTCCTACATCGGGGCGGTGCTCGCCGAGATGCGGGCGTTCCGGCCCCTGCACTACCGGCTCGAGCTCGACGGTGAGCGCCGCGATCTCGACGCGATCCTGATCGCCGTCATCAACAGCGGCATCTTCGGCGGCGGCATCAAGCTCGAACCGACCTACGACCTCACCGACGGGCTGCTCGACATCGTGATCGTCCACCCGGTGTCGTGGCGCGTGCTCGCCGCCTTGCTGCCCAAGATCGCCGCCGGCAAGGAGTTCGACCACCCCGCCCTGGAGCGCCTCAAGGTGCGCCGGGCGCGCGTCGACGGCGACGGCCTGTTCGGCATGGCTGACGGCGAGCCCCTCGGACGCCCACCCTTCACCATCACGGCCGCTCCAGGGGCGCTCGACATCCACGTGCTCCACCCCGCGAAGACTGGCAAGGAGGCCTGACGTGCCCACGAACCGACCCGCACCCGAGCCGGGGCCCGCGTTCGCCGAGTTCGCCGCCGCCTTCCCGTTCGCGCTCGATGACTACCAGCGCGACGGCTGCGCCCACATCGAGGCCGGCTCCGGCGTCCTCGTCGCGGCGCCGACCGGCGCGGGCAAGACGGTTGTGGGCGAGTTCGCCGTGTTCCTGGCCCTCCGTGAGGGCCGCAAGTGCTTCTACACCACGCCGATCAAGGCCCTGTCGAACCAGAAGTACCACGACCTGGCCGAGCGCTTCGGCACCCACCGCGTCGGGCTGCTGACCGGCGACACGTCGATCAACTCCGATGCTCCTGTGGTGGTGATGACCACCGAAGTGCTGCGCAACATGATCTACGCCGGCTCCTCGACTCTGCGCGGCCTGGGCTACGTCGTCATGGACGAGGTGCACTACCTCGCCGACCGCTTCCGCGGCGCGGTGTGGGAGGAGGTCATCATCGGCCTGGCCCCCTCGGTGCAGCTCGTGTCCTTGTCGGCCACCGTGTCCAACGCCGAGGAGTTCGGCGACTGGCTCGACGAGGTCCGCGGCGGGGTGGAGGTCGTGCTGAGCGAGCGGCGTCCGGTGCCGTTGTTCCAGCACGTGATGGCCGGGCGTCGCATCTACGACCTGTTCGAGGACGAGGCGCCCACGGCGTCCGAGCTGCCGGTCGGTGGCGAGGTCAACCCCGAGCTCATCCGGCTGGCCAAGGAGGAGAGCCGGTTCGTGCGCGATGACTCGCGCCGGCCGCGCGGGCGGGGCATGCGCGACCGCATCGAACGCAACGCCGCCGGCCGCGGCGACCGGGGCCCGAACCTGATCCCGCGGCGCGATGGCGCCATCGAGAAGCTGGACGCCGAGGGCCTCCTCCCCGCCATCTACTTCATCTTCTCCCGCGCCGGGTGCGACCAGGCGGTGGGGCAGTTGCTGCGCAGCGGCGTCCGGCTGACGACGGCCGCGGAGCGCACCGAACTGGACGCCCTGGCGTCCAGCGCGACGACGGGCCTGAGCCGCGACGACCTCGAGGCCCTCGACTACGCGACCTTCGCCGAGGCGCTGCGCCGGGGCATCGCCGCGCACCACGCCGGCATGCTGCCCGCGTTCAAGGAGTGCGTCGAGGCGGCCTTCGTTCGCGGGCTGGTCGAGGTCGTGTTCGCCACCGAGACGCTCGCGCTGGGCATCAACATGCCGGCCCGCTCGGTGGTGCTGGAGAAGCTCGTCAAGTACAACGGCGAGGCCCACGTCGACGTCACGCCGGGGGAGTACACCCAGCTCACCGGTCGCGCCGGACGCCGCGGCATCGACGTCGAGGGGCACGCGGTCGTCCTGTGGCAGCGCAACTTCGACCCGCGCTTCGTCGCGGGCCTGGCCTCGCGGCGCACGTACCCGCTGCGCTCGTCGTTCTCGCCGACCTACAACATGGCCGTGAACATGGTCGGACGCGTGGGGCGGGAGAAGGCGCGCGGCCTGCTGGAGCAGTCGTTCGCCCAGTTCCAGTCCGACAAGTCGGTGGTGGGGCTGGCCCGTGCGGCGGCCCGCAACACCGAGAAGATCGCCCAGCTGTGGGCCGACGCCGCCTGCGACCGGGGCGATTTCGTCGAGTACGCGCGGCTGCGCGCCGAGATCTCGCGCCTGGAGGCCGAGGCCGCGAAGTCGCGGAAGGCGGACCGGAGGGCCGAGTCGAGCTCGGGCCTGCTGGAGCTGACGCCGGGCGACATCATCGGCGTCCCGTCGGGACGGCACGAGGGCTGGGCCGTGGTGATCGACCCGGGGGTCGGCCGCGACCGCGCCAACCCGTCGCCGCTGGTGATGACCGAACAGCGCCAGATCAAGAAGCTGTCCCTGGCCGACTTCCCCTCCCCGCCGGTGGTTGCGGGGCGGATGCGCGTGCCGAAGCACTTCGACGGTGCCTCGCCCAAGGACCGACGCAACCTCGCCGCCGCGTTCCACACGAAGCTGCGCGGCCTCGACACGCGACAGTCGCGCTACCAGCCGGCCGCGATGGACGCCGAGATCGCCGACGAGGTCGCCCGCCTTCGGGACGCCCTGCGTGCCCATCCCTGTCACGGGTGCCCGGACCGCGAGGCGCATGCCCGCGCAGCCGAGAAGGCCCTGCGCCTGGAGAAGGACACCGAGGGCCTCCGCGCCCAGACCGAGCGGCGCACCAACACGATCGCGACGCGCTTCGACAAGGTGTGCGCGGTGCTGTCGGCGCTGGGCTACCTGTCCGAGGACGGCGCCAAGGTGACCGAGGCGGGGCGGATGCTGGCGCGCATCTACTCCGAGCTGGACCTGGTGACGGCCGAGGCCATCCGCGCTGGCGTGTTCGACGAACTGGACGCCGCCGAACTGGCCGCCGTGCTGTCGTCGCTGACGTACGAATCGCGCGGGGGAGGGGCATCCCGACCCTCCCGGATGCCGACGCGCTCGACGGAGATCGCCCAGACGATGGTGCGGCGCATCTGGCGCGAGGTGCGCCTGCTGGAGCGCGACCACAAGCTCGACCAGGGCCGCGACCCCGACATCGGTTTCGCCGAGGCCACCTACCGCTGGGCCAACGGCGTCGCGCTGAGCGAGATCCTCGACGAGACCGAGCTCACCGCCGGTGATTTCGTCCGGTGGATGCGCATGGTCATCGACCTCCTCGGCCAGGTCGCCGACGCCGCCGGGGACACGGTGGTCCGCGACAACGCCCGTGAGGCCGTCGACCGCCTCCGCCGCGGCGTCGTGGACGCCGCCTACCTCGAGGACGACTGACCCCCCACTCCGCCGAGAGCCCCGGTGTTGTGCGCCGAGAGCCCCGGTGTTGTGTGCCGACAGCCCCGGTTCCGTCGCCCACAGGGTTGGTCGCTACGGCCACTTTCGCCGGTCCGGCGCGCGGGTGGTTAGGGTGGCCCCATGGGCGTGGCTATTCGTGTGATCCCGTGTCTCGACGTGCACGACGGCCGGGTCGTGAAGGGCGTCAACTTCCTCAACCTCCGCGACGCCGGTGACCCGGTCGAGCTGGCCCGCCTCTACGGCGAGCAGGGCGCCGACGAGCTGACGTTCCTCGACATCTCCGCCTCTTCCCAGGGTCGGGAGACCACCTACGAGATGGTGACCCGCACCGCGGAGACGGTTTTCATCCCGCTCACCGTAGGCGGGGGCGTCCGCGGCGTCGACGACGTCGATCGGCTGCTGCGCGCGGGCGCCGACAAGGTGGGCATCAACACCGGGGCGATCACGCGACCCGAGGCGATCGACGAGATCGCGGGACGCTTCGGCAACCAAGTCGTCGTGCTCAGCCTGGACGCTCGCCGCGAGGCCGGCCAGCCGTCCGGCTTCGGCGTGACCACGCACGGCGGGCGCCAGTCCGCCGGGCTGGACGCCATCGCCTGGTGCCGCGAGGCCGTCGACCGGGGGGCGGGGGAGATCCTGCTCAACTCCATGGACCGCGACGGCACCACCGACGGCTTCGACCTGGAGATGATCGAGGCCGTCCGCTCCGTGGTTGACGTGCCTGTCATCGCCTCGGGCGGGGCCGGCACGGTCGAGCACTTCGTCGACGCGTGCCGCGCGGGGGCGGACGCCGTCCTGGCGGCCTCGGTGTTCCACTACGGCACCCTGACCGTCGCCCAGATCAAGGAAGGCCTCGCCGGGGCCGGATTCGAGGTTCGCTGATGTCCGACTGCATCTTCTGCCGCATCGTCGCTGGGGAGATCCCCAGCAGACAGGTCCACGCCGACGAGCACGCGATCGCGTTCCTCGACATGGAACCCTTCAAGACCGGCCACACGCTCGTGGTGCCGCGCGCTCACGTCACCGACGCGCTCGCGGACGCCGACGTCCTGGCCTCGATCGCCCCGGCGATCGCCGCGACCGGGAAGCTGCTCGTCGAGAAGCTCGGCGCGTCCGGCATGAACGTGCTGTCGAACGTGGGGGAGGACGCCGGGCAGTCGGTCTTCCACCTCCACGTGCACCTCGTGCCGCGCTATGCCGACGACGCAGGCATGGGTGGCCTGCTGACGCGCACGGCGTCCGGCGACCTCGACGAGGTGCATCGCCGCATCACCGGGTGAGCGTTGGGCGTCCGGATCATGGACACCAAGAGGTCGCGGTGTGAAGTGATGGACGGTTCGGGCTAAGGTGTGGCTCGTGCACATGAGCGCCCTCGTAGTTACCCCGCGCGTCGCCTGAGTCGCAGACTCAAGACGACGCGCTCCCTCGCCTGCCCGGTTTGCGGCAGCGGGGGTTTTTTGTTGCTACGCCCGCCCACCACGCACACCGACACCGAAGGGGATGATCTCATGACTGATGACCACCAGCTCAAGGAACTCACCGGGGCCCAAGCCCTCGTCGAGTCGCTCGAGCGCGTCGGTGTAGACGTCATCTTCGGCATCCCCGGCGGCGCGATCCTGCCGGCGTACGACCCGCTCGGGCAGAGCGAGCTGCTGCGCCACATCCTGGTCCGCCATGAGCAGGGCGCCGCGCACGCCGCCGAGGGCTACGCGATGGCGACCGGCCGCGTCGGCGTCTGCATGGCGACCTCCGGCCCGGGCGCGACCAACCTCGTCACCGGCATCGCGGACGCCTACCTCGACTCCGTCCCGATCGTCGCGATCACCGGGCAGGTGGCCTCGACCGCCGTCGGCACGGACGCCTTCCAGGAGGCCGACATCCGCGGCATCACGATGCCGATCACCAAGCACTCCTTCCTGGTGACGCGCGCCGAGGACATCCCGGGCGCCATCAAGGAGGCGTTCCACATCGCCGGCACCGGACGCCCCGGGCCCGTCCTGGTCGACATCACCAAGGACGCCCTGGTCAACACGGCGCCCTTCGAGTGGCCGCACGAACTCAACCTCGCCGGCTACAAGCCGACAGTGACTCCGCACTCCAAGCAGATCCGGGAGGCCGCCAAGCTCATCGCGCAGGCGTCCCGCCCCGTGCTGTACGTGGGTGGCGGCGTGGTCAAGGCCGCCGCGTACGAGGAGCTCGCCGACCTCGTCAAGATCACGCAGATCCCGTTGGTGACCACGCTGATGGCCCGCGGCGCGTTCCCCGACGAGCACGAGCTGCACATGGGCATGCCCGGCATGCACGGCACCGTGTCGGCCGTCGCGGCCCTCCAGCGCTCTGATCTCCTGATCACGCTCGGGGCCCGCTTCGACGACCGCGTCACCGGCAGGCTCGACACCTTCGCGCCGGGCGCCAAGGTCATCCACGCCGACATCGACCCGGCCGAGATCGGCAAGAACCGCACCGTCGACGTCCCGATCGTGGGCGACGTGAAGCTGACCATCGGCGAGCTCAACCAGGTGCTGCGCGGCGCCGAGCTCGGCGAGTATGCGGCGTGGCGCGCCTACCTCACCAACCTGAAGACGAAGTACGCCGTCGAGCCCGAGCCGACCAAGGGCGACCTGCTGAGCCCGGAGTACGTCATCAAGCGGATCGGCGAGCTGTCCGGCGACGCGATCTACGCCGCGGGCGTGGGCCAGCACCAGATGTGGGCGGCGCACCTGCTGCCGTTCGACAAGCCCGGACGTTGGCTCAACTCCGGCGGCGCCGGCACGATGGGCTACTGCGTCCCGGCCGCCATGGGCGCCAAGGTCGGCCAGCCGGACGCCGTGGTGTGGGGCATCGACGGGGACGGCTGCTTCCAGATGACCAACCAGGAGCTCGTCACCTGCGCGCTGAACGACATCCCGATCAAGATCGCCGTCATCAACAACGAGTCCCTCGGCATGGTGCGCCAGTGGCAGACGCTCTTCTACGGGGAGCGCTACTCCAACACCGACCTGAAGAGCTACCGCATCCCGGACTTCCCGAAGCTCGCCGAGGCGATGGGGGCCGTCGGCCTGCGCGCCGAGACGGTCGACGAGGTCGACGAGGTGATCCAGAAGGCCCTCGAGATCAACGACCGCCCGGTCGTGGTCGAGTTCATCGTCCACAAGGACGCCATGGTGTGGCCGATGGTCCCGGCCGGCACCAGCAACGACGAAATCCTGATCGCCAAGGACCTGGCGCCCGACTGGGAGGACGAGATCCTGTGAAGACCCACACCCTGAGCGTCATCGTCGAGAACAAGCCCGGCGTCCTGGCCCGCATCTCCGGCCTGTTCGCGCGGCGCGGCTACAACATCGAGAGCCTCGCCGTCGGCCCGACCGAGCGCCCCGAGATCAGCCGCATCACGCTGCAGGTCGGGGTGGACCGCCCCGAGGTCCTCGAGCAGATCACCAAGCAGCTCAACAAGCTCATCGAGGTGCTGAAGATCGTCGAGCTGGAGGAGTCGGCCGTCCGCCGCGAGCTGCTGCTGGTCAAGCTGAAGGCCGACCCGGCGTCACGCAGCCAGATCATCGAGATCGTCCAGCTGTTCCGCGGCAAGACCGTGGACGTGCACAACGACTCGCTGGTCGTCGAGGCCACCGGCAGCCCCGAGAAGCTGGAGGCGCTGCTCGAGATGCTGCGGCCCTACGGCGTCCGCGAGCTCGTCCAGTCGGGCCTCGTCGCCCTGGGCCGCGGCGCCAAGTCGCTGACCGACCGTTCCGCCAAGGTCGACCGGGCGCGCCCCGGCGTCCGGTGATGACAGACTGATCCCCAGACCGCACTGACCAACCCAGTAAGGAAGAAACCCACATGGCAGAGATGTTCTACGACGCCGACGCCGACCTGTCGATCATCCAGGGTCGCACGGTCGCCGTCATCGGCTACGGCTCCCAGGGGCACGCGCACGCGCTGAGCCTGCGCGACTCCGGCGTCGACGTCCGCGTCGGCCTGCGCGAGGGCTCGCCGTCCGCCGCCAAGGCCGAGGCCGAGGGCCTGCGCGTCGTGTCGGTCGCCGAAGCCGCAGCCGAGGCCGACCTCATCATGATCCTGGCGCCCGACCAGCACCAGCGGAAGATCTACGCCGAGGACATCGAGCCGAACCTGCAGGAGGGCGACGCGCTCTTCTTCGCGCACGGCTTCAACATCCGCTTCGGCTACATCACCCCGCCGGCCGGCGTGGACGTCTGCATGGTCGCCCCCAAGGGCCCGGGCCACCTGGTGCGGCGCGAGTACGCCGAGGGTCGTGGCGTCCCGGTAATCGTTGCCGTGGAGAAGGACGAGTCGGGGCAGGCCTGGCCGCTGGCGCTGTCCTACGCGAAGGCCATCGGCGGCCTGCGCGCCGGCGGCATCAAGACCACCTTCACCGAGGAGACCGAGACCGACCTGTTCGGCGAGCAGGCCGTGCTGTGCGGCGGGGCGTCCGCCCTCGTGCAGGCCGGCTTCGAGACCCTCGTTGAGGCGGGCTACCAGCCCGAGGTCGCCTACTTCGAGTGCCTCCACGAGCTGAAGCTGATCGTCGACCTCATGTACGAGGGCGGCATCGCCAAGCAGCGCTGGAGCGTGTCGGACACCGCCGAGTTCGGCGACTACGTGTCGGGCCCCCGCGTCATCGACGCCCGCGTCAAGGAGAACATGAAGGCCGTGCTGGCCGACGTTCAGTCCGGCGCGTTCGCGAAGCGGTTCATCGACGACCAGGAGGCCGGCGCGCCGGAGTTCAAGAAGTTCCGCGAGCAGGGCGAGCAGCACCCGATCGAGGCCACCGGCCGCGAGCTCCGCAAGCTCATGGCGTGGGTCAAGAGCCACGACGACGACTACGTCGAGGGCACCGCGGCCCGCTGACGTCCCAGGAGCGAAAGAACTCCCCACCCGCTCGGGTGGGGAGTTCTTCGCGTCGGGGTGGATCAGGCGATGGCGATCTTCTGGTTCAAGAAGATCAGGTTGGGGTTGCTCACCGTGGACTTGTTCAGCTCCCACAGCCCGCGCCAGCCGCCGGCCACGCCGTGGCGGGCGGCGAGCTTGCTGAGGGTGTCGCCGGCCTTGACGGTGATGAACTTCGTGCCGCCGGCCGGGGCCGGCTTGGTGGACGCCTTGGGCGCGGCCTTGGTGGTGGCCGGCTTCTTGGTGGACGCCTTGGGGGCCTCGGTCTTCTTGGGTGCGGTGTAGGGGACCGCGCCGCCGTTCTCGCGGGTCAGGCCGGCCTTCCTGGAGCAGACGGGCCAAGCGCCGGGGCCCTGCACCTTGAGGGTGCGCTGCGCGACGGTGATCTGCTGGGCCTTGGTGGCGAGGTGCGCGTTCGAGGCGTACTGGTGGCCGCCGAAGGCCTTCCAGGTGGACGCGCTGAACTGCAGGCCGCCGTAGTAGCCGTTACCGGTGTTGATGGACCAGTTGCCGCTGGACTCGCACTGGGCGACGGCGTCCCACACCGAGGCTGCCTGCGCGGGCGCGGCCAGAGCGACGGAGCCGCCCACCGCGATGGCCGTCGATGCTGCGATGGCGAGCATGCGCTTGGCGTTGTGCTTCATGTTCTTCCTTCTGTTTCGGGGACGTCCGGGCGGTGCCCGAACAGCCCCTCCAGCGTAAGCGGATCCTGAGAAAAAGCCAAACAAAAGGTAAGACGCTTCTCAGGGAGTTGCCATCGGTGGGCCGCGGGTCGCCGCATGGTGAGCACCGGCGGGACTTCCGGCGGCAGGCAATCCGCCCGCGGACGGATGGCCGCTCTTTCAGGCTCTGGCATGCTGGCCGAATGAACCCGACGCCCACCTCGGACGCCTGACGTGACGCGGTTCTACGAGCTCATCCAGGACGCCATCGTCAGTCATGCCGGTGAGTGGTGGACGTACGTTGTCACGGGCGTCCTGTGCTGGATCGACGGATTCTTCCCGCCGTTGCCGAGCGAGTCGATCGTCATCGCCATGTCGGCGCTGTCGAGCACCCACGGGGGCCCCGTCCTGCTGTGGATCCTGCTCCCGCTGGCCATGGCCGGCGCGTGGCTCGGCGACAACACCGCCTACTGGATCGGGCGCCGCATCCCTCTGGACAAGATCTTCCGTGGGGAGCGGGGCGGCAGGATCCTCGCGCGCGCCCACCACCTGCTGCACCACAAGGGCCCCGAGGTGCTGCTGTCGGCGCGCTTCATCCCCGGCTACCGCATCGCCATCAACATGGTCGCCGGCTACGTGCGCCTGCCGTACCGCCGCTTCATGGTGATCGACTTCTTCGCGACGTGCCTGTGGGCCGCCTTCTCCGTCGGCCTCGGGCTGGCGGCCGGGTCGGTGTTCCACGACCGCCCGCTGCTCGGCATCATCGTCGGCGTCACGCTCGGCCTGCTCGTGGGCTGGATCATCGAGCGCATCGGCAAGTGGCGCGAGTGGCGCCAGCTCAAGCGCCAGCTGGAGAACGCCGCCGAGTAGTCAGACGCGGGCTGCGATGGCATCCCCGACCTGGCTGGTCGTGCGACGGTCCGACCCGCGGGCGGCCACGTCGGCGTCCACCGCGGACTCGATGCGGGCGGCGTCCTCGCGGCGGCCGAGGTGGTCGAGCAGCAGCGCCATGGACGAGATGGTGGCCGTCGGGTCCGCGATGCCCTGGCCGGCGATGTCGGGTGCCGAGCCGTGGACGGGCTCGAACATCGACGGGAACGCGCCGGTCGGGTTGATGTTGGCGGACGCCGCGAGGCCGATCCCGCCGGTGACGGCAGCGGCGAGGTCGGTGACGATGTCGCCGAACAGGTTGTCGGTGACGATGACGTCGAAGCGCTGCGGGTCCTGGACGAGCATGATCATCGTGGCGTCGACGTGCAGGTAGTCGTTGGACACCTCGGGGAACTCGGCGGCGACGGCCTGGAAGATGCGGTTCCACAGGCCGCCGGCGTTGACCAGCACGTTGTGCTTGTGGACGAGTGTGACCTTCTTGCGGCGGCGCATCGCGCGCTCGAAGGCGTCACGGACGACGCGCTCGACGCCGCGGGCGGTGTTCACCGAGACCTCGTTCGCGACCTCGAAGGGCGTGCCGGTCTGCATCGAGCCGCCGACGCCGCAGTAGAGGCCCTCGGTGCCCTCGCGCACGACGACGAAGTCGATCGGACCGCGCTCGACGATGGCGTCCGACAGGGGGGTGACGACGCCGGGGTACAGCTTGGACGGCCGCAGGTTGACGTAGTGGTCGAAGGCGAAGCGGAGCTTGAGGAGCAGGCCGCGCTCGAGGAGGCCGGACGGGATGGCCTTCGAGCCGGGGGCCGCGCCGACGGCGCCGAGGATGATGGCGTCGACGCCCGTGAGCTCTTCGAGCACCGACTCGGGCAGCACCTCGCCCGTGCGCTGCCAGCGCTCGGCGCCCAGGTCGTAGTGCACGTAGGAGAAGGCGGACCCGCCGACCGTGGCGTCCAGCACCTTCAGGCCCTCCGCGACGACCTCGGGGCCGATGCCGTCGCCGCCGATGACGGCGATCGTGGGGGTCTTGTCAGCTGCAGCATCGCTCATGGGACGCCACCCTATTGGCGAAGCGGGCAGGCCCTTCGACAAGCTCAGGGGTCGGAAAGCCGGCTCAGGGATCGGAAGGTTCCTGAGGTGCGAGCGAAGCGAGCCTCGAAGGGCCGCCCACGCCGCACGCGGTAATGTGGCGCCCATGTCCGTTTCCTTCGACATCCAGCCCAACCCCGGCGCGCGGAGCGACGCCGAGGTCGCCGAGATCCTGGCCTCCCCGGGGTTCGGCGTGTACTTCACCGACCACATGGTGTCGATCACGTGGACGAAGGGCCAGGGCTGGCACTCGGCGACGGTGAAGCCGTACGGCCCGCTGACGCTCGACCCCAGCGCGGCCGTCCTGCACTACGGGCAGGAGATCTTCGAGGGCATGAAGGCCTACCGGCACGCCGACGGCAGCGTGCACCTGTTCCGCCCTAACATGAACGCCGCCCGCTTCAACCGCAGCGCGGCGCGGATGATGCTCCCGAACCTCCCCGAGGAGCTGTTCGTCGAGGCCGTCCGCCAGCTCGTCCAGATAGACGCCCGCTACGTGCCCGAGGCCGCCGGCGAGCACTCGCTGTACATCCGCCCGTTCATGATCGCCTCGGAGGCGTTCCTGGGCGTCCGCGCCGCCGAGGAGGTCACCTTCCTCGTCATCGCGTCCCCGGTCGGCCCGTACTTCACCGAGGGGGTCAAGGGCGTCGACATCTGGATCACCGACGAGTGGGCCCGCGCGGGCGAGGGCGGCACCGGCAACGCCAAGTGCGGCGGCAACTACGCCGCCTCGCTGATCGCCCAGTACGAGGGCTACGAGCACGGCTGCACGCAGGTCATGTTCATCGAGGCCACCGGCAAGGACCGCGTCGAGGAACTCGGCGGCATGAACGTGTTCCTGGTGAGCGCCGACAACGAGCTCGTCACCCCGGCCCTGAGCGGCACCATCCTGGACGGCATCACCCGCGACTCGATCCTCAAGGTCGGCGAGCAGCAGGGCCTCACGCCGGTGGAGCGGCGCCTGTCGGCCCAGGAGGTCCTCGACGGCATCGCCGACGGCACGTTCACCGAGGCGTTCTGCTGCGGCACCGCCGCGGTGATCAGCCCGATCGCCGGCTTCAAGTCCAAGAAGGGCGAGTGGCGCCCGCAGGGGCAGGCGTTCGAGCGGACGATCCAGATCCGTGACGGCGTCCTCGACATCCAGTACGGCCGCGCCGAGGATTCCTTCGGCTGGCTCGACAAGGTCGCGTGAGGAGTCCGATGAGCTACAGCGCACCCGCACCCGCACCCCGCGGCAGCCTTCCCCTCGGCATCGTCCTGGGCGTCATCGTCGGCGCGATCGCCGTCATGTTCGCCTGGTTCGTTTTCGTCGACGACCCCGACCGTGGCACGCCGGCCCAGACTCCGGCGACGCCCAGCGCGTCCGCCCCGGCCGAGCCGAGCGTGGAGCCGTCGCCCGAGGCTTCCCCGGAGCCGAGCGCGTCCCCGAGCGTGTCCCCGAGCGCGGACGCGACGCCGACCCCCGAGGCCACGCCGGAGCCGACCGCCAACCCGAACATCGTCACCGAGCTGCCGGTCGGCTCGTGGGTGACCGTGCTGGCCTCGCTGCCCAAGAGCGAAGTCACCGCCGAGCAGGCGGTCGAGCGCGCGCAACTCGAATCCCGCAACGGGCAGACCGCGATCGTGATCGACACCGACGCGTTCACCGGCCTCAACACGGGCTACTGGGCCGTCGTCGTCCCCGGCGCGGACAGCCGTTCGGCGGCCAACGAGGTGTGCCGCGCCCTCGGCATGGCGGTCAACGACAAGTGCTACCCGCGGGAGATCAAGGGCTGACGTGGCCCTTTCGCGTCGATCCCTCGTCGCCGCCACCGTGCTCCTGCCGGTGGCCGGTCTCGCGCTCGGCGGCACGTCCGCGCACGCGGCACCGCCCCACCCCGCCATCCGCCCGCGCGCCGACTGGGCGGAGGGCCTCGCCCCCAAGGGACCGCTCGAGCTGGAGGACGACGTCCGGTTCCTGCTCGTCCACCACACCCTCACCCCCAACACGGACACCGCCGAGCGCATCCCGGAGCGGCTACGGAGCTTCTACCGGTTCCACACCTCGGCGGAACGGGGCTGGGCCGACGTCGCGTACAACTTCTTCGTCGACCCCTACGGCACGATCTGGGAGGGCCGCGAGGGAAGCCTCGATCGTCCCGTGAAGGGGGACGCCACCGGCGGTTCCCAGGGGCACGCGCTGCTGTGCTGTTTCGTGGGCGACCACTCCACGCAGGCTCCGACCCCTGCTGCGATGGCGGCCATGACCGCCCTGCTCGCGTGGCTGGCCGGACGCCACGGGCTCACCCTGGCCGAGGAGGTCACGTTCACCTCGCGTGGGTCCTCCCGGTGGCGCGAGGGGGCCCAGGTGACCACCGCGCAGGTGGCCGCGCACCGGGACATGTCCGCGACCGAGTGCCCCGGTGACGCGCTGTACCCGCTGGTCGCCTCCCAGTTGCTCCCGGACGCCCGCGCGCTGCTCGCATCGATGCCCACGCCCTCGCCGACACCCGACGCGAACTCGACGCCCACGCCGCAGCCCACGGCGTCCCCTTTACCCTGGCCCGCCACGCCGGAGCTCTCCGACGACGTGCTCCGCGCCGTCGGCGGGGGAGCGCTCGCCGTCGGTGTTGGCGGCGTGCTCGCCGCCACATTGGGACGCCGCGGCCGCGGCCCGGTCGAGTCGGCAGGGCCGGAGGAACCTGCGGCAGGATCAGCCGGCGCCGAGCAGGGTGGCGATGATGATGGCGCCGCCGACGGCGAGGGTGCCGAGCAGGCCCAGGAGGAACCCGACCAGCGTCCGTGACGTGCCCGACTGCTGCACGTACACGGGCGCTGCGGCCTCGGCGGGGCGGACGGTCGCGCTCATCCGGTCCCGGCCCTCGGGGGCCGGTTGCTGGTGCGTCCACGGCGAGGACTCGGCGGGTGCCTGCGCCGGCAGCGGAGCCGGGGCGGGCGAGGGTGCCGGGATCGGAACCGCTTGCGTCTCGGCGGCCGCCCATGTCGGGGTGGTCTGCTCGTCGCGGTACAGGTCGAAGGGGGCGTCCACGCGCTGCTGCTGGGGCGTGGGGGGCACCGGACGGACGCGCGTGGCCTCGACGTCGTGGAGGCGGGTGTCCTCCATGACGTGCAGTTGGGTCGCGTCGGGGTCGTGCGCGGGCTCGGGGGCCCACTCGTTGAGGTCGGCCGGGGACACGGCGAACTGGTCCTGCGGCGCGAGCGGGTCACCCTCGGGGATCGGGGTCGGCTCGAGCGTCGGCTCCGCGGGGGCCTCGAAGACGGCCCCGGAGTCGGGTGCGTCGCCCTCGACGGGGGTGTCCAGGACGGCGGTCTCCTCGACCGGGTCCTGCATGGGCAGCACGGCGGTCGTCTCGACCGGCTGGGGTTCGGGCTCGGGTGCCGGGTCGGGGAAGCGGACGGCCGGGCCGGGCTCGGGTTCGGGCTCCGGCACGGGGGCGGAGGCGGTGTGCCGGTCACCCGGGCGCGCGCCGAACCAGTCGATCAGGGTGCTGCGCAACAGGGGGTCATTGACGGGCGGGACGAGGAAGGCCAGATGCTGGCCGTCACCATCCACGTCGAAGCGCGTCCACTGCTCGCCGCCGAGCGTGAGGGGGGAGAAGGTGGCCGCGCCGTCCGCGCGGGGGACCACGATAGAGTGGTCGACGCCCATCGCGTCACGCCAGAGGATGCCGGCCTGCCGGTCCTGCAGGACGAGCGCGCCGTAGTCGATCCGCTGGGCCGCGAGGCCGACGGGGATCACGAAGTGGACCGCCTGGTCGTCCGCGGTGACGCGCTGGAAACGGGAGGCGCCCCCGGCCAGCACCTGGCGCGAGAGTCGTCCGTACCGGTCGTCGAAGGGCGCCAGGTCGAGCGCGGCGACGGCCGCGCGGCTGATGCGGTCAGCGAGGTCAGGCATCGTGTCCCTTTCCGACGACTACCGAGCCAGCATAGCGACGCGGCCCTGAATGGTTCCGGGTGGCGACACCCCACAGGCCGTGGGGCGCCGCCACCCGGACGGTTCGGATCAGCGGAAGGCGGTCAGGAGAGCGCAGCGACCGCCGCGTCGTAGTCGGGCTCCTGACCGATCTCGGGGACGAGCTCGTTGTACAGGACCTTGCCGTCGGCGTCGATGACGACGACCGAGCGGGCGTTCAGGCCGGCCAGCGGGCCGTCGGTCATCTTCGTGCCGTAGTCGTCGGCGAAGGTCGAGCGGAACGTCGAGCCGACGGTCACGTTCTCGATGCCCTCGGCGCCGCAGAAGCGGGCCAGCGCGAACGGCAGGTCGGCCGAAGCGCACACGACGGTGGTGTTGTCGAGTGAGGCGGCCTTCTGGTTGAACGTGCGCACGGACGTGGCGCAGACGCCGGTGTCGATGCTCGGGAAGATGTTGAGGACGACGCGGCGGCCGGCCTGGTCGGCCAGCGTGACGTCGGACAGGTCGGAACCCGTGAGGGTGAAGTCGGGCGCCGCGGAACCCACCGCGGGGAGGTCGCCGACCGTGTTGACGGTCGATCCCTTGAACTTTGTCTCAGCCATACCGCTTTCCTACCAGCCGCGGCCAACAACCGGTAGACCTCCCGGGGTCGGGGGGGCGCTTGCGGAGTCCATTACCCGAGCCGCCCGGCGGTGCCCCGACCGCTCGGGGGATACTCGTTCATCACCACGCGACCCTCCGAAGAAGGCACCATGACGACGCTCCCCGCCGCCCACGACGTCTTCCATCTCTACGACACGACGCTGCGCGACGGCGCCCAGCAGGAGGGCCTGCGCCTCACGGTGCAGGACAAGCTGCGCATCGCGCGCCTGCTGGACGAGCTGGGCGTGGGCTTCATCGAAGGCGGCTGGCCGGGCGCGAACCCCAACGACACCGCCTTCTTCGCGGCCGCGGCTTCCGGTGAGCTGAAGCTGGAGAACGCCAAGCTGACCGCCTTCGGCTCGACCCGGCGTGTGGGCGGCAGGGCGAGCTCCGACCCGCTCACCAGGGCGCTGCTGGACGCCCAGACCGAGGTGATCTGCCTGGTCGCCAAGAGCCATGACGAGCACGTCCACCGTGCGCTGAAGACCGACCTGGCCGAGAACCTCGCCATGGTCACCGACACGGTGAAGTTCCTGACCGGCGAGGGCCGTCGTGTGTTCCTCGACTGCGAGCACTTCTTCGACGGCTACCGCGCCAACCCTGGCTACGCCCTCGCGGTCGTCAAGACCGCGGCGGACGCTGGCGCCGAGGTCGTCGTCCTGTGCGACACCAACGGCGGCATGCTGCCCGCGTGGATGGGGGAGGTCGTCTCCGCCGCGGGCGCCGTCGGGGTCGACCTGGGCATCCACTGCCACAACGACACGGGCTGCGCGGTCGCCAACACCCTTGCCGCTGTGGACGCCGGCGCCATGCACGTCCAGGGCACGATGAACGGCCACGGCGAGCGCACCGGCAACGCCGACCTCATCACCGTCGCGGCGAACCTGCAGCTGAAGTACGGGTGGCCGGTCATGCCCGCGGCGAACCTCGCACGGGCCACGTCCGTCAGCCAGGCCGTGGCTGCGATCACCCACGTCGCCCCCAACGCGCGCCAGCCCTACGTCGGCCAGTCTGCGTTCGCGCACAAGGCCGGGCTCCACGCGTCCGCCATCAGGGTCGACGCCAACCTGTACCAGCACACCGACCCGAAGCTGGTCGGCAACGACATGCGCATGCTCGTCTCCGACATGGCCGGCCGCGCCAACATCCAGATCAAGGGCGACGAGCTGGGCTTCGACCTCTCCGACCGCGACGTCGCCGCCCGGATCACCGACGTGGTCAAGCAGCGCGAGATGGACGGCTACTCCTACGAGTCGGCCGACGCGTCCTTCGAGCTTCTGGTTCGCGACGAGATCGGGCAGCTGGACAAGCAGTTCGAGGTGCTCAAGTGGCGCGTCCTCACCTCGGACGAGGTCAGCGACGAGGGCGACTCCGAGGCGACCGTGAAGGTGACGGTGGGGGAGCAGACCACCGCCCGGGTCGGCGAGGGGTTCGGGCCGCTCAACGCGCTCGACAAGGCGCTGCGCAGCGCCCTGAAGAAGAGCCACCCTCAGGTGGAGGGGTTCGAGCTGACCGACTACCGCGTCCGCATCCTCGAGTCGGCGCACGGCACGGACGCCATCACGCGCGTCCTCATCGACACCACCGACGGCCGGCGGCGCTGGACGACCGTGGGCGTGGGCACCAACGTGGTGGAGGCGTCCTGGGAGGCGTTGCACGACGCCTACCAGTGGGGCCTGATCGCCCGCTGAGCGGTGGATCGGCTGGGTAGGGTTGCAGCCATGGAGCAATCGCGGCAGCTGCGGATCGGCCACGCCGAACGCGACAGGGCCGTCGAGACGCTGCGCGAAGCGGCCGGCGACGGACGCCTCACGCTGGACGAGCTGGACGAGCGGATCACCGCCGCGCTGTCCGCCCGGACGCGGGGCGACCTGGAGCCGCTGCTGGCCGACCTCGTGCCCGCCGAGTCCATGCTCGAGGCGATCGTGCCGGTCACGGAGGGCGTCCGCATCAGGGAGCCCGGCGCCACGTGGCAGGACCCGCTCGTGCTCACCGCTCGCTGGGAGGACGTGGTGCGCGCCGGTCCCTGGGCCGTGCCCCCGTTCCTGGAACTCAACCCGGTGGCGTCCAACGTGAAGTTGAACTTCGTGGACGCCCGCGCTCCGCACGAGATCATCGACATCCACCTCATCGGGGGAGCCGGCGACGCCGTGCTGATCGTCCCCGAGGGCTGGGGCGTCGACATCCAGCGCGTGCAGAAGGGGATGGGTTCGCTGCGCAGTTCCGTCTCGCCCAAGCCGGTCGGGCGTTTCCCGCAGGTGATCGTGCGCGGCAAGACCTCGATGGGTGGGCTCAAGGTGCGCCACCCCAACCGCTTCGACACCTGGCAGCGCGACCGTCGCCTGGCCCAGGGCGGCGGGATCTACGCGAAGAACTGACGCCTGGCCGGCTGAGCGCGCCCCCGGATGGCTGAGCTTGTCGAAGCCCGAAGGCCGAATCCCACTAACCTGAGCGCATGCGCATCGCCCGATTCGTCCACAACGACACCATCGCCTACGGAACCGTCGAGCTCGACGAGGACCACGGCGAGCATCCCGGCACCATCCAGTTGCTCAACGGCGACCCGCTGGTCGCGGCGGTGCAGTACACCGGCGAGCGTCTCCTGCTGGATGAAGTGCGCCTCGTCGCGCCGGTGATCCCGCGCAGCAAGGTCGTCGCGGTCGGGCGCAACTACGCCGCCCACGCCGCCGAGATGGGCAACGACGTGCCGGCCGAGCCGATGGTGTTCCTCAAGCCGAACACGGCCGTGATCGGGTCGGGCGAGCCGATCATCTACCCGCAGCAGACCAACGCGGTCGACCACGAGGCCGAGCTGGCAGTCGTCATCGGGCGCATCTGCAAGGACGTCCCGGTGGAGCGGGTGCCCGAGGTCGTCTTCGGCTACACGTGCGGCAACGACGTCAGCGCCCGCGATCTGCAGAAGAGCGACGGCCAGTGGGGCCGCGCGAAGGGGTTCGACACATTCTGCCCGCTGGGCCCGTGGGTCGTCACCCACCTCAGCATCGCGGAGGCGTCCGACCTGCAGATTCGCTCCACCGTCACCCGCGACGGCCGGACCATCGAGCGGCAGAGCTCCACGACCGCGCACATGGTGCACGGCATCGCCGAGCTCGTCTCGTTCGTGTCGTCGTTCACGACCCTGCTGCCGGGCGACGTGATCCTGACCGGCACCCCTGAGGGCGTGGGCCGCATCGAGCCGGGCGACACCGTGCACGTCGAGATCGAGGGCATCGGCACGCTGAGTAACCCGGTCGTCGCCACGGATGGCTGACAGCAAGCGCCGACGGATCGCTGGGCCGGCGGAAGCCTCCTTCACCGCCCGTCACGCCACCGAGAAGGTCCCGGTCGGCGTCGACTACACCCAGGTGTTGCGGACGCCGAACGCGTCGCCCGCGGCGTCCCTCATGGGCGTCATGCTCGGGGTGCTGACGTTCATGGTGCTGACCCCGTTGGTGTCGCAGGCGATGGCCGCGCTCTACTGGCTGGCCACCGGCCGGCCGGGGGAGTTCACCGACACCTACCGCTCGCTGGTCGCTTACGAGGTGCCGTTCGGGCTCGTCGTCGGGCACGCGGGGCTGGCGATGCTCATCCCGATCTCAATCGTGCTGGTGCTGCTGATCCACCGCGTCCGGCCCGGCTACCTGTCGTCCGTGTTGGGGCACATCCGTTGGCGGTGGTTCTTCCTGACGCTCGTGCTGGGGTTCGCGGCGCTGTGGCTGGTGCTGCTGGTGCAGAACCTGACGATGCCGGGCGGGCCCAACTGGGCGATCACGCCGCAGGCAGGGGCGTTGTGGTTCATCCTCGTGATGCTGGTCACCACGCCGATCCAGGCGGCGGCGGAGGAGTACTTCTTCCGCGGCTACCTGATGCAGTCGCTGGGGTCGCTGGTCGCTTCGCCATGGTTCGGCATCGTCGTGTCGGCCGCGGTGTTCACGCTGTTCCACGCGTCGACCAACCTCGCCCTCGTGCTGGACCGCTTCGCCTTCGGCGTCCTCGCCGGCTGGCTCGTGGTCCGCACGGGCGGCCTCGAGGCGGCCATCGGTGCGCACATCGCCAACAACGTCAGCGCCTTCGGCCTGGCCGCCCTGACCAGTTCGATGGCCGAGGTCAAGGCCATCACCGAGGTCACATGGGCTGCCGCCGCCTGGGACGTCGGGCGTTTCGCCTTCTTCGTCCTCCTGATCTGGCTGCTGGCCCGCGGCTATCGCCCAGCGACGGTCACGCTCGGTTTGAGCCGGACGCCCACCCTCGGGTAAGGTTGTCACTCGCTGGCCTTCGGGCCAGCGTTTCCACGGAGGAGGCAGGAGCGATCCTGGCAAGACCGAGGAACCAAAGGGGTATGGGGTAATTGGCAGCCCGCCGGATTCTGGTTCCGTTAGTCTAGGTTCGAGTCCTAGTACCCCTGCTGGAAGGCGATTTTTCCAGTGGGTCCACCCTCTGGTAATGTCTTCCGAGGCGCTGAAAGGCGCCACGTGCTGGCCCCGTTGTGTAGCGGCCTAGCACGCCGCCCTCTCAAGGCGGTAGCGCGGGTTCGAATCCCGTCGGGGCTACGAAGACCCCCTCCGGCACCACCCGGAGGGGGTCTTTTTGCATCCTCGACCGGCCCATCCTGGGGGGCGGGGAGGGGTCCCCGGGGTGATGCCTTGCCCCGGTCTGCAGGCCATCAACTGCCCTCTGACTCGGGGTGTTGTGTCATCTCGATTCCACAACAGCGTTTTACCAGTGGGGCCATCCTCGCGTATCCTGACGGAGCCGTTGACGGGGGGTCGCCGGCTGTTTCAGTCGTAAGGTGGCGAGGATGTTCTTCCGGATCGCGGTCCGACGCAGCGGTGTCGTCCTGTGGGACGTCGCCATGTGGGCCCTTGCCCTGGTCGCCCTGGTCCTGCTGCGTTTCGACCTCTCCCTCTCGGCCGAGCGGTGGGCGCAGACCGTCCAGTACTTCCTGCTCGCCACGCTCTGCCAGGTGTTGATCGGCTTTGCCGTCCACCTGTATCTCGGTCGGTCGCGGCTGGGCAGTTTCGGCGAGGTGTCGCTGCTGGGCCTCGTCGTGCTCGTGTCCGCCGTGATCTCCGGTGGCGTGGGCTTCCTCGTCTCTCCCGAGTTCTCCCGATCCGTCGCGGTCACCACGCCGGCACTGGCCCTCTTGGGCATGGTCGGCGGACGCGTCCTGTTCCGTGCCTTCTACAGCGATGACCTGCGCCGGGCCAAGGGTGCGGCGACCCGTGCGCTGATTTACGGCGCCGGTGACGCCGGCTCCCAGGTGGCCAAGCTGGTCGACACCGCGGTCGAGCCGCCCTACACCATCGCAGGTTACCTCGACGACGACCCCACCAAGAAGTTCCTGCGCATCCGCGGGTACCGCATCCTGGGTCGTGGCGAGGATTTGGAGGGCGTCGCGTCCCAGACGGAGGCGGAGACGCTGATCCTGGCCGTCTCCGAGGCGTCCCCCCAGTTCCTCGCCGATCTGGACGCCCGCGCCAAGGCCCTGGGCCTCAAGCTCGTCGTCGTACCACCGGTGCGGGAGATGATCGACGGACGGGTCGAGCTGGACAAGCTGCGCCAGTTCAACGTCGCCGACCTGTTGGGACGGCGTCCGATCAAGACCGACCTCTCGGAGATCGCCGGCTACCTCTCCGGCAAGATCGTGCTGGTCACCGGCGCCGGCGGCTCGATCGGCTCGGAGCTGGCCCGCCAGCTGAAGAAGCTCGGCCCCGCGAAGCTGCTGCTGCTCGACCGCGACGAGTCGGCGCTGCACGCGGTCCAGCTGTCGATCTACGGCCAGGGGCTGCTCGACACCGACGACATGGTGCTGTGCGACATCCGCGACAGCGAGGCGCTGATGAAGATCTTCCGGCGCCACCGCCCCGAGGTCGTGTTCCACGCCGCCGCGCTCAAGCACCTGCCCATGCTGGAGCAGTACCCCGACGAGGGCTGGAAGACGAACGTGCTCGGGACGCTCAACGTGCTGGACGCCGCCCACCAGGTGGGCGCCGAGCGCTTCGTCAACATCTCCACCGACAAGGCGGCGGACGCCACCGCCGTGCTGGGCCAGACCAAGAGGCTGGCTGAACGCCTCACCGCGCACTATGCCGAGCTCACCGGTCGGCCGTACCTGTCGGTGCGCTTCGGCAACGTGCTCGGCTCGCGGGGTTCGGTGCTGTACGCCTTCCGTGCGCAGATCGAGCGCGGCGGTCCGCTGACCGTCACCCACCCCGACGTGACTCGCTTCTTCATGACGATCCCCGAGGCGTGCGAGCTGGTGCTCCAGGCCGGCGCGATCGGACAGCCGGGCGACGCGCTCGTGCTCGACATGGGCGAGCCGGTGAAGATCGTCGACGTCGCCAAGCGGCTGCTGGAGGAGTCCGGTCGCACCGACATCGAGATCACCTACACCGGCCTGCGGCACGGCGAGAAGCTGCACGAGGTGCTGTTCAGCCAGGGCGAGGACCACATCGAGACCCAGCACCCGCTGATCTCCTGCGTGCCGGTGCCGCCGATCACCCCTCGTGACGTCATCGCGGCCGACTCATGGGACGAGCTCGTGGCCGACTACGACCCGAGGCGTGCGCTTTGAGCGACGCGAGAATCCACCTGTCGTCACCCGACGTCGGGCCCGAAGAGGAGGCCGCCCTCGTCCGCGCCATCCGCGGTGGCTGGGTTGCGCCTCTCGGCCCCGAGGTGGACGCCTTCGAGGCCGAACTCGCCGCCGTGTGCGGGCGTGCCCACGCGGTGGCGCTGGCGTCCGGCTCGGCCGCGCTGCACCTGGGGTTGCTGGTGCTCGGGGTTCAGCCCGGCGATGTCGTGGTCACCGCGACCATGACCTTCGCGGCGACCGCCAACACCATCACCTACACCGGCGCCGAGCCCGTGTTCGTCGACTGCGACGAGACCGGGAACATCGACCCGGACCTGCTCGCCGAAGCGCTGGACACGTTGGTCGCCGAGGGGCGCCGCGTGGCGGCGATCGTCCCGGTGGACCTGCTGGGCAAGGCGGCCGACCACACGCGCATCGCGGCCGTTGCGGCGGCGCACGGCGTCCCGGTGCTGGCGGACGCCGCAGAGTCGCTCGGGGCCGCGCACGCCGGCCGCCCGGCGCCCTCGTACGGTGTCGCGGCGGCGGTGTCGTTCAACGGCAACAAGATCATGACCACCTCCGGCGGGGGAGCGCTCCTCACTGACGACAAGGCGTTCGCCGACCGGGTGCGGTACCTCGCGACGCAGGCCCGCCAACCGGTGGTGCACTACGAGCACACCGACATCGGCTACAACTACCGCCTCTCGAACCTCCTCGCCGCGCTGGGCCGGGCCCAGCTCGCCCGGCTGGAGGCGATGATCGCCCGCCGCCGTGCGCTGCGCGCGCACTACCGGGAGCTGTTCGCCGGGGTCCCGGGCGTGTCGATTCTCGGGGAGCCGTCGGAGGAGGACAACTGCTGGCTCACCTCCGTCCTGGTGGACGCCGACGCGGCGGGCTTCAGCGCCGAGGAGGTCCGGCTGGCGCTGTTGGAGGCCGACATCGAGGCGCGCCCGCTGTGGAAGCCCATGCACCTGCAGCCCGTGTTCGCCGGCGCGCGCGCGTTCGTGAACGGCACCAGCCAGCGCCTCTTCGAGACCGGCCTGTCCCTGCCGAGCGGCTCGGTGCTGACCGACGTCGAGGTCGCCCGCGTGGACGCCGCCCTGGCACCCTTCGTGGGCGGACGCCGTGGCTGACAGGACGCGGTACGACGCCACCAAGCGCGCGCTGGACGCCTCCGTGGCCGCGGTCGGGCTGGTGGCCACCGCCCCCCTCCAGGCCGTCGTGGCGCTGGCCGTGCTGGCCAAGCATGGCCGTCCGGTGCTGTTCCGTCAGCCGCGCCCGGGCAAGGACGGGCGGGTGTTCGAGCTGGTGAAGTTCCGGACGATGCTGCTGCCCGACGCCCAGCGCGTGTCGGATGCCGACCGGCTCACGCCGCTGGGTCGGTTCCTGCGGTCGACCAGCCTGGACGAGCTGCCGACCCTGTGGAACGTCCTCAAGGGCGAGATGAGCCTGGTCGGGCCGCGGCCGCTGCTCGTGCAGTACCTGGACCGGTACACCCCCGAGCAGGCGCGCCGGCACGAGGTGCGCCCGGGCGTCACCGGGCTGGCGCAGGTCCGCGGCCGCAACGGCCTCGACTGGGACGAGAAGCTCGCCCTCGACGTGGAGTACGTCGACCACCGGTCCTTGGCGCTCGACCTGCGGATCCTCTGGGAGACGGTTGCCGTCGTCCTGCTGCGGCGGGGGATCAGCGCCGAAGGTCACGCGACGATGGCCGAGTTCCAGGGCCAGGCGATGGCTGAGCCTGTCGAAGCCGAGTCTGTCGAGACTCGCTCATGACAACTCACGTCGTCGTCATCGGCGCTTCCGGCTTCGGACGCGAGTGCCTCGACGTGCTGGACGCCATGGTCGCCGCCGGCGCCGACCTGCGCGTGCTGGGCGTGGTCGACGACGCCATCGCGGAGGTTAATGTAGAGCGGCTGGCGGCCCGGGGGGTGCCGTTCCTCGGAACGCGCGCCGCGTGGCTCGCCACGGACCCCGGCCCGGTCGCCTACGTGCTGGGGATCGGCAGTCCCGGGGTCCGGCGTCGCCTGGTCGCCGAGCTGGACGCCGTGGGCCTCCGCCCGTTCACCGCGATCCACCCGTCGGCGACGTTCGGGGCCAAGGTGGTGCTGGACGAGGGAGTCGTGGTGTGCGCCGGGGCTGCCGTCTCGAACAACGTGCGGCTCGGCCGCCACGTACACGTGAACCCCAACGCGACGATCGGCCACGATGCCGACCTGCGGGACTTCGTCTCGATCAACCCGGCCGCGGTGATCTCGGGCGAGGTGGTCGTGGGTTCCGCTACCTTGGTGGGCGCTGCCGCGACGGTGCTGCAGGGCCTGACGGTGGGGGAGCGGACGGTCATCGGCGCGGGCGCGGTGGTCACGAAGTCGGTACCGTCAGACGTGGTCGTGGTCGGCGTACCGGGTCGTTGGTAACACGAATGAGGAGAACGATGCAGCAGGTGGAGGACGTCCAGATCGCGGTGGTCGGGCTCGGGTACGTGGGGCTCCCGCTCGCGGTGGAGTTCGCCAAGCAGCTGCCGGTGGTGGGGTTCGACATCAAGGAGTCGCGCGTCGCTGAGTTGCAGGGCGGCCATGATCGGACGCTGGAGGTGTCGGACACCGAACTTGCCGAGGCCGGGCACCTCACCTTCACCGCCGACCCCGCGGACATCGCGGACTGCACGGTCTTCGTCGTGACAACCCCGACCCCGGTCAACGAGCACAAGCAGCCGGACCTCTCCCCGGTGTTGTCCGCGACGGAGACGATCGCGAAGGTGCTCAAGCCAGGAGACGTAGTGGTCTACGAGTCGACCGTCTACCCTGGCGCCACCGAGGAGGAGTGCGTGCCGGTGCTGGAGCGCGTGTCGGGCCTGCGCTTCAACGAGGACTTCCACGTCGGCTACAGCCCCGAGCGGATCAACCCGGGCGACAAGGAGCACCGGGTCAGCTCGATCGTGAAGGTCACCTCGGGCTCGACGCCCGAGGCGGCTGAGTTCGTGGACGCCCTCTACCGCCGGATCATCACTGCTGGCACCCATCTGGCCCCGTCGATCAGGGTTGCCGAGGCGGCGAAGGTGATCGAAAACACGCAGCGGGATGTGAACATCGCGCTGATCAACGAGTTGGCGATCCTGTTCAACCGGTTGGGGATCGACACCGAGGACGTGCTGAAGGCCGCCGGCACGAAGTGGAACTTCCTGCCCTTCCGGCCCGGCCTGGTGGGCGGCCACTGCATCGGCGTGGACCCTTACTACCTGACCCACAAAGCCCAGGCGGTGGGCTACCACCCCGAGATCATCCTGGCCGGACGCCGCCTCAACGACTCCATGGGCGCCTACGTGGCCTCGCAGTTGGTGAAGCGGATGACCAAGGAGGGCATCCCGGTGAAGGGAGCCCGGGTGCTGGTGATGGGGCTGACCTTCAAGGAGAACACCCCCGACCTGCGCAACACGCGCGTCGTCGACATCATCGCCGAACTCGAGGACTACGGCATCGCGGTCGACGTCCACGACCCCTGGGCCGACCCGGACGAGGCACGTCAGCACTACGGCATCGACCTGGTCGCAGACCCGGACGCCGGCGCCTACGACGCCATTGTCTTGGCAGTGAGGCACCGGGAATATCCGCAGATGGGTGCCGAGGACATCCGAGCGCTCGCATCCGGTTCGGGTGTGGTTTACGACTTGAAGAACGTGTTGGAGAAATCCGATTCAGACCTGCGGCTGTAGCGCGAACCAAGACGGCCCAGATGGCCCTTGGCCTGTTCGGGCTGCAGCCGAATTGCACGCCACCGCGGTCGTGGCCGTGGACGCTTGGCCCCAAGGACGACAGGCTCCCGAGTCGAGTGGCCCGACTCGGCCTTGAACGGTCGACGAATCGTCGTGTCTGCCTCGGTAGAGCCTCTACTCCACGCGCTTGTCCAGCGATGGCTCCAAGTTTCGGAAGAAGCCCTCAGGAACTTAGGAACTCGTCCACCGCGCTCTCCCAGGATTCCAAGCGCTGCCGCAGGATGACCTCCCGCTCCGCGGGGTCGGCGGCGTCGTAACCGGTCATCCCTCGGTGATGGTAGGCAATGTCCCCGATCTCCTCCCCCCATCCGTTAGAGTGAGTCCTGACTGGCAGCAAGCGGACCCGACGGGAGCCCAATTCCCGCGAGATCAACTCCCCAGTGTCGAAGCAATTGACACCAAAGACCGGTTCGGTGGCCCTATCCTTGTAGGGCTCGAAATTGTGGAAGCTCAGGTTCAGGCTGAGGATGGTCGACCTACGATGCATCGAGAGTGCGGGATGGAGGCGGTCGCGCCGTCCCCAAGCTCCCACGGCCGACAGGTTGCCCCCCTGAAGTAGAGACTCCAATTGCGACAACCAATCTCCATTGATGGGGAAGGCGTCTGCGTCAAGCGTGACGACGAGCTCCGTCCGGGCCATCGCGATGCCGAGGTCAAGTGCCCGGCCATGCCCGATGTTGACGGGCAACCGCACCAGTTTGATCTTGAACGGCAGGCGCTTCAACCATTCCCAAGTACCGTCGGTCGAGGCATTGTCCAGGACAAGAATCTGAGTGCTGGGAGGGCTGTTCTTCCGAACGGCCGGAATTACGTGACGAAGCAGATTGCCCGTATTGTAATTGACTAGAACAACCGTCACCCCTGGCTGGCTGGGGTTGCGTTTGGCGAAGAACTCCCTGATCAGCCGGACCGGGATGTTGATTGGCTGGCCGAAGAGTAGGTCGTCGAGTGCACTGGACCGGTAGAGTGGTGAGCGTCGCCGCTGGGGAGCGAATATCAGTCGCAGCCAAGAACCTGCACGGATCGTCGCATGGAACATGCTCCTTCTAATCGCGGTGTGGATGGGCATGGGCCCATCATATGGGGTCTGGGCTCTTGTCCGGACTGCCTTCTCAAGTGCGTCCAGTCTTCAAGCGCCGCCGAAAGCAGTCGCAACATCACGGGCCCGTCCTGCTTCAAGCACCCCCCCGCTGGCTGGCTGCGTGGTGTCCGAAGTCGAGGGTGCGTCGGGAGACGGGCTCAGAATGGCCTAGTATTGGCTTCGTCGGATCCAGAACAGTGGGGTGTCTCGCATGCACGGTGTCTCCATCATTGTCACGAGTTTCAACCGGGGGGCTTTCGTTGAGGAGGCCGTAGACTCTGCGCTCGCTCAAACCTATGGGGACACTGAGGTGATCATCGTCGATGATGGGTCCACCGATCCCGAGACCCACCGTGTACTAAAGCGGTTGGCGGCCCGTGGACTCAACGTGATCGTGCAACCGAACGCTGGGGTTTCTGCGGCGCGGAACACTGGGATACGGGCATCGAGGGGGGAATGGATTCTGTGCCTGGACGATGACGACATAATTGCCACCACCTATGCTGAAAAGGCGGTTTCTAGATTCCAGAGTGATGCCGAAGTCCGCGTAGTGTACTCGGGTGGAAGATTCTTCGGCGGGAACTCAAGGCAGTGGAAGCTGGATCCGTACTCCCCGGGTCGTATTGCGTTGGGTAACTGCCTGCCATCCGCCAGCTTCTTCAAGCGTTCAGATTGGGGGGCCGTGGGCGGGTTTGACGAGGGGCTGCCCACATTTGAGGATTGGGACTTTTGGCTTCGTTTGTCGAGTTTGGGTGGAAAGTTTGCGAAGTTGGAGGAGGAGTTGTTCTTCTATAGAATTGGTCACGATTCTATTACTAATTCACATATCGCTTCGGCGGAGGGCGAGATGGTTGCCGCTGAATGTCGCAAGAGAATTGAACGAAAGAATCGTGAGTTCCTTCTTTCCCAGTTCGACTATGTGTATGAAGCTTGCCAAAGGCTTGACCGTGAAGTGAAGGAATGGCGTTGGACCTACGGAACAATCGACGTTCGTTGGGGGGCGTCGATCCGTCGGATCCTCCCCGTCGCGAAGAGGGTGCGGAAGGCACTTCTTCGACGGACGTAGGAGAGCCCAAGTGTCGCACGTGCGTCCGTGCAAGCCGCCCAATTCACAACTCGAGGAGTATTCGCCGCACGGCCAATAAGGCACCATTCGGATCGTGCGCGGTATTCCTCCATCCGGACGCGCTTCGCGCATGAATCCAGGGGCCGTGTCGTTCGACCATGTACGTGGACCCGCCCGCGACAAGTTCTTCCGTAGACTCTGTCGTCAGTACAACTTCCTCGTCCCAATTGGTGAAGGCCTTGCACCTGACTTGCACACTTTTAGTGACCTGCGCGGTCGAGCATGTGGGCTACGTCGTCGGGGGTCATGGGCTCGGCTTGGAGTTGTCGGCCGGCCAGAGTGATGGTGACGTGTCCCGATTTGGCTCATTT
>NZ_SDMQ01000022.1 GCF_004324755.1 Propioniciclava sinopodophylli
CTGGCACCGGCTCGGGGCATCAACGGCGCCAACCGAGCCCAGTCCTCATCGGTCAACACCGGCATCCGACTCACGGGACCTCACCCTGCCCGAGAAGCCCCTGCAGGGTAACGAGACACGCCCTAGCGGCGCAGCCGGTAGAGCACCTCGCCGGCGTTCTCCTGGACGTAGACGCTCGGGTCCTTCTTCCACTCCTCGACGTCCACGGCGTCCAGCGGGAGATGGCCGAGGTTCACCGAACGGCAGACCTCCTCGGGGATCTGCGTGCACAGCGTGACCTTGATGCGGTTGGTCTCCACGCCCGTCTCGGGGTCGTAGTCGCCCGCGCCGCGCACGTGCGTCGAGTGGGCCAGGACGCCCTTGGGCACGTCGGAGAACCGGTCCCACTGCTTGGTGAAGTAGGGGATCGAGTGGTAGCCGATGTCGTAGATCTCGGGGTGCTGCTCGGAGACCTCGGTGACGTGCGGCGCGTAGATGATGACCTCGCCGCCGTCGGCCATGGCCGGCTGCATCTTGTAGCAGCCCTTGGCCGCGGTCCAGATGTCGTCGTAGCGGGTCGGCATCATCGCGAGCACCTTGGTGAAGGGCTCGTCCACGTAGACGACGTGGCTCTCGGCGGCGATGTCCGCGGCGTCCGCCCACGACGACTCGGAGTCGCCGAAGGTGGCCGACTCGAGCTCGCCCGTGCCCGACTGGACGACGATGCACAGCGCGTACTTGTCGTTGGGGATGAGGTCGACGCCGGCGTTGATGATCTTGCGCACCGGGGTGACGCCCGGGGAGCCGATCATGTCCTCGACGCCGATGAGCGCGCCGACCCAGTGGGACAGGTCGATGGCGTCGTGGGTCGAGCAGCCGGGGATGAAGTACTTGTTGCCGCCCGAGATGCCGACGACCTCGTGCGGGAACACCGGGCCGATGACCAGGTTGATGTCCGCCTCGACGACGTAGCGGTTCATCTCGACGACGACGTCCTCTTCCATGGAGCCGTTCGACAGCTCCTTGATCTGGGCGGCCGTCAACGTGCCGATGTTGACGATCTTCTCGGGGTCGAGGAACTCATGGTTGACGACCTTCATGCCGGGGTAGACCGACGCCAGGGTCTCGCCCTCGCCGATGCCGAACCAGGCGTCGATCTCGTCGGGCTCCATGTAGGAGTGGGTGCCCAGCGCGATGACACAGGTCAGCGAGGCGACGCGGTCGATGAGGTACTTGTGCGCCGTGCCGACCATCAGCCGGAGCGGGCAGCTGCGCGTGGCGTCCGGCACGACGAGGACGACGTTCTTGCCGTCGAAGTCGACGCGCTGGAACTGCTCGGCGACGAAGGCGTCCAGCTCGGCGTCGGAGACCGTCTGGTGCGGGCCGCCGATCGTGACGGCCTCGAGGGTGCGCGAAGGACTGACGTCGGTGGTCACGGTGCCTCCTGGGTCGTGTCGGGTTGGGGCCAGCCTAGACCGGGAGGTCATCGGTCAGGAGGGAATCGGCGGAGCCCATCGTGGCAACTTCGGGCCACTCGTCGCCCGGTGGACGGCCTGAGAACTAGGGTCGAATGACACGGAACACCCCGGCCAGTGCCGCTCGAAAGGAACTCTCTCGTGGCTCGTCGACTCTCTCGCGCGCAGGACGGACGTCCCGCCGCTCCCGTGCGCATCGTCCACCTCGGCCTCGGCAACTTCTTCCGGGCGCACCAGGCGATGTACACCGACCGTGCCCCGGACGCCGCCGAGTGGGGCATCGCCGCGTTCACCGGCCGATCCCTGGGCGTCGTCCCCACCCTGCAGGAGCAGGACAACCTCTACACGCTCGTGGTCCAGAACCCCGAGGGCAACGAATACCAGGTGATCAGCTCCCTGTCGGCCACGCACTCGGGTACCGACGTCGAGCAGCTGCTCGAGTACTTCCGCAGCCCCGAGCTGGCGATCGTCACCTCGACCATCACCGAGGCCGGCTACCTGCCCAAGCCCGGCGGCGGGCTGGATGCCGACAACCCGGCCGTGCAGGCCGACATCGAGGCCATCAAGGCCGGCAACCTCACCGACGTGAAGACCGCCCCCGGCAAGTTCGCCGCCGGCCTGATCGTCCGCCGCGAGGCCGGCGCGGGCCCCATCACCTTCTGCCCCTGCGACAACGTGCCCGACAACGGCGACATGGTCGCCCACGTCGTCCGCGACGTCGCCGCTCTGGCCGATCCGTCGCTGGCCGAGTGGGTGGCGGAGAACGTCGGCTTCGCCACCACGATGGTCGACCGCATCACCCCGTCGATCTCCGAGGAGGCCGTCCAGGCCATCACCGACGACACCGGCGTCGAGGACCCGGCCGCCGTCGCCACCGAGCCCTTCACCGAGTGGGTCATCGCGGGTGACTTCAAGGCCGGACGCCCCCGCTGGGAGGACGCCGGAGCCAACTTCGTCGACGACATCACCCCGCACGAGCTGCGCAAGCTGTGGCTGCTCAACGGCTCCCACTCGCTCATGGCCTATGCCGCGACGATCGCCGGGCGCACGACCGTCTACGAGGCCATCTCCGACCCGGTGGTCAACGGCTGGGTCAACGACTGGTGGGACGTCGCCGCCGAGCACCTGCCGCTGTCCGCCCAGGAGGTCGCCGACTACCGAGAGGCCCTGCTGGAGCGCTTCGGCAACCCCCGCATGAAGGACCAGCTGGCCCGCATCGCGGCAGACGGCTCGGTCAAGATCTCGATCCGCATCGTGCCGGCCCTCAACGCCGACCGCGCGGCCGGCGGCGAGCCGATCGGAGCCGAGCGCGCGGTCGCGGCGTGGACGCTCCACCTGCGCGGCGTGGGTGCGCCGTTCCAGGACGCCAACGCCGCGGCCGTGTCCGGCCTGGGCGAGGGCACGCTGGAGGAGTCGGTGGACAAGGTCTGCGACTACCTCAAGATCCCCGACCCGGCCGCTCGGGCGTCCATCCTCGCCCTGGCCAAGGAGCTCGAGGCCAAGGCCGCCTGACACGCCGCCTCGAACCGCACCACGTGGCGGAGCTCAGTTCTCGATCACGGGTGGATTCCGGGGCACCAGGGCGATGGCGGCGACGGCAAGGAGCGCGACGAGGGCGAAGACGTAGAAGCCCCATGGGTGGCCGAGCCCGGCCGAGACCAAGCTGCCGGTCAGCAGCGGACCGAGGATGGCGCCGAGGCGACCGATGCCGGCCGTGAGGCCCAGGGCTGTGGCTCGGACGTCGCGGGGGTGCAAGTGCGCGGCCAGCGCATAGATCAACACTTGGGCGCTGAAGACGAAAACGCCGGCGACGAAGACCACGGCGTTCAGCAGCAAGGTGTTGGTCATGGGCACCGACAGCAACGCCAGGAAGACTGCGGCCACGACGTACCACACGAGGGTGGCTGGCTTGATGCCCCGGGCGTCGGCGACCCATCCGGCCAGCAGCAGGCCCACGACGGCACCCACGTTCATGATGAGCAACATCCCCAGCGAGGAGGCCAGCGAGTAGCCCGCCGCGCGCATGATCTGGGGCAGCCAGGTCAGCAGGCCGTAGACGAGCAGCAGCCCCATGAAGGAGCCCACCCACAGGCCGATGCCGGGGCGCAGGTATGGGGCCCGGACGAGGGCGGACAGTGGGACTCGTGGGACGCTGCGAGCCCCGGCGGGCCGCGATTCGGGCAGCGCCAACCACAGCAACGGCAGGAGCACCAGGCCGAGGGCCCCGCCGATCCAGAAGAGCCACTGCCAGTGCGGCAGCACCGCCAGGGTTGCCAGCGAGGTCGCAACCGCACCCACGTGGTAGCCGGTCATCGTGATGGTGGCCGACCTTGCCCGGTGCCGGGGCGGTGTCACCTCGGCCATGGTCGCCAGCGCCACCGGCATGCAGGCACCGAGCCCCAGGCCGGCGACGAAGCGTAGGCCCGCGAACACCGCCGCGCTGGGGGACAGCGGCTGGAGCAGGGTGAAGACTGTGAACAGGGCGACCGAGCCGATCAGCCCGACGCGGCGGCCGAGCAGGTCGGCCACCGGGCCGATGCCGCTGGCACCGATCCCCACGCCGAGCAGGGACACGGTGGCGATGAACGTGGTCTCGGCCACCCCCATGCCCAGGTAACCCGTCTCGAGCAACGTAGGGATGATGGCGCCGAACGTCACCAGGTCGAACCCCTCGAGGGCTACGGTCCACCAAGACAGGACGGCGGCCAGGACCGGGCCGCGGCGAGTCGTCATTCGCCAGATTCTGCCATCGTCCACGGCGGGGGCAGCTGTAGGACGCGGGTGGACACGCCGGGAGCTCGCCAGTCTGGAAGGTGAGACCGAACGAACCCAGCTCCTGCTGCGGCCAACAATGTTTGCAGGTCGTGATGACGGCCGACTGCGCACGCTCGTGTTTGTCCTGCGGCCGACCTCACGGGTGTCAGCGGCGGAAGGTCACCTTCCCGGCCCACATGGTCAGCTCGACCGGGTCGGGCAGGTCGAGGCCGTGGTACGGGTTGTTGCGCGCCTTGGACGCCGAGCGCGCCCGGTCGACCATCGCCCGGCGTGACCGGTCGAGCAGCACGAGGTTCGCCGGCTCGCCCACGGCGACCGGACGCCCCTGGTGCGCCAGGCGCCCGATGCGGGCCGGGGCGGCGGACATCCGGTCGGCGACGCCGGCCCAGTCGAGGCGTCCGCTGTGCACCATGACCTCCATGACGACCGCCAGCGACTCCTCCAGCCCGAGCATGCCGGGGGAGGCGACGTCGAAGGGGTGGTCCTTGTCCTGGACGGTGTGCGGGGCGTGGTCGGTGCCGACGATGTCGATGGTGCCGTCGGCCAGCGCCTCGCGCAGGGCCTCGATGTGCTCCGAGGGGCGCAGCGGCGGGTTGACCTTGAAGGTGGTGTCGTAGGTCTCGACGTGCGGGGTGTCGAGCAGCAGGTGGTGCGGGGTGACCTCGGCGGTCACCTGCGCCCTGCCACGCTTCTTGGCCCAGCGGATCACGTCGACCGACTCGGCGGTGGAGATGTGGCAGGCGTGGTAGCGGCCGCCGGTGAACTCGGCCAGCTGCACGTCGCGGGCGATGATCGTCGATTCGGCCACGCTGGGCCACCCAGGCAGCCCGAGGCGTCCGGACACCTCACCCTCGTGGCAACACGCCGACGGACCCGCCAGGCGCGGGTCCTGCGCGTGCTGGGCGACGACGCCGTCATAGGGCTTCAGGTAGGTCAGGGCGCGGCGCATGATGAGCGAGTCGTGCACGCAGGCGCCGTCGTCGGAGAACACCCGGACGCCCTGGGCGGCCATCAGCCCCAGCTCCGCCAGCTCGGCGCCCTCGCGGCCCTTGGTGACCGCGCCGATCGGCACGACCTCGCAGTGACCGTCGCGCAGGCCGAGCTCGGCGACGTACTGGGCCGCCTCGGCGGTGTCGGTCGTCGGGTCGAGGTTGGGCATGGCGAACACCGCGGTGTACCCGCCGCGCGCGGCGGCCCGGGTGCCGGTCTCGACGGTCTCGGCGTCCTCTTTGCCGGGCTCGCGCAGGTGCGTGTGCAGGTCGACCAGCCCGGGCAGTGCCAGCAGACCGGAGGCGTCGATGCGCTGTGCGTCGCCCGGGGCGTCCGCCACGTCGACGAACCTGCCCCTCGCGATCGCGAGGTCGGTGGACGACCCGTCGACCAGCTCGACCCCGGTCAGGACCAGGGGATTGGCGTCCGACATCAGTTGCCTCCCTCTCCACCCAGCAGGTGGTACAGCACGCTCATCCGGACGGCCACACCGGCCGACACCTGGTCCAGCACCCGCGAGTTCGCGGCATCCGCGGCCTCGCTGCTGATCTCGACGCCCCGGTTCATCGGCCCCGGGTGCAAGATCGCCGCGGTCGGCTTCAGCCGCGCCAGCCGCTCGGCGGTCAGCCCGTAGCCCGCGGCGTACTCGCGGGCGGTCGGGAAGAAGCCCCCGGCCATCCGCTCGCGCTGCACGCGCAGCATCATCACGATGTCGGCCGACTCCAACGCCTCGTCCAGGTCCTGCGTGACCCGGACGCCCCACGCGTCCACCCCGGACGGCAGCAGCGTCGGGGGAGCGACCAGGGTGACCTGGCCGCCGAGGGTGTCCTGGAGCAGCACGTTGGAGCGCACGACGCGCGAGTGGAGCAGGTCGCCGACGATGGCGATCCGCTTGCCGACGAAGGAGTCGGACAGCTTGTTGTCGCGGAAGTGCTGGCGCATCGTGTACGCGTCCAGGAGTGCCTGGGTGGGGTGCTCGTGCTGGCCGTCACCGGCGTTGATCACGCTGGCGCGGACCCACCCGGCCGCCTGCGCGACCGCGCCGGAACTCGCGTGTCGGATGACGAAGGCGTCCACGCCCATCGCGTCGAGGGTGAGGAGGGTGTCGCGCAGCGACTCGCCCTTGCTGACCGAGGAGCCCTTGCCGGACACGTTGATGGTGTCGGCGCTCATCCACTTGCCGGCGATCTCGAACGAGGTGCGCGTGCGGGTGGAGTCCTCGAAGAACATGTTGATGATCGTGCGGCCCCGCAGCGCGGGCAGCTTCTTGATCGGACGCCGCTGCACCTCGTGCATCTCCTCGGCGACGTCGAGGATCGACCGCGCCTCGGACTCGGACAGGTCGGCGGCGCTCAGCAGATGGCGCATCAGGCCTCCTTGGACTGGCTGAGGGTGACCAGGTCCTCGCCGTCGATCTCGGCCAGGGCGACGCGCACGTGCTCGGCGGAGCTCGTCGGCAGGTCCTTCCCGACGTGGTCCGCCTGGATGGGCAGGTCGCGGTGCCCGCGGTCGATGAGCACCGCCAACCGGACGGCGCGCGGCCGGCCGAGGTCCTTGAGGGCGTCCATCGCGGCCGCGATCGTGCGCCCGGAGAACAGCACGTCGTCGACCAGCACGACGGTCTTCCCGTCGAGGGGGACCGGGATGCGGGTGGGGCCGACCGCGCGGGTCGGGTTGGAGCGCAGGTCGTCGCGGTACATCGTGATGTCGAGCTCGCCCACGGGCACCTCGCCGCCCTCGGCGTCCGCGATCAGCTCGCCCAGCCGCTGTGCCAGCGGGACGCCCCGGGTGCGGATGCCCAGCAGCACCAGCCCGTCGGGGCCGCGGTTGCTCTCCAGGACCTGGTGGGCGATGCGCTTCAACGCCCGATTCACGTCGTCGCTGTCCCAGATGACCCGGGCCCCACCGTCTGCACTCACCAGGCTGCTCCTTAGCCGCTCACTGCGGCAGTCAATCTACCCCAGTTGTCCGCTACCATTTCCGCCATGTCGCATCTCGCCCTGATCCCCGTCCTCGAGAGCCTCCCGGGCTGGCCGGACGTCGTCGAGCCGAGCGTCCTGGACATCGGCCTGATCACCGTGGGCATCCCGGCGGCCATCGCCGCCGTCGTGACCGTCCTGTTCATGGGCCCGCACTGGCTGAAGAAGTCGCAGGGCAAGGAGCTCGAGCGCGCCTAGTGCCGCTCGCCCCACGGATCGGTGACGATCCGTGACAGCGTCGACCTGACCCGGACACCGGCGTCCGCGGCAGCGCGGTCGAGCACCCGCTGGGCCAGCGGCAACCAGGTCCACTCGGCCGCCCAGTGCGGCACGTCCACCAGCACCGGCGCGTCGTCGTGCGCCAGGAAGTCCTGCGCCGCGTGGTGGCGCAGGTCCCCGGTGACGTAGGCGTCCACGCCGGCCGCGCGCACGGCGTCCAGCATTGAGTCGCCGGCCCCGCCGACCACGGCGACGTCACGCAGCAGGCGTTCGGGGTCCCCGCCCAGCTTCACGCCCCCGGCGGTCTCGGGCACCGCCGCCGCCACCCGGCGGGCGAACTCCCGCGCGGTGAGCGGCTCGGCCAGCCGGCCGATGCGGCCCAGGCCGTTGGCGGACGCCTCGGCCGCCAGCTCCAACACGTCGAACGCGGGCTCCTCGTAGGGGTGCGCCGCCCGCAGCGCGGCCAGCACGGCCGCACGGCGCGCGCGGGGGAGCACCATCTCGATGCGGACCTCCTCGATGCGCTCGATCGCGCCCACGCTGCCGATGGTCGGGTTGGCGCCGGCCAGCGGGCGGAACGTGCCCGTCCCGGTCGCGGTGAAGGCGCAGCGGTCGTAGTCGCCGATCGCGCCGGCCCCCGCCGCGGCGAGGGCGTCGATGACGTCCTCGGCGTCCGCGGTCGGGACGAACGTGACGACCTTGTCGAGCGGTGCGGTCGGGACGGGACGCAGGGGCCTCTGGTCCACCAGCCCGCACGCGGACGCCAGCGCTTGGGCCACGCCCTCGGGGGCGGAGTCGGCGTTGGTGTGCGCCGCGAACTGGGCGATGCCGCCGCGGAGCAGGGCCGCGACGAGGCGTCCCTTCGGCTGGTCGGTGCGTACGGCGTGGATGCCGCGCAGCAGGAGCGGGTGGTGCGTCACGAGCAACTGGGCGCCGACCTCGGCCGCCTCGGCGATCACGGCGTCGGTGATGTCCACGGCGAGGTGGATGTGGGTGACCTCGGCGTCGGGGTCACCGACGGCGAGGCCGACGCGGTCCCAGTCCTCGGCCAGGTGCGGGGGGTAGGCGGCCTCGAGCCACCCCGTCACCTCCCGCACCGTGGCCATGGGCTCAGCGCTCCTGGTTGTTCAGGGCCCGGACGGCGTCGTCGCGCCGCTCGATCACCAGGCGGCGGACCGAATCCGGCAGCTGGCGGTCGGCGAGGAAGGCGTCCAGTTTCTCGATGAACGCGCGGTCGGCCAGCGGGCGGGGGAACAGCAGCCCGAGCACGTGCTGGCGGATCGTCGTGGACGTCGTCGCCCAGCGCCCCTCGCCGGAGCCGATGGCGTCCACGACCGCGAGGTAGCGGTCGGCGTAGGGGGCCAGCAGCTCGTCCTGGTCGACCTGCCAGAACTGGCTGCACACCTGGAAGTGCGTCTCGTTCGGCGTCTCGCGCTCGGTGGCCGCGGCCCACGCCTCGGCCTTCGCGTCGGCATCGGCCATGGCGGCGCGCGCGCCGGCGGCCTTCTCCGCGCCGGTCGCCGTGCGGTCGCGCTCGGCCTCGGCGGCGATGTCCGCCTCGCTGGCCGCTCCCACGCGGGCGAGTTCGGTGAGCAGGCGCCAGCGCAGGTCGGCATCGACCGAGAGGCCCTCGGGCACCTCCTCGCCGTCGAGCCACGCGCGCAGGACGGCCGCGCCGACCTCGTCGTTGATCGACAGGGCGAGCGCGCGGGCGAGCGCGAGCTGGTGGTCCGATCCTGGCTCGGCGTCCTTGAGCAGCTGGGCCAGGCCGGCGGTGAAGCGGTCGGCCAGCGCCCGGCGGTCGCCGCGCGGAGCGTAGTAGTCGATGGCGGTGCGGGCCTGCAGCAGCAGCGCCGCCACGGCGGTCAGGTCGGTCTCGACGCCCACGCCGCGCAGGACGAGGTCGACGTAGTCGGCGGTCGCCATCTCGCCGTCGCGGGTCAGGTCCCACGTGGCGCCCCACGCCAGGGCGCGGGCCAGCGGGTCGTCGAGGCGATGCACGTTGGCGACGAGCGTCTCAAGTGACCGCGCGTCGAGGCGGATCTTGGCGTAGGTGAGGTCGTCGTCGTTGAGCAGCAGTAGGTCGGGGCGCTCGCGTCCGACGATCTCGGGCACCTCGGTGTAGTCGCCGTCGATGTCGAACTCGAAGCGGTCGGTGCGGGTCAGCGCGCCGTCGACGACGTTGTAGAAGCCCACCGCGACGCGGTGGCGGCGCAGGGTCGGCCACTGCGCGGAGGCCCACTGCTTGATGCCGAAGCGGGTGAAGGTGTCGCCGTCGGCGTCCCAGTCGGCGGCCAGCGTGTTGACGCCGGCGGTCTGCAGCCACTGGGTGGTGAAGAAGGACAGGTCGCGGCCCGAGGCGTCCTCCAGGTGACCCAACAGGTCGTCGAGCTGGGTGTTGCCCCAGGCGTGCTCGGCGAAGTAGGTACGGACGCCGGCGAGGAAGTCTTCCTTGCCGACGAAGGCCACGAGCTGGCGCAGCGCCGAGGCGCCCTTGGCGTAGGTGATGCCGTCGAAGTTGAGCTCGACCGCCTCGAGGTCGTACATGTCGGCCGCGATCGGGTGGGTCGAGGGAAGCTGGTCCTGGCGGTAGGCCCACGTCTTGCGGCTGTTGCAGAAGGTCGCCCAGGGGTCGGCGCGGTCGGCGTACTCGTTGCGGATCTCCTCCTGCGCGAAGTGGGAGGCCCACTCGGCGAAGGACTCGTTCAGCCACAGGTCGTCCCACCACGTCATGGTCACCAGATCGCCGAACCACATGTGGGCCATCTCGTGCAGGATCGTGTTGTCGCGGCCCTCGTAGGCGGCCACGGTCTGGCGCGAGCGGAAGATGTATTCGTCGCGGAAGGTGATGCAGCCGGCGTTCTCCATCGCGCCGAAGTTGAACTCGGGCACGAACACCTGCGCGTAGTCCTCGAAGGGGTACGGCTGGCCGAAGTGGCGCTCGAACACGGCGAAGCCGCGGCGGGTGGTCTCCAGGATGCGGTCGGAGTCCAGGTGCTCGGCCAGCGACTGGCGCACGTGCACCGACAGGGGGATCTCCGAGCCGTCCTCGCGGGTGTAGACGTCGAAGACCGAGTGGAACTCGCCCGCGCACAGGGCGGTGATGTAGGTCGACATCCGCGGGGTGGGTGCGAACTCCCACATCGCCGAGCGGTCGTCGACGGCGGTCGGGGTGACGGCGGGGGAGTTGGACAGGACGGTCCACTCCTGCGGGGCCAGCACGGTGAACTGGAAGGTCGCCTTCAGGTCGGGCTGCTCGAACGTGGCAAACATGCGGCGCGCGTCCGCGACCTCGAACTGCGAGTAGAGGTAGACGCGGTCGTCGGTCGGGTCGACGAAGCGGTGCAGCCCCTCGCCGGTGCGGGAGTAGCGCATGGTGCCGGTGACCTCGAGCACGTGGTCGCCCTCGGACAGGTCGAGGGTGAGGTGCTCGCCGTCGAACGCCTCGGCCGCGAGGGCCTCGCCGTCGAGGGTCGCGGTGACCTCGTCGGCGATCACGTTGGCGTTGGCCACGCACTGGACCGACGAGAAGCGCACCCGGGTGGTCGAGGTGAAGGTGGTGTCGCTCGACCCGGTGAGGTCGACGGTGACCTCGTAGGCGTCCACGCGGAGCTGGCCGCTCCGGGTCCTGGCCTCGTCGCGGGTGATGTTGGCGCGGAACATGAGGTCTCGTTTCTCGGGCTGACGGCTGGGCTCGACCGCCAACCCTAGCGGGGGAGGCGTGTCGCCCGCCGCCCCCAACATTTCAGTGTGGTCACGGCCCACTACGCTGGCGCGCATGACGCAGAAGGTTGATCTCTGGTTCGATCCCATGTGCCCCTGGGCATGGATGACGTCCCGCTGGCTCCTCGAGGTGGAGAAGGTGCGCGACGTGCAGGTCGACTTCCACATCATGAGCCTGTCGGTGCTCAACGACGGCCGCGACCTCGACGAGGGCTACCAGCAGGCCATGGACGAGGGCTGGGCCGCCGTCCGCGTCGCCCTGGGCGTCGAGCGCGAGCACGGCCAGAAGGCCCTGCGCGACTTCTACACCGCCATCGGCACCCGCTTCCACCCGGGCGGGGAGCCGAAGACCCGCGGGACCATCGAGGGCGCGCTGTCCGACGTCGGCCTGCCGGTCGGCCTGGCCGACCTCGGCGAGACGGACGCCCACGACGAGGCGCTGCGGGCCAGCCACCACGCCGGCATGGACGCCGTGGGCGACGAGGTCGGCACCCCGGTGATCCACCTCAACGGCAAGGCGCTTTTCGGCCCCGTCATCTCGCCCGCCCCGAAGGGTGAGGAGGCCGGCAACCTGTTCGACGGCTTCGCCAAGGTGACGGCGTACGAGGGCTTCTTCGAGCTGAAGCGCACCCGGACCGTCGGGCCGATCTTCGACTGATCCTGCGCCAGCGGCCGCCCGTGTGGGCCACACTGGGGCCATGCGCGTTCACATTGCCACCGACCATGCGGCCTTCGAACTCAAGCAGTACCTCGTCAAGGAACTGAAGGCGCTGGGGTACGAGGTGATCGACCACGGTGCGGCCACCTACGACCCCCAGGACGACTACCCGACGTTCGTGCTGCCGGCCGCCGAGGCCGTCGCCGCCGACCCGGACTCGCTCGGCATCGTGCTCGGCGGTTCCGGCAACGGTGAGCAGATCGCGGCGAACAAGGTGAAGGGCATCCGCGCGGGCCTGGCCTACAACACGGTCATGGCGCGCCTGACCCGCGAGCACAACAACGCGAACGTGCTGTCGCTGGGCGGCCGCATGCAGAGCCTCGCCGAGGCCCTCGACATGGCGAAGGTGTTCCTTGAGACGCCGTTCTCCGAGGACCCGCGCCACATGCGCCGCATCGCGATGCTCGATGCGTACGAGGAGGAGCACCGGAAGTAGTCTGCTGCCCGTGAACCCCCTCACGGAAGCCCTCCGCTCGTTCGGGCGACTCTTCGTCGACGCCGGCCGCGTGCTCGTGCAGCACTGGCCGGCGCTCGTCTGCCTGTTCCTGGCCGGCTGGGCGGGCCGCATGGGGTTCCTGTGGCTGGCGACGGTCGCCTCGAACGCGAGCCCCACCGTCGGCGTCCTGCTGCTGCCGCTGGCACCGATGAGCACGCTGCTGTCGATGGTGCTGATGCTGAGGGTGTCGGCGACGTCGTTGCCGGCGTTCCGCAACCTGTTCGACGGCATGGGACTGGGGGCCCGCATCCGCAGCGACCTGACCGTCGCTGGACAGGTGCTGCTGCCGTTCCTGGCGGTGTACGCCTCCGCCGGGATGCTGCGCGAGGACGTTCGCGTCTTCCTCTACGACTCCACCGCCGACGAGTGGCTGAACACCAACCTCCAGAGCATCAACTTCGGCCGCGCCGACTATGCGTCGGGCTGGGGGCTGGCCGCGCTCGTGTTGGGCGCCCTGGCCATCCGCAAGATCATCACCGTGCGCGAGCTGACGAAGAAGCACCTTGCCTGGGCGGCCGTCGCCGTCTACGTCGAGGTGCTGTGGGTCATGACGCTGGCCAACCAGTTGACCAACAACGTGGAGCAGTTGACCGACTGGGTGTCCTCCCGGCGGGCGGTCGCCTTCCTGTTCGAGGCCTGGGAGGGCTTCCGCGCCTGGCTGGAGGGCATCAGCGACCTCGCCCTGGGCTTCCTCGACGTCATCGGCGGCTTCCTGGGCAGCCTCGGCGGCATCCTGCTCGTCCCCGTGGCCTGGCTCGCCATCGGTGCAACCGTCTACGGACACCAACTGGCCGGCAAGGCGCTCGAGGTGCCCACGCACGAGGACGTCGTGCGGCGCATCGAGAAGGTACCCGACCCCGTCCGGCGCGCGGTCGCCCACGTCGCCGAGCCGGTGACCACCCCCATCCAGTCGGCGCTGACGGCCATCGGCAAGATCGCGGCCGCCGGCATCCTGCCCATGGTGCTGTTCTGCGTCGTGTTCCTGGTGGCCAACCGGATCGAGTTCGGCATGGAGGCCGTCCTGCGCGCGGTGGTCGGCCCGGGGGAGATGTGGCGCCAGTACGCCCTGTCGCCGTACGTGATGATGGCGCAGCGGTGCGTGTCCTTCATCGTCACGCTGGCGCTCATCGGCAGCGCGGTGAACGCCGTCGTGGTGGGGCAGCAGCGGCTTCAGGAGGCCGGGGTGTCCAGCTCCAGGTAGGTCGGCCTGTCCCACATGATGCGGACGACGGACGGGGTGACCCCGTCCGGGATGGCGGCCGCGGCGACCATCGACCACGTGGCCGGGCGCGGGCGCTCGGGCGGGATGAGCTCGTCCAGGAACAGCGTCGGGCCGGGGGCGTCCTCGGGGACGCACAGCGCTCGCGTCGCACGCCAGTACGGGTCCTGGGCGTCCGCGGGCACCTTGCCGGCCTCGTTCGTGGCGTACCGCGTGCCGTCGGGGCCCACGATCTCGACGGTGCACCCGTCGAGGATCTGGTCGGGATCGGCCTCCAGCGTCAGGTCGACCCGCCACAGCGTCGCCCCCGGGGCCGCGGCGTCCTGGCCCAGCGTGGGGACGGCGGCGAGGGCGTCCACCGTCACGGTGACCTCGCGATCGCGCCGGAGGTCGTCGGTCCCGAGGAACTCCTGACGCAGGGTGCCGGTCGGGCCGCCCGCGACGATGCGTTCGGACCACTGCCACGGCCGGTAGAGCGTGACCAGCCGGAAGGAACTGGCGGCGATTGCGAGAGCCAGCATCGGGAGCAGCAGGGCCAACCAGAAGCGGTTGCGCCTCCACCAGGTGTCCATCTCAGCCCCCCACCGTGGTCGGTTCGGCCAACTCGACGCGGCCCTCCGCGGCAGCCAGCTCTGCCGCCCGCTCGGCGGTGAGCCCGAGGTCGATGTCGGCGACGTCGTCCGTCAGGTCGATGTGGACCTCGGCCGGCACCAGCAGGTGGGCCCCCTCGATGGCGTCCACCGGCACCTCGAACGGCACCGAGCACGCCAACGGGATGCCGGGCTGCGCGGGCCCGCACGCCGCGGTCGCGCCCGGCGTCTCGCCGTAGAGGCGGCCGTCGGCCGCGCGCAGGCGCAGGGTGGCCGGTGCCTTGAACTGCGCCTCACCGCGCGCCTCGAACACGTAGTCGACGACCAGCCAGCGGCCGGTGGTCGCGGTGATGGCGCCGATGGAGCGGATCTCGGTGCCGACGCGTACGTCGGTGGCGGTGACGACGCCGTTGCGCAGTTCGACGGCCTGCCCGACGACGCCGGGGCGCAGGAACGGGTCGGCCTCGGCGGGGTCGGGCTTGGGCAGGCGGGTGTCCAGCACGGAGCCGACGAACAGGGCGAGGATGACGAGGGCGGCGGTGAGCCACGCGTTGCGGGACATCATGAGGCGGGCACCTCCTCGACGGGCAGGGTGACGGTCCAGGCGGGCTCGGGATCGCGCCACTCCTTGCTGGAATCCATGGTGCTGACCCGGAAGGTGTGCCCGCTCATGGTGAGGGTGACCGACGTGGGGGCCGGCTGCGCGGCGTCCTGCTCCCAGATCAGGACGACGGGCACGACGACGTCCGGGGAGAAGGAGCGCGCGCCCTGGCCGTCGAGCACCCGGACGACGCGGGGATCGACGCCCTTGGCGACGCCCGGGACGTCGACAGTCGCTGCCTGGCTCAGGATGCTGGAGAACGTCGGGGCGTCGGACGCGTTGGTGACGTCCACGGTGATGAACAGGTACCGGACGCCCTCGCTCGGGTACGCGGCCGGCTTGAGCTCGTCGCCGGAGAAGGCCTTCTTCACGACCAGGGTGAAGGGGGCCGCCGTCGCGGTCGCCGAGGGGGTGCTCGTCGGCAGGGTCTCCTCGTCGCCGGTCAGGGCGTCCTGCCAGCCACCCAGCAGCCCGGCCACGAGCAGCACCGCCACGAGCAGCACCAGGCCGATGCGTTGGGGCGTGAGGATGTCCGAGACGAGCCCGTAACGCTTGCGCCAGCTCTCGAGGCGCTTCGGGGCGGCCCGCTGGGGGGTGTGATCGGCCACGGACCCGATCATAGGGGCGACTACACTCCCGGCCATGCCGGAGGGACACGTCACGCACCGACTCGCCCGCGCCCTCACCGCCGAGTTCGGGTCCCGGCCGGTGCAGGTCACCTCGCCGCAGGGGCGCTTCGCCGAGGCCGCCGCCCTGCTCGACGGGCAGCCGCTGGTGGGCGCCGACTCGGTCGGCAAGCACCTCCTGGTCGACTTCGACCCCGGCACCGTGTGGATCCACCTCGGGCTCATCGGCAAGTTCCGGTTCAACACCGACTTCCCGGCACCCAACCCCGCCACCCTCCGGCTACGGATCACCGACGGGCGGACGGCGGCCGACCTGCGCGGCCCCCAGTGGTGCCGGCTCATCACCCCCGACGAGCGGGCCGCCGTGATCGCCGACTCCGGCCCCGACCCCATCCGGGACGACGCAGACCCGGGCCGCGCGTGGACCGTCATCTCCCGCTCGCGCAAGCCCATCGCCGCGCTGCTGATGGACCAGAAAGCCTTCGCGGGCGTCGGCAACATCTTCCGCGCCGAGGTGCTCCACCGGCACCGGATCGACCCGATGCTGCCCGGCCGTGAGCTGCCCCGGCCGGTCTTCGACGCCCTGTGGGACGACCTCGTCGCCCTCATGCGCGCGGCCGTGGAGGTGGGGCGCATCGACACCGTCGCGCCCGACCACACCCCCGAGGCGACGGGGCGCGACCCGCGCGTGGACCGCCACGGCGGCGAGGTGTACGTCTACCGCCGCGCCGAACTGCCCTGTCACCTGTGTGGGACGCCCGTGCTCAGGACCGACCTGGCCGGGCGCAATCTCTACTGGTGCGGAACCTGCCAGCCCGCCGGCTCGGTGGGCGTGGTGGAGGTGCCGGGATCGTGAGCTGGGGATTCGACTGCGCGGTGACCGGGGGCGGGCGCGGCCTGCTCCTGCGGCGGGCCGGCCAGTCGGTCGCCGAACTGGTCTTCGGGCTCCCCGGTGAGCCCGTCGAGGGCTGGGAGCCGGACGAGTCCGAGGCGCGCATCACCGCCGTCGAGCACGGCACCGTGCGGCTGCGGCACGTGCCCGACCCCGAGGGCTGGACGACCGTCGTCTCCCTCGACAACACCGACTCCTCAGAGCAGGCGCTGCCGCCGCTGGGGATGGTCGTGACCGTCCACGACGCGTGGACCGGCTGGGCCTGGACGTCCGACACCGAGGGCTTCGTGGTCCTCGCGCCGCGGGACGCCCCGGGCCCGGCCCTGCTCGTCCGCGTGCGGCAGGGATTCCTGCGCACGGCGTCCGGCCTGCGCGCGTTCACCCCGCTCGACCGCCGGGGGGACGCCCTCGGCGATGGCCTCGCGCTGTTCCACCTCGCCAACCCGGCCGGTTCGCTGCGCCCGTTCGGCCGGCACCAGACCACGCTGGAGTTCGAGGAGGTCACCGACCTCGCCGCGGTGCGGGCGGTGCTGCCCGGGTGGCTGCCGGAGCTGGTGGTCGCGCCCGGCGACGACCTGCGCTTCGAGACCCCCGACCAGGCGATCGTGCCGGGCCCGGGCGTCCGGATGACGACCGAGGACACCACCAGCGTCCTGGCCGGGGAGGCTGGGCACCAGGAGGTGGCCGTCCACGGCGTTCGGGGCGTGCAGCGCCTCACGGCCACGTTCGTGCCGCCGCTGGAGCCCTTCCTCGCCGGGCTGGTGGCGGCACTGAAGTCGCGGCGGCCCTCGGGCGTCTCATCGGCCTCCGGGGCGGTCATTGCGGCGGCGCTTGCGCGGCGGGCGGTCATCGACCCGGAGGCCACCCTCGACTGGCTCGAGCGCGAGGACTGGCTGGCGCGCGGCGACCTGTTCGGGCCCGCCATCGCCGCCGTCGTCGCTGTCGAGAGCCACGACGAGGCGTTGCTGGAGGCGGCGTGCGACGCCGTCCTGGGCGCCGACCCGGAGGTCGGACTCGGCATGGTCGCGACCCGCTGCTGGCTCGCCACCCTGCGGATGGGCCTGCCACCACTTGACCTCACGCGCGTGTTCGCGCGGGCCACGACGCCCGAGGCGGCGTTCGAGGCGGCGCTGCTGCGCAACGCGGACGCCGACCTGTTCGGCCCGCGCGTGCACGGCATCGCGCACCGGTTCGGCGACGGCGTCCTGCCGGGGCTGCCGGTGGGGCTGTCCGAGGCGGACGCCGGCCTGCTGGTCGCGCTGCTGCGGTTCGTGCCCGAGGGCTGGCCGGCCAAGGCGGTCGCCGCCGCCGCCGCCGAGCGGGGGAGTGCCCTGCTGCTGGCCGACCACGCTGGCGGACAGCAACCCGGCCACGAGGGGCTCGCCTGGCTGCTGCTCGGCGAGATCGGCGCCTGAGCCGACGGGGGCGCCGACCGGGCCACCCATCAGGAGCGATCCGCCGGGGTCGCCGGCTCCGTGAGGGGGTGTTTGGTCGGGGCGACAGGACTCGAACCTGCGGCAAGTCACGTGCGTAACCCCCCACTGACAAGGGACGACGCGGTGCCCCCTTGGGCCCCGGGCACCACTTGGGGCTTATCTGGGGCACCGAGATTGCTCGCCGACCTGTCGCCCCACCCTGGCCCTGACAAGGCCTTTCGCGTGCGCCCATCTCAATCGGGCGCTACTCCATCCCTGAACTCAACAGTCCGCCGGGGGGTTGCGTGAGCCGCCTGGGCACGGACCGCGGACACTCAGTACGTATAGTCGTTGCTATAATGAGGCCATGACGAGCAGTCTGGCAGAGGTAGCCCGCGACGCCGACTACCGAATCTCGCGTGCGCGCGCCGAACTGGTCCGGGCTGTGCGGCAGGCGGCCGCAGCGGGAATGACCCAGACGCAGATCGCCGCCGAGATCGGCCGCAGCCAGCCCGAGGTGTCCCGTCTGCTTCGCTTCCATGGGACATCCTCGCTGGGGCGTCGGCTGCGTAAGCACGCCGCCGAGGTGAAGCGTCTGGTGGCTGAGGCTGGTGGCAGCAACGTCCGAGTGTTCGGGTCGGTCGCCACTGGGGAGGATCGGGAGGATTCCGACATCGACTTGCTGTTCACCATGGAACGACCCCTCAGCTTGATACAACTCGGCGTCCTGGAGCGCGCCGTAAGCCGAGTGGTGGGTTGCCCGGTGGATGTCGTGCCCGACTCGGTGCTGCGGCCCGAGCTACGCGACCGGATCCTGGCCGAGGCCGTGGCACTGTGAGCCGGACCACGATCGAGATCCTTCAAGACGCGTTGGCGCACTTCGAGATCATGCAGACCCACGCCGAGCAGGGCCTTGAAGAGCGTCTGGTCATCGACGCGGTGTGCATGCGCTTGTCCGCTGGGATCGAGGCGCTCGCCGCGATCGACTCCGACGAGCGGGAGGGCATCTTCGGCGAGGTCTGGCCGCTCATGTGGGGCATGCGGAACCGCATTGCGCACGGCTACCTGCTAGTCGACACCACCATCATCCGCGAGACCATGATCCACGACGTTCCCTCCATCATGAGCCGCATCAGGCAGCGCGTCCTCCTTCATCAATCAGCCGCAATCGGCGACGAGCGGGCCGTGGGTGACGCCGCGCTCGGCGAGCCCACGCATGTCGACAGGCAACTCAAGGACACACGCTCTGTTGGGAGCGCAGGCGCCAGTGAGAGCGACCGGGACTGACTGTGATGTCGGTCTCCCGGTTTGGTGAAGCGCAGGCGCGCCGGTCTGATCTGGAGCGCCAGTTGACGGCGCTTCGGGTGGAGAACCTGCGGTTGAGGAACCTGCTCAAGGTGACCGATGGGGTGGAACCACCCCCATCCCAGCCGACATTGGCCCCATCCGATCCAGGCTTGGTGACGAACGCGTCACCGACGGAAGTGAAGCTGGCGTTGTACGCGCAGCTCTTCGCGGCGCGCCGGGACGTGTACGCACGATACTGGGAGAACCCGCGGAAAGGCACGAAGGGCTGGTCGCCGGCGGTGCGGGACTCGTTCGGCAAGGGCTCGTTGTGGGATCGTCGACCGCTTCCGTTGACGAACGAGGTCCTCGAGGCGCACCTGCGGTCTGGCAATGAGTTGTTCATCGGTCTGTATCCTCTGCTGCCGGACGGCACCTGCTGGTGGCTGGCCGCCGACTTCGACGGTCCACAGGCCATGCTGGACGCGCACGCGTACGTCAAGGCCGCCGCCTCCCTCGGTGTCCCCTGCGGGCTGGAGATCTCCCAGTCCGGCAGAGGCGCACACGTGTGGACGTTCTTCACCTCCCCAGTTCCCGCGGCAGACGCCCGGGCGATGGGGACCGCCTGCATCCACCGGGCGATGGCGTTGCGCGGATCGATGCCGCTGGCCAGCTACGACCGGTTGTTCCCGAACCAGGACACCGTCCCGAGCGGCTCGTCCGGGGTCGGGAACCTGATCGCCGCACCCCTGAACGGCGACCGCCGTACCAAACGCGGCACAACCCTGTTCGCGGACCTGGCCACCTGGGAGCCGTGGCCCGACCAGTGGGAGTACCTGTCACGCCTGGACCGGATGACTCCCCGCGAAGTAGCAGCAGCTGGCCGAATGGAGCGGCTCGTCGTCGGGCTCGAGGTCACCAGACTGGAAACCTCGCCCGCGACCGCCATCCACCCCAGCCCCCCGACTCGCGTCCGGGCGACGCTGGCGGCGCAATTGACGATCCATGACGAGGACCTGACGCCTGAGTTATCGGCAGCCTTACGACATGCGGCCACCATCCACAACCCGGCGTTCTACGAGGCCCAACGCGCCCGCCGGTCGACCTGGAACATCCCCCGCTTCATCCAGGGCTTCGACGTCGCCGTCAACGGGGACCTGCTCCTCCCGCGCGGGCTACGCCACCAAGCAGCCGACCTGATCACCCAAGCAGGAAGTGACCTGGTCAGCGAGGACAACCGCAACGAAGGCAACGAACTCGACGTGTCCTTCCTCGGCGAACTCGACGAGCGGCAGGCAGCAGCCGTCGACAGGCTGCTGGCTCACGAGGACGGCGTCCTTTATGCGCCGACCGGCTCGGGCAAGACGGTGATGGCCTGCGCCATCATCGCCGAACGCTCAGTCTCCACGCTCGTGCTCATCAACAAGACAGCACTTGCCTCACAGTGGCGCGAACAGGTCCGCAACCTCCTCGGCATCAAGACCGGCCAACTGGGCGGCGGACGAGCCAAGACCCGCGGACAGGTCGACATCATGCTCCTGCAGTCCCTGGCGCGACACAGCCCCGAGGACATCCGGGAGCTCACCAAGGGCTACGGCCAGGTGATCGTCGACGAATGCCACCACCTCGCTGCCGGATCCTACGAGAACGTCGTAGCCCAGATCGGCGCCACCTGGTGGCTGGGCCTCACGGCGACACCCGAACGCAAGGACGGACTGGAGCAGGTCACCAACTGGCAGCTCGGCCCCATCCGGCACACCATCCGCGACACGCTCCCCCACGAAGCCAACCTCGTCACCCCCTACGACGGACCACGTCGCGTGCTGCACATCCACTCCACCGCCTACCGCGGACCACACGACCTCGACCTGAGCACACCCGGAGCAATCACCCAACTGGGCGGCCTGCTCGCCAAAGACCCGGAACGCAACCGCCAGATCGCAGCCGACATTGCTGCGGCACTCGCCCAAGGCCGCAAGTGCCTCGTCCTGTCCCGCCGCCGCGACCACCTCACCGCGCTCGCCGGGCTGCTGCCCGACACAGAGGTGCTGATCATGCGCGGCGGCACCGGCGCCAAAGCACTGGCCGCCATCCGAGCCAAGATCGCCGACGCCTCACCAGACGACCCGCTACTGGTCATGACCACCGTCCCCTACGGCGGTGAAGGATTCGATGCACCCGCCATCGACACCGTCTTCCTCGCCGGGCCCATCTCCTACCCCGGACTGCTCATCCAAGCCGTCGGCCGCGCGCTGCGCCGGCACGAAGGCAAGACCGAAGTCGCCGTACACGACTACCTCGATGCGAGAGTCCCCGTCCTCAATGCGCAGTACTCAAGGCGCCGGTCGGCGTACCAGCAAATGGGCTTCACCGACTGACATGTATCGCCCCCGTTTCCGCTCGGAGCCGCAAACGTTCACCGGCACGATCGGGCGCACTGCACGCCGCAGACGTGCGCGTTTGTAGGGGTGCGCCCTCGACGCGCGATGGTGGTGATGACGGTGGCGGGGGCCATCCGAGGGTGCCAGTCGGCGGAGCGCGGCTACGACTCGATGGTGGCCACGACGACCTTCAATTCGGCGACGAATGTTGAGAGGTCGTGGCTGGCGGTCGTGTGCAGGATTTCGAGGTCAATCGACCAGTAGCCGTGTACGATCCTGTTTCGCAGCTGGCTCGGCCTGGCCCAGTTCACGCTCGGATGCGACTTCTTGAATTCCTCTGGAAGCTGCGCCGCGGCCTCACCCAGAACGGTGAAGTTCCACAACAGCGCATCACGCACCTGCCGGTCAGCCACGATCGCTTCGACAGTGCGGCTGATACCAAGCTTTGGGCCTGCTCGGCGGCATCGATCATCTCGCCGATCAGGAGCAGTTCACGCCGCGGCATAGAACGGCTGCGCTTCCTGCAACACCTGATCCCGAATCCGGGCGTTCAAGGCCCGACGAGAAACCAGATCCACGGGACGGCCCAGGACTGCCTCCAACTCGGAGGCCAGGTCTTCGATTTCCCACCCCAGGCGAACACCCGGGGCCAACGTGTACAGCAGATCAATATCGCTGCCGGGACCCGCCGTGCCGCGGGCCGAGGAGCCGAAGACCTCCAGGCGAACGATGCCGTAGCGCTGGCACACTTCGCGCAAGCGCTCCACGTCCATCGGCATCGGTAGTATGCCTGCAGTCTACGAGAGCACCCGACCGGTCGGCGACTCTCACGCCGTCAGGTGCCGGAGGCCATGTAGGCGGCCAGGATGTAGTTCGGGTGCCGATCGAGGTTCTTGCGGGCCCGCTCGTACCGCCTTCACCAACGGATCGGTGGCAGCATCGATGAGGACAGGGAACAGGACAGGCACGAGACTGGTCATACACGATGCTGCGGCCCGACACGACGGTCAAACCAGTGGTACGAACGACCGCACCATCGGCGGCAGATCCGGTAAAGCCACCGTGGTAGGAAGTCTGGTAGTAGGCTGGTCGCATGAGTCAGGTGAAGTTGAGTGTGAGTCTCTCCGAGAGCGAGGTCGCAGCCCTGGACAAGTACGCCCACGCTGCCGGCCTGAAGTCGCGCTCC
>NZ_SDMQ01000023.1 GCF_004324755.1 Propioniciclava sinopodophylli
TGGCACCGGCTCGGGGCATCAACGGCGCCAACCGAGCCCAGTCCTCATCGGTCAACACCGGCATCCGACTCACGGGACCTCACCCTGCCCGAGAAGCCCCTGCAGGGTAACGAGACACGCCCTAGCCCCGGGGGGCATCGTGCAGGAACTCTAGGGTGCTTCCTTCGGTCCTCCCCAGGCGCGCCCATAGCCACCAGATCCTCCAAAATCGTAGGCTCGCATCACGGACGCCGTGTCCCCGCGCGCATCCCCCGACCCATCACTTGTGACGAGTTCCTGGAGGTCTGACCGTGGCCGACAACGTCATCCCGTTCCCTGGCGCGGGGGCCGAACCGGACGACGCACCTCCGTTCAGCCAGGCCGACATCCAGGCCATCACCCAGCAATTGATCGACGAACTCGGCAGCCCCGAGGCAGTCCTCCAAGCTCTGGGGGCGTTCGGGGGCCTCGAGCCTTTCGGCGGTCGGGGTCCATTCGACCTCATGTCACCTCGGCCGAAGCCCAAGCTGCTGCGCAAGCGCAGCAAGCGGGCCACCTACGTCGTCCGCCTCGACCTCGATGACGCCAAGCCGCCGATCTGGCGCCGCCTCCGCCTGCGCAGCGACGTCACACTCGGTCACCTGCACGGCATCATTCAGGTCGCCATGGGTTGGACAAACTCCCACCTGCACCAGTTCAAGATGGGGCCCTCCACCAAGGACTTCATGATGATGCCGTTCCTCAATGACTACGACCTCAGCGAGGGCGAAACTGACGGCATTCCGGAGAACGACGTGCGCCTCGACCAGGTTCTCGGCGAACCCGGGCACCGCCTCTTCTACGAGTACGACTTCGGCGACAGTTGGCACCACACGATCAAGCTCGAGAGAGTTGAGCCATGGGTCGACGGCCAGCCCGACGCCTCCTGCGTCACCGGACGCCGCGCCTGCCCGCCCGAAGACGTCGGTGGCGTCCCTGGCTATGAGGACGCCCTCGCCGGCCTGCGTGGTGAGCCCTCCGACAACCCCGAGTGGACGCGTGAGCTGTTGGCCTGGCTGCCACCCCGCTACGACCCGGAGCACTTCGACATCGCCGAGGTCAACGAACAACTTGAGCAAGGACTCTTCAACCCCGACGCGTGGCACCCCGGGATCGTCCAACTGCTCGCTCAGGGCGGCGCCCAACTGAGTCCGATCGCCGCGCTCGTCAGCAGGGCTACCCGCGTACGCGTCGAGCTGACCGACGCCGAACTGGACGCCGCCACCCACCGTTACCGCCACCTCCTCACCCTGATTGGCGACGGGCTCAAGCTCACCCAGGCGGGATACCTGCCGCCGGCCCTGGTCAAGCAGCTCGCCGACGATCTCGAACTCATCGACTCCACGTGGCCCTTCCCAGCTAGCACCGAGGTCAACACGACCCCCGTCCTGTCACTACGGGAATCCGCGGTCAGCCTCGGCCTGCTCCGCAAGCAGCACGGCAAGCTGCTGCCCACGGCGTCCGCGAAACGCATGGTCGACGACCCGCGCAAGCTGTTCGCGCACATCAGAGGTCGACTGCCGCTGGGCCGTCACGAATCCGATCGGGACGCCGGCCTGCTGGCTCTGCTGTTCACCGCCGCCGGCCAGGAGTTCTACGCCGCACGGCACGAGGCCGCCGGAGTGTACGGCTCCCTCGGCTGGACGTCCCCGGTCTCCTTGGAGCGCGCTCTCTGGCATCAGGCCCAGGACTCTCTGTGCGTCCTCTCGCATCTGGCCCCGGGAGCCAAAGACGCCACCCGCATTGCCGGAGCCTTACTCGCCCGGTGACAGGCAGAACAATACGAACGCCACCAGCAATCCAACAGCGTTCAGGCGGGTGAGCTCGAGGCGCTCCAACGACGCCCGCGTCGGACGGCTGCTCCTCACCCTGGTTCGAGCCACGGCCACACCGTATCCACTCCGCCGAGAGCCCGCGCTTTTCGCGCCCAGAGCCCGCGCTTCTTGTCACCAGCCCTCAGTGATGCCCCCCACCATGACCCCGGTGGAACGCCAGGATCTCACGCGGCAGCACGACGAACGGGCGCATCATCGTGTGGTCCTCGTGGTCGAGGATGTGGCAGTGGTACATGAAGCTGCCCGTCGCCCCAGCGAAGTGGCCCAGCACCTGCACCCACTCCCCCGCCTTCAGCACCCACGTATCCTTCATGCCCGCGGTCACCGCGTCGATCGGACGCCCCGGGCCCGGCTCGGGCAGGGGCCGGGTCGTGCGCCCAGTCCCCAGTTCAAACTCAGCCACCGTTCCACCCGGACGCGGCACCGTCCACGCCCGGCGGCTCAGGATCTGGAACTCCGTCATGTGGATGTGCATCGGGTGATCGGGCCCACCCAGGTGAAGCAGATTCCACAGCGCCCACTGCCCCTCGGCGAGGAAGATCGACGTCGTGTCGTCGAACAGTTTGGCCACGGGGTGCAACGAGAGCACCGACCCATCAGACTGCTCGATCTGAATGACGTCCGCGGCAGGCACCTCAGCCCCCTCCCCCACCGGCCCCAGCTCCCACATCTCAGGGTGCAGCCCGCCCCGGACGCCCGGTGGCACGACCCCCACCCACACCTGCTCATCGTGAGCCTGCTCGTCGCGAGCCTGCTCGTAGCAGCGGTACTCGGGGTTGAGCACCGCGGGCAATCGGAATCGGTCCACCGCGCGGTGCCGTGAAACGACGAACCGCATGATGGTGGCGTCCGCCTGGCCGGGGATGGCGTTGAGCGCCGAACCGTTCTCGTTGCGCAGCTCTAGCGTTCGCCCGCGCAGGCGGCCGAAGTCGACCAGCACGTCGAGTCGCTCACCGGGCCCCAGCTCAATCGTCCCGTCGTCGGGCACGCTCGGTGCTGGCAACAGGCCGCCGTCGGTCCCGATGACCACGAGGGCGTCGGTCAACCGGTTCGCGGCGAACGCCGGGTCACCCGCCGGAATCGCTGCCCCCGGTGGCAGGTTTTCGTCGGTCGTGTCGTGCAGCGCCAGCCGATAGATGCGCGCGCCGGCCCCGTTGACGATGCGCAGTCGGTGCCAGCGAGCCGAGACGTCGTGGGTGGGCCAGATGGTCCCGTTGACGGCGTTGAACGGTCCCGTGACTGGGATCTCACCCAGGGGCGTCCCCGGCCCGAACGAGAAGGCGGCGTGCTTGTAGAGGAAGCGTCCGGTGAAGGCGGGGGCGGCGCCCGGGCCCTGCGCAGAGGCGGGCAGGGTCTCGAGGTTGCGATCGGCCAGCACCAGCGCGAGCTCGTGGCGTCCCGACGGCAGGAGGAGAGCATCTTCGACCTCGTCGCCAATCCAGTAGAACCCGGCCAGCCCCGCGTGCACGTTGAAGCGGGTCACCGCCATCGCATGGTCGTGGTACCACAGCGTCGCCGCCGGCTGGTCGTTCGGGTACGTGCAGCGCGTGGTGTGGCCGAGGGTCGCGACGTTGTGCGCCCACCCGTCGTTGTGCCCGTCAGTGAGCGCACCATGCACGTGGACAACCGTCGCGGCGGTCAAGACCTCAGTGCCGTCCAACGGCGGGTAGGAGTCCGGCCCTTCACCCCGCCGAATCGATCGTCCGCCGGGGGCGGCCGCAGCGGCGAAGTCAGGCGCACCCGAAGCCAACAATGGGACGCGCACGACATCGAACGGCAGCCGGGCAGCGTGCTGGGCATCGTCGGCCACGTCGTTGACCCAGTCGATCAACACCGGACGCCCCCGCCTCACCTCGATCGTCGGCCCGGGCTGGGAGCCCTCGTAGGTCCAGCCCGTCACGGTCGGCAGGTCAGCGTGGGCTCGGACCTGAGCCGTCCGAGCCGCGATGCGCAGCGGTTTGTCAGCCGGACGCCGCCAGGCCTGGATCCGTGGCGGCTGGGTGAGCCGATCCCGGAACTTGCGCAATCCCAGCGGCGCGTCCCCCGGAACGAGTTCCGGTTGGACCACCCCATCGGCCGGCCCGAGCACGGGGGCGCTGCCGGTGGAGGCGAGCCAAGCAAACTCGAGGGTTTCGGGCGTGGGCATCTCAGTCATGGCGGACTCCCAGGGGGCGGAGGGTGAACAGTGCGCGGCACGCTAACAGCAAGGCGCCGACGGGCGTCAGGTGGTGGGCTTAGCGCGGGCGCGCCTCCCCGGGCCGCAGCTCAGCCCAGTCGCTCGGTCGGGGACGCGTCCCAGACGTAGATGAGCGCGTCCCAGGCCTCCGCGGGGGTGACGCTCACCGTGTGCAACGGCGGCACCCACGCCTGCCACGAGGCGAACGGCTCGCCGGCGCTGACCATCGTCGTGGCGCCGCGCAACAACTCGGCGTCGGCCCCGGTGACCGAGGCCAGCTCCAGGTAGCCCACCGTCGTGCCTCCGAACAGCCCACGGATGCGCCCGTTCACCGTCAGCGTCGACACCGTTCCCTGCGAGTTCAGCCCCACGCGATGCCCGTCGGTGCCGATCACCCGGTAGTCATCACCCCACTGCCGCGCGGCCAGCCGCCCCACGGTGTCGCCCCCGACCGCGGTCGCCTGCCCCGCGCGGTCGAGGTGCCCGTTGTGGCCGAACAGCAGCGTGCGCTCGCGCCCGGACGCCGTCCCGCGCTCCACGACCCAGGCCAGGTTGTCGAACATCATCGCGTCCCGGTTGCCGACACCGAGGCCTCGCTGCCGGGCTTGCTCCAGCACGCGCCCCGCCTGCCGCGCCTCGGCCGCCGCCTCGCTCCCGTCATCGGACGCCGTGAGCGCGGCCTGCAGGTCCGCCACGGCCGACTCGACGTCGGCGGCCACCGCCCTGTCCCACAGGGCTTCATCGGTGAAGCGCGCCAGCCGCGCGGTCAGGTCGGCCGCAGCCGTGGGGTTCCGCGCGGCCAGCCAGGCGAGCGCAAGCCCCTTGGTGGCGGTGGGACGCGCGGCGTCGATGCCCACGAAGCGGATGTCCTCGCCCGCCGGGTGTTGGTCATTCTGCGCGCGCACCCAGGTCAGCAAGTCGACCGTGTCCCGGGTCCGGTTCAGGCCGTAGCCGAACAGACGGGCGGCCTCCACGGCGGTGCCCGGTCCACCCTGCAGCCAGGCGTCAACCAAGGCGACGCTGCCGAAGTCTTCCTCCCAGGCGACGGTCGTGAAGCCCTGGTCCGCGACCTTCTGCAGCAATTGCAGGCGCAGCGCCTGAAACTCATGGGTGCCATGCGTGGCCTCCCCCAGTGCCAGCACCCGGGCGGAGGTCATCCGTTCCGAGAGAACCGCCTCGGTGAACTCACCAGCCACAGGTGAGCCCTGCGGGCGGGACTGCCACCACGACACCATCGCCGCGACGGCCGCCACGCTGACGATGATGGCGACGAACACCAGGCCGAGGGGCTTGCGCTTCTTCATGGTCGTCTCCTTCTGGTCAAGGTTCGTCACAGGTCGTCGCGCAGCAGACGCAGCGTCCCGACGGTACCTGGGGCGACGATCCACACCATCGCGGCGACGACCACGGCCAGCGGACCGACGACCGCCGCGTCCGGAAGAAGTTCGTAGAGCGGATCGACGGCCACGAAAGCCATGGCGCGCGCTGCGGTGTCGGAGATGCTGCCGACCAGCATGGCCACCGTGGGCCACACCAGCAGGAAGGCGATCGGGGCGGCCGCGTTGCGCAGCGCCAGGGCCCACGCGAAGCCCGCCAGGACCAGGAAGGCACCATTGCCGGCCACCACGGCGAGCGAGGCGACGTCAAACGTCCACGCCAAGGTCACACCGGTGATCAGCGGCGCCACCACCATCACGAGCGCCGCCGCCACGACAGCCAAGGTCGTCGCGACGACCGACAGCCCCAGGACGGTCAGAATCTTCGCCAACACCAGACGGCCACGGCGGGGATCGAGGGTCAACGTCACGGAGGCGGTGCGGGCCGAGAACTCACCGGCCACGAGCAGCACCGCGAGCACCATCGAGATCATGGACGCCGGCACCACAGCCATCGACGCCAGGTGGCCGAAGTCGGTTCCTGTGGTGGGGAACAGGGCACGTCCCCCGGCAAAGGCGCCCGACAGGAGAGCTGCCGCAGCGATCAGCACGGGTCCGGTGCGGGTGTTGACCAGCTTGCGGGTCTCGACGGCCACGGCGCGGGCCAGTGCCCGACCGGAGGTCTCGTTCGAGGCGACGCGCGCAGCGCGCACCGGAGCGGCGGCAGGAGCAGGGACGGAAGCGGTGTGGACGGTCATCTCGGGGTCCTTTCGAGGGTGGTGGTCAGGCGGCGCGGTCAGCGCCAGAGGTGAGGGTGAAGTACTGCTCTTCGAGCTCGGCGCTGGACGCGGCAGTGATGGGCTCGTCGGCGAGGACCCGACCGCGGGCCACCATCACAACGCGGTCGGCCAGGCGGCTGACCTCGTGCAGATCGTGGCTGCTGAGCAGCACCGCGCACCCACGCTCGGCGCGTGAACGGAGCAGACCCGCGAGCCAGCGCTGACCCTGCGGGTCGAGGCCGTTGGCCGGCTCGTCGAGCACGAGCGCGGCAGGGTCGCCGAGCAGGGCGTGGGCCAGGCCGAGACGCTGCCGCATGCCCAGGGAGTAGGTGCCGACGCGACGGCGTCCCTCAGCAGCGGTCAGGCCAACCTCGTCCAGCGCGTCGTCGACGCGGCTCGCGGGCAGGCCCAGCGTGATGGAGGCCAACCGCAGGGTTTCGCGTCCGGTGCGGCCGGGGTGGAAGGAGTCGGCCGAGAGCAGGGCACCCACGACATGGGCGGGGTCGGCGAGGGTGGCGTAGGCCATCCCGTTCACGGTGGCCTCCCCGGAGTCGGGGCGGACGAGACCAACCAGGGAACGCAGACAGGTCGACTTGCCGGCCCCGTTGGGGCCGAGGAACCCGACGATCGTGCCGGGAGCGACAGAGAACGTGACGTCATCGAGCGCCACGGTGGCGCCGAAACGCTTGGTGAGGTGGGTCAGGTTGATCATGGGTTCAGTTCAGCCCAGCCATCCGGGTGCCGCATCGGGTGATCAGCCACCATGACGGGTCGGTTCGGCGCTGGGAGAGGGTCCGATCGGACCCCCTCCGCGGGCCGATCGGCCGACGCCCCCTCGAGGGCAACAGCGTTACGTTGGGGCCGTGACCGCGCCACCCCTCGCCCCTGCCCCGCCCCGAGTCGTGGTGTGGACCGTGGCGGTGCTCGCGTTCCTCTACTACCTGACGCCGATCGCCGCCCGCCTCGCCGCTGGACGCCCACTCCCATGGTCGCTCGTCCTCCTGCTGGTCCTCCCGGCCATCGCAGCCCTTGTCGCGCTGCCTTGGCGCGAGCGAGCTCCGATCGCGATCGCACTCGTCATCGCCGCCTTGTGGGTGCCGAGCCCTGGGGTGCTCGGGGCGGCGATCGTGGCGCAGGAGTCGGTGGCCCGACGCCGGAGCCTCACCAGCGCCCTGACGACGGGTGCCGTCCTCATCGCCGCCAAGGTGCTCGAGCTATTCGCGTCGGCCTCGGGTGCTGCTGCGACGGCGATCAGCTTCGAACTGGCGTTGGCCATCGCTGGCGTGGTGATCGCGACCCTCGTCGGATTGTTGGCGTCCAGCCGCGCTCAGGCCCAGCACGACCGCGAATCGGCGGAGCAGGCACGACGCGAGGCCGAGGCGTCCCGCATCAACGAGGCGCGTATGGCCGAACGCGAGCGCATCGCTCGCGAGATGCACGACGTCGTGGCGCACCGCCTGTCGCTGGTCGCCCTGCATGCCGGCGGCCTGGTATATCGAACGAATCTCACCGCGGATGAAGCCCAGGCAGCGGCCAGGATGATTCAGCTCAATGCGCAGGCGTCCCTCGACGAGCTTCGCACGATGCTTGCCACGCTGCGAGGATCTGAGGCACCGCCCGAGCCTCCCCAGCCGACGCTCGCCGAGCTGGACGTCCTGCTGGCCGACGCCGAAGACATCGGCCAGCTCGTCACCGTGACCCACATCGGCGACCTTGAGGCGGTGGCCACCCACGCGTCTCGGCAGTCATTCCGGATCGTCCAGGAGTGCCTCACCAACGCCCGCAAGCACGCCCCCGGAGCGCCGGTGCACCTCAGCCTCACCGCACGCGACGAAGTCTTGCACCTGCGGGTATCGAACCCGCTCGCTGACCTGGCGATCCCCGACGCGAGCGGGTCACGGCTCGGTCTGGTGGGCATCGCCGAACGCGTCGGGCTGGTGGGCGGAACGCTCACCCACGGCGTCCGGGATGGACAATTCGTGGTGGACGCCGCCCTCCCGTGGGGCGCGCCGGCGAAGGAGGGCGCATGATCCGGCTCGGAATCGTTGATGACGACGCCATGGTGCGGACCGGCCTGGCTTTCATCCTGGGCGGTGAGGCTGACATCGAGGTGGCCTGGCAGGCCGCCAACGGGATCGAGGCGCTGGAGCGCCTGGCGGCGCAGGGTGCCGACCTGCTATTGCTCGACATCCGCATGCCGGGCATGGATGGTCTCGCGACCCTGGACGCCCTTGCCGGGCGCGACGATCGGCCTCGCGTCATCGTGCTGACCACGTTCAACACCGACGACTACGTGGTGCGGGCGCTGCGGCAAGGCGCCGACGGGTTCTTGTTGAAGGACGCCGATCCGGCCCGGGTGGTCGACGCGATCCGTCGAGTCCACGCCGGGGAGCGGACGCTGTCACCGGAGGTCACCGACACGCTCATCCAGGTCGCCACCGAGCGTCCGGCCGCCGATGCCACGGCGAACGCGGCGCTGGAGCAACTCACCCAACGCGAGCGCGAGATCGCCGTCCTCATGGCCGAGGGCTTGACCAACGCCCAGATCGGCTCGCGACTGAACGTGTCCATGGCGTCGGTCAAGGCGCACCTGTCCCACATCTTCACCAAGCTCGGCGTCGACAACCGAGTCTCCGCGGCGATGATGGTGCGCGAGGTCCGCACGTAGGGTGATTTCATGCCCGACCGCTGGTGATCCTGCTCCACGGCACCCGTTTCAGCTCTCGCGCGGCCAACAGCATCCGCGGGCCGCGCCCTCGTGTACCGAAGCCGACCCTGCACCTTCGCACTGTGGGCGGCATGTCCGGATGTTGGTCAGGCGGTCTTCTCCTGGTTGAGCCGGTCGAGAATCCAGGACCGTACCAAGGTGGACGCGGGCAGGTGCTTGGCGTCGGCCACCTGCTCGACCCGGGCTTGCTCCTCCTCGCTGAGGCGAATCGAGTACACCTTGCTGCGGTTCGGTCGGGTGGGCCGGGCCCCGGCCGGATAGGCGGCCTCGCGCGTCTGCTCGGACTCTTCTCGGAGGCGAGCAGCCAGAGCCGGATCAATCGTCTTCGCCATCGGTGGTCCCCTCTCGATAGAACCTCAGGTCGGCGCCGGTCGCCGGCCATGCGTTGATGCCGTGCAGGTCGCCATCGGCGTCCCGGAAGGCGATGACGACCAGCACGCGGCCGGAGTCAGCCGAGAACCCGATGAAGCGTGAGGCGCCCATACGCGACTTCGGATCCGGCTCGAACGCCACCAGGTCGACGTCGTGCATGACCTGCTGGGCCCATTCCGGCTCGATGTCCAGGCCGCCGGGGTAGCGGTCACCGCGCCCCCGGATGTAGCCCGCGGCCCCCTCGTCCCAGTTGAGTACCTCACCCACATCCCAATACTAGCTCGATGTCGGACGATGTACTACACGTCACCAACACAGGTGCCGCTCCGAGGGCGGCAATACAGGATGTTCGGAAGGCGGATGTGGCCTACCGGGCCATGCCGAGGAAGGTCATCATGAGTCGCTCCAACTCGACCATCTGCTGGCTCGACAGGCGCCCGATCCTGACCTGAACATTGCTGCGCCTCACGGTGGTCAACTTGTCCACCATCACGTCACTGTCGTGGGTCAGGCCGGCCAGGCCCCCAGCAGGCACCCGAAGTCGCAGCAGCGGCGCATCGGTCAGGGTGGTCGTGAGCGGAGCGACCGTGACCGACTCCGTCAGTTCGAAGACATCGTCCTGCACGATCACAGCAGGCCTCGGCTTGGCCGCATAGACCCCCCCAGCCACCGTCCACAGTTCCCCGCGTTTCACTCCTCGTCCCAATCGAGGGATACGGCCTCGATGAAGTCCTGGTCATCGCTGTGGCGGTCGATCTGCGCGATCAGGGCTGCTTGGCGCCGCGCCTCGCGAGCGAACTGCTCGCTGCGCACGTCAGGGACCCAGACCTGCACTGGGCGGTAACCCCGTGCCCGCATGCGATGCCGGTATTCGCCCACGCGCTCCCTCACAGCCATGCCATCAGGTTACATGTAACAGGGGCGCCGCCCAAGATCGATCCCGCCGATTGACGCCACGGAGGTCCGCTACGCGCGACCAGCGAGCTGCGCGGACGGCGGCAGATCCGTGCGTTCGTGACGGCTGCCCCGGTGTGATTTGGGGGTTGATGGGGACGTCGTCGATATTCGCCTCTGATGGACCGCTACTTTGTTCCTCATGGTTGAGGATGCGGCACCGATGGACGTGAAGCGGATGCGGCTGCGCTACGCCGGCACCTGCTCGAGCTGCGGATCGGCACTCAGTGCGGGCACGACCGCGGACTACGACCGGGTAAGCAAGACGGTGGCCTGCGTGACGTGCCCTGCCTCGGTCCCGCCCGACCAGACACAGATGGTTGTTCCGCATGCGGTTGTCGACCAGATGACCGAGACAGTCGCAACCGATGCAGTTCGTCCAGGGCCGGAGGTGGACAAGGTGCCTGTGTTGGGGGTGGTCGATGGGCAAGGTGGCGCATCTGCGGCTGCCGAGTACAAGCGGCGCCACGATGCCAGGCAGGAACGGGTGTTGGCCAAGCACCCGCGTATGGGACGGTTCCTTTTGGCGGTCTTCGATGACCCTCAGTCGACGCGGGCGTGGTCGGTTGGTGCTGAGGGTGAGCGGATGCTCGGTGGCATGTTGACGTCCATGGCCGGCGACTCGCTGCGTGTGCTGCACGACCGCCTCATTCCCCGGACCAGGGCAAACATCGATCATCTGGTCGTGTGCCCCAACGGGGTGTTCGTGGTGGACGCCAAGCGCTACCGCAACGCGCGGCCAGCGCTGCGGGTCGAGGGAGGCTTGCTGAGGCCGCGCACCGAGTCGTTGACCGTTGGGGGACGAGACCGGACAACGCTGGCGGCTGGGATGCAGAAGCAGGTCGTCCTAGTCCGGGCCGCCCTGGCCGAGCAGCGCATCCAGGAGCAGCTCGAGTTCGTCTAGGTCGCCGGTCGGCAGTCGCGCTGCGGCCAGGGTCAGCGGGATCGACGCTGCATCCACGCCGGCGAGCTGCCGTGCGGGGACGTCCTCGTCGTCCGAGGTGCGCAGCAGCGCACGACCGTGCAGCCATGCCGTCAGCAAGTAGGTGCCTGACGCCGCCCGCTCCAGGCCCAGCCCGGCACGCTCGGTCAGAAACCCGAGCAACGCCTCCTGCAGCGCCAGCGAGTTCGCACCGACGACCCGGTGTCGGCCTAACAGGTCGGCTGGGCCGGGGTGCAAGGTGAATTGGTCCCACGCGTGCTGGATGAAGGCCGCGGCGGCCGGCCTCGGTGCGGCGGAGTCAAGGAGCGTGAGGTCCCAGGTGCCGATGAAGGCGTCGGCGACCGCGGTTGATAGGTCGTGCATGTCATTCACGTATGTGTAGACGGCGTTGGGCGCCACACCGGCCTCGGCGGCGACGGCGCGGAGTGTCAGTGCCGCCGCGCCGTTGCGTTCGACGATGGCACGGGCGGCTCCCACGATCAGGTCCCTGTCGATGTTGCCACGGGGACCTCTACGCCCTTCCAATCGTGCCCCTTCCCTTGCCTAATTCTACGAGCTACGCTGCGTTTGTGCAGCGAACAAACTTCGTACCCGTGCAGGGTGTCCGAAGCTTCATCGTATTCTCCCTCCTCGTAGTGGCCGCACTCTGGGTAGTGGTCCTTCCCTATATCCTGAACGCCACGGAACCGCCTGGCTGGCTCCTGCTCGTGGGCAGGTGGATACCGGCGCTTGCGTCGCTTGTGGTCGTGCTGTGGCTGGTGCCGCTCCGGGTTCGGCTTCCCGAGTTGTGGGGGCTGAGTGTTCGCAGTTGGTCCCGGACGCTGATCTGGGCGGGGCTCGCGTTCGCCGCCGTCATGGTCGCGCAGCTGCTTCAGATTGTGGTCGGAGTGCTCCTCGGGCTTGCGCGCTGGGCGCCGGCCGAGGGGTGGATCCTCGCCCTCGTCGGCTCCGTGCTGCCGATCACCCTGGTGACAATGCTGAGCACCTTGGGTGAGGAGGTGGCTTGGCGCGGTCACCTTGCGCAGGCTTTGGCGCACCTTGGGTTCTGGCGCTCGACCATCCTGATCGCGCTGGTGTGGATGGTTTGGCACCTACCCCTCGTCGTGGCCTACGCCGTAGCCGATGTGATGCCGCTGGCCGCCAATCTCGCAGCCAACCTCGGGATCGTGTTCCTCGCTCCGCTATTGGCAGCGGTCGCCATTAGGGGCGGCTCGATTTGGCCGGCCGTCGTCGCGCACGCCGTGCCACCGTTCACCGGCTTGCTGGTGACCGAGGCATCACCGTGGTTCCACCTCTTGTTCGTCGCGGTGATGCTGCTGTTCGGAATCGCCCTGGCACCTCGCTCGGGCAGTGCGGAGGCCGAACAGGCCGCCCCATTCTGACCCCTCGTGGAGCGGCCAAAAAGGTGGCTGTGCGGTGCTGTGCCTTCGCATCCCGTCAGGCTTGACGGTAAATTGGCGAGCTCATGTGGCCAGAGCGGAATCCGATGTGGCCTATTGGGCCTCGGGCGCAAGTGCGCATTGATTGGCTGCGTATGCGATGACGAGATCGGCAGTTGGATCACCGAGACCCTCATGGCACATGGTGGTGACGTCAAGTTCGTACGGCGTGTGGTGAACGCGAAACGCCGGAGGCCATGTTGTTGTCGGATCCCTCCAACCATGCGAGCAGTGTCATCTGCCTTAGGCGCTTCTGCTGGATCGCGGATGGATCTGTTCGACCGAGTGACGCCTAAAGCACCTCACCCTGCGGCCTGCTGGAGGTACGGTGGGTGCATCTCTTCTGAATCGCCCCGGGTCTGGTGGAGGCTCTCAAATCAGTGAAGGATGAGAGTTATGGCACCACCGAGGAAGTACAGCGTTGAGCTGCAGCAGCGGGCGACGCGAATGGCGTTGGACGCGAGGAAGGACCCCGAGACGAGCCGTGGCGCGATCAAGCGCGTCGCTGACCAGCTGGGGATCCACCCCGAAGCACTACGCAACTGAGTCCGTCACGCCGAGGTCGACGACGGCCTCCGTCCGGGGATCACCACCGACGACCAGACCCGGATCAACGAGTTGGAGCGCGAGGTCCGGGAGCTGCGCCGAGCCAACGAGATCCTGAAGACAAGCGCAGCTTTTTTCGCAGCAGCGGAGCTCGACCGCAAGATCAGGTAGCGGCCCGTGAGGTGCCGGTCGCGGTGGTCGTCGACTACATCGACGCTCACCGCGGCCGCATCGTGGAGGGCCGTGAACTCGGAGTCGAGCCGATCTGCCGGGTCCTGCGGGAAGCAGGCGTGCAGATCGCTCCGAGCACCTACTACGCCAACAAGCACCACACCCCCTCGGCGCGCGCGGTCCGCGATGTCGAGCTGACCGAGGAGATCCGAACCGTGCACAGCCGCAACCTGGGCGTCTACGGCGCCAGGAAGGTCCATGCCGAACTCCGGCGGCAAGGCCAACAGGTGGCACGCTGCACCGTGGAAAGGTTGATGCGGGCTGAAGGGTTGCGTGGCATCACCCGCGCCAAGACCCTCCACACCACCCGCTCCGACGGTGCCGAGACACCCCGCCCGGAGGACCTGGTCGAGCGGCAGTTCGTCGCCGAGGCCCCGAACCAGTTGTGGGTGGCGGACCCCCGCCAGAAGCAGACACCACTAGGCCGTGTTGCTAAATCCATTGCAAGGCGGCGGAGAGGCAGAGCCCTGCCGCGTATGACCGGGCGGTCTTGTCGTAGCGGGAAGCGAGTCCTCGCCACTGCTTCACGAAGTTGAAGCACCGCTCGACGACGTTGCGGCCCTTGTAACGCTCCCGCTGCTCATCGCCGAAGTCGATCGGACGGCCCGGCCGCTTGCGACGGTGCGCGATCTGGTCGTCGCGTTCGGGGATCGTGGCCTTGACGCCGCGCTCGCGCAGCCAGGCCCGGTTCTTCTTCGACGGGTAGCCCTTGTCCGCGAGCACCCGATCCGGCCTCGTGCGCACAGGCCCCCGGCCGGGGATGTGGATCTCGTCGAGTACGCAGGTGAACTGCTCGTGTCTGCGACCTGCCCGCCGGTGAGGACGAACGCCAGCGCCCGGGCCTGCCCGTCGCAGACGAGATGGATCTTCGTCGTCAAACCACCCCGTGACCGGCCGATCGCGTGGTCAGGAGGCTCTGGCCCGGACTTCTTGTAGTTCGATGGATCCCCCTGTGACCCGGGGCAGGGTCGCGCCATGCTGATGGACACGCGCGATCGAGGAATCCACCGACACGACCCAGTCGATCTCACCCTGAAGCGACGCCCGCTTCTGCACATGGGTGAGCAGGTCCTCCCAGACGCCGTCGGTCGCCCATCGCCGGAAGTTCTTGTAGATCGTGTTCCAGCTCCCGAACCGGTCGGGGAGGTCTCGCCACGCCGATCCCGTGCGGAACCGCCACGCGGTCGCCTCGACCACCGTGCGCCGATCCACCGGAGGACGGCCCCGTGTCCTCACCGGCGGGAACACGTCCCGGATCAGCTCCCAGACCTCGTCCGTGATGACATCTCGCGACACGCCTCAAGGATCACCCGAAGGCCCCGAACCAGCATTTAGCAACACGGCCTAGGTGAGTGAGCACCGGCCGACAGCGGCAGTTGCGGATGCTTGGGCTACGTGACGATGCGTTCTCATTCGAAGAGGCAGTGGCTGGAGCGTCGGCCGACTTGTGGCATCGGAGGCGGCCAAGGCGTGTGTCTGGGTAGAGTGGACAAGTGCTCCACGCCGATGACGAGAACGGGGTCCCGGCGGGAGATCCAGCCGGAACCTTGGTGTTGCTGGATCGAGTCGCCGCCCTGTTGGTGAGCGTGGCGACTGACGGGCCTCGCGTTGAGGAGGCAAACGCGCGGTACAAGTCGGATCGGACGCTTCTGATGAGGGCGCTGCGGTCCCTCGGATTGGAGTATCCGTTCCCGTTTCGGGATCTGTGGGAGTGGTACGGCCACTGGACTCAGCACTTCCCCAAGTGGGCTCAACGACGCGAATACATCGGCCAGTTGGCAGGGCCCGTCCGGGATGCGCTTGAGGCGATAGATGCGGGCGTGCAGGTTCACGATCCGGGGGCACCTGGCCCGCTTACCTGGACGGAACTGGATGCACGGGTTGCCGGGTTAGCCGACGAACTTCGGGCGGCCAGCTCGCAGGATGATTTGCAGGACGTTGGGCGTCGTTGCCGGGAAATCCTGATCGACCTGGCCGCCCTAATCGCCGACGCGGCGCTTGTTCCGGATGGTCAGGAGGCGCCAAAGGGCGCTGACGCGAAGGGGTGGCTCGCCCTGTTCCTGGCAGAGCACGCGAGGGGGAGCAGCGGCGAACGATTGCGTCAGTTTGTGAACTCTACTTGGGCGCTGGCGCAGGAGGTTACTCACAAGGGGAACGCGAGGGTCACCGCATATGCGGCGGCGCAGGCCACAATCTTGCTGGTGCGCACCCTACAAATGCTCGCTGCCGACGTGTGATTGGCCCGGCCATCCACAAGGCACACTGGTGGTCCTGGCCAGGCCGCCAACCGCGTAGCCCCCACAACGCCTCAAGAGCCGAACAGCGGCAGAGGCGTGTGCCCGGATGGGGTTTCTGACGATCGACGCTTGCCTGTCAGGGAAGCACTGTCTCACCGATCCAGGCGTCCACCGTTTCGACATCAGTCACGACCGGAGGCTCCGGGAACCCGCGATCTCCCAGCCGGGCAACCGCGGGGAGGTAGACCTCCCGATTGAAGCGATCCAGAGCGTCGCGGGAGTCCCACTGCATGACCTGCCATCCGTCGGCAGCGGGGCCAGACGCGAAGGCGCGGCGGCCCCCCGGGATGGTCACGTCGCCCACGGCCGCCGCCACCACCCTCCAATGCTCGATGGTGCCGCCAGGAAAGAACGCCATGCGTAGGAACGCCACGGACGTACCCTAAACGCTGCCCGCCCAGACCGATGGGCCCGCGCTGACGGCGCCAGATGCGGATGCTTGGCGAGTGCCCATTCGGGGTGCGGCGGGACTCGCTGGAAGTGACCAACGGCAGCAGATTGTCAGGGGCTCCTGCAATGCTGAGCTAGTGATCGAGCCACCAGTTGACTTTGAGCGTATGCGACGCATGCGTTGCGGAACATGCGGCCACGAGTGGTTCGTCAACGAGCAGTGGCTAGACCGCTTCAATCAGGGTCTTGAACCGTGCCCGGAGTGCGGCACCGATTGCCGGGGTGAGGATCGTCCCGACTTCTGCGCAAGACCAGATGACCCCTCGCACAACAACACAGCAGTGCTCGCTTCTTACTGGTACCACTCATCAACTCACGAGAACTGGCCGGAGAGGGACTTCGATCCCGCTGGGAAGTTCACAGACGACACCAGGCGACGCATGGAGTCGATGGCGGGGCCCGGATCCGTCGAGCGATGGGCGGCGCGACAGAAGGACAAGGCTCTTCACATCGGCACCTACGAGGCCGCGATAGAGAACATGTTCAGACGCATGGACGACCAGAGCGGTTCTAGCGAACAGTTCTTCCTCCACCGCGTGAAACCCGGGTTCCGCAGGTGGTGGTGGACCGGGCGTAGCTCCAGAGACGAGCCGAGAGATGCCATCGAACGGTCAAGCCGCGTTCTTCCCAGTCGGACAACGAGAACTTCCGACTCTCCCTTTCGGTTGAGCGAACCGCATGGCCCATCGCGACCAAGTCGTCTCGGCCAAGGATTTCGGCGTCCACGTGGTACACCAGATCCCCCGAGAACAACCGCTCGACGTTGTCCCGAACGTCACCTTCCTCCGAGAGATACTGCTGCTCCACGAAGTCAGCGATCCTCTTGGCCAACCACATGCCGCCACGCTAGGCGCCCGGGGGATCGGCGTCCACTACGCGGCATGTGCGGGCGAGCCTTAGGGCCCAGGGTAAGACCGGACACCCGGACGCGGAACCTCCCCCTGGTACCTGAGAACTGTCAGACGCAAGGAATATGGTCTCCGATATCCGGCCTACACGACTCGTTCAGAGCCGGCCATTGAGAGGCATCATCATGGACTTCGACATCGAATGCCCCGAGTGCGGCACTGCGGTCAACGTGACGCTCCAAGACGTGGGCCAGCGGCGTACCGTTCGGTGTCGCCGCGGACATAGCATCAAGCTGGAGGATCAAGGTGGGGGCGCTCGGAAGGCGCAGAAGGCCTTGGATGATCTTGACCGCGCCATCAAGCGCCTCGGTCGGTAGCAGGCCTCCTCCGCAGATGAGGTCGCGGCCGGGCAGCAGGGAGGCCACCGTCCACGGTGCGGCAATTGCGGATGTTCCAGAGGTGGCTCAGGAGGCCTCTGAGAGGCGTTGCACGACGTACTGGTTGAGGCTGAGGTGCTCTTCGGCAGCTTGGATCGCGAGGCGGCGGTGCAGGCTTTCCCCGA
>NZ_SDMQ01000024.1 GCF_004324755.1 Propioniciclava sinopodophylli
TACAACCACCACCGCCGGCACTCCTCGCTCGGCTACCTACCCCCAGCCGAGTACGCTCAGCAATGCACCCATCAAATCGAAACCGACGACTCACAGAGCGTCCGGACCGAATGAAGGGGGCGGCCCAGACTCACCCCGCCACCCCCACCAGAAGTGTGAAGAGCCCATAAACCCGGAGGTCAACCAAACCTTCAGCGGACCCGCTCCGCAACAGCGACCACACCCGGGAACACCGACAGTCGCTCGCCCAGACGAGACAAGCCAGCAATCGTGGGTGGGACATGGAAACGGGACAGCTGCACCTGCCCGTCGGACAAGGTCGCCCGGATCGTGACGTGATGGTCGGCGACCACCGCAGCATCGATTCCGACCTGGACCCGCGCCAGCGCGGGATCGGTAGGGTGAACAAACACGAGGGTTCCTCCGTTCGCTGTGAACGACACGACCCCGCCGGGCCCAACCACCGGCCAGTGACTCCGCACGACGGGCATCGTCTTCCTGGACGGGAGAACCCTCGTCCCCGTCGACAGACAGTGACGCGCAGACACTCCCGCTCATCGCCACCCAGCGACCGCAACCAACGCCACAGTCGGCGAACCCACGCTTGTGCGTGATCCGGTGCCACCCAAGACGAGTCACCCGCGTGGCAGGTCCACGCCTCGGCCACCAATTCCCTGAACCGGGCCAGCCTCGACCGGGAGAGTCGACCCCAGAGCCCACCGATCTCTTTCACGAGCCATCACGCTCAGCCCGATAGCGGCGAGACCCGGAGCCTCCTCCCACAGCCACCGTAGCGACCACCACCCGTCACCAGGAGGCACTCCAAGTCATACAAGCCGGATAACAGGTGTAACATCCCGCGTGGAGCCACCCCCGCTCTTTTCATCAGCCCTCTGCAGGGAGAAGACCGAGGAAATCATGCAGACACCCACGCCGGGAACACCCGGGCCATGGGACGCCGCAACACTCGATCCCCTCGCCGCGGAACGCCCCGCGGTCCAGATCGACCCGGACATCGAGAAGCAGCACGCCAAGTGGACGCCGGCCAAGATCGCCATCTGGTCGGTGATCGCTCTGATCGGTGCCGTCGCCTGGTGGATGATCGCCTTCGCCCGCGGCGAATCAGTCAACGCCGTCTGGTTCGTGTTCGCGGCGGTGGCGTCCTACCTGATCGCGTACCGCTTCTACTCCAAGTACATCCAGGACAAGCTGGTCCACCCGAACGACAAGCGGGCCACCCCGGCGGAGAGCAACTACGACGGCAAGGACTTCGTCCCCACCGACCGCCGCATCCTCTACGGCCACCACTTCGCCGCCATCGCCGGCGCCGGCCCGCTGGTCGGCCCCGTGCTCGCCGCACAGATGGGCTACCTGCCCGGCACGATCTGGATCATCGTCGGCGTCATCCTGGCCGGCGCCGTCCAGGACTACCTGGTGCTGTTCGTCTCGATGCGCCGCAAGGGCCGCTCGCTGGGCCAGATGGCCCGCGACGAGCTGGGGCTGTTCGGCGGCATCGCCGCCTTCATCGCCACCTTGTCGATCATGCTGATCATCGTCGCCATCCTCGCGATGGTCGTCGTCAACGCCCTCGGCGAGAGCTCGTGGGGCGTCTACTCCGTCGGCCTCACCATCCCGATCGCCCTGTTCATGGGCTTCTACCTGCGCTACCTGCGTCCCGGCAAGGTGATGGAGGTGTCGGTGATCGGCTGCGCGCTGCTGCTGTTCGCCATCGTGTCCGGCCGCTGGGTGTCCGAATCCGAGATGGGGCACGCGATCTTCGCCCTCGACCGGCCCACCATCGCCTGGATCATCATCGCCTACGGCTTCATCGCCGCCGTCCTGCCGGTGTGGATGCTGCTGGCCCCGCGCGACTACCTGTCGACGTTCATGAAGATCGGCGTCATCGCGATGCTGGCCGTCGCGATCGTCGTCGTCCGTCCCGAGATCCACGTCCCCGCGATCACGCGGTTCGCCGAGGCGGGGGACGGGCCTGTGTTCAGCGGCAAGCTCTTCCCGTTCCTGTTCGTGACCATCGCCTGCGGCGCCCTGTCGGGCTTCCACGCGATGATCTCCTCGGGAACCACGCCGAAGCTGGTCGAGAAGGAGTCCCAGACCCGCCTGATCGGCTACGGCGGCATGCTGATGGAGTCGTTCGTCGCCATCATGGCCTTCGTCGCGGCCCTCTCGATCGACCAGGGCATCTACTTCGCGATGAACTCCTCCGCCGCCGCGACCGGCGGCACCGTGGAGGGCGCCGCGGCGTTCGTGAACTCGCTGGGCCTGGTGAACTCCGACGGCTCGACCGTCACCACCAGCGCGGCGGTCCTGGCCCAGACGGCCACCGACGTCGGGGAGGCGTCCATCGTGTCGCGCACCGGCGGCGCGCCGACCCTGGCCGTCGGCCTGTCGCAGATCATGCACGCGCTCATCCCGGGCGAGGGCATGGCGTCCTTCTGGTACCACTTCGCGATCATGTTCGAGGCCCTGTTCATCCTCACCTCGGTGGACGCCGGCACCCGCGTGGCGCGCTTCATGGCCTCGGACGCCCTGGGCAACATCTACCCGCGCTTCCGCGACCTGAACTGGCGCCTGGGGGCGTGGATCACGACCGGCCTGATGGTGGCCGGCTGGGGCTCGATCCTGGTGATGGGCGTGCACGACCCGCTCGGCGGCATCAACACGCTGTTCCCGCTGTTCGGCATCGCCAACCAGCTGCTCGCGGCCGTCGCGCTGTCGATCTGCCTGGTCATCTTCGCCCGCAAGGGCCACACGTGGACGCTGCTGATCATCGCGGTTCCGATGCTCTTCACCGCGGTGATCACCGTGTACGGCTCGCTGCTGAAGATCTTCGACCCGAACCCGGCGATCGGCTACTGGGCCAACCACTTCAAGTACCGCGACGCGATCGCCGCCGGCGAGACGTCCCTGGGTGCGGCGAAGAACCTGGACCAGATGAACACCGTGGTGTTCAACACCGCGGTGCAGGGCTCGCTGTCGATCCTGTTCGTGGTGTGCGGCCTGATCGTAATGATCGTGTCCAGCATCAAGACGATCCAGGCGCTGCGCGGCATCGGGATCATCGACACCGAGGCCCCGCAGGTACCCTCGAAGATGTTCGCACCGACGGGCATCATCGCCAATCCTGCCGAACGGGAGCTCGAGAAGGAGTGGGCGGCCTTCTACGAGAAGTACCCGCAGGAGAACCTGGAAGGAACAGGGCACTGACCTCATCCGCGCACGGCGCATCACCGGCTGACCGGTCGGCGGGAACCCCCGCCGACCGGTTGGTCGCGCTCGCGAAGGAGATCCGGCGCTTCGCCCGCGGCATCGTCGGCTCGGACGCCTACGACAAGTACCTCCACCACCACATGGTCACGGGCTGCGAGCACCCCCCGATGACCGAGAAGGAGTTCTGGCGCGCCAAGTACCGCGACCAGGAGCTCAACCCCGGCACCCGCTGCTGCTGACCCGCCCGCCGGCCCCGCCCGCCTGTCGGCCCGCCCGCTTGCCGGCCCGCCCCGCCGGCCGCGCCCCGCTCCGGCCGCCGACGACTTCGACTTACCCCGCCGACGACTTCGACTCTCCCCGCCGAGGACTTCGAGTTACGGCGCCCAGGACTTCGAGTTACGCCGTCCAGGACTTCGAGTTGCGCCGTCCAGGACTTCGGCTCACGGCGTCCAGGACTTCTTGGTTACTACGTCCAGGACTTCTTGGTTACTGCGTCCAGGACTTCGCCGCGCAGGAATCAGGCTCTTCAACCTTGAGGTGGGGGTGAGCGCGACACGCCAGAGCGCGGGGTGAGGGTGGTTGGGGGTCGAGGCCTTCAGGATCGGAAGCGTCTGTTCAACCTGACCGGAAGGCCTCGACGTGTCCGAGCCTACGGGGTGCTGCTGCGCTGCCACGACCCCTTCGTACTGTGACCATTGCGACCTGCTGGTCGGCCTGGACGGCTTGCACGTGGTCGACGTCGACAAGACCGGCCATGGCGTGCTCGTGGTCACGATGGAGTCCGCGCCGACGGTGATGGGCTGCCCGACGTGTGGGGTGGTCGCTGAGAGCCACGGCCGACGCACGACCACGCTGGTGGACATCCCGTGTTTCGCGCGGCCGACCCGGCTGCGGTGGCGCAAACGCACGTGGCGGTGCCTGGAGCCGGCGTGCCCGACCAGGGTGTTCACCGAGCAGGACGAGCAGATAGCCCGCCCGCGCGGGCTGTTGACCACCCGGGCGTGCCGGTGGGTGATCGAGCAGGTCCGCCGCGAGCACGCCTCCATCCACGGACTCGCGCGGCAGCTGGGGGTGGCGTGGAAGACGGTATGGGGCTCGATCCAACCCATCCTGGCGACGCTGGCCGACGACGAGGCCCGGTTCGCCGGCGTGACCACCCTCGGGGTGGACGAACACCTGTGGCACCACGTGAGTCCCCGCAAGCGCGGCCCGAAGGAGCTCACCGGCATGGTCGACCTGACCCGTGACAAGGACGGACGCGTCCGAGCCCGGCTGCTCGACCTCGTACCCGGCCGCTCCGGGACCGTGTACAAGACATGGCTCGACCAACGCGGCACGGCGTTCAAGGCTGGGGGTCGAGGTCGCCACCCTGGACCCGTTCCACGGCTACAAGAACGCCATCGACGACAAACTCGCCGACGCCACCGCTGTCCTGGATGCTCTCCATGTGGTCGCCCTGGCCGGCCGGGCGGTCGATGAGGTTCGCCGCCGCGTGCAGCAGGAGATCCACGGTCACCGCGGCCGCTCCGGCGACCCGCTCTACGGGATCCGCAACATCCTGCGCTGCGCGGCCGAGCGGCTCACCGACAAACAACAGGCCCGCCTCGCGGCGGCGATCGCCGCGCCACGACGCGGTCCACGTCGCCTGGCAGTGCGCCCAACGGGTTCGCGCCGCCTACGCCCACCCCGACCCGGCAGCCGGCCGCCAGCTCGCCGAGCAGGTCGTCGACGGCTTCCCGTCCTGCCCCATCCCCGAGATCGCCCGCCTCGGCCGAACCCTGAGACAGTGGAAGGACGCATTCCTGGCCTACTTCGACACCGACCGCGCCAGCAACGGCGGCACCGAGGCAATCAACGGGCTCATCGAGCTCCACCGCCGCATCGCCCGAGGGTTCCGGAACCGAGAGAACTACCGGCTACGCATGCTCCTCGTCGGCGGCGGACTCACCCTGGACCCACCGCAGGTATGAAGAGCCACTTATCCCTTATACGAACGGCAAGGTTGGTGCAGTCGGCATGATCCAAGGGGGGGACCCTAGGTGGGAGGAAACCCCCAACTGCGGATCAATGTTTGATTCGAGCATGAGGTGTTTCCGAAGGGTGTTCTTTTCGTCAACCCGTACGATCGTCAATAGCATTCCGGATGCGACGCTACGAACTGGTTAATGTGACGCCGCACGAAGGAAAATCGCTAGTGCCGACCCCTGCGAGTCGAGTAAGGCCAGGGAGTTCCCTCTGACGAGCAGCCGGCTTGCGCTCGTAAGGGCCGCCCGCAGAAGATTGTCTTGGTTCTGGGCCCACTTGGGCGGGCCGCCGAGCGTCTCCCCCAGGAGTGTCATGTGCATCGTTCCGTCTTCGCCCAGTGAGTAACGACCGTACGCGGTGTTCACACTGTCGTGACAGAATAGCTTGCCGTCTAAGGCGAACTGAAGCTCGGCTCTAGCCTCCGCCAGTGGCGGGATCATCTGAGTGCCGTCGTGCAGGGCATCAAGCTTCCAATGCCCCAGCTCGGTGGAGTCCGATCTCATGGACTCCACCGTACGACCCCAAGGAAGATGGGTGTAGGTGGGCTTCGCCCTCATCAGACGATGGGTTCGCGAGAAGTCGCGCCAGAGAACCCGCTCCCGCGTGCGGCGTGTCTCACTCAACGCTCCCGCACGGGCCGTGAGGTTCACATCGGAAGTTAGAGCACCCACGCGAAGGAGCCGGCTCGTCATGATCTATGGATACGCCCGCGTTTCGACGCAGGACCAGGACCTCGACGCCCAGGTGGACCTACTGCGGAACGCCGGTGCGGTTCGCGTGTACGCGGAGAAGGTCTCAGGCGTTGCGATGAACCGTCCCGAGCTCGGGGTGTGCCTCGACGACCTCGAGCGGGTCGAGAGGACCTCCGGCGCGTCGGCGCGTCGCGCCGACGCGGACGCCCTGCTGTTCGCTGGCCCCTCCTCCTGATCGACGCCGATAACCGGTGCGTTGGCGTGGTCGTGAGCACCGCCGAGGCGCGCTCCTCGGTGGCCGCTGGTCGCGCCGCCACCTGGGCGTCCCAGGTGACGCCCGCGGTCGCCGCGGTCGACGTCCCCCCCAGGAGCCACGGCGCCTCTCAGCGGCTCACGGCCACCACGCGTCCAGCAGCCGTGACGCCGCGTAGCCCGCCAGCCACCCCGCGGCACGCCACCCCCAGACACCGACAGTCACCCACCAGCTGCGCTCGTTCCTTGAGTCGGGCTGACCTTCATGAATAGTGCTCATGCCCTTCCTGTGCAGGCTGGCTGCAACCACGCCCCAGGTAGTGCCCCGCGCGGTTGGTCAGGCGTCCACCAGACCCTGCCCGGACCGCCCTTTTCCGGTCCCAGCCAGCCAACCACGGAACCATCGTGTTGGGGCAAGGGTTCGCTTCGCCGCTTCGCGCCCTTGCCCCAACACCGTGGGAACCTCCCCGGAACGGAGAGCCTGGCATCCTCATCCGCCAGACAGCCTTCGTTGAGACCGACCGCTGGTTGACCTTCGGTGACGGCAGTGACGACGTGCGCCGGATGCGCGCGACTCAGTGAGGTTCGGTTTCGAGTCTCCTGGGACACGAGCCCGGACCGGCGCCGCGGCGTCCGCCGGTAGGAGATCTACTTGAGATTCCTAGAGGGGTAACCACGGGGGTGGCGGGTGTCTGCTGGGTGGGTAGACAGGCTGCCGGCCCACTCGCGCGCAGCTGTTCGGTGTCCAACGGGGTGTACCTGGCGACAGTGATCGACCTGTGCTCGCGGAAGCTGGCCGGATGGGCGGTGGCCGACCACATGCGCACCGCGCTCGTCGAGGACGCACTCAAGGCCGCCCGCGCCGAACGCGGTTCGCTGCGTGGCGCGGTGTTCCACTCGGACCACGGCTCGACCTACACGTCGAAGGACTACGTCCGCCTCTGCACCGACTTCGGCGTCACGCAGTCGATGGGCGCGATCGGCTCGTCAGCGGACAACGCGTTGGCGGAATCGTTCAACGCGTCCCTGAAACGCGAGCTCCTGGCCGGCGCGCCGGCGTTCGCCGACCAGGCGTCGGCGTACCGGACCGCGTTCCGGTGGGCGAACCGGTACAACACCCGCCGACGCAACTCAGCGATCGGCAACATCGCCCCGAACACCTACGAAGCCGCGTACTCGACTACCCTCGCGGAAGCGGCATAACCGAAACGACACCGTGTCCACGATCACGGGTCAAGGCCCGTTGCCTCATCATGGGACGGTGACTGCTGAGCGTTCCCGATCCACCGCCGATCCTGCCGAACCCCTTTCCGATGCCGAGCTGCTCATCGGCCTGGTGGTCTCACCATCCCTGAGTGCGATGCTCGGCCCCGAGGTCACCACCTCGGTGCGCAAGATTCTGGTGCAGCGGTATCCGGGAGTGCGCTGGCAACTGAAGATGGCCGAAGACCGGCTGGTCGATCCACCCGCCGAGACCTTGGACCTGCTGGAGGCGGCCCGAAACCGCGTGCTGGAGGAGAACTGGGATTTGGCCGTGGTGCTCACCGAGATCCCCCTGAAGACCGGCCGACGTCCGGTGCTCACCCAGCTCAGCCCCGTGCACGGGGTAGGACTGGTCTCCGTCCCAACCCTGGGAGCCGTGCGCGTGCGGCAGAAGGTGCAAGAGACCACCGTGCACGTGGTCGGGCAGCTCCTGGGCTACGACGCCGAAGACCGCAACGCCCAGCGGGATCTTGCTCGAAGAGCCCACCAGCTGTCCACCGACCTCGACGAACGCCCGGACGACAACGTCGTGCAGTTCACGGCCCGAGTGCTGAGCGGCAACGTGCGGTTGCTGCTGGGCATGATCCGCGCCAACCAGCCTTGGGCCTTCGTGGCCCGGCTCTCCCGGGCGATGGTCGTGGCAGCGGCCACCGGCATGCTGACATTGGTGGCCTCGGACCTATGGGTACTGGCCATGGCCTACGGGCCGGTGCGCCTGGTCCTGCTGGCGGTGATGGCGATCGGGGCGGTGAGTGCCACCCTGATCCTGGGAGCCGACTTGTGGGAGCGCCCACGGCGGCGAGCCCAACGTGAGCAGGTGATCCTGTTCAATTTGGCCACCACCGCGACCGTGGCCATCGGGGTTGTGGTGTTCTACCTCGGCTTATTCATCCTGTCCTGGCTCGGCGCGCTGCTGCTCATCGACGAGCAGGTACTGGCCGGTGTCGCCGGTCACCCAGTGAACGCTTTGGACTACGCGAAGATCAGCTGGCTCACCGCCAGCCTGGCCACCGTGGGCGGAGCAATAGGAGCTGGACTGGAGGACGACGATGTGGTGCGCGCCGCTGCCTACACCCGGTCCAGCACCTGACACAGGCCCAGCACAGAAGAAACTGAAACATCTACGCGTTGATGCCACGTCTATGCAGGTGTCATTGCCGGTCGCGATGGGGCGGATGGGCGGTGGCCGACCACATGCGCACCGCGCTCGTCGAGGACGCACTCAAGGCCGCCCGCGCCGAACGCGGTTCGCTGCGTGGCGCGGTGTTCCACTCGGACCACGGCTCGACCTACACGTCGAAGGACTACGTCCGCCTCTGCACCGACTTCGGCGTCACGCAGTCGATGGGCGCGATCGGCTCGTCAGCGGACAACGCGTTGGCGGAATCGTTCAACGCGTCCCTGAAACGCGAGCTCCTGGCCGGCGCGCCGGCGTTCGCCGACCAGGCGTCGGCGTACCGGACCGCGTTCCGGTGGGCGAACCGGTACAACACCCGCCGACGCAACTCAGCGATCGGCAACATCGCCCCGAACACCTACGAAGCCGCGTACTCGACTACCCTCGCGGAAGCGGCATAACCGAAACGACACCGTGTCCACGATCACGGGTCAAGGCCCCGGGCCCTGGGGAGCCGAAGCCGCCCGGCTACCCTCACGCACTCTGCGGCCTGAGCGTGTGATACCAGGGTGGTAGATGCGGCCATAGCAATGTGCTTGCCGTGGTCGTGTTCTACGGCCTCAACGACGTCACGCTGGACGCGCCCGAAGACGACGCCTACGACCTGGTGGTCGCGCTCGCGTCGGGAGCCACGGACTACCAGGCCGCGGCCAGCCAACTTGCCAGTTGGCTCTGACTGGTTCAGCCCTGATCCACCGGTGTCGTGGCGGGTGTGGGCGTGGCATGGGGCGAGGTGACCGTTCTGAGCAGGGAGGATGGTAATTGCTGAAGTCGCCGTCCACCGCGTCGAAGGGTCACCTCGTAAGTGAAAGCCTCTCACACGATCCGTCCCGTGTTCGATGACCCGAACCTGGTGTCTGCTGCCGGTCTGGTGCCGGCGTTGCGGTT
>NZ_SDMQ01000025.1 GCF_004324755.1 Propioniciclava sinopodophylli
GTTCAACCACGGCAAGCAATGGCGCGGGTTCGCCACCCGCTACGACAAACTCGGCATCGTCTACCGCGGGGCCGCGGTCCTGAACGCGATCATCAGATGGCTCCAACGGTTACGAGACACGCCCTAGTCCAGAGCGGCATCGCGCTGGAGAACCTCGGCTACCAGATCGTGGTACAGAAGAAGGGGGGCACCGGGTTGAACACCCGGCGCCAGCTGACCTACCGGGACGCCTTGGAGAAGATTCTGGACGACATGACCGTCAAGCCCTTCGAGGACACCGACGAGTGGATCCAGGATTCGATTGACTGCTACATGGGGGCCAAGCATGCCGACCGGGCGACGCCCGACACCCTCACCCAAGTCGACACGCTCCGCAGAAACCTACTCGTGCTCCGGTTCTGGATCGGCCTGGAGATCGGCGTCAAGCCGGAGTCCCTGACGGCCACCTTGGGCAGGGATCCGCTGCTTCGAAGTTCAGCCTGGCGGATTGAGAGGAGTCCAGAATCCTCTTGGCTTGCCACAACGCCGTTCCTCCCATGCGGTGATGTCCATGGTGCACCGCGAGGGTACGGCGCGACGAGACCACCGCTTGAGCCCTGACACCCGGGGGCCTGAAGCTCTCCAGGAACGACTTCTAGCCAAGCACTCGGCCAAACCCTAGGGAAACCCCTCTCCAGACGAGGCGTCTCCGGGTATGGCCAGACTCGGTCGCAGCGATCCGTGCCCGCAGTAGACAGCACCGGCCTGGAGGAGCGGCACCGAACCATGCGAGCCGGCGCGTTCTACCACCACGGCGGGGCCGAGGGTCGGGGGAGTCGCAGCGCACCGTGCAACTCGTCGTCTCCTAGGGCGATGGTCGTCACCCCGTCGAGCAACCGCCCCAACTCACGTCCCGCGAACTCGCTCCCTCGTGTTCCTCGTCGTCGTACCGGTAGTCCAGGCGCCAGAACATCAGACGGCCGTAACCAGGATCACTTCACATCCAGCTCTGCCCACAAGTCACCGGCTGGCGTCACGGCGTACCAGGCGCTGCTCACCATTCCATCTCAGGTTCGGGGACGACATGCGGCCAGTGTTGCGGAGGTGTCCGAAAGTCCCGATTTGGTCTGATTGGCTCTCAGCGGACAGCTGATGTTGCTGGTTTACGGGCTCATCACAGTTGAGGGTGTAGAGGCGGGGTGATCTGGGGCGGCGCGTCGGTCCGCGGTTGAGGGTCGAGGTCTCCCGAAGATGGAAGTTCTCACACTGCCCATCTGGAAGACCTCGACGTGCCCCACGCTACCTTCGTTCGTCCTGACCTGACCACGTTCACCCGCCTTGACGAGCTCGGCCTGGAGGTCGTCGGCCAGTTCCTCGCCTGCCGGGTCGTCGACCCCGACCAGTGGTGCCGTCGGTGTGGCGGTGAGGGCATCCCGCGTGGCAGCGTGGTCCGGCGCCTGGCCCATGAGCCGTTCGGGTGGCGCCCCACCCTCCTGGTGGTTACGGTGCGCCGCTACCGGTGTGGTGAGTGCGGTCATGTGTGGCGCCAAGACATGAGCAAGGCCGCCGAACCGCGGGCGAAGCTGTCCCGGCGGGCGTTGCGGTGGGCGTTGGAAAGCATTGTATAGCGGCTCTTCATACCTGCGGTGGGTCCAGGGTGAGTCCGCCGCCGACGAGGAGCATGCGTAGCCGGTAGTTCTCTCGGTTCCGGAACCCTCGGGCGATGCGGCGGTGGAGCTCGATGAGCCCGTTGATTGCCTCGGTGCCGCCGTTGCTGGCGCGGTCGGTGTCGAAGTAGGCCAGGAACGCGTCCTTCCACTGTCTCAGGGTTCGGCCGAGGCGGGCGATCTCGGGGATGGGGCAGGACGGGAAGCCGTCGACGACCTGCTCGGCGAGTTGGCGGCCGGCTGCCGGGTCGGGGTGGGCGTAGGCGGCTCGGACGCGTTGGGCGCACTGCCAGGCGATGTGGACGGCGTCGTGGCGTTCATCGGCGGCGATCGCCGCCGCGAGGCGTGCGTGTTGTTTGTCGGTGAGCCGCTCGGCCCCGCAGCGCAGGATGTTGCGGATCCCGTAGAGCGGGTCGCCGGAGCGGCCGCGGTGGCCGTGGATCTCCTGCTGCACCCGGCGACGGACCTCGTCGACCGCCCGGCCGGCCAGGGCGACCACGTGGAAGGCGTCGAGCACGGCGGTGGCGTCGGCGAGTTTGTCGTCGATGGCGTTCTTGTAGCCATGGAACGGGTCCAGGGTGGCGACCTCGACGCGGGCCTTGAACGTCTTGCCGCGTTGGTCGAGCCACGTCTTGTACACGGTCCCGGAGCGGCCGGGGACCAGGTCGAGCAGCCGGGCGTGGACGCGTCCGTCCTTGTCACGAGTTAGGTCGACCATGCCGGTGAGCTCCTTGGGGCCGCGCTTGCGGGGGCTCACGTGGTGCCACAGGTGCTCATCCACCCCGAGGGTGGTAACCCCGGTGAAGCGGGACTCGTCGGCGGCGGCGCGGGCGAGGATCGGCTCGATGCTGGTCCACACGGTCCGCCACGTGGTGGCCAACTGCCGAGCCAGTCCGGCGATGCTGGCATGCTCGCGTCGGACTTGTTCGGTCGCCCAGCGGCACGCCCGGGTGGTCAGCATCGCCCGCGGGTTGGCGATCCCGGTGTCCTGCTCGGTGAACACCCCTACGGGACAGGACGGTTCGGGACACGTCCACGTGCGTTTGCGCCAACGCACGCGTGTCGGGGCGCCGAAGCAGGGGATGTCGACCAAGGTGACCGTCCGTCGGCCATGGTTGCGGGCCACCACCCCGCAGGTCGGGCAGCCCATCACCGCTGGTGGGGACTCGACCTCGACCACCAGCCCGGCAGGTCGTCGGTCCACATCGATGACGTGCACGCCGGGCAGGCCGACGAGACGGTCACAGTTGTCGCAGTAGGCGTCGTCATGGGGGCAGCGCGCAGCACACGCCGTAGGCTCAGACACAGTCGGGGTCCTCGGTGGATAAGAAGCTTGGTAACTCCTGATCCTGAGGGCCCCGACCCCCACCTCAGCAGACCAGCCTCACTCGGCGTGTCGGCCCCCCACCCACCGCAGGTATGAAGAGCCTGTATAGCGGAACACCATCGACCCAGTCAGTGCTGGCTCTGGATGACAGCGAGTCGCCCTTGGCGGTGGCAAGAGGGCGCTTGTGGCGCTGATAGCCTGAGCCCGTGACATTCACTGGGTCTGAGTTGCTCTCCATTTTGCTGGTGCTTCTTCCACTCTTGCTTGGCGCTGTGCTGTTGTATTTCGTGGTGAAAGCCGCTGTCCGCGACGGAGTCAAGGAGGCTCTCCGAAGCGAGGGGTTGAGTCGGCACGGAATTCCGCCCCGCTGACCCCATGTGGGCATGGGACAGTCCAGGACATTCCCCATCGTCCTCTTCGTTGCTTGATGAGGGGCGTCCAGACATGCCGCTCCTGGGGCGTCGTTCGTGCCGCTGGCGCGTGGCTGCTGGTCGGTTGCAGCATCGGGTATGACCAGTCTCGAGCCTGTCCTGTTTCCCGTTCTCATCGACGCTGCCACTGATCCTTTGGTGAAGGCGGTCGCTGCCTATCTGGCCCGGTATCGGGGGCAGACCCTGGTGCACACCGAGTCGGACCTGCGCGCGTTCCTGGTGTGGTGCCGGGAACGGGGTGTCGACCCGTTGAAGGCGCAGCGCGCCCAGATCGAGCTGTACGTCCGCTGGATGCAGGAAGTGCGCCATTTGCAACCGTCCACGGTCAGCCGGCGTGTGTCGGTCGTGGTCGGCTTCTACCGCACGTGCGTCATCGACCAGGTCCTGCCGCAGTCGCCAGCGGACTACGTGCGCCGCCCGAACGTGCCACCTGAGTCACCCACGCTCGGCCTGTCGCACCTGCAGTTCGAAGCCCTGCTCAGCGCGGCCCGCACGTCGACGAACACCAACGACTTCGCCTTGGTGACCATGCTGGGGCTGCTCGGCTTGCGGATCTTCGAAGCCTGCGGCGCCAACATCACCGACCTCGGCGAGGAACACGGCCACCGCGTCCTGAAGGTCCGGGGCAAGGGCGGCAAGGTCGTCCTCACCCCCCTCCCACCCGCCGTCCAGCGGGCGATCGAACGCGCGGTTGGCGGACGCGCGGACGGCCCCGTCCTGCGCACCATCCGCGGGACCCGCATGGACCGGCATGCCGCGACCCGTCGGCTGAAGCAGCTCGCCGCCCAAGCCGGCGTGCGGCTCCCCAGGATGCACCCCCACATGCTGAGGCACACGTTCGTCACGACCATGCTGGACGCCGGCGTCGACCTCCGCGACGTGCAGATCGCCGCCCGACACGCTGATCCGAGGACGACGATGCGCTACGACCGTGCTCGCAAGAACCTGGACCGGCACCCCAACTACATCCTCGCCGCCTACATGGCCTCCGGCACCTGACCCCGGGGAGGGTGGCCGGATTGTCGCGTGCTCTCCTAGACTGCAGGCATGCTGTCGCCGGAAATTGACGTGGAGCGTTTGGGTGCGGTGTGCCAGCGCTACGGCATCATCCGTCTGGAGATCTTCGGATCCATGGCCCGCTGCACCGATCACTCTGACAGCGACATCGACCTGTTGTACACGTTGGCTCCCGGCGCTCGCCTGGGCTGGGAAGTCGAGGACCTCACCTCGAAGTTGGAGGCCGTCCTCGGTCGCCGGGTCGACCTCGTTTCTCGGCGCGCGTTGCACGCTCGGCTGCAGGACCAGGTGTTGCGGGAAGCGCAGCCGCTCTATGCCGCGGCGTGAGCTCCTGCTGATCGGCGAGATGATCGATGCCGCCGAAGAAGCACAGCGTCTGGTGGTGGGCCGTGACGTCGACGACATCCAAGCGGACCGACCGGTTCGCGATGCGCTGTTGTGGAACTTCACTGTCTTGGGCGAGGCCGCCGCGCAACTGCCGGATGAATTCAAGATGACATACCCAAGCGTGAACTGGGCCAGGCCCAGCCAACTACGGAACCGAATCGTGCACGGCTATTGGTCTGTCGACCTCGAAATCCTGCACACGACTGCCAAGCATGACCTCCCTGCCTTCACGGCCGAACTCAAGGCAGTCTCGGCCGCCCTCGAGCCGTAGCGGGCCTCACCGTCGGCACACCGCACCTGAACGACCTCACCCACCACCGTGGCGGAGGAAGAACGCGCACATCTGCCGCCCTCCGGGCTTCCAGATCAGTGCTGCCAGAGGGCGGTTATGGGGAGGATGTGGAGCCAGCCGCCGATGACGGCGGTCTGGGTTCCTGCGTGGAGGCAGGCTCCGGTGATGTGTCGGTCGGGGAAGCGGTCTTTGAAGCGGATGAGGTTGGTCCAGGCCTTCTCGGTGATGGAGGTGCTGCTCTTGACTTCGATGGCGAGGAGGCGTCCGTCGGCCCATTCGATGATGAGGTCGACCTCGAGGCCGTCGAGGTCGCGAAAGTGGTAGAGGGAGTACGGGGTGCTGCTCCAGGCCTGTTGCTTGGCCAGTTCGAGGGCCACGAACTGTTCCACCAGTGCCCCGTAGTATTCGCGGCCTCCGATGGTCAGGGCGTGCGCGGTGGTGAAGGTGGCGAGGGCTGCGCTGAGCCCGGTGTCGTGGAGGCAGATCTTGGGGCGACGGGCGACGCGTCCTCGTTGGCTGCGACCCCACGAGGGCAGGGACGCGACGAGCCGCATGGTGGCGGCCAGGCGCAGGTAGGTGTCGATGGTGTTCTCGGCGACACCAAGGGTGCGGGCTGTCTTGGCTTTGACCAGCTCCTGGATGCCGCCGGCAGCGAGGAGCGTCAAGAGGTGACGCAGGTGGTCGGGGTAGCCGCCGCGGTGCAGGTCGCGGGCGTCGTGGTCGGCGAGTCGTTCGACGTAGGAGTCGAACCAACGGCCCGCTCGTTGGGGGGTGCGGCGCACGACTTCGGGATAGCCGCCGGTCACCACGACGGCCGGGTTCAGCGCCTGGAAGCGGCCGGTTCCGGTATCAGCTCCGGACAGCAGCCAGGACGCGAAGTCTTCGCTGTCGCTGCGGCGTGTGAGTTCGCCTTGGCTCAGGGGTTTGAGTTCGACGGTTTCGGCGCGTCCGGCCAGGGAGTCGCCGACCCCTTTGACCTGTAGCAGGTCCGCGGACCCGGTCAGCAGGAACCGGCCCGGGCGACGGTCACGATCCACCGACGCCTTCAACGGCAGGATCAACCCGGGGGCGCGTTGGGCCTCATCGATCACGAGCAGTCCGCGGCCGGCCTGTTCGACGAAGAACGCGGGATCGGACTCCGCGACCGCCAAGGCGGCCGGGTCATCGAGCGTGACCTGGCGTACGTTCAGCGAACCTGCGGCCACCAATTGGGCGAGGGTGCTCTTGCCCACTTGGCGGGCACCTTGGATGACCACCACCGGTGTGTCCGCGAGGGCATCGCGTACCGCTACCTCCAGGGACCGCGGGTAGGGTTCGGTGGCGTCCATGACCACAGTCTGTCACGTTCCTTGCAGAACTGAGGCACTCAACTTGCAGATTTGAGCTTCCTGACTTGCAGGATTGAGCCTGCTGCGCTTTCACTCATCTGGCCGCCGCGGGGGCGGCATGGCAGCCAGAGCTCGCGCGATCCGGTAGGTGTTGACCATGCAATTCCTCACGCCGACGACTCTCACCGGGCACCTTGTTTCCCTTGAACCGCTCGATGACGTGCACAT
>NZ_SDMQ01000026.1 GCF_004324755.1 Propioniciclava sinopodophylli
CGGGGATCGCTTCAAGGAATTGGGCGGTTTGTGTGGTGTGTGTCGGAAGTTTGAGAACTCAACAGCGTGCTTAGGTCAATGCCAGTGGCCAGCTGGATTGCTCTTTCGGGGGTGTTTGGTTGGCTATATTTTTTGCACACATGTAACCTTTTGGTTGTTTGTGTGTCCTCGTTGCCATCAACGGTTGTTGGTGGTTTCTTTGAGTGATTGATTGATTGCCGGCCCTTTTGGGGTTGGTTTGTCAGTGTGATTGCTTTCTTTCGGTTTTTCGATGGAGAGTTTGATCCTGGCTCAGGACGAACGCTGGCGGCGTGCTTAACACATGCAAGTCGAACGGATCACTTTTACTTCGGTTTTGGTGGTTAGTGGCGAACGGGTGAGTAACACGTGAGTAACCTGCCCTTCACTGTGGGATAACGAGAAGAAATTCTTGCTAATACCGCATATGACGCGTCCTCGCATGGGGGTGTGTGGAAAGTTTTTTCGGTGGGGGATGGACTCGCGGCCTATCAGCTTGTTGGTGGGGTAATGGCTCACCAAGGCTTTGACGGGTAGCCGGCCTGAGAGGGCGACCGGCCACACTGGGACTGAGATACGGCCCAGACTCCTACGGGAGGCAGCAGTGGGGAATATTGCACAATGGACGAAAGTCTGATGCAGCAACGCCGCGTGCGGGATGACGGCCTTCGGGTTGTAAACCGCTTTCACCAGGGGCGAATTTGACGGTACCTGGAGAAGAAGCACCGGCTAACTACGTGCCAGCAGCCGCGGTGATACGTAGGGTGCGAGCGTTGTCCGGATTTATTGGGCGTAAAGAGCTCGTAGGTGGTTTGTTGCGTCGGGAGTGAAAACACACAGCTCAACTGTGTGCTTGCTTTCGATACGGGCAGACTTGAGGGATGTAGGGGAGAATGGAATTCCTGGTGGAGCGGTGGAATGCGCAGATATCAGGAGGAACACCGGTGGCGAAGGCGGTTCTCTGGACATTTCCTGACGCTGAGGAGCGAAAGCGTGGGGAGCAAACAGGCTTAGATACCCTGGTAGTCCACGCCGTAAACGGTGGGCACTAGGTGTGGGGGACATTCCACGTTCTCCGTGCCGTAGCTAACGCATTAAGTGCCCCGCCTGGGGAGTACGGCCGCAAGGCTAAAACTCAAAGGAATTGACGGGGGCCCGCACAAGCGGCGGAGCATGCGGATTAATTCGATGCAACGCGAAGAACCTTACCTGGGTTTGACATGCACCAGACGACAGCAGAGATGTTGTTTCCTTCGGGCTGGTGTGCAGGTGGTGCATGGCTGTCGTCAGCTCGTGTCGTGAGATGTTGGGTTAAGTCCCGCAACGAGCGCAACCCTCGTCCTATGTTGCCAGCGGGTTATGCCGGGAACTCATGGGAGACTGCCGGGGTCAACTCGGAGGAAGGTGGGGATGACGTCAAGTCATCATGCCCCTTATGTCCAGGGCTTCACGCATGCTACAATGGCTGGTACAAAGTGTTGCGATCCCGTGAGGGTGAGCGAATCACGTAAAGCCAGTCTCAGTTCGGATTGGGGTCTGCAACTCGACCCCATGAAGTCGGAGTCGCTAGTAATCGCAGATCAGCATTGCTGCGGTGAATACGTTCCCGGGCCTTGTACACACCGCCCGTCAAGTCATGAAAGTCGGTAACACCCGAAGCCGGTGGCCCAACCCTTGTGGGGGGAGCCGTCGAAGGTGGGATCGGTAATTAGGACTAAGTCGTAACAAGGTAGCCGTACCGGAAGGTGCGGCTGGATCACCTCCTTTCTAGGGAGCCTCATGTGCCTACCCGGTGTCACTGCTGGGGGGTCGTCTGCTTTCATGCCCGTGTGTGGTGTGGGTGGCTGGGGTGACTTTTTGTGGAAGGCATTGACCGAGTCGGATCCTGGTTGGGGTTCGGGTGTTTAGTACTACCTCCTGTTGTGGGGGGTGTGGAAGGGGCCCGGGTTTCTGGTTGGGGTTGGGCGGTGGCACGTTGTTGGGTTCTGGGACTTCCGCCATGAATGTGGTGGGTGTCGCAAGTGACGGTGCCAGGGTGCTTGCTCCCGTGTGTGGGGTGGGTGTTCTGGTGTTTGTTTGTTGTTTGAGAATTGTATAGTGGACGCGAGCATCTTTGTAGATTTTGTTGATCGTTTTGTTTGGTGACAAGCTACTAAGGGCGGTCGGTGGATGCCTTGGCATCAAGAGCCGATGAAGGACGTTGTAACCTGCGATAAGCCATGGGGAGCTGGTAAACGAGCTTTGATCCGTGGATCTCCGAATAGGGAAACCTCGAATGTCCCGAGTTGTGTCGGGCGACCTCATCCTGAATATATAGGGGTGTTGGAGGGAACGTGGGGAAGTGAAACATCTCAGTACCCACAGGAAGAGAAAACAATTGTGATTCCGTGAGTAGTGGCGAGCGAAAGCGGAAGAGGCCAAACCTGGTGTGTGTGATAGCTGGCAGGCGTTGCATGCTGGGGGTAGTGGGGCCGGCTTGGGAGAGCTGCTGATCTCCCGACGAGTGATAAAGGGAATGCGAAGTCGAACAGCCTGGGAAGGTTGGCCATAGTGCGTGACAGTCGTGTAGGCGTATGTGTTCCCCTCGTGGTCGTTACCCCAAGTAGCACGGAACCCCTGAAATTCTGTGTGAATCCGGCGGGACCACCCGTCAAGCCTAAATACTCCTTGATGACCGATAGCGGACAAGTACCGTGAGGGAAAGGTGAAAAGTACCCCGGGAGGGGAGTGAAATAGTACCTGAAACCGACCGCCTACAATCCGTCGGAGCCTCTTTGTGGGGTGACGGCGTGCCTTTTGAAGAATGAGCCTGCGAGTCAGTGCTCGGTGGCGAGGTTAACCCGTGTGGGGGAGCCGTAGCGAAAGCGAGTCCGAATAGGGCGTTTTAGTCGCCGGGTCTGGACCCGAAGCGGAGTGATCTATCCATGGCCAGGTTGAAGCGACGGTAAGACGTCGTGGAGGACCGAACCCACTTGGGTTGAAAACCGAGGGGATGAGCTGTGGATAGGGGTGAAAGGCCAATCAAACTCCGTGATAGCTGGTTCTCCCCGAAATGCATTTAGGTGCAGCGTCGCCTGTTTCTTACCGGAGGTAGAGCACTGGATGGTCTAGGGGGCCCACAAGCTTACCAAAATCAGCCAAACTCCGAATGCCGGTAAGTGAAGGGCGGCAGTGAGACTGTGGGGGATAAGCTTCATAGTCGAGAGGGAAACAGCCCAGATCATCAGCTAAGGCCCCTAAGGGACTGCTAAGTGGAAAAGGATGTGGAGTTGCGAAGACAACCAGGAGGTTGGCTTGGAAGCAGCCACCCTTGAAAGAGTGCGTAATAGCTCACTGGTCAAGTGATTCTGCGCCGACAATGTAGCGGGGCTCAAGCAGTCCGCCGAAGCTGTGGCAACCATGCGTGTACTTGATCTTTGGATCCAGGTGTGTGGTTGGGTAGGGGAGCGTCGTGTGTGCGGTGAAGCGGCGGGGTGACCCAGTCGTGGAGTGCACACGAGTGAGAATGCAGGCATGAGTAGCGAAAGACGGGTGAGAAACCCGTCCGCCGAATATCCAAGGGTTCCAGGGTCAAGCTAATCTGCCCTGGGTGAGTCGGGACCTAAGGCGAGGCCGACAGGCGTAGTCGATGGACAACCAGTTGATATTCTGGTACCGGCGAAGCAACGCCCGTGCCGAGGCCGGTGATACTAAGCACGCAAGGCCGTCCGTGTCACCCTTCGGGGTGGTTGGGTGGTTGAGTCTGTGACCTGAGCCGGTAGTAGGCAAGCTGCGGAGGGACGCAGGAAGGTAGCCCATCCCACGCGATGGTTGTCGTGGGCTAAGCGCGTAGGCTGTTGCATTGGCAAATCCGTGCGACGTGTGGCTGAGACGTGATGGCACTGCCCCGTTGGGGGTGGTGTGGGTGATCCTATGCTGCCTAGAAAAGCTTCGTGAGCGAGTTGTGAGCCGCCCGTACCCCAAACCGACACAGGTGGATAGGTAGAGAATACCAAGGCGATCGAGAGAATCGTGGTGAAGGAACTCGGCAAAATACCCCCGTAACTTCGGGATAAGGGGGACCTGAACCGTGAACACCTTTGCGGTGGGAAGCGGGGAGGGTCGCAGAGACCAGGCCCAAGCGACTGTTTACTAAAAACACAGGTCCGTGCGAAGTTGAAAGACGATGTATACGGACTGACTCCTGCCCGGTGCTGGAAGGTTAAGGGGAACTGTTAGCGCAAGCGAAGCGGTGAACTTAAGCCCCAGTAAACGGCGGTGGTAACTATAACCATCCTAAGGTAGCGAAATTCCTTGTCGGGTAAGTTCCGACCTGCACGAATGGAGTAACGATTTGGGCGCTGTCTCCACCACGAACTCGGCGAAATTGCATTACGAGTAAAGATGCTCGTTACGCGCAGCAGGACGGAAAGACCCCGGGACCTTTACTATAGTTTGGTATTGGTGATCGGTACGACTTGTGTAGGATAGGTGGGAGACTTTGAAGCTGTCACGCCAGTGATGGTGGAGTCAACGTTGAAATACCACTCTGGTCGTTCTGGTTATCTAACCTCGGACCCTGATCGGGTTCAGGGACAGTGCCTGATGGGTAGTTTGACTGGGGCGGTCGCCTCCCAAAAGGTAACGGAGGCGCCCAAAGGTTCCCTCAGCCTGGTTGGCAATCAGGTGTTGAGTGTAAGTGCACAAGGGAGCTTGACTGTGAGACAGACATGTCGAGCAGGGACGAAAGTCGGGACTAGTGATCTGACGGTGGCGTGTGGAAGCGCCGTCACTCAACGGATAAAAGGTACCCCGGGGATAACAGGCTGATCTTGCCCGAGCGTCCATAGCGACGGCATGGTTTGGCACCTCGATGTCGGCTCGTCGCATCCTGGGGCTGGAGTCGGTCCCAAGGGTTGGGCTGTTCGCCCATTAAAGCGGCACGCGAGCTGGGTTTAGAACGTCGTGAGACAGTTCGGTCCCTATCCGCTGCGCGCGTTAGAGTCTTGAGAAGGGCTGTCCTTAGTACGAGAGGACCGGGACGGACCAACCTCTGGTGTGCCAGTTGTCCTGCCAAGGGCACGGCTGGTTGGCTACGTTGGGAAATGATAACCGCTGAAAGCATCTAAGCGGGAAGCACGCTTCAAGATGAGGACTCTCACCACCATCGAGTGGGTAAGGCCCCCTACAGACCATGGGGTTGATAGGCCAGACGTGGAAGCACAGCAATGTGTGGAGCTGACTGGTACTAATAGGCCGAGGGCTTGTCACACACCCAACAAAACAAGTGACACAAACGTCTCCAAACACTCGCGTCCACTATACGATATCTGAACCAACAAACACGTTGGAGTCCCCCCACCCAAACGGTAGGGAAAGACAACCAAAGAATGTTTCGGTGGTCATTGCGCAAGGGAAACGCCCGGTCCCATTCCGAACCCGGAAGCTAAGCCTTGCAGCGCCGATGGTACTGCACCCGAGGGGGTGTGGGAGAGTAGGACACCGCCGAACACACCCCAACAGGGTGAACAAGAAGGCCCGAACC
>NZ_SDMQ01000027.1 GCF_004324755.1 Propioniciclava sinopodophylli
ACCTGACTTGCACACCTCGTGACTGAATTCACGGGGTCGGTGATCATCGGTGCTTGTCAGCGGGTTTTGGTTGGCTCGGTGGGGGCACTAAGGAAAGGGTAGGATCGGCTGGGTGAGCCCGTTCCTGCGGAAGGTGAAGACCGCCTCGGGGGCGACGGCTGTGCAGATCGTGGAGAAGAAGCACGGGGTCCGCACGATCTTGGAGCACTTGGGCTCGGCGCACGATGAGGCCGAGTTGGCGGCGTTGATGCAGGTCGGTCAAGAGAAGCTTCACGTCAACCAACCCCTGCTGGACTTACCGACCCGGGGTGGGGTGCAAGCCGGGGCGGCGGTGATCGAGGCGAAGCAGTCGAAGCTGCTCGTGGACGTGATCCGGGCTGCTTGGCGGCGGCTCGGTTTCGACGTGATCGAAGATGAGGCGTTCTTCCAGCTGGTGTTGGCGCGGCTGGTGGAGCCGACCTCGAAGCTGGACAGCATCCGGGTGATCGAAGACCTCGGACTGCGCGCCCCGCACCGCAACACGTTCACCAAGGCGTTGCGACGGTGCGCTGACAAGGAGTACCGCGACCGGATCGCTCACGCGTGCTTCCAACACGTGTGGACCGACCAGGGCGGGGACCTCTCCCTACTCATGTACGACGTGACCACGCTGTACTTCGAGACCGACACCGAAGACAGTCTGCGCAAGGTCGGATTCAGCAAGGAACGCCGCGTCGACCCGCAGATCGTGGTCGGCCTGCTCGTGGACCGCACCGGCTTCCCGCTCGAGATCGCCTGCTTCGAGGGAAACAAGGCCGAGACCCAGACGATCATCCCGATCATCAAGGCGTTCCAAGCACGCCATGGTGTCGCCGACATGGTCGTCGTCGCCGATGCCGGCATGTTGTCCACGACGAACTTGGAAGCCATCGACGCCGCGGGCTTGCGGTTCATCGTCGGCTCCCGCGTCACCCGCGCCCCGCATGACCTGGCCAAGTACTTCCACTGGCACGGCAACGCGTTCACTGACGGCCAGGTCATCGACACCATCACGCTGCGCCGCCAGAAGGCTGATCCCGACCAGTTGAAGACCCGCGCCGAACCCGTCTGGGACCCCGCAGCTCATCCGGCCGCGTGGCGGGCGGTCTGGGCCTACTCGCATAAGCGGGCCGCGCGGGACCGCAAGACGCTGGCCGCGCAACGCGACCGGGCGGTCGCGATCGTGGACGGGGACCGGCCGGCGAAGAAGGCCCGGTTCGTGAAGACCACCGGGCAGAGCGCCACCCTCGATGACGTGTCGCTGCGGCGCGCCGCCGATCTGGTGGGGTTGAAGGGCTACGTCACCAACATCACCAGCACAGTGATGCCCGCCGGGGAGGTCATCACCAGTTACCACGACCTGTGGCAGGTCGAGCAATCGTTCCGGATGAGCAAGAGCGACTTGGCTGCCCGGCCGATCTACCACTACCTCCGGGACTCGATCGAGGCGCACCTGACCATCGTGTTCACCGCCCTGGCGATCGCTCGGGACCTGCAGGTCCGCACCGGCTGGAGCATCAAAAGGATCGTCCGCGCGCTACGCCCCCTGCAACACGTCACCATCACTCTGGCCGGCCGACAACTCCAAGCCGAGCCCATGACCCCCGACGACGTAGCCCACATGCTCGACCGCGCAGGTCACTAAAACCCGACTTGGCTCACGTTTCGTGTTCTTGGGGGTTGAGGGGCGCTTGACTAGGGCTTCTGGTCGGCGTGGTGTGCACTAAGTGGGGGTGTTCTAGCCTGTCTGGGTGAGCCCGTATGTGAGGACGGTGAAGACCGCGTCGGGTGCGACGGCAGTCCAGGTGGTGTGGTCGTCCTCGCGTGGTTCACGGTCGATGGACCACATCGGGTCCGCGCACACGCCCGAGGATGTCGAGGTGTTGAAGGCTGTCGCCCGGCAGCGGATGGTTGCAGCCGGCCAGGACGAGCTCGACTTCGGGGACGGGCAGCCACGCCGTCGGGCGTTGAACATCGTCGCGTCGAGGGCGGAGCACTTGTGGAACGCCTTGTCAGCCGGCTTTGAGCAGTTGGGGTTCGAGGCCGCCTGTGACGGTGATGAGGTGTTCAAGCAGTTGGTGTTGGGTCGGCTGGTCGAGCCCACCAGCAAGCTGGACACGCTTCGGGTGCTCGACGAGGTCGGCCTTCGGCCACCGGGGTATGCCACGGTGAAGCGGCGCCTGCCCGTGTACGCCAAGCAGGCGTGGCGACGCCGGTTCGCGGCCGCGTGCGCCCGCCACGTCGGGTTGGGGCCGACCACCTTGGTGCTCTACGACGTGAGCACGCTCTACTTCGAGACCGACCAAGGTGACGGGTTCCGGGAGTCCGGGTTCAGCAAGGAACGCCGGCTGGAACCCCAGATCACGATCGGCCTGTTGACCGACGCGCGCGGGTTCCCACTGATGGTGGAGGCGTTCGAGGGCAATCGCGCCGAGACCACCACGATCATCCCGTCGATCCAGGCGTTCCAGGCCGCCCACCAACTCCCTGAGGTGACCGTGGTCGCCGACGCGGGCATGCTGTCGGATGGCAACCTGCGAGCCCTGTCCGGGGCGGGGCTGCGGTTCATCGTGGGGCAGAAGATCCCCGACATCCCCTACGTCGTGCGGGAGTGGATGAAGACGCACCCCGGCGAGCAGCCACCCGACGGGCTGACCCTGACCCAGCCGTGGGCGCGCGGGCCGGCCGGGCAGCAGGTGAAGGAGACGATCTACTACCAGTACCGGGCTGACCGGGCCCGGCGCACGCTGCGCGGCATCACCGAGCAGGTCGGCAAGGCCGAACCAGACGACGCGACTCCATCGAGGCGCACCTGACCATCGTGTTCACCGCCCTAGCCATCGGCCGCACCGTCCAGGACCGGACCGGCCTGTCGCTACGTCGAGTCCTACGCCAACTCCGTCCGCTGCGTTCAGCAACGATCCAGGCCAACGGCGCTATCCAGACCCTGCCACCAGCCCTCGGCGACGATGAGCAGGCCGTCCTTGACGACCTCAAACAAGCCAGCTCAAGGCACTAAGCCGCTTGACCCAACTCAGGCCGAACGGGCGGTCGCGGGGAAGGTGCCGGTGAAGCGGAACCGGTTCATCACCCTCACCGGCGCGCAGAAGTCGGTGAATCGGGAACTGGAAGCCAAGGCTCGCAACCTGGCGGGCTGGAAGGGCTACATCACGAACCTGGCCACCCCGACCCCGGAGTACGTCATCGGGGCCTACCACCAGCTGTGGCAGGTCGAGAAGTCCTTCCGGATGTCCAAGTCCGATCTGAAAGCCCGGCCGGTCTACCACCACCTGAAGGTCTCGATCGAAGCCCACCTCACCATCGTGTTCGCGGCCCTCGCCGTCGCCCGATGGCTCGAGAGCACCACCGGGGTCAGCATCAAGGTCCTCGTCAAGACGCTGCGGCGCCACCGCACCATCAACATCCAAGCCGGCGACACCATCGTCACCGCCGAGAACCCCCTACCCGACGACGCCCAAGCCTGGCTCGACGCGATCCACCAAGCGCGCGGGCGACACTAAATGAGCCAAATCGGGACACGTCACCATCACTCTGGCCGGCCGACAACTCCAAGCCGAGCCCATGACCCCCGACGACGTAGCCCACATGCTCGACCGCGCAGGTCACTAAAAGTGTGCAAGTCAGG
>NZ_SDMQ01000028.1 GCF_004324755.1 Propioniciclava sinopodophylli
CGGACGACCTGCTCCGGAGTGTGACGCTTCCTACTGTTCGTCATGATCTGACCAGTCTCCCTGCCCGCCACCGCGGGCAACAGGACGACTCGCATAACGACCGGACCTACGAAACGGGGTCAGCCCAAGTCCGCCGCCGATGAGGAGCATGCGTAGCTGGTAGTTGTCTCGGTTGCGGAAGCCGCGGGCGATGCGGCGGTGGAGTTCGATGAGCCCGTTGATGCTCTCGGTGCCGCCGTTGCTGGCGCGGCCGGTGTCGAAGTAGGCCAGGAAGGCGTCCCTCCACTGCTTGAGGGTGCGGCCCAGCTTGGCGATCTGGTCGTGCCTCCCGCTGCGCCGCGGGGATGGCCTCCGTACCCCCAGATAGGCCCGAGCATCGCTGGGCCATCCGGAGGCGCCGACATTCACCGGCGCGTCTTCGGACATTACATTCACCTTCTTCTGCTTTCTCTCACTGCCGCCCTTCCCCATGTGACCGGCTTTCCCGGCTCGGAGTACTACGGCGGCTCCGCCCCACCCACACCCTTCGGCAGGCAACGCACCTATCCCCAAGAAGCGGGGAGCGGAATGCGGATGGTTCCCACGTTCACTGTTGTTCGGTTGACGGGCGAGGCATCCGGCTTTACCCCTGCGGCATCGTCGTGGCTACGCCGTAGACCTTCACCACGACCTGCCGGACCCGACACATACCACCGTTCCGACAGTTCCCCACCCGCCACGACCATCAGCGACGGCCCCGACAAGCGGTTACGCACCGCAAACCAGCCCCGATCCACCGGGTTAGAGCTGGGCGACGATTAAGAGGCTTTACGACACCGGTTCCTCTCGTACACCTTCCCGTCTTGCTCACCAGACACGGCCCATCCGGTAGTACTGGACCGTCCTGACTTTGTCACGGCTGCTCCCACCCACCCCAGGCGTTCCCCCAGGACAGGCTGCCGTCAGCTTCACTTGGCCGCTACGACGGCCAACCAATGCAGGTCTCCCACCTCCATCCGATACAACAGCGCCTCGTGGCGCACGACGTGCTCGTCGACGCCGAGCACGCGGACGCCGTCGAACCGCTTGGGATCATCGATCAGGGCGCGTTGGCCCTCGGCCAGGACGGCGTCGTTGGCGGTGTTCCACGACACCGCCAGACCCTCAGCGATCCGGGCGACGGTCAGGTGGGCGACCACGAGTCCTTCCAACGCCCAGCGCAGCGCGCGTCGGGACAGCTTCGCCCGCGGTTCGGCGGCCTTGCTCATGTCTTGGCGCCACACGTGCCCGCACTCGCTACAGCGGTACCGGCGCACGGTGACCAGCAAGACCGTCGGCCGCCAGCCGAACGGCTCGTGCGCCAGCCGGCGGACCACCGTCCCCCGGGGAACGCCCTGACAGCCACACCGTCGACACCACTGGTCATCCTCGGCGATCCGGCACGCGAGGACCGCTCGTTTCGGCTCGACGTACTGGCCCACGACCTCCAGGCCGAGCTCATCGAGCCGGGTGAACGTGGTCAGGTCGGGGCGAACGAAGGTAGCGTTGGGCATGTCGAGGTCTTCCAGATGGGCAGTGTGAGAACTTCCATCTTCGGAAGACCTCGACCCTCATCCGCGGACCGACGCGCCCGCCCCCCTCAAGCCACCCCTACACCCTCGTTCGTGATGAGCCCCTTCACTGGAGAGTTCGGCGCACTGCGCCACGATCTCACCCGGGTCGCCACCTTCGAGGACCGACCCGTCGGTGCGATCCTGGTGGTAGGTAAGTCGATTTGGGACCCCCAGTTGCACGGGCCCTTCATCATCGACCTTTTCGTGCATCCCGACGTACGAGGCATGGGCGTCGGCCGAGCCCTGCTCGACGACGCGGTGCACGCCTGCGCGCGGGCCGAGGATGCCACCCTCTCACTGCGCGTCGGCGAGGGCACTTCCCCAGCGGCTCTCGCGCTCTACACCCGGGCAGGGTTCCAGCAACGCTGACAGCGAGGTCCGAGTGGCGCTCCACGCGGTGGGCCACTCGGACTGCGCCTTGCTCCCGTGGCCTGGGAGCCGCCCCGAGGGAGGCCCGCCCGAGCAGGTGTTGAACTGTCCGCTTCGGTCAGATACATCCGGTCATGCCGCTCGGAGGAACGTCTCAGCCGTCCCGGCGAGCTCGCCCAGCCAGTGCTGCCAGCAGGGCGGTTGTGGGAGTCCACGTCGCTCGCTCGGGCCAGGAAGGCGAGATGCCGTTCAGGACGGCAC
>NZ_SDMQ01000029.1 GCF_004324755.1 Propioniciclava sinopodophylli
ACAAGTTCGTTCGGTCTCGGTGGAACGCATCGGCCCCGTCACTGGCCGGATTCCCACCCACCTGCTGACCCAACTCGACGACGCCCTGCGCCTGCACCTCCACCTCTGACCACACGCTCGCAGCGGCTAATTGAGGATGCTGTTGACAAGTCCAGCAACCGGTGACGCGTCCGGGGCACATCTCATCACCCTTCCCCATGCTCCTGCTGCCAGAATGTGGCCATGTCTGACCTACAGCCCGACCAGGTGAGCTTCCTGCTCTCGGAGGAGAGCGCACGAACGCGGAACAGGATCCTGTCTGCAGTTACGGGGGACGGTTGCATCGCACGGGTCGACTTCACAGTCGAGGCAGACAAGAGCTTGATCCGATTCACCTGCTTCGAAACTTCCCCCGGTTGGAGGCGGCAGGGTGTAGCCACGTCCCTCCTCGTCCATTTGATGCACGAGTTCCCGCAATACGAGCTTGTCGAGGGTGGTGGAGCCCTTAACTCTGAGGAGGGAAATGGGCTATTGGCCGGTCTTCGAGCGAAAGGCTATCCATACCATGGCGCTGATTGCTTCAATGGTGGGCTCGGGTGTCGGTGCGAACTCGGGGGAAGGCAGAGATCCGTCGAGCCAGACTGAACTGAAAGGGCGTTCACTGGGCTGGCACTCGACAAGCGCCTGGGGGTCGCGACTCTCGGCATGACCAACGGCGCTTGAGACGGCATGGAGCCTTCTTTCGTCCACCTCAACCCAAGAAGCGGAAGGCGAGTACGTCTCCACGAGAGTGCCACCAGCAGAACGGGAACCAACCGCTGGGCAGGGTCAGGTGAGACTTGAGTCGCGTGAGTGGCTCGGCTGGCCGCGGAGGGATCCAACGAGGGCTTTCACTGCCTGCTTCAACCTGTTCCGCGGTTTGAGGGAGCCCTTCCCCCGCGGTCCAGACAGGAGGTGAGGGTGATCTTGTTCCCACCGATTGACCTTGGCCCGCAATCTTGCGACCTCATCCGAACCGCCGTGATTCCATTCCTGCGCTGCCCGCAATGTGCTCCGGAGGCTTTCGTACACCTCACGGTCTTTGCGCTCTTCGCTTGAGTGGCGTGTCTCGGTGATGGCCAGCACCTCCGCGTTGCCTTTGCGAGAGGGGATTGAGGCTTCCTTCAGGATCTTCCTGATCTCATCAAGGGACTTGCCAACGTCATGGACGGTTTTGACCTCGGTGAAGACGCTTCCCTGCATGGAGTCCAGGTCGACTACCGACTTTTCGTCATAGGCGGCCCCTGAGGTGTCACTGTAGGTGATCGTCACTTGGTGTGATGTTGGCATGCCCGCGCCATGCCGGTCCAAGTGGCTATCCCAGAACGCGCGCATGTCCTGATCAGGGGCGGGCATGGCGATGGGTTGGTTCAGCATCTTCATCTTGGCGAACTCATGCCCGTCGATCTCCTTTGCGCGCATTGGCGGTGGATCGAGGCGGACTCGGACATTGATGGCTGGGCGCTTGCCGATGTTGCGTATCGAAAGGTCAAACAGCCGCCTGCTGGCGGTGGAGGGCTCGGCTGTGACGATCACATACGGGCGGCTCGCTTCCAATGTGCTTGGCGCGCCACTTTCCACTGGCGCTTGGCATATGCCGCCGCGATGACTGCTACTAGGAGCAAGCCAAGGGTGAGAAGGGTGTAAATCGCGGTCCAAGCAGTAGCCGAGAGCCCCCAGAAGGTGTCCATGGGATCACCCTCCCACGTGGTCACTGCACCCATGTTCAACTGGCTTCGGTCCCATGTGGCCTGACCGAGGGGGGCGTCCTGCGGCATAGAGCGAGTGTGCGCTCCGGGTACCGGAAAGCTACAGGCTAGCCTCGCGCACAGTGCGGCATTTCCGGATGTTCGAGGATGGTGGCCAACCACCCAATTCGTCCCTGCGAGTCCCGCCGAGCTACTTCGCGAGGAGATGGTCCAAGTGTCGGCGGACTGCGGGCCAGTCACCGTCGGTGATC
>NZ_SDMQ01000002.1 GCF_004324755.1 Propioniciclava sinopodophylli
CTGGCACCGGCTCGGGGCATCAACGGCGCCAACCGAGCCCAGTCCTCATCGGTCAACACCGGCATCCGACTCACGGGACCTCACCCTGCCCGAGAAGCCCCTGCAGGGTAACGAGACACGCCCTAGGTGGCTGAGGCGCTGAGGGGGGCGGTGGTAAGCCCGATGAGGCCGGCGAGGCGGACGTCGCCGTAACCGAGACCACCCCGACCGGCCTTGTTCAGGACCCAGAACAGGCCGTAGCTGAGCGCCCAGCCGAGCGCTGCGGCCGCCGCGAGCGGCCACGCGCCGGTCAGCGCGGCGGTGGCCACGACGCCGAGGACGCTGGCGACGAGGGTGAGCATGGTGGTGCGGTAGGGCAGGCGGTGCACGTCGGCGTCGACGGCAACCAGCCACGGTGCGGCGATCGCGAGCGGGTACAGGTGGAGCAGGTGGACGGCTTCCCCCGTGGCGATGTAGCGCAGGGTGAGCGCCCCGAGGACGCCTGCCAGAGCGAGGGGCACCCATCGGCGGGGTCGGTGATGCCGGAGTCGGAGTTGACGTAGCCGTTCTCGCGGGCGCCGGCGGCATTGTCGTCCAGGATCGCCGCGGCGATGCCCCTGGCCGCCGGGGAATACGACAAAGCACGAGGGCGGCCCCGGGTGGGGCCGCCCTCGTGCGTGTGGTGCGGGTGTGGGTCAGGCGTCCTGTGCCAGCGCCAGCGCCACGTTGACGACTTTGCGGCCGCGACGCTCGCCGAACTCGACGGTGCCCGCCTTGAGCGCGAACAGCGTGTCGTCCTTGCCGCGGCCGACGTTGTCGCCCGGGTGGAACTTGGTGCCGCGCTGGCGGACGAGGATCTCGCCCGCGTTGACGTCCTGGCCGCCGAAGCGCTTCACGCCGAGGCGCTGCGCGTTCGAGTCACGACCGTTGCGGGAGCTCGATGCGCCCTTCTTGTGTGCCATCTTGGTTCTCCCTCAGCTCTCGATGCCGGTGACCTTGACACGGGTGTAGCGCTGGCGGTGGCCCATGCGCTTCTTGTACCCGGTCTTGTTCTTGTACTTGAGGATGCGGATCTTGGGGCCCTTGTGCTCGGCGATGACCTCCGCCGTCACGGACACCTTGGCCAGCTTGTCCTCCTCAGTGGTGATGGCATCGCCATCGACCAGCATGAGCGGGGTGAGGTTGACGGTGGAGCCGACCTCGGCGCCGACGATCTTGTCGACGGTGAGGAGATCACCGACAGCCACCTTGTGCTGGCGTCCGCCGCTGCGCACGATCGCGTACACGCCTGACCTGCTTTCCTGAATGTGTCGTCTGTGTCGAACACGGCGACGAGACGCCGCATTCACGCGGTGCCGGAGGCGCCGAATCGACGCACGCCCGCTCGGGCACCGGGGATCAAGACTACGTGCACCGGCCCGGACGGGTCAAACCGAGCGCCCCGCCAGCCAGTCGGCCACCGCGCCCGTGAGCACCTGCGCCGTCGGCTTCGGGAACGAGTGGGTGGCCCCGGGCATGACGACCAGCTCGCGGGGGCCGCCCTGCGGCGTGGCGAGGGCGTCCGCCAATTCGGCCGGCGATCCGAAGGGATCGCGCGCACCGCTGATGAGCAGCACCGGGACGCCGACCGGCGTCAACTCCCCCAGCCGGGACGCCTCGGGCCTGCCCGGCGGGTGCAGGGGGAAGGACAGGGCCAGGACGCCGGCCAGGTCGGCGTCCCACGTGCGGCAGGCGATGCGCGCCCCGGCCGAGCGCCCGCCCGTCACCAGCGGCAGCCCTGGCCAAGCCGCGCGCACGGCGTCCACCCCGGCCGACCAGGCGGGGTCGGACGCCGGGGGCCGCGGCCCCACCTTCCGGCCGGCCACACGCCACGGCAGCTCATACCGGACGACGGCCCACCCGAGCCCGGGAAGCGCGCAGGCCAGGGCGTCCAGGTCGACGGTGCGGACCTGGCCCGAGTGTCCGCCCCCGAGCAGCAGGACGCCGCGGGGCTCGGCCGGGGCGTCCACGTGGAGGCGGCCGGGCCCGTCCGGGGTTGCCAGGTCGAGGAGGGCGGTCGGCGTCATGCGCTGTATCCTCTCACCGCGCAAACAAGAACCGGAGCAGCATGGACACCCGCACACTGGCCCTCGGGGCCCGCTTCACCCACGTGGCCCAGTGGCCCACCTCGAGCTTCACCCTCGTCGAGGCCCCCGATCAGGAGGGCGTGGTGCTGGCCGATCGCCGTTGGTCCACCAGCGACGACGCGATGGAGCTGCGGCCCTGGACCGACCTGTACGGCAACCGCGGCCAGAAGCTGACCCTCCCCGCGGGCGAGTCGGTGTTCGAGTGGTCGGCGACGGCGACCGTCCCCGACAACGTCGACGAGCAGGACCCGGCGGCCGAACAACTCGCACCCGAGGACCTCCCCGACGACGTCCTCACCTACCTGTGGCCCTCGCGCTACTGCCAGTCGGACGTGCTGAGCTCGGACGCGTGGCGCCTGTTCGGCGCCGGGCCGCGCACCCTGCAGCGGGCCCTCGACGTGTCCGACTGGGTGCACTCCCACGTCCAGTACCGCACCGGCAGCACGATGTCGTGGTGGTCGGCGGTCGACACCTTCAACAACGGCTACGGCATCTGCCGGGACATCTCCCACACCTTCGTCGCCCTCTGCCGGGCCCTCAACATCCCCGCGCGCTACGTGTCGGGGTACCTGCCCGACATGGACGTGACCGAGGTGGACCCCGCCGAGATGGACTTCCACGCGTGGTCGGAGGTCTTCTACGGCGACCGTTGGTGGACGATCGACGCCCGCCACAATGTGCCGCGCAAGGGGCACGTCACGATCGCCCACGGGCGGGACGCCGCGGACGTACCGCTGGTGACCAACTTCGGCAACCCGTGGCTCAAGCGGATGATCGTCACCTGCCACGAGGTGGATGCGGCCGGCAACGCGGCCTGACCCGCCCCTGACGGCCGCCTATGGCACGATGAATCCATGCCCCCCGACGCCAGCCCACCCGCCCGGCCGGGTAGGGGCAGCATCCGCTGGCGGCTGATCGGGGGCCTGTTCCTCATCCTCCTGGGCACCCTCGGCTTCGTCGGGGGTGGCCTGTACGCGGTCGTGCGCGGCCAGATCGACGAGCGCGTGCGGGCCGAGCAGGAGCTGATCGCCAGCCAGTTCGAGATCCTGGCCACCCAGGGGGTCAACCCCGACACCGGGCAGCCCTTCACCGATCCGGAGCCCCTCCTGGAGGTCATGCTCGAGCGCGCGGCCCTCCCCCCGTCCGCGGGCATCCTGGGCATCGTCGGCGACGGCGTCCGTTGGGAGGCCCCGACCGGCGTGCGGCTGCGCCTGGAGGACGACCCGCAGTTGGAGGAGCACCTGGTCAGCCTGGCCGGCGGCGCCGACGTCGTCACCGGGGGGCTGCGGACCGAGCAGCGCGAGTACCGCTACATGGTGGCCCCGGTCCGGTTCGCGGGCAGCCCGCAGACGGGCGCGCTGGCGTACGCCACCGACATGGACGCCGAGCGCGCGACGCTGCACCAGATGATCGTCGACTACCTGTGGGTGGCCCTGGCCAGCCTGGTGCTGACCTCGGTCGTGGTCGCCGCCTGGGTGCGGCGCCTGCTGCGGCCCATCGCCCTGCTGCGCGAGACGGCGACCGCCATCTCCGAGCATGACCTCTCCGATCGCGTGCCCGTGCGGGGCAACGACGAGCTGGCCGCCCTCACCACGACCGTCAACCAGATGCTCGACCGCATCGAGACCGGCGTGAGCCAGCAGCGGGCCCTGCTGGACGATGTCGGCCACGAGCTGCGCACCCCGATCACGGTCGTCCGGGGCCACCTCGAGCTCATGGACACCGACGACCCCGAGGACGTCCGGAACACCCGCGCCATCGCCATCGACGAGCTGGACCGGATGGGCGGCCTCATCAGCGACCTGCTCGTGCTCGCCAAAGCGCACCAGCCCGACTTCCTGAGCAGGCGGCCCACCGAGCTGGCCGAGCTGACCGACTCCGTCCTCACCAAGGCCAGGGCCCTGGGCGAGCGCACGTGGGTGATGTCGCGCGTGGCGGACGAGGTCGCCGACATCGACCCCGACCGGATCACCCAGGCGTGGCTCCAGCTCGCCGCCAACGCGGTGAAGTACTCCGAGCCCGAGACCCCGATCCAGATCGGCAGCCGCGCCTCGATGGGCGAGGCCTACCTCTGGGTCGCCGACCGCGGCATCGGGATCCCGGCCGACGAGCTCGAGGTCGTCCGGGGCCGGTTCGGCCGCGCCAAGGGCGTCCGGGGGCGGTTCGAGGGGTCCGGCCTGGGCCTCAGCATCGTGGACTCCATCGCGGCGGCCCACGGCGGCCACCTCGACATCGTGTCCGAGCCGGGCGTCGGCTCGACCTTCACCATCGTCATCCCCCTGCACCCCAGCCACCCCCGAGGAGAGTCATGAGCACCATCCTGATCATCGAGGACGAGGCGCGCATCGCCGACTTCGTGGCCAAGGGCCTGAAGGCCGCGGGCTTCACCACCCACGCCACGGCGTCCGGGCTGGAGGGCGTCGCGCTGGCGACGCACGGCAATTTCGACCTCGTCATCCTCGACGTGGGGCTGCCCGACCTCGACGGCTTCCAGGTGCTGGAGCAGCTCCGCGGCCAGGGCGTCCGGGTGCCGGTGATCATGCTGACGGCCCGCTCGTCGGTGACCGACACGGTGGCCGGCCTGCAGGGCGGTGCGGACGACTACATGGCCAAGCCGTTCAGCTTCGAGGAGCTGCTGGCGCGCGTGCAGCTGCGCCTGCGGGCCGACCAGCCCGCCGGGGCCACCGACCCCGGCGCGGTGCTCAAGCACGACGGCCTGACCCTCGACCTGCGGACGCGCCGGGCGGAGGTCGACGGGAAGTCGATCGACCTGTCCGCACGGGAGTTCACCCTCGCCGAGACGTTCCTGCGCAACCCGGGGCAGGTGCTGAGCCGCGAGCAGCTGCTCTCCAACGTGTGGGGGTACGACTTCGAGCCCGGCTCGAACGTCGTGGACGTGTACGTGCGCTACCTCCGCCGCAAGCTCGGCGCGGAGCGCTTCGAGACGGTGCGCGGCATGGGTTACCGGCTCGTCTGAGCCGGGACGCTGTCAGTCGTCGTACTCGTCGTCGTCATCGTCGTCCCATTCGTCATCGTCGTCGTCATCGTCGTCGGCACGGTAGACGGGCTTGGGGGCGGCCTTCTTCGGGCCGGCCTTGACCTGCTGCGCGGAGCGCTGGGCAGCCGCGGCGGCGGCCTCGGCGGCCAGGCGCTCGGCCTCGGCGCGCTCGGCGGCGGCCTGGTCGAGTGCGGCCGACCACGAGCCGTCGGCCGGCAGGAGGTAGCCCTCGGCGCCGGGGGCGTCGGCCTGCTCCTGCGGGGCGTCGGCGTCCGCCGAGCCGTTCGTCACGGCGCCGCCACCGACGACGATGGAAGGGCGCACGCTGCGCTGCTTCTCCGGGCCGCCCATCATGCCCATCACGGCCCCCATCCCGGCGCTGCCGGCCAGGATCATGGCCACCACCAGTCCCGTGAGCTTCTTCCCCATCAAGAGTCCCCCCTGTCTTCGCCCTCCAGTGAACACGGTGCGCATGAGGCGTCCTTGAGGTCTGGATGAGAGAGTCCTCATCCGCCGCCACGACTCAGGCGAACGGCCACCCCACGACCATGCCGACCGGGCGGCCCTCCTCGCGGAAGTGCTCGGTGCCCATCATCGCGGCGAAGGCCTGCTCGGGCATCTGGAGCATCCCCGCGGCGTCCGGCTGGGAGGCGTGCGCGGCCAGCGCCCGGCGCTTGTGGTCCAGCCACGGCATCACGTCGACCGCCCAGTGGATGTCGGCCTCCGGCGTCCCGAGGGGGTTGCCGTCGTCGAGGGGTCCGTCGACGTCCCAGGCATGCTCCGCCGGGAGCTGCCCGGCCTCGACGGCCGCGGAGAAGAGCCGGCGCATGGCGTCCCGGTTCATCGTCACCTCGAGGTAGCGTGGGCGGCGGGCGGCGAGCTCGACGGCGCGGGCCGTCACCCGGTGCACCTGCACGTGGTCGGGGTGCCCGTAGCCGCCGTGCCAGTCGTAGCCGACCACCACCTCGGCGTCCTCCTCGTCGAGGACGGCGGCGACCTGGGCTGCGGCCTCCTCCACGTCGGCGCGCATGAACGCGAGCTCGGCCGCGTTGGTGTCCCAGCCCGTCATCCCGGAGTCGCGGTAGTCGAGCCACACGAGGCGCTGCGCACCCGTCACGGCGGCGGACGCCTCGGCCTCGGTCCGGCGGAGCTCGGCGAGGTCGCCCTCGTGGCCGTCAGGGATGGTGCCGTGGTCGCCACCGGTGGCGTAGACGACCACCACGCGGTGGCCCTCGGCTGCGAGGCGGGTCATCGAACCGGAGGTCTGGCTGGCCTCGTCGTCGGGGTGCGCATGCATGAACACGATGGTGGACACGAGCACACAGGATAGGCCGTTGTGGGCGACGTGGAATGCTGGGTGGGTGCAGCTGATGTCGATGTCCGCCGGGGACGAGGAGCGCCTGAGGCGCCTTCGTCGCATGAAGGCGATCGCTCTGTCCCTGCTCGTGTTCGCCGCCGTGGTCTATTTGGCCACCCTGCGCCTGGACCACTCGGGCGTGTGGGGCTACGTGAACACGATGTCCGAGGCGGCCATGGTGGGCGCGCTGGCCGACTGGTTCGCGGTCACCGCCCTGTTCCGGCACCCGCTGGGCATCCCCATCCCCCACACGGCGATCATCCCCCGCAAGAAGGACGAGCTCGCCGGCTCCCTGCAGTCGTTCTTCGCCAGCAACTTCCTCACCGAGGAGGTCGTCCGCGAGCGCATCTCCGACGCCGGCCTCTCCCGCCGCTTGGGCGGCTGGCTGCGCGAGGAGGCGCACGCCCGCCGGATCGTCGCCGAGGGCGTCCGGGTGGCGCGGGCGCTGCTGGGCCGGATCAAGGACGACGACGTGCGGGCGCTGGCCGTGGACGTGGTGCTCCCCCGCCTCGACCGCGAGCCCATCTCCCAGATCACGGGCGCCCTGCTGGACGGCATCGTCTCCGACAAGGCCCACAAGGGGTTCGTGGACCTCGTGCTGCGCGAACTGCACACCTGGCTGACGAAGAACCCCAAGGCCTTCGTCGCGATCCTGCACGACCGCGCGCCGAAGTGGTCGCCCCAGTTCGTGAACCAGCGCGTCGTCTCGGCCCTGTACTGGCAGGCGCTGGACTGGGTCGCGGCCGTGCGCGACGACCCCGACCACACCGCCCGCAAGGGGCTGGACGACCTTCTCCTGCGCATCGCCGGCGATCTCCAGGCCGACGAGCAGGTGCGGGCCCGGTTCGAGGCCCTGAAGACCCGCCTGCTCACCCATCCGCAGATCGGCCACACGGTCGTGTCGCTGTGGGCCTCGGTGCGGGCCAGCCTCGAGTCCGCGCTCGATGAGGAGGACTCCGGCCTGCGCGAGCGCGCGATCCGCGGCGTGCAGGAGCTGGGCGATGCCCTCCTGACGGATGCAGCGATCGTCGAGCGCGTCGACTCCACGGCCTCGGACGCCGCCGCCTGGGCGGTCACCACCTACGGCCACGAACTCAGCTCGGTCATCAGCCACACCATCCAGCGCTGGGACGGCCGGGACGCCTCCAAGCGCATCGAGCTCTACGTGGGCCGCGACCTCCAGTTCATCCGCATCAACGGCACCGTCGTCGGTGCGCTGGCCGGCCTGGTGATCCACGCCGTCAGCCAGCTGGTGCTCTGACCTGCCGCGTGGCCTGAGCCTCAGCCGGCGGCCAGTTCCGCCTTCAGGGCGAAGCTGACCAGCCAGTGGGTGGCCATGAAGTCACCGTCGGTGATCTCGGCGGCCACCGCATCCACCTGCAGGGCGGACGCCTCGTCGATGCGTGCGGCCGCCCCCGGATCGAGGACGGGCGCCAGCGCGCGCAGGTGCCAGGCCCGCGACAGCGCGAGCCCGAGCAGGTGCGCCGCCTGGCCGTCGGAGGCGTCAACCCCGGTCGGAGCGGTGAGCAGGGGGTCCCCCTCGTCGGCGAGACCAGGCAGGAAGGCCCCGATCCAGTCGCGGAAGTCGTCGTCGGCCAGCACGCGCCGCATGAGCACGGCCTCGCTCAGCCCGGCCGACAGGAAGTCGTGCCCGCTGGGTTCCCAAGCGATCGGGTAGCCGCGGTCGGCCCCGAACCACTGCCGGGCGTGGGCATCCACCACCTCGACCAGCGTGGTCGACCCCACGCCGTCCGCCGCGTCGCGGGCCAACAGCAGCGCGAACGCCGTGTTGGCGTGGACGCCGTGGCGGATGGGTGCGTGCAGGCGCGGCAGCCAATCGGTGAAGCGCTCGGCGAGCAGGACCCCCAGCGGCCGGGTCGCCCCGGCCCAAGTGGCGTTGCCCGAGGCGTCCGCCGCGGCGGCGAGCTGGAGGGCCCAGCCCCAGCCGTAGGGGCGCTCGAAGCCGGGACGCCGGCGCAACATCTCCACCTCGGCGGCGACGTTGTCGGCCGTCAGGCGCTCGTCGAGCAGGGCGACGAGGTCGTCGCGCGTGGCCGGCGACAGGTGGTCGGACGCCTCGGCCAGCAGCGTCAGGCCCGACCACAGCATGTGGACGCAGCTGTGCCAGTCGAAGCTGCCGTGAAACGCCGGGTGCAGGCGCTGGGGCGTCGCGTCCGTGTCGTCGGGGCCGGTCACCGTGTGCTGGGCCGCCCACGGGTACGTCTGGCGGACTGCGGCGACGACGGTCCGCGCCCACCCCTCGGCGTGCGCGGACCGCCAGTCAGACCGCATGTCAGGCCTCCGCGGGGCCCTCGGTGTCGACCTGCTCGCCGGGGGTCACAACCTCGACCTCGTGGGGCCCGTCGGCCGGGGCGTCCGCCAGGGTCGGCTCGGCGGCCTGCTCCTGCTGCGGCTGCTCGGGCGCCTGCTCCTGGGGCGCCACCTCCGCGGGCTCGGGGGCCTGCTCCGGCTCGACCGGCGAGACGGCGGGCGGTGTCGGGTGCGACGGCGGGCTGGGTACGCGCGTGGTCGGCGGGACCGGCGCCGCCGGGGCCTGGTTGTCCGGGCGTCCGCCGCGCGAGCGGCCACCGCGGGAGCGTTGCTGCCCACGGCGTCCGCTGTCGCGGTCGCCACCGTCGGCGGGCGCCTGCGACGTCACGGGGGCGTCGTGGACGTGGTAGCCGCGGCCCGAGCAGGTCTCGCAGGTGACGGTGAACGCCTCGGCCAAGCCGGTGCCGATCCGCTTGCGGGTCATCTGGACCAAGCCCAGCGAGGTCACCTCGGCGACCTGGTGGCGGGTGCGGTCGCGGCCCAGGCACTCCACCAGGCGGCGGAGCAGCAACTCGCGGTTGGCGGGCAGGACCATGTCGATGAAGTCGATGACGATGATGCCGCCGATATCGCGCAGGCGCAGCTGGCGGACGACCTCCTCGGCCGCCTCCAGGTTGTTCGAGGTCACGGTGGCCTCGAGGTTGCCCTGGTTGCCGGTGAACTTGCCGGTGTTGACGTCGATGACGGTCATCGCCTCGGTGCGGTCGATCACCAGCGAGCCACCCGAGGGGAGGTGCACCTTGCGCTCCAGCGCCTTGGCCACCTGCTCGTGCACGCGGAATGTGTCGAAGATGTCGCCCTCGGTCGAGCGGTCCCAGCGGCGGAGGCGCTCGGACAGGTGCGGGGCCACGTGGGTGACGTAGGCCTCCATGGCGTCCCAGGCGTCCTCGCCCTGGCCGTTGCCGTCGACGACGAGCGCGCTGAAGTCCTCCGTGAAGAGGTCGCGGACGATGCGGACGGTCAGGTCGGGCTCGGTGTAGAGCTGCTGCGGGGCGTTGCCGCCCTTGACCTTCTTCTCGATGACCTCCCACTGGGCGCGCAGGCGGCTGACGTCGCGCTCGAGCTCCTCCTGCGAGGCGCCCTCGGCGGCGGTGCGGACGATCACGCTGGCGTCCTCACCGACGGCGTCATCGAGGATGCCCTTGAGGCGGGCGCGCTCGTTCTCGGGCAGCTTGCGGCTGATGCCGGACAGCTGGCCGCCCGGGCAGTAGACCACGTAGCGGCCGGGGATGGAGATGTGCGCGGTGAGACGGGCGCCCTTGGCGCCGATCGGGTCCTTGGTGACCTGCACGAGGATCGCCTGGCCCGACTTGAGCACCTTCTCGACCTTGCGGTCGTCGCCGGTGACGCCGAAGGCGTCCCAGTCGATCTCGCCGGCGTAGATCACGGCGTTGCGGCCGCGGCCGATGTCGACGAAGGCGGCCTCCATCGAGGGCAGCACGTTCTGGACGCGGCCCAGGTAGATGTTGCCGATCATGGACGCCGAGCTGTCGCGGTCGACGTAGTGCTCCACGAGGACGCCGTCCTCCATGACCGCGATCTGGGTGTAGTCGTCGGCCTGCCGGATGAGCATCTGGCGCTCGACGGCCTCGCGGCGGGCCAGGAACTCGGCCTCGGACAGGATCGGGGCGCGGCGGCGTCCGGCGGCCCGACCCTCGCGGCGGCGCTGACGCTTGGCTTCCATGCGGGTGGAGCCCTCGATGCTGGTGATCTCGTCGGCGGCGGACTTCGTGCGGGACGCGCGGGGCTCGCGCACCTTCACGACGACGTCGACGCCCTCCTCGTTGTCGGCGCCGGTGTCCTCGCCGCGACGGCGGCGGCGACGACGGCGACGGCTGGACGTCGTCGACTCGCCGGAGTCGGACTCGCCGTCGCCCTCGGCGGAGTCGGCGTCGCTGTCGTCGTCGGACGCCTCGGCGTTGTCGTCGGAGTCGTCCGACTCGTCGTCGCTGTCGCTGTCGCTGTCGCTGTCGTCCTCGTTGTCCTCGTCGTTCTCGCCACCCCGGCGACGGCGGCGGCCCCCGCGGCGGCGGCGCCGGCGGCGCGGGGTCGCATCGTCGGAGCCCTCACCGTCGGCGTAGTCGTCGGAGTTGTCGCTCTCGGTGTCGTCGCCGTTCGCGTCGCTGTCGGCGTCGCCGCTGATGGCGGCGGCCAGGTCGTCCAGGGCGGCAGAGACGTCGTCGCGGTGCGCGGGGGCGTCGGCGTCGGCGTCTTGGGCGCGCTCGGCGGTCAGGTGGGCGAGTTCCGCGCCGACGGGGTCAAAACCCTCGGCGGCGGGCTCCTCGTGAGCCGGCTCGATCTTGCGGGTGCGGCGGCGCGGGGCACGGCGGCGGGGTGCGGGGGCCTGCTCCTCGGCGGGCGCCTCGTCCGCGACGGGCTCGGCGGGGGCCTCCGCGGCCGATACTTCCTCGACAGGGGCGTCCTCGACGGGGGCGTCCTCGACGGGGTTCTCCTCGGTGAGGGCGAGCTCGGCGTCCAGCTCAGCCTCGTCGGCATCGAGGGCGGCCTCGACTTTGGTCATCTGGTCGGCGGGGGCGTCCACCTCCTCGGCCACGGGCTCGGGCGCGCTCTCCACGACGGGGGCGTCCACGGGGACCTCGCTCCACTCGGCCTCGACGGACTCGGGCTCGGGCGTGGGTGCGATCTCGGCGGGTGCGGGGGTCGGCTCAATGGCCTTGGGCGGGCCGGCGGGGCGGCTGGCGGAGCGACGGCGGCGACGGGGCGCCGGGGTGCTTGACTCGGGGGAGTCTGCGGGTGCGCCGATGTGGGCATCCGAATCGAGCATGGTGCTCTCCTCTACACGGCAGGCGGACCTGCCGGACATGCGCCATGTCCTGGAAATCGTGACCAGGCACGACGAAGCTTGCGGTTTGACAGGGCCCGCCGCGGTCGACTGTCTCGTCGCGGCTACGGCCCGGTCAGGCGCCGGGGACGGCGTCCAACCTGTTGGTCATTCTTTCACACCCGGGCTCGAAACCCCAGCCGGGAGGCCGGCGCGTGTTGCCGCCACGGCGAAGCGGGAGGCACGCCGAGGGCTTGGGTCCGGTCCGCCGAGGGCTTGGGTCCGGTCCGCCGAGGGCTTGGGTCCGGTCCGCCGAGGGCTTGGGTTCGGTCCGCTGAGGGCTTGGGTTCGGCCCGCTGAGGGCTTGGGTTCGGCGCTCTCGGCGCGCAAGGCCGGGGCTCTCGGCGCGCACGGCCGGGGCTCTCGGCGCGCAAGGCCGGGGCTCTCGGCACACAAGACCGGGGCTCTCGGCACACAAGACCGGGGCTCTCGGCACACAAGACCGGGGCTCTCGGCACACAAAGCCGGGGCTGTCGGCGGGGAGGGGTCAGGTGGTGGGGCGGGGTTCGAAGGGTCCGACGATGCGGGTGCCGTCCCAGTCGCCCTGGGCGAGGCGGGTCAGCAGCGGCGGATCTGCCGGGGCGAACGACTCGTCCGCGCGGCCCAGTGCCTGCAGGACGTCGTCGGGGCGGACCAGGGGCGTCCCGTGCAGGGAGACCAGGCGCAACGTGTCGTCGGCAGTCACCGTCAGGTCGATGACCGCGGCGCGGGCGTCGAAGGTGCGCATCCCGGTCTTGGTCATGCGCTCGACCTCGACGGATTCGGCCGCCAGCAGGGCGGCCACCGCCTGCTCGAGCATCGCACGCGGCAGCCCGGCGACGCGGATCTCCCAGATCGAGGCGTTGAGCCGGTCGGCGATGCCGCCCGGCGGCGAGGGGACCACCTCCAGGATGTCCATTCCCTCGGGCAGGGCAGCGTCCAGGGCCGCGCGCACGGCGTCCGGCTCGACGACCTCGCGCAGGGCGAGTTCGAGGTATTCGGCCTCGGTGGCCGCGCCGGTGGGCGACGCGTTGGAGAAGGAGATGCGCTGGTGCGGGTTGTAGCCCGAGCTGTACGCCATCGGGACGCCCGCGCGCCGCAACGCGCGCTCCAGCGCCCGGTGGAAGTCGCGGTGGCTGGTGAAGCGCGCCCGCCCCCGCTTGGCGTAGCGGACCTGCAGCTTCTGGGCCGGCGGCGCCTGCTGCTCCGGCTGCTGGCGAGGAGTGTTCGTCACGCCGTGGAAGCCTACCGCCCGGCGGCTAGGGTGGCGCGGGTGAACATCGCCCACCGTAGCTTCACCGTCCCCCCGACCGTCACCGACGAGCTCCGCGGCTGGTACGAGGCCGTCGGGCTGGGCTTCGGACAGGGCCGCGCGCAGGATGAGTCTGTCGCCCGCTGGCGCGAGGAGATCGCCCGCGACGGGTGGCGCCTGGATGGCGCCTACGCGGACGCCGCCGGCTTCGGCCTCGGCGAGCACACCCCCGTGGCCACCTTCGCCACCACGACCCAGACGATCAACACCGGCGCAGGCCACCTCGAGCCTGCCTGCTTCATCTCCGATGTCACAGTGCGCACGACGCACCGCCGCCGCGGGCTGCTGACCCGCATGATGGGCGACGCCCTGACCCGCGCCCGGGACGAGGGCCTCACGCTGGCCGCGCTGACCGTCACCGAGGGCGGCATCTACGGACGGTTCGGGTTCGGCGTCGCCACCACGTCCGTCGCTGCCGAGCTCGACTCCGGCCCCCGGTTCCAGTTGGCGCGCGACATCGAGCCTCGGGTCGAGCTGGCCACGCCCGAGGCGTCCGTGGAGGCGCGGCGGGCGGTGTTCGACGCCTTCCACGCCGGCAACCGCGGTTCGCACCAGCGGCTCGCCTTCTACGACGCCTTCCTCTCCGGGCTCTGGGACCACGAGAAGGCCGCCCCGAACCGCGACGTGCGCAGCGCCGTCCACCTGGACGCCGATGGGAAGCCCGACGGCGTCGTCTCCTACCACTTCGAGAACGACGGCGAGAAGGTCCGCGTGCGCGACATCATCGCGACGAACCCGGAGGCCGAGCTGGCCCTGTGGCAGTTCCTGGCCTCGATCGACCTGGTCGAGAAGGTCGTGTTGCGCCGCCTCTCCCCCACCTCGGCGCTGCCGTGGGCGCTGGCCGACCCGCACCGGCTCACCATCACCAAGGTCGCCGACTTCACGTGGCTCCGCGCGCTCGACGTCCCCGGCGCGATCGCCGCACGCGGCTTCGAGTCTGACGGGGAGGTCGCCTTCACCGTCGACGACCGGCTGGGGCTGGCGTCGGGTTCGTACCGCTTGGTCGTCCGCGACGGACGCGCCGAGGTCACCCCCGTCTCGGGCGCGAGCCTGCGGTTGGACGTGCGCGCCCTGGGCAGCCTCCACCTCGGCCTGGCCGACGCCTGCGTGTTGGCCGGGGCGGGCCAGATCAGTGGCCCGGCCAAGGACGTGCACGCCCTGTCCCGCCTGTTCCGGACCGCCCTGCCCCCGGTGAACGCGTCGGGCTTCTGACGCGTCAGCCAGGCAGGCCGGCGGGCGGGCGTCCGACCTCGGCCGCGTAGGCGGCCACGGCGGTCGGCAGGGTCGGGTGGATGTTCTCCGGCCCGACCGCCGCGGTCAGCCCCGCGTTGTCGAACAGCTCGCGCACCTCGGCCTTCACCCGCGCCAGCGCCAGCACGATGCCGTCGGCGGCCAGGTCGGCGCGGAGCTCCTCCAGTGTGTCGACCGCGGTCAGGTCGGGGTCGATGTTGGCCTCGGCGTTGATGAGCACGCACCGCACGGGCGGGGGCGACTCGCGCACCGCTCGGCGGACCCGGGCCAGAAAGTTGGACGCGTTGGCTAAGAACAGCGGCGCGTCGTAGCGGAAGACGAGCAGCCCCTCGACCTGCGTGGTGCCCGGGTGGTCGTCGATGTCGTGCATGCCGGCCAGGCCGGGCACATAGCCGAGGACGCCCGCGTGCGGCTGGGCGATCCGCCGGATGAGGTCGAGCAGGCTGAGCACCACCGCAACGCCGATGCCCTCGAGGACACCCAGGGCGACCACGCCCAGCGCCGTCGCCGCGGTGAGCACGATCTCGCTGCGGCGGAACCGGGCGATACGGGCCAGGGCGTCGGCGTCCACCAGCCGGGTGGCGGCGAAGATGATGATGGCGCCCATGGCGGCGCTCGGGAACGTCGACAGCACCGGTCCGGCCACCAGCAGGACGAGCACGACGCCGGCCAGGGCGGCGAGTGAGTGCACCTGCGAGCGGCTGCCCATCGCGTCGCCCAGCACCGTCCGGCTGCCGCTGGAGCTGACCGGGAACGCCTGGGTGAGGCCGGCCGCGATGTTGACCGCGCCGAGGGCGAACAGCTCCTGCCCGGCGTCGACGTCCTGCCGGTGGCGTGCGGCGAAGGCGCGCCCGGTGAGCACGTTGTCGGAGTACCCGACCAGGGCGATGCCGACGGCCCACGGCAGCACCGCGAGCAGGTCGATGCCGGAGGCGTCCGGCAGCCGCGGCCAAGGCAGGCCGAGCGGCACCTCGCCGATGGTCACCAGCCCCCAGCCTGACGCGAACGGCAGGGCCGCGACGGCGCCGGCGGCCAGCATGACCAGCAGCGGGCCCGGCCACTTCGGCAGCCACGCGGCGAAGGCGAACACCGCCACCAGCGTCGCGACGGCCACCGCCAGCGTCGGGACGTGCACCGACCCGAGCTGGGCGGCCAGCGAGGCGGCCTCGTCGGCGGGGTGGTCGCCGGTCACCTCGAGCCTGGTGACCCGGCCCAGTTGCGAGGTGATCATCAGCACGGCCACCCCGATCAGGTAGCCCTGCAGGACGGGCTTGGACAGCAGGGTGGCGAGGAAGCCGAGGCGGGCCACCCACCCCACGAGGGCCACCAGGCCGACGGCGAGGGCGAGCAGCGCCGCAACATCAGCCCAACGGTCACGCCCGACCGTCGCGGTGAGGGCGCCGACCGCGGCCGCGGTCATCAGGGCTGTGGTGGACTCAGGGCCGACCGAGAGCTGCCGCGACGAGCCGACCAGCGCGTACACGGCCAACGGCGCGAGCATCCCCCACAGGCCGACGACCGGCGGCAGCCCGGCGATCTGCGCGTACGCCATCACCTGCGGGACGAGGTAGGCGGTGACGGTCAGCCCCGCCATCAGGTCCGGACGCAGCCACGCGCGGTCGTAGTGGCGAAGCACGTACAACCCAGGCAGGAGGCCGCCACGGGGAGAGCCGTTCGACCCGTTCAACCCCGCCATGTCGCGGAGGGTATCCCTGCTGGCCGGGCTCTCCGTTGTGCCACGCGCGTCGTGGTGCTACATTGCCGTTCGAGCTCACCGGCTCACAGGGTTGTTACCCGTAAGGGGCAAGACCTGAGGTGCGACCATGGCATCTCGGGTCTTTTTTTGTTTTCATGGGCCAATCAGGCCCTCACAGACAGGGGATCATCGTGGAACCCACCACCACGTCCGCCGCGCAGGCCATCGTCGATGGCGTGGGCGGGGCGGACAACATCGCCTCCCTCACCCACTGCGCCACTCGGCTGCGCTTCGAGCTGAGGGACGCTTCCAAGGTCGACGCGGCGGCGCTGGACGCCAACCCGGTCGTTCTGGGCTCGGTACCGCAGTCGGGCGACCGCCACCAGGTCGTCATCGGCGGCGCCGTCCAGAGCGTCTACACCGACATCATGAACCTGCCCAGCATGCGGTCGATGGGCTCGGCGTCCCTGTCGGACGCCGACGTCAAGGCCGCCGCCCGCGCCAAGGCGCGCGGCAAGGTCGCCTGGGTCGACGCCTTCTTCGAGTACCTCTCCGACAGCTTCCGCCCGCTGCTGGGCGTGCTGCTGGGCGGCTCACTCATCATCGCCATCGCCGCCGTGCTGGACGCCCTCGGCATCGTCCCCTTCCAGGGCGTTGACCGCGCCACCGAGGCCGGGGCGACCTGGATCTTCTGGGACGCCATGTGGCGCTCGGTGCTCTACTTCCTGCCCCTCATGGTCGCCTACAACGCCGCCAAGAAGCTCAACGTCGATCCGTGGTTGGGCGCCACGATCATGGCGGCGCTGTTCACGCCGGAGTTCATGAGCCTGACCGACACGGAGAAGTTCCCCAGCACGGTCTGCACCACGAACCCGACGCTGGGCACTGAATCCTGCGTGGCGACGATCTTCGGCCTGCCGATGCAGCTCAACGGCTACGGCGGCCAGGTGTTCGTGCCGCTGATGATGGTCGCGCTGCTCGCGGTCGTCTACAAGTTCCTGAAGAAGGTCTTCCCCGAGAACGTGCAGATGGTGTTCGTGCCGTTCCTCTCGATGTTGGTCATGATCCCGCTCACCGCCTTCCTCATCGGTCCGCTGGGCATCTGGCTCGGCACCGGTCTCGGCGCGGGCCTCGCGTGGCTCAACACGTCGGCCCCCCTGGTGTTCGCGATCATCATCCCGCTGATCTACCCGTTCCTCGTCCCGCTGGGCCTGCACTGGCCGCTGAACGCCCTGATGCTGGCCAACATCCAGACCCTGGGCTACGACTTCATCCAGGGCCCCATGGGCGCGTGGAACTTCGCCTGCTTCGGCGCCACCGCCGGCGTCCTGTACCTCGCCAGCCGCGACAAGGACATGGTCATGCGGCAGACCGCCTCCGGCGCCCTCGCAGCCGGCCTGTTCGGCGGCATCTCGGAGCCCTCGCTCTACGGCATCCACCTGCGCTACAAGCGCATCTACCCGCGCATGCTGGCCGGCTGCCTCGCCGGCGGCCTGACCATCGGCATCCTCGGCACGCTGTTCACCTCCGGTGACGTGCGTGGCGTCACCACCGGTGCGTTCGCCTTCACGTCGCTGCTGACCATCCCGGTCTTCAACCCGATCTGGATCTACGCGATCTCCATCGCCGTCGCCTTCGTCGTCGCCATGGTCGCGGTCATCTTCTCCGGTTACAAGGACCCGGCCGCCACCGCCGAGGTGACCGCCACCGAGGGCAACCTCGTCCCGGCCGCCGCCGGAGCGGGCGCTGCCTCCGGTGCGGTCGTCGCCGCCCAGGGTGCCACCGGCGCCCCGGCCGCCACCGCGACCGCAACGCCCGCCGCTGCCGACGCCCCGAAGTCAACGCTCGCCCAGGGCACGACCACGATCGGCGCACCCGTCGCGGGCCGCGTCGTCAGCCTGGACGACGTCGAGGACAAGGTGTTCAGCTCCCGGACGCTCGGCGAGGGCGTCGGCGTGGTCCCGGCCGAGGGGCGCTTCGTCTCCCCCGTCTCGGGCACCGTCGCGACCATCACCAAGACGGCGCACGCCTACGGCATCAAGTCCGACTCCGGCGTCGAGGTGTTGGTGCACATCGGCATCGACACCGTCCGGATGAAGGGCGAGGGCTTCACCGGCCGCGTCGAGAAGGGCCAGCGCGTGGAGGCCGGCGACCTGCTCGCCGAGGTCGACCTGGACGCCGTGCGTGCGGCCGGGTTCGACACCACCACGCTGGTGACGGTCACCAACACCAAGGCGATCCGGAACGCCGAGGGCGTCGTCACCCCGCTGGCCGGGCGCGACGCGGCGGCCGGTGACACCGTCATTGAGGTCACCCGCTGAGCCGTGGAGATCCTCCGCGTCTTCAACAACAACCTCGTCCTCGCCCGTGACCCGGGCGGGGACGAGGTGATCCTCACCGGGCGGGGCCTGGGCTTCCAGGCCAGGCCCGGCCAGGTGGTCGATCCCGCCCGGGTCGTCCGCCGTTTCGTACCGTCGGACGGGCGCGACCCCGACCACCTGGCCGAGCTGCTCGCCGGCATCCCGCCCGAGCACATCCAGCTCGTGAGCGCCGCCCTCGCCGGGGCCGGGGTGGCGCCCGCGGCGTCCGGCGGGTCGACCACGCTCGTCATCGCGCTGGCCGACCACGTGAACTTCGCGCTCCACCGACAGGACGTGGGCATGGAGGTCACCTATCCCCTGCTGGCGGAGGTGACCAACCTGTACCCCGCCGAGTACGCCCAGGCTCTCGCCGTGCTGGACGCGCTGAACGCGCGCCTGGAGACGCCGCTGCCCGAGGGCGAGGCGGTCGCGATCGCGCTGCACCTCGTGAACGCGGGCATCGCGACCGGCGACCTCTCCTACACCTACACGATGACCGGGATCATCCAGCAGATGGTGGGCGTCATCGAGCAGACCTACGGGGTGCTCCTGCCCCCGACCTCGGTGAGCGTCGGACGCCTCATCACCCACCTGCGCTACCTGTTCGTGCGCATCCACCAGCACGCGCAACTGCACGAAGAACGCTCGGCCATCGGGGCCGCGATCCGCGACAGCTACCCTCACGCGCTGGAGTGCGCCCAGCGGCTGGCACACGTGGTCGAGCTGCGGCTGGGGGCGGCCCTCAGCGACGACGAGGTCTCCTACCTCACCCTCCACGTGGCCCGGGTCGTCCAGGAGTGCCCCGCACCCTGACCCGCGTGCGTCAACCCGTGGCGCGACCTACGCATCCGTAGGGTGGCGCCGTAGAGTGACCCGCATGACCTACCCCGGCCGCCCCGCCACCGACGCGACCCGAGCCGTCCGCGCAGCGCGCGACTTTCTGCTCCACCACCCGCACGACTACGACACCGTCGTGCGCAACTTCGCCTGGCCGCAGCTGGACGACTTCAACTTCGCCCTCGAATGGTTCGACGTGGTCGCCGGCGAGCACCCTGACCGCCCCGCGGTGACGATCGTCGAGGAGACCACCGGCCAGACCAACTCCTGGACCTACGGCGAGGTGGCCGCCCGCTCCGACCAGGTGGCCTCGTGGCTGGTGGGCCTGGGCATACGCCCCGGCGACACCATGATCGTGATGCTCAACAACACCATCGAGCTGTGGGAGATCCTCATGGCCCTGATGAAGGTCGGCGGCGTGGCGATCCCCACCTCGACGCTGCTCGGCGACGCCGACCTGGCGTGGCGCATCGAGACAGCCGACGCGCGGTTCGCCATCGCGCCGGCCTCGCTCGCCGAGCGGTTCCACCTGGTCCGCGAGGGCACCACGGTCATCGCCGTCGGCGACGACGTGGACGGCTGGCAGCGCTGGGGCGACTCGCTCGCCGCCCCCACCCCCTTCGAGCCGGACGCCGCCACCCCGGCCGACTCCACCTCGCTGCTGTACTTCACCTCGGGAACCACCGCACGCCCGAAGCTCGTTCGGCACACGCAGGTCTCCTACCCCATCGGGCACCTGTCGACGATGTACTGGCTCGGCGTCCGCCCCGGCGACGTGCACCTCAACATCTCCTCCCCCGGTTGGGGCAAGCACGCCTGGAGCAACTTCTTCTCGCCGTTCCTCGCCCAGGCGACCGTGTTCATCGTCAACTACGACCGCTTCCACGCCGAGACCCTGCTGGACATCATGGACAGCCACGAGGTCTCCAGCTTCTGCGCGCCCCCGACCGTGTGGCGCATGCTCATCCAGGCCGACCTGACCCGGCTCAACCGTCCGCCCCGCGAGCTCGTGGGCGCCGGCGAGGCCCTGAACCCCGAGGTCATCAACAAGGTGCGCGCCGCCTGGGGCAACACCATCCGCGACGGCTACGGCCAGACCGAGATGACGTGCGCGATCGGCAACTCGCCGGGCCAGCCCGTCCGCACCGGCGCCATGGGGCGTCCGCTGCCCGGCTACCGGGTCGCGCTCGTCGACCCCCACACCGACGAGGTCGTCGCGGGCCCCGGCGAGGGTGAGATCTGCCTCGACCTCTCCTACGACCACCTCGGCCTGATGGGCGGCTACCACGAGGCGCCTGACATCACCGCCGAGGCCTGCCGCGGCGGGTACTACCACACCGGCGACATCGGCTCGCGGGACGCCGACGGCTACATCACCTACGTGGGCCGCGCCGACGACGTGTTCAAGGCGTCCGACTACAAGATCTCCCCGTTCGAGCTCGAGTCGGCGCTCATGCTGCACGACGCCGTGGCCGAGTGCGCGGTCGTCCCCTCGCCGGACGCCGTGCGCGGCGCCGTGCCGAAGGCGTACGTCACGCTCGCGGACGGCCACGAGGCCGGACGGGACGTCGCGGCGTCCGTGTTCGCGCACTGCCGCGAGCACCTCAACGGCTACCAGTTGGTGCGCATCATCGAGTTCTCGCCGGCGCTGCCGAAGACCATCAGTTCGAAGATCCGCCGCGTGGAACTGCGTGCCGCCGAAGCGCAGCGCGTGGCGTCCGGGCAGGATGAGGGGCAGTTCTTCTACCGCGACTTCCGATGAGGTGAGCATGGCCCCCTGGCAACGCGTGGCCGCAGCGCTCGTGGCCGCCGGCTGGGGTGCCAACCAGTTCGCACCCATGCTGTTGGTCTACCGGGCCGAGCGCGGCCTGACCGAGCAGATGGTCACCGGCATCTTCGCCAGCTACGTCGGCGGATTGGTGCCGGCGTTGCTGTTGTCGGCCTGGTGGTCCCAGCGCCACGGCAAGCGTCCGATGCTGCGGGTCTCGACCGTGTTGATGCTGGTGGGGTCGATCCTGCTCCTGATGGGCGCGGACGCCCCCTGGCTGTTGTTCGCCGGCCGCGTGGTGGGCGGCGTGGGGATTGGCTTCGCGATGGGGCCCGGCACCGCATGGGTGAAGGAACTGTCGACGGACGGTCCGCCGGGGACGGGGGCTCGGCGCGCCGCGCTGGCGCTGACCGCCGGCTTCGCGCTGGGGCCTCTGGTGTCGGGCCTGCTGGCCCAATGGCTGCCGGGACCCCTGCACCTGACGTATGCAGTGCACTTGGTGGTGCAGACACTGGCCACCGCGCTGGTCTGGAACGCCCCCGAGGTCGACCCGGGCGACCACCCCACGCCGACCGTCGCCCGGGTGGTACACACCGTGACGCAACCGTGGTTCCTGCGGACGGTGCTGCTCACCGCACCCTGGGTGTTCGGCTGCGCCTCGGTGTCGTTCGCTGTGATGCCGTCAGTGATCGGGCCGCTGCCCGGACTGCCTCGGATCGCTGCTGCAGGGGCGCTGGCGGGTCTGACCCTGGGCACGTCCGTCTTGTTGCAGCCGTCGATGAAACGCTGGGCGTCAGCCCACACGACTCGTGTGACAGCGGTCGGACTGGCCGTGACGGCCGTGGGGATGGGCCTGGCGACGGCTGCCGCGCTTGCCCCCGCCTGGTGGTGGTTACCGCTGATCGCAGTGGTGCTCGGTTCGGCCCACGGCCTGGTGCTGGTGGGCACGATGACGACGGTGGAGCTTCGCACACCGGCAGAGCTCTTGGCAGCCACGACGGCCATCACCTACTGCCTGACCTACATCGGGTTCCTGTCGCCCTACCTCATCGCCGTGCTGTCGCTGGCCGGACCCGCGTGGCTCGCGTTGGCCGCGGGCGCCGGCATCGCCCTGATCACCACCGCATGGCTGGCCGGGCAGCGACACCCCACCACATGATCCCCTTTTTCGGAGAGTAGATTGCATCAGCCACGAAACAACAAGATCTCGGCGCCAGCACTGATGTGCCTCAGCCTCACGCTGCTGTTTCTCATCTTCGCCCTGACCCACGTCCTGGCCCCCGCATCCGCCATCAACACCGGCCTGACTTCCATGCTGGGAATGGCGCAATTCTTGGCGTTTCCGGCTCTCGTCGGGGGATTCATTTCCCTCATTGCCCTGGTGGCCGTCGCGCTGTGCCTTCGCAATCGATCGCGGTGGGGCTTGGCCGCGTCCGCACTCCTGACCCTTGCCGGCCTCGTCATGGTTGCGGCCTCGACGAGTGTCGGCCTACCGACGCTGGCACAGGCTCAGGCAGACCCCACGGACCAGATCATGACCGTGGCCGAGTGGAATGCCGCTGAATCCTTCGAACCGAGCGCAGCCAGGCACCTGTTCAAGGACCTCTCCGCCGATGTGGTCGTGCTCCCGGAGTTCGGGGATCATCGCGGCAGCCGGGCGGGTACGTCACGGCTGCAAGAGGCCATCGAATCAGCAGGGCTGGTCTGGGCCGACTACGACGTCTTCGAGTCGCCCTTCACCGGCGGCTCCATCGGGCCGGTCACGGTGATCGTGCGGAAGGGTTTTGCGCGCTACTCGACCGTGCCCGTCCAGCAGACCACTTTCGGGACGCTGCGCCTCGTGTCGGACGGAGCCCCTGACATCGTCGCTCTTCACACAGCCCCGCCTCTCCCCGCGTTGATGGGGGCCTGGTCGCGCGACCTGGAGGTGATCGCCCAGCTCGCGAGCACAACCGCACAGGAGGCCCTGATCGTCGGCGACTTCAATGCGACGCTCCGGCACGGCACCCTGGCCACGGTGCACAGTCACGCCGATGCCCTGCTCGCCAGTTCGCCCATGTCCCGGGGCACCTGGCCCACCGCCCTGCCTGAACCCCTACGCACGCCCATCGACCACATCCTCGTGCCCACCAATGGCTGGAAGGTTGTCGGGGCGCGCACGCTTTCCTTGGAAGGGTCGGACCATGTGGCCGTGGTGGCCTCGGTGAAGCGGGACGCGTCGCCGTAGCCCCAGGGGTTACCAAGTCCCACCCTGCACGGCACATGCGCCCACGAAGCGCCCGCGCGGCCGAACGGGGCTGAGAGCACCGCCGCGTCATGGCTGCGGCGGAACCACCAGAGCGAGCGCCACGATGCCCACGCCCAACAACCCCAGGCAGCACACGTCGACCCAACGCCGACGCACACCGAGGAGTCCGATGCGGTGCGCGGGCAGGAAGGCGCGCAAGACCATGCCGACGAGGAAGGAGACGCCGATGACGAATGAGCCCCGTTTCCAGTGCGTCAGCCCGACCCACGCGAGCCCGATGGACACCCCGAGCAGCACCACGAACAGCGGCCACTGGCCCAGGATCAACTGCCACCAGGGGCGCGGCGCGCGCGGCCCCTGGTCCACCGACCAGGATGCCTCAGGTTCGCGACCGCTCACCCTCGCGACGCTACCAGCGCCTCCGCGCGGTCGACGACGTTCGACAACAGCATGGCGCGCGTCATCGGTCCGACGCCGCCGGGGTTGGGGGTCACCCAGGCCGCCTTGTCCCACACGTCGAGGGCCAGGTCGCCCACGGTCTTGCCGTCGACCCGGCTGACACCGACGTCGATGCACACCGCACCCTCACGAATCATGGACGCCGTCACCATGCCCGGCACCCCCGCCGCCGCGACCACGATGTCGGCGCGCCGCGTGTGATCGGTCAGGTCGCGCGTCCCGGTGTGGCACAGCGTCACGGTGGCGTTCTCCGAGCGTCGGGTCAGGATCAACCCCAGCGGACGCCCCACCGTGATCCCCCGCCCCACCACCACGACTTCCGCGCCACGCCAGTCGATCCCGTGCCGGCGCACCAGCTCGACGATCCCGCGCGGGGTGCACGGCAGGGTGGCTGGCTCGTTCAGCACGAGGCGGCCAAGGTTGATCGGGTGCAGGCCGTCGGCATCCTTGTCGGGGTCGATCAGCGACAGCGCCCAGTTCTCGTCGAGGTGCTTGGGGATCGGCAACTGCACGATGTACCCCGTGCACGCTGGGTCCTCGTTCAGCCCCCGGATCGCCTCCTCGACCTGCGCCGCGGTCGCATCCGCCGGAAGCTCGACCTGGATGGAGGCGATCCCCACCTGCTGGCAGTCGCGGTGCTTCATCCGCACATAGTTCTGCGAGGCGGGGTCGTCGCCCACCAGGACCGTGGCCAGCCCGGGCACCACGCCCTGGCCGCGCAACACCTCGACCCGAGCGGTGAGCTCGGCCTTGATCGCGGCGGCGGTCGCCACCCCGTCCAGCTTCTGTGCAGTCATGGTGCTCCTAGTGGAAGAAGTGCCGCGTGCCGGTGAAGTACAGCGCCACGCCGGCAGCCTTGCATGCCTCGATGGTCTCGTCGTCGCGCACCGACCCGCCCGGCTCGACGATGGCCTTGATGCCACCCTCGATCAGGATCGTCGGCCCGTCGGCGAACGGGAAGAACGCATCGGACGCCGCGACGGCCCCCTGCGCTCGCTCGCCCGCGCGCTCCACGGCCAGCTTGCACGAGTCGACGCGGTTGACCTGGCCCATGCCGACGCCCACCGACGCCCCTTCCGAGGCGAGCAGGATCGCGTTGCTCTTCACTGCCCGGCACGCCCGCCACGCGAAGGCCAGATCCTCCAGGGTCGCCGCATCCACAGCCTCGCCCGCGACCAGCTGCCAGCCCGTCGGGTCGTCGCCCGGGGCGTCCAGCTGGTCCGGAACCTGCAGCAGCGCACCACCGGAGATGGGCTGCAGCGACCGCTGCCGGTGCGTGTAGGGCGGCGCAACCAGGATGCGGATGTTCTTCTTGCGGTTGAGGATCTCCACGGCGCCCTCGTCGTAGCCGGGCGCGATGATCACCTCGGTGAACACGTCGGCGACCTGCTCGGCCATCTCCACCGACACCGGACGGTTTGTCGCGATCACGCCACCGAACGCCGACACCGGGTCACACGCGTGGGCGCGACGGTGAGCCTCAGCGATGTCGGCACCGATCGCGATGCCGCACGGGTTGGCGTGCTTGATGATCGCAACGCACGGCTCGTCGAAGTCATAGGCGGCGCGGTAGGCCGCATCCCCGTCGGTGTAGTTGTTGTAGCTCATCTCCTTGCCGTGCAGTTGCTCGGCCTGGGTGATGCCGGCAGGGCCGGGCGCGTAGTCGTACAGCGCGGCCGGCTGATGGGAGTTCTCGCCGTAGCGCAACGTGCCGATCCGCTCCCACGTCGCGCCGAGCCACTGCGGGAAGATCGCGTCGTCGCCCGAGGCCTCCACGAGGTTGGCGCCCATCCACGACGCCACAGCCACGTCGTAGGCCGCCGTGTGCCGGAACGCCTGCACCGCCAACGTCTTGCGCTGCGCCAGCGTGAAACCGCCCGCACCCAGCGCCTCGACCAGGCCCTCGTACTGGTCGGGTGAGGTCACGATCGCCACCGACGGGTGGTTCTTCGCGGCCGCGCGCACCATCGACGGCCCCCCGATGTCGATCTGCTCGACGCACTCGTCGACCGACGCGCCCGAGGCCACCGTCTGGGTGAACGGGTAGAGGTTGCTCACGACCAGGTCGAAGGGCTGCACCCCCAGCTCACCAAGTTGATCCACGTGCGACGACAGCCGACGGTCGGCCAGGATGCCGGCGTGCACGCGTGGGTGGAGCGTCTTCACCCGTCCGTCGAGGCACTCGGGGAACCCGGTCAACTCCGACACCTCGGTCACGGGAACACCCGCGTCGGCGAGCAACCGGTACGAGCCCCCGGTCGACACGACCTCGACGCCCGCGTCGGCCAACGCGCGGCCCAGCTCGGCCAGTCCGGTCTTGTCGTACACCGAGACCAGGGCCCGGCGGATGGCGATGCGATCCATTCTTCTCTTCTCTCTCAGCGGGACGCGGCCAACGCGTTCACGGTGTCGACGAGCAGGCGCCGCTCGGCGACCTTGATGCGCTCGTGCAGGGACTCCTCGTCGTCGCCGGGCTCCACCCGGACGGCGACCTGGTCGATGATGCGGCCTGTGTCGACACCGGCGTCCACCTCGAAGACGGTGCAGCCGGTCACCTTCACGCCGTGCTCGAGCGCGTCCCGGACGCCGTGAGCGCCCGGGAAACTCGGCAGCAGGGCCGGGTGGGTGTTGATCATGCGGCCGCCGAAGCGGGCCAGGAATGCTTCGCCCACCAGCTTCATGAAGCCTGCGCTCACGATGAGGTCGGGGTCGTGCTCGGCGCAGGCGCGCGTGAGGGCCTCGTCGAAGGACGCCCGGTCGACGGCACCCTCGGCGTCCCGGTGGTCGCCGAGGCGGACGGTGAAGGTGGGGACGCCTGCGGCGGCGGCGCGCTCCAGGCCGGTGCAGGCGCGGTCGGCCCCCACGGCCACGACGGCGGCGTCCAGCCTGCCGAACGCCTGCTCGTCCAGCAGCGCCTGCAGCAGGGTTCCCGAACCGGAGACCAGTACGAGGAGCCGCAACGTCATGGGCTCACCCTATCCAGTGGGCGCGTCCTCCGCCGCCGGTGCCCGCCGCGAGAGCCACAGGGCGCGGCCGACCCCGTAGAGGCCGCCGGCGAGGGCCAGCGGGAGCGTCGCCCACAGCAGCAGGTCGGGGAAGCGCGGGCCGAAGCCGACCAGCCGGTCGACGCCGAGGTCGCCGGTCGACAGCCAGGCCAGCAGCAGCCAGCCGAGGCCGGGCGCCACGCCGGCCACGGCGCCCTGCCACAGGCAGGGCTGCCATTCCGGCGCGCTCTGGCGCAGCAGCCACCAGGCCGACGCCGCCCCGGCGGCGACGCCGACCAGCGGCCAGGCCCAGTCGGCCACGCCGGGGACGCCGGGCACCGCGCCCAGCACGGGGATCGCGGGGAGCACCGTCGGGATGGCCACCCCGGGCGCCACGACGCCCGTGCCGCCGAGGGAGACCCCTGCGCCGAGCGCGAACGACCCGGCCCACACGATCAGGTTGGGCAGGTAGGCGAGCTGGACGAGGGTGAGGACGACCGCGCCCACGGTGTCCGGCTGGAGGGAGTCGTGCAGGGCGGCCACCTGCGGCCAGTGCGCCACCAGCGCGACGATGCCGGCGAGCAGCCCCCCGGCCAGCAGGACTGCCAGGCCGAGGCCCGCCGCCCCCGGCAGGCGCCGGACCCATTCGGGCAGGCCGGCGAGCGGCTCCAGCCCCAGGCCGGAGAGGGCGCCGACGCCGCAGCCGACGAGGGGCAGCAGCACCAGCCCCGGTACGGCCGCGGCGAGTTGGGCGGGTCCGCCGAGCACGGCGGCGAGGATGACGCCGACGACGAAGTAGGCGCCCACGCCCGCACCGGTCACGCCCGCCCAGGCCAGCCACGCGGTGCGCGGCGGGGCGTCCGGGGCCAGGTCGTACTGGCCGGCGGCGTGGTGGGCTGCGAAGGCGCACGCGGCCGCCACGAGCAGCGCCAGACCCAGCGGCACCATCCCCAGGTGGACGCCGCCGATGGACGCCGCCGCGCCGTGGAGGGCGAGCCACCCCTGCCCGATCGTGGCGAAGACGTCGGCCGCCGCGAGGTGGATGGCGGTCAGCCAGGAGACGCTGGCGAACAGGCCGACGACGACGAAGCCGAGCAGGGCGGCGCAGGCCGTCCAGACGAGGGCGGCGACGAGCCAGGGCACGTACGGGATGCGGGGGTTCTCGGGGGCCGTCGGCTCGGTCGGGGACGCCACCGTGAGGCTCACGGTGCTGCGTCGGGGTTCCAGGGGCGTGCGCATGATGCGTCCATCGTCGCCCGCGGTCGCGTCGCAATCGTGGGGACACGCCCCGGCTTGGTAAAGTCGAGGAGATGTGATCCGTGAGCAAGGGGGGAAGATGGACGAGCAGGATGGTCCGACGCCACGCCGGGCGCTACCCCCGCGCGATGAGGTTCCGGACACCGACGACGTCCTCGACGGCCCCGACCCGGCCGCCCACCGACGCGGGGCCTGGTCAGCCACCTCCGAGCCCGGGGGCCCGGCCCCGGCCACCGGCGGCACCCCGATCCCCCCGCCGGCCGTGCTGCCGGCCTCCGAAGACGCACCCGCGAGAGCGGGCCGTCGCTTCTCCGCCATGGACCTGCCGGACGACGAGGAGCGCCCTCTGCCGCGGCGCTCTGCCCTCTCTCCCGACGCGACCCGCGCGATGTCACCCCGCACCCCCGACCCCGAGTTGGACCCCGCCGTGGGCGAGGCCGCGCAGCCGCGCAACCGCAAGCGCCTGGTCCTGGGCTCGATCGCCGCCATCGCCGCGGTCGCCCTGCTCGTCGCCGGCATCTGGTGGTTCGCCGGCGAGAACGGTCCCGGCGGGCCGCGCGCCACGCCGACGCCCACGATCGACCCCGTCGCCACCTACCTGATGCAGCCCGCCGATCTGGCCGGCGTCCGCCCCGACACCACGTGGGAGGCCGTGACCACCGCCACCACGCTGGACGCCGCCACCCCGGCCCCCAAGTGCGTCACCCCCGTCCCGGAGCTCGAGGCCCAGCCGGCCGACACGCTGGTTCGGACTTTCTCGCCCACCGCCGGCGACGCGGGCGGGCTCCTCCACCAGGTGGAGACCTACGCCACCCCCGAGGAGGCCACCGCCGCCTACGCCGCGCGGGTCGCCCAGCTGGGCGCCTGCGAGCGGAACACCGCCTGGGTTCAGGGCGGCCTCGACATGGAGGGGCTGGGGGATGAGTCCACCGGTGCCACGATCGTTCTCCAAGCCGGCCAGCCGGAGTACCACTCCATCCTCGTGAGCCGGGTCGGCACGCGCGTCAACGTCGTGGATGCCACCCAGGCGACCCAAGCCCCCGAGGTAGCCGGCCTGCTGGCGGCCCTGAACGCGACCTTCACCCGCCAGTGCGGGGACAACGGCACGTGCCCGTCCCCGTCGGCGACCATCGCCGACGGCGTCCCGCCGGCCGTCGAGCCCTTCGGCTTCCTCGCAGGAGTGGACGTGCCCCGCATCACCGCCGCCGCCGGCGAGTGGCGCGGAACCCCCGTCTCCACGACCGTCACCGCCCCCGGCACGCGCTGCGAGGGCGTCGACCTGACGCAGGCGCCGGGCGCGTCCGGCGCGCAGCAGCGAACGCTGCTGCTGCAGGACGACGCGGCGGCCCCCGCCGGCTTCGGCCTGGACGAGGTGGTCTACACGTTCGCCACACCCGAGGAGGCGGCCGGGTTCGTGGCCACGCTGGCGGCCAACTTCGACAGCTGCGCCGGCCGTACGGCGACGGCGGAGGTGGCCCGCACCGGCGACCTGACGGGTGCCGGGACCGGCACCGCGTTCGTCGTGACGCGGCAGGTCGACCAGGCGGAGACGCGCGCCCGATTCCGGGTCGCGGTGCTGGCGGCCGGGAACCACGCCATCTACCTGATGGCGAACCCGACGCCGGAGTTCGACTTCGCCGACGAGCCGTTCCACACCGTCGCCCTGCGTGGCGCGGAACGGCTCACCCAGCTGCCGTAGGGACTCAGCGCCCCTTCATCACCTGGCGCACGAGCGCGGCGGTCTCGGACGGCGTCCGGCCGACCTTCACGCCCGCCTTCTCCAGCGCCTCCTTCTTGGCCGCCGCGGTGCCCGAGGAGCCGGACACGATGGCGCCCGCGTGGCCCATCGTGCGGCCCTCGGGCGCGGTGAAGCCCGCCACGTAGGCGACGACCGGCTTGGTGACGTTCTCGCGGATGAACGCGGCCGCCCGCTCCTCGGCGTCGCCGCCGATCTCGCCGATCATGACGATGCAGTCGGTCTCCGGGTCGGCCTCGAACGCCTCGAGCGCGTCGATGTGCGTGGTGCCGATGATCGGGTCGCCGCCGATGCCGATGCAGGAGCTGAAGCCGATGTCGCCCAGCTCGAACATCATCTGGTAGGTCAGCGTGCCCGACTTGCTCACCAGGCCGATGTGACCGGCGCGCGCGATGTTCGGCGGGATGATGCCAACGTTGGAGCGCCCCGGCGAGATGAGGCCCGGGCAGTTCGGCCCGACGAGGCGGACGCCCTTCTCCTCAGCCGCCGCGCGGAACTCGGCGGTGTCCTTCACCGGGATGCCCTCGGTGATGACGACGACGAGCTCGATGCCCGCGTCGATGGCGTCCAGGACGGCCTTCTTCGCGTGCGGTGGCGGCACGAACACGCAGGACACGTTGGCCCCGGTGGCGTGCCTGGCCTCGCGGACGGTGTTGAACACCGGGATCGGGTCCTCCTCGAACGTCACCGACTGCCCGCCCTTGCCGGGCGTGACGCCGCCGACGACCCGCGTGCCGAACATCATCATGCGGTTGGTGTGCTTGCGACCCTCGGTGCCGGTCATGCCCTGCACGATCACCTTGCTGCGGTGGTCCAGCCAGATGGCCATGTCACTTCCCTTCCATGGCCGCGCTGGCCAGCTCCGCGGCCGTGCGGGCCGCCTCGTCCATCGTCTCGACCACCTTGACCAGCGGGTGCGCGTACTCCTCGAGCATCGCGCGCCCGACCTCGACCGCATTGCCGTCCAGGCGGACGACGATCGGCTTGGAGGCGCGGTGACCGAGCTGCTTGAGTGCCTCGCGGATGCCCTTGGCCACCTCGGAACACGCGGTGATGCCGCCGAACACGTTCACGAACACGACCTCGACCTGCGGGTCGGACAGGATGATGTCCAGGCCGTCGGCCATGACCTGCGCCGAGGCGCCGCCGCCGATGTCGAGGAAGTTGGCGGGCTTGGGGCTGCCGGGCAGGTCCTCGCCGGCGTACGCCACGACGTCGAGGGTGCTCATCACGAGGCCCGCGCCGTTGCCGATGACGCCGACCTGGCCGTCGAGCTTGACGTAGTTGAGGTCCTTCTCGCGGGCGCGCAGCTCGAGCGGGTCGATCGCCGTGGCGTCCACCAACTCCTCGCGCTCGGGGTGCCTGAAGTCGGCGTTGTCGTCGAGGGTGACCTTGCCGTCGAGCGCGATGATGCGCCCGTCGCCGGTCTTGACCAGCGGGTTCACCTCGACGAGCGTGGCGTCCGCCTCGCGGTAGACGTCGCCCAGCCGGGTCAGCACCTCGGTGACCTGGCCCACGATGTCCTCGGCGAAGCCGACCTGCTCGACGATCTGGGCCGCCGCGGCCTCGTCCAGTCCGGTGCGTGGGTCGAGGTTGAGCCGGACGAGGGCCTCGGGGCGCTCCTCGGCGAGCTGCTCGATCTCGACGCCGCCCTCCAGGCTGCACATCGCCAGGTAGTCGCGGTTGGCACGGTCCAGCAGCATGGAGAAGTAGTACTCCTCCGCGATGTCGGCCCCCTCGGCGACCATGACGGCCTCCACGAGGTGTCCCTTGATGTCCATGCCGAGGATCGCGCGCGCGTGCTGCTCCGCCTCCTCCGGCGACTTCGCGAGCTTCACGCCGCCTGCCTTGCCGCGACCGCCCACCTTGACCTGTGCCTTGACGACCACGACGCCGCCGCCCAGCTCCTCGGCGGCGGCACGTGCCTCCGCGGGCGTGCGGGCCACCAGGCCCCGCAGCACCGGGACGCCGTGCGCCTCGAAGAGGTCGCGGGCCTGGTACTCGTATAGATCCATGCTCTCCGTCCTCGTGCGTGTCGCGTCGATGCGACACCTCGCGACGAGGGTACCGGGAGTGGCAACCCCGGGATGGCAACAAGTCTGAGAAGATTTCTGAGAATCACACAGGAACTGCTAGTGTCCTTCGTGGCCCGGCAGCGGGCATCGGCCACCACTCGGTGGCTGAGATCTCTCAGGGAAAGGCGCACAGCGTGGCACGGATCAACTCGGGCTCCTACCAGCCGCGTTGTGCCATCGTTGACCCTGACGAGGCCTTCCTGCCCGAGGCGGGGCTCCCCCGCCGCATGGCCCGCCGCAGCCGCTTCGTGCGCGGTGGCATCGCGCTCGGCGCCGCCGCCACCGTGGGCGTCCTTGCCGTCATCACGCCGGGCATCGCGCAGAGCGTGTCGGCCGCCAACGCCGCCACCTCCGAGGTCGAGACCGCTCGCATCGGCACCACCGACGCCTTCAGTGCCCGCGGCTCGGTGACCGACCGCAGCACGGACCGCCCCGAGATCGACGTGAACACCGCCGCCGTCGCCCGCGCCAGCTCGCTGGACGCCGTGGACCAGCAGGTCGCCGACACGCAGGCCTCGGTCGCCGCGCAGGCCCGTAGCCAGGCCCTGAGCACCACCGGTTCGGCCATCGACGCCGAGACCGAGCGCATCGCCTCCCAGGTCTTCTACTGGCCGACCGAGGGCGAGATCAGCTCCCCGTGGGGCATGCGCCTGCACCCGATCCTGCGCTACACCCGCCTGCACGGCGGCGCCGACATCGGCGGTGCCGTGGGCGCCCCGATCCACGCGGTCGCCGACGGCGTCGTCACCAAGGCGGCCCAGGGCTACAACGGTGGCTCCGGCAACAACGTGCGCATCGACCACGGCACCATCCAGGGCAAGCCGGTCGAGACCTCCTACCTGCACATGCACACGATCACCGTCCGCGAGGGCGAGACCGTCAAGAAGGGCCAGGTCATCGGCTCGGTCGGCAACACCGGCCTCTCCACCGCCCCGCACCTGCACTTCTCGGTGTACGTCAGCGGCGTGAACAGCGACCCGGCGCCGTACCTGTACGCCGGTCGCTGATCCTCCGGGGCGCTGGCCCCTACAGCTTCTCCATGGGTGCGTGCCGCACGGAGAGCTTCTTCAACCCCGCCGACCCGAAGTCCACGACGACCTTGAGGTTGTCGCCGGCGCCCTCCGTCGCGGTGACGGTCCCCATCCCGAACGTCGTGTGCAGCACGCGGTCGCCCGTGCCCAGCGGCGAGACCACCTTGGGTGCCGCCGGCTTGGCGCCGAACCCGACCGTGCTGCGCCACGACTGCTCCGTGCGCCGCGACGAGCCGGACGCCCACGACCCGACCTGGCTGCCCAGGCGGCGCCAGTCGAGCAGGTGCGCCGGGATCTCCCCGATGAACCGGCTCGCGGGGTTGTACTGCGGCTGTCCCCACATCACCCGGACGGTGGAGCGCGTCAGGAACAGCCGCTGCCGGGCGCGGGTGATGCCCACGTAGGCCAGGCGGCGCTCCTCAGCGAGCTCGTCAGGGTCGGACATGGCCCGCATGTGCGGGAAGATCCCGTCCTCGAAGCCCGTCAGGAACACGACGGGGAACTCCAGCCCCTTGGCGGTGTGCAGGGTCATCAGGGTGACCACGCCGCGGTCGACGCCCTCGCCCCCGTCCTCAGTTGCTGCCGGGATCTGGTCGGAGTCGGCCACCAGCGCGATGCGCTCCAGGAAGGCGGGCAGCGAGTCGTCCGGCTCGGGCGAGCCGAGCAGCCCGGACTCCCCCGGCCCGACGTCCTCGGTGTGGGCGGCCGCCACGAACTCGCCTGCGACGCTGACGAACTCGATGACGTTCTCCAGGCGCGTCTGGTCCTGCGGGTCGGTGGAGTTCTGCAGCTCGTCGAGGTAGCCGGACTCGTTCAGGATCGACGCCAGGATCTGGTCGGCGCTCACCCCGTCGGCGACGAGCTGCCGGTGCTCGGCCATCATCGCCGCGAAGGACGCCAGCTGCTTGGCCGAGCGGGGCGCCAGGCCGACGACCTCGTCGATGCGGTCCAGCGCGTGCCCGAACGGGATGCGATGTTCGGCGGCGAAGGCGTCCACCATCGCCTCGGCCCGGTCGCCGATGCCGCGCTTGGGCACGTTCAGGATGCGGCGCACGCTCACGTCGTCGGCCGGGTTCGCGATGGCGCGCAGGTAGGCGATCGCGTCGCGCACCTCACGGCGCTCGTAGAAGCGGACGCCGCCGACCACCTTGTAGGGCAGCCCGACGCGGATGAACACCTCCTCGAACGCACGGGACTGCGCGTTGGTGCGGTAGAAGACCGCCACGTCGGAGTACCGGCCGCCGGCGTCAGCCAGCTTGTCCACCTCGCTCGCGACGAACTGCGCCTCCTCATGCTCGGTGTCGGCGACGTAGGCCGTGATGAGCTCGCCGTCGCCGGCGTCCGACCACAGCTTCTTCGCCGGACGCCCCTCGTTGCGCTCGATCACCGCGTTGGCGGCGGTGAGGATCGTCTGGGTGGAGCGGTAGTTCTGTTCCAGCAGGATGGTCCGGGCGCCGGGGAAGTCGGAGGAGAAGTCGAGGATGTTGCGGATCGTCGCCCCCCGGAACGCGTAGATCGACTGGTCCGAGTCGCCGACCACCATCAGCTCGGGCGGGTCGACGAGGTTGTCGTCGGCCACCGCGTCCGCGCCGCACAACTCGCGGACGAGCACGTATTGGGCGTGGTTGGTGTCCTGGTACTCGTCCACCAGCACGTGCCGGAAGCGGCGGCGGTACTTCTCGCGCAGGTCGGGGTGCGCCTGCAGCAGGTGCACGGCGGTCATGATGATGTCGTCGAAGTCGAGGGCGTTGGAGGCGACGAGGCGGCGCTGGTACTCCGCGTACGCCTCGGCGTACACGGCGTCGTGGCCGCCGGTGGCCTGGCGGGCGGCCGACTCGAAGTCGACCAGTTCGTTCTTCCAGTTCGACACGGCGTTCATCACCGTGCGGACGGGATACCGCTTGGCGTCCAGGTTGAGGTCGCGGCACACGAGTGACATGAGGCGCTTGGAGTCGGTGTCGTCGTAGATGGAGAATGTCCGCGCCATGCCGAAGCGGTCGATGTCGGCGCGCAGGATGCGCACGCACGCGGAGTGGAACGTGGAGACCCACATCAGGCGTGCGCGGTTTCCGACGAGCTCCTCCACGCGGTGGCGCATCTCGGCCGCCGCCTTGTTGGTGAACGTGATCGCGAGCACCGACCCCGGGTGGACGCCCCGCTGGCCGATGAGCCAGGCGATGCGCCGGGTGAGCACGCGGGTCTTGCCCGAGCCGGCGCCGGCCACGACCAGCACGGGCGAGCCGGCGTGGATGACGGCCTCGCGCTGCGGGGGGTTGAGGCCCTCCAGGAGCTCGTCGGCGCTGGGCTGACGGCGGCGGTCGGGCCGTTCCGCCACCGCCGCACCGACCTCGCGCGGCGCCCGTTCCACGGGGGCGGGCTCGGCGTTGAACGAGAAGAGGTCGGGCATGTCAGTCATGGCACCGGCCAGCCTAGTTGGCGCGGGGGCGTCGGTTAGTCTGTGCCCATGCTCATCGGTGGAGTGCGCACGGCGGTGCGGTGGGGCGTGGCCGGGCTGGCCACGGCGCAGGCCGGCGTCATCGCGACGTTGATGATCGCCGACCGCAGGCGCCGGCGCAGCCGCCAGCACGTGGCGTTCCCCACGATGCCACCACAGACGATGCCGGCCGACGAGACCGAGGTGACGGTCTACACCAAGGGCCGCGACCTCTACGACGACATGATCGCAGCCATCGATGCCGCCGAGCACACCGTGCTGCTGGAGACCTACATCTGGAAGGCGGACCGGACGGGCCAGCGGTTCAAGCGTGCCGTCACCGCGGCGGCCGAGCGCGGCGTGGCCGTCTACCTCGTCTACGACTGGTTCGCCAACCTCGTGGTGCCCCAGCAGTTCTTCAATTTCGACCCGCGCCTCAACGTCCTGCGGCACCGGCCGTGGACGGGCCTGCGCCGATTCCCCGTCCGGGCCCCCGGCCTCAACCACCGCAAGGTGCTCGTCGTGGACGGCGCGATCGGCTTCCTCGGCGGCTACAACATCGGCTCGGAGTACGCCACCCGTTGGCGCGACACGCACATGCGGCTCGTCGGCCCGGCCGTCGCCGACCTGGAGAACGTCTTCGTCGACTATTGGAACCAGACGCGTTCCAAGAACCACACGACGCTCGCACAACCGGACCAGCGGCAGTGGGACTCACCCATCACGCTGGCCCGCAACGTGCCCAGCTTGGGCGTGTATCCGATTCGCTACATGTACCTGGAGGCCATCGACCGCGCCCGCGAACGCATCTGGCTCACCCACGCCTACCTGATCCCCGACGACGACCTGGTCTTCGCCCTCGTGGAGGCTGTCGAGCGCGGCGTCGACGTCCGGATCATCGTGCCGGCCGAGTCGAACCACGTGGTCGCCGACTGGCTGAGCCGGGTGTCCTACCACGCCCTGTTGAGCCGTGGCGTCCGCCTCTTCCTGTACCAGAACGCCATGGTGCACGCGAAGACGGCCACCATCGACGGCGTGTGGTCGACGATTGGCACGGCCAACATCGACCGCCTCAGCCTCGTTGGCAACTACGAGGTCAACGCCGAGGTGCTGAACGCCGACATCGCGGCCATGATGGAGGGGATCTTCACCATGGACCTCGGTAACTGCCGCGAGCTCACGCTCGAGGAGTGGGAGCAGCGCCCTCTGGCCGCGAAAGTGTCCGAGGGGATCATCGCTCCGTTGCGACCGCTCCTGTGAGGCCCTGAGCCTGTAAAGCGCGTCTCTCAGGGCTGACTTCCCGGGGTGCACCTGATTGAACCCTGAACGGGCGGCGTGTGGCTAGCGCAAACGGGCAAAGCCCGGTTAGCCTCGAGCCATGGGAATCATCGGTTGGATTGTTCTGGGCCTCCTCGCTGGGGCCATCGCCAAGGCCATCATGCCGGGCTCGCAGGGCGGCGGGTGGCTCGCCACCCTCGTCCTGGGTGTGGTCGGCGCCCTGCTGGGCGGCTTCATCGGTAGCGCCGTCTTCAACGTCGGCCTCGACACCTTCTGGAGCCTCCAGACCTGGATCGTCGCCATCCTCGGCGCGCTGCTGGTCCTGGTCATCTGGGGCTTCGTCACCAAGAACCGTCGCGCCTGACACGCGGCCTCGAGGAGGCAGAAGGCCCCCGGGAATCCTCCCGGGGGCCTTTCGCCGTCTACTGACGTGCTCAGACCAGCTTGCGGTCGGTCGCCCAGCGCGTCAGCTGGTGGCGGTTGGACAGCTGGAGCTTGCGCAGCACGGAGCTGACGTGGGTCTCCACGGTCTTGATCGAGATGAACAGTTCCTTGGCGACCTCCTTGTAGGCGTAACCGCGCGCGATGAGGCGCAGCACCTCGCGCTCGCGCTGGGAGAGCCGATCAAGGTCCTCGTCGATGGAGGCGATGTCGATGGCGCCGGAGAAGGCGTCCAGCACGAAACCGGCCAGGCGCGGCGAGAACACGGCGTCCCCGTCGGCGACGCGGCCGATGGCCTCCACGAGCTCGGCGCCGGAGATCGACTTGGTGACGTAGCCGCGCGCGCCGGCGCGGATGACGCCGATCACGTCCTCGGCCGCGTCGGACACCGACACCGCCAGGAACTTCACGTCCGGCTGGGTGGCGTGCACCTGCTTGATGACCTCCATTCCCCCGCCCCCGGGCATGTGCACGTCCAGCAGGACGACGTCGGGGGTGGTGCGGGTGATGGCCTCGACGGCAGTCGGGACGTCCTCGCCCTCGCCGACGATGGTCACGTACGGGCCAATGTCGTGCTTGACGCCGCTGCGGAACATGGCGTGGTCGTCGACCACGACCACGCGCCGCTGCCGGTTCGGCTGGCTCGGGGTCTCGGTGGTCTCGGGGCTGGTGGTCTCTTCGCTCATCGCCTCATCTCCAGGGTCACTTCCGTTCCTCGCTCGGCCGAGGACCGGATCCTCGCCACGCCGTGGTGCCGGGCCATCCGGTCCAGGATGCTGCCGCGGACGCCCATCCGGTCGTCCGCGATGTCGTCGGTGTCGAAGCCCCGCCCGCGGTCGCGGACGAACACCTCGACGAGGTCCTCACCCACCTCAGCGTAGACGTCGACCAGCGGTGCGCCCGAGTGCTTGGCCGCATTGCGCATCGCCTCCCGCGCGGCGCGGACCAGTTCCCGCAGCGCCGGGGTCAGCTCGACGTCGTCCCCTACCGTGACTGTCTCGACCGTGACGGGGAAATTGTCCTCGACCTCCAGGGCGGCCTCCAGCAACGCCCCGCGGAGCGTGTCGGCCTCCTCCGCCTCGCCGTAGAGCCACTCACGCAGCTCGCGCTCCTGGCGGCGGGCCAGCCGCGACACCTCGCGTGGGTCCGTGGACTGGCGCTGGATCAGCGCGAGCGTCTGCAGCACCGAGTCGTGCAGGTGGGCGGCCATGTCGGCGCGGGCGTCGCTCAGCAGCTTCGCCTCCCGCAGCCGGCCCAGCGCGCGGCGCGCGCGCAGCACCCAGGGCGCCGCAAGCAGCGCCAGACCGGCGACCAGCAGGCCTAGGCCCAGCAGCAGGACGCCGAGCGTGCCCACCTGCGGCAGCTGCAGCAGGACGAGGGTGATCGAGGCGCCGAGCGCGACCACAGCGACGATGTGCGCCAGCACGATGGTCCAGTGGGCGGCCACCGTGCGGGCCCAACTGCGCCAGCCGTTCGCCTGCTCCGACGGCGTCCCCTGCGCCCGGTCGGCCTGCCACCACACCAGCCCGGCCGCCAGTGCGCCCAGGCCACCCGCCAACAGCCACGGGAGTTGGGGCCCCCAGCCGAGCACCTGCAGCAGCCACAGGCCACCCCCGGCCACCAGGCCGAGGGCGATCACCTGGCCGACGTCCGCGCCGCGCGGGCCGGACGCCTCGGCCGTCCGCAGGCCCCGGCGGGTGGCGGCCTCCACGCCGGGGGCGGCGCGGAGTCCGGTCGCCGGCGGGATCAGCAGCCACAGAATGAGGTAAGCGGCCACGCCGATGAGTTGCCACGCGGCGAGGACGGCGAACGCCGCCCGCAGCATCAGCGGGGAGACTCCGATGTGGTCGCCGAGGCCGGCCGCCACCCCCGCGACCTGGGCGCGCTCCAGCGGCCGCACCAGGTGCCGGGGGCCGGTGGGGATCACGCTCAACGAGTCGTCGTTCGCGGAGGCCTCGAGCATGCACCCCATGCTAGGGCTCACAGCCCGGGGGACCCATCGGGGGAACCCTGATGGGTTTCGTGCCGACGCCGGGAAGAATGGGAGCATGCCCAACCTCCCTGTGCGCGTGCGCACCGACGCCAAGCTCGCCGGCGTCTGTGCAGCCCTCGCGCGGGCGTGGTCGATCGACCCGATCATCGTCCGGGTCGCCTTCGTGTTGCTGGCGTTCTTCACCAACGGCTTCATTATCGCCGCCTACGCCGCCCTGTGGGCCCTGCTGCCCGAGCGCGGCGGCCAGGCCCCCCTGCACCAGCTGTTCCCCGCCACACGGTCGTGGTCGTGGCCGACGCTGGTGACCGTCGTCGTCCTCGTCACCGCGACCGTGGGCGCGGCCGTCTCCGGCAGCGGACCGGGCGCGTTCGTCGTGCTCGTGCTGGCCTGGGTCATCCTGCGCTTCGGCTTGGCCGGCCGGCGCACCCCCGAGCCGCCCGCCGCCTCCGCCCCCCTGCCGCCGCCCACCACCCCGTTCGAGCGTGTGGCGCTGGCCTGGCAGCAGCGCCTCGACAACCTAGAGAACGGACGCCCCGCCGACTGGGTACCCCAAGTCGAGGCCGCCTCGTCGTCCCTGTACTCGCCCGCCGCGGGCCCCGTGTCGCGGCGCTCCCCCGCCGTCCGCCGCCGCGGCGCACGCACGTGGCTCGGCGTCGGCGTCGGCGTCGGCTCGGCATGGACCGGCCTGGCGATCGCATCCGCCCTGGGCGTCGTGGTCGAGCCGCTGGCATGGGCGGCGTCCGCCCTGCTGGTGTTGGCGGCCACGCTCGTGTGGTCGGCCCGCCCCGCCCGTGCTGCGTACGGACGCCCCCGCTTCCTTCTGCCGCTGGCGATCCTCGTGGGCCTGGGCACCATCCCGCTCCTCACCCCCGTCGCGGCACCCACGGTGGCGAACGTGACGGCTCCCGTCGCGATGCCCGGCACCGTCCAGAACCTGCCGATCGGCGAGAACGTCATCGACCTGGCAGCCAGCCCGACCGCCGACGAGACGCTCCGCTACCGCCTCGACCTCGGCGACGTCGAGGTGCGCGTGCCCCGGGAGGGCAACGTCGTGGTGAACGCCCACGTCGACCTGGGCGAGATCAAGACCCCGAGCGGCGACCGCGAGGGCATGGACCTCGACCACACCTGGTCGCGGGTCGACGACCCAGCAGCGCCCACCCGAACGATCGAGGTCGAGGTCGGCCTTGGTGAGGTGGTGGTCCGCCCATGAAGCCCCGCACGGACGTCGTCGCCCTCGTCATCGGCCTGGTGCTGCTGGCCCTGGCCGGCGTCGGCCTCTGGGAGGCCTTCAGCGCCGTCGCCTGGTCGACGGTCGCCATCGCCGCCCCCGTCTGCCTCGTCGTGTTCGGCCTGATCGGGCTGTTCGCCTCGCGGGGCAAGGCCTGAGTTCACCGCAAGACCCCAACGAAAGGAAGACCCCCATGTCCAACGCCCTCGTTCGCAGCAGTTCCGACAAAGTCATCGCCGGTGTCTGCGGCGGGCTTGCCCGCCAGTTCGGCATCGACTCCAACCTGCTCCGGGTCCTGTTCGTGCTCGGCGCGATCTTCCTGCAGTTCGGCTGGCTCATCTACGTGGCCCTGTGGCTGCTGCTGCCCGCCGAGAGCTCCGGTCGCACCGGCTTCGACGCGCTGAAGGACCAGTTCGGCTCCTCCAGCAACTGACCCCTCGGCAGGCTCAGAGATCCTCAGCGGGCGGCGGTGCGGACCGTCGCCCGCTCTCCACGCCCGCCAGCCCCCATCGCACCGTCGCGGTGGCCAGGCGTCCCACCACCCGACCCGGCCCGACCGGGACGCGCGTCCCGATCATCGTGCGGGCCCACTCTGGCAGCGCGGCGATCCCGCCCGTGGTCAGGCCCGCGTAGCCGGCGCGGCCGGCGGGGATCGGCCTCATGGATTCCATCCTGCCCGATGGGGGGAGGACAATGGTCCCCGTGACCAATCCAGCATGGACCAACAACTACCAGCCGGGCGTCCCCGTCGAGATCGACGTCCCCGACGAGCCGCTGACGGCCATGCTCGCCCGCGCCGCGCGCAAGGGCGGACGCCGCACCGCGTGCGAGTTCTTCGGCGCCGAGACGAGCTACCGCGACCTGGCCGACCAGGTCGAGCGTGCGGCGTCCGGCCTCGCCTCGCTGGGCGTGGGCCCCGGCGACCGCGTCGCGATCGTGCTGCCCAATTCCCCGCAGCACGTGGTGGCGTTCTACGCCGTCCTGCGCCTGGGCGCGGTGGTCGTGGAGCACAACCCGCTCTACACCGCGACCGAGCTGTCGACCATGTTCGCCGACCACGGCGCCCGCATTGCCATCGCGTGGGACATCGCGGTCCCCAAGTTGCCCGAGGTTGACCACGTCGTCGCGGTGAACCTGCTCGAGGCCTTCCCCGCCGCCAAGCGGCTCGCGCTGCACCTCCCCGTGCCGAAGCTGGCGGCCACCCGCAGGCGGCTGCACGCCAAGGCGCCGGGCACCATCGCGTGGCGGAAGCTGCTCTCCCACGCCCCGCTGGAGAACTGGGCCGAACCCACGGCGTCCGACCTGGCGGTGATCCAGTACACCTCGGGTACGACCGGCGCGTTCAAGGGCGCCATGCTCACCCACCGCAACCTGTACGCCAACGCGCTGCAGGGTGCAGCCTGGATGAAGGACGCGAAGGACGGCAAGGAGACGATCTACGCCGTCCTGCCGATGTTCCACGCGTTCGGGATGACGCTGTACCTGACCTTCGGGATGCTCAAGCGGGCCCGGCTGGTGCTGTTCCCGACGTTCGACGTCGACATGGTGCTGGATGCCGCCCGCAAGCGCCCGCCGACGGTGTTCTGCGCCGTGCCGCCCATCTACGAGAAGACCGCACGGCGCGCGATCGAGCGGAAGATCTCGCTCAAGTCGGCGAAGTTCTGCATCTCCGGGGCAATGAAGCTGACCGACCCCGTCGTAAAGCTGTGGGAGTCGGTCTCCGGCGGACTGCTCGTCGAGGGCTACGGCCTGACCGAGACCTCCCCGGTGGCCCTGGGCAACCCGTTCTGGCCGACGCGGCGCACCGGGACGATCGGCGTCCCGTTCCCCTCGACGCTGATGAGGGTGGTTGACCCCGACGACCCGACCCGCGAGGTGGCCCAGGGCGAGGAGGGCGAGCTGCTGCTCAAGGGCCCCCAGGTGTTCGTCGGCTACTGGAACTCCCCGCAGGAGACTGCCAAGTCCCTGCTGCCCGACGGGTGGCTGCGCACCGGCGACATTGTCGTCACCGACGCCGAGGGCTTCACCACCATCGTGGACCGGCTGAAGGAGATCATCGTCACCGGCGGGTTCAACGTGTCGCCCTCGGAGGTGGAGCACGTGCTCATGGAGCACCCCGACATCGACGACGTCGCGGTGGTCGGGCTGCAGACGGAGTCGGGCGAGCAGGTCGCCGCCGCCGTCGTCCTCCGGCCTGGCGCGCACCTGGACGTCGCCGAGGTCCGCGCGTGGGCCAAGCATCGGCTGGCCGCCTACAAGGTGCCCCGCAGCTTCGTCGCGGTCGAGGAGCTGCCCAAGTCGCTGCTCGGCAAGGTGCTGCGCAAGCAGGTCCGGGAGTCGCTCACGCAGGCTGCGTGACCTCTCTGGGCGGCCCCCACGGCGACGGCGGTGGCCAGCAGCCCCCCAGTCGCGTGCCAGCGGGCGGTCAGTTCGCCCAGCGTTCGGCCGTCGGCGACCAGCGGTTCGGCGAGCCGCACGCGCGCGCAGCCGTCGGGGTGCAGGCGGACGTCGGCGTCCCCGAAGTCGAGCCAGACGCCCATCAGCGGGTGCCAGGCCTTGAACAGCGCCTCCTTGACGCTGAACAGGAGACGGTCCCAGGCCGGGCCTGGCGGGAGACCGGCCAGCGCCGCGCGTTCGGCGTCCGACGCGATCACGCCGAGGGTGTCGCCGGGCAGGGGCAGGTCGGGTTCGGCGTCGATCCCGAGAGCGGCCAGGTGCTCGCGGCGGGCGACCGCGGCGGCGCGGTAGCCCGCGCAGTGCGTGATGCTGCCCACCACGCCGGGCGGCCACACCGGGGCGCGCATCGGCGCCGTGGGGAGGGCGACGGGCGCCACACCCAGTTCGGCCAGGGCCCGGCGGGCCAGATGGCGTCCGGTGGTGTACTCGGCGACGCGGTCGGCCGTGGCGTGGCGCACGGCGTCCGGTTCGGGCGGCAGGAGCGGGCCGGAGCCGGCGTCGCCCGAGGCGGCGGCGACGCGGACGCACTCGGGCAGGATCGCCTCGAGCAGCGCCGACGGGCCGGGGCCCGTCACTCCCACTCGATGGTGCCCGGCGGCTTGCTGGTGATGTCGAGCACGACGCGGTTTACCTCGCGCACCTCGTTGGTGATGCGGGTCGAGATCTTCTCGAGCAGCTCGTACGGCAGGCGCGACCAGTCGGCGGTCATGGCGTCCTCGCTGGAGACGGGGCGCAGCACGATCGGGTGGCCGTAGGTGCGGCCGTCGCCCTGGACGCCGACGCTGCGGACGTCGGCCAGCAGCACCACGGGGAACTGCCAGACGTCCTGCTCGTGGCCGGACGCCGCCAGCTCCTCGCGGGCGATCGCGTCGGCCTCGCGGAGGAGGTCGAGGCGCTCGCGGGTGACCTCGCCGACGATGCGGATGCCGAGGCCCGGACCGGGGAACGGGTGGCGCCACACCATCTCGTGCGGCAGGCCGAGCTCCTCGCCGACGGCGCGCACCTCGTCCTTGAACAACGTGCGCAGCGGCTCGATGAGCGTGAACTGGAGGTCGTCGGGCAGTCCGCCCACGTTGTGGTGGCTCTTGATGTTCGCCGCTCCCTCACCGCCGCCGGACTCGACGACGTCCGGGTAGAGGGTGCCCTGCACGAGGAACTGAATGTCTTCGGCGTCGTCGATCTCGCGAACGGTTTGCTCGAAGACACGGATGAACTCGCGTCCGATGATCTTGCGCTTCGTCTCCGGTTCGCTCACCCCGGCGAGCGCGGTCAGGAACTGCTCCTCGGCGTCCGCCACGACCAAGTTGATGCCGGTGATGCGGACGAAGTCGTCGCGGACCTGCTCGCGCTCCCCCTTGCGCAGCAGGCCGTGATCGACGAACGCACAGGTGAGCTGGTCACCGATGGCCTTGTGCACGAGCGCTGCGGCCACCGCCGAGTCGACACCGCCGGACAGGGCGCACAGGACCTTGGCGTCCCCGACCTCGGCGCGGATCGCGGCCACCGCCTCCTCGACGATGTTGGCCGCGGTCCAGTTGGGCTCCAGGCCCGCGACGTCATAGAGGAACTGCGCGATCACCTGCTGGCCGTGCTGGCTGTGCAGCACCTCGGGGTGCCACTGGACGCCCGCGAGGCGACGCTCGGCGTCCTCGAAGGCGGCGACGGGCGCGCCGGCTGTGTGGGCCAGCACGGTGAATCCGTCGGGGGCGACCTTCACGGCGTCGCCGTGGCTCATCCATGTGGAGAACGAGTCGGGAAGGTTGTGCAGCAGGACGCCGCGCTGGGTCACCGTCGTGGGGGTGCGGCCGAACTCGCTCAGGCCGGTCTGCGACACCTCGCCGCCGAGGCTGGCCGCCATCGCCTGGAAGCCGTAGCAGATGCCGAACACCGGGACGCCGAGCTCGAACAGGCGCGGGTCGACCTGCGGTGCACCGTCGGCGTAGACCGACTGGGGCCCTCCCGACAGGATGATCGCCGCCGGCCGCCGGGCCGCGATGGCCTCGACGGACGCCGTGTGCGGCACGATCTCGGAGTACACCTTGGCCTCGCGGACGCGGCGGGCGATGAGTTGGGCGTACTGGGCGCCGAAGTCGACGACCAGGACCGGCGCGTGCGTGGTCTGCGTGGATGCCTGGGTCACGGCCGCGATCCTATTCCATCGCCGACAGCCCCGCTGTCGTGCGCCCAGAGCCCCGGTGTCGTGCGCCCAGAGCCCCGATGTTGTGCGCCGATAGCCCCTACTTCAGCCCGCTGTTGGCGATACCCAGCACGATGTAGCGCTGCAGGAACAGGAACATCGCGATCACCGGCAGCATCGACACCACGGACATGGCGAGGATGTAGTTGAAGGGCACCACCAGCTGGCTGTTGAACTGGGCCAGCGCCACCGGCAGCGTGTACTTCGACTGGTCCTGCGCGATGATCAGCGGCCAGAGGAAGTCGTTCCAACGCCACATGATCGAGAAGATCGTCACCACCGCGATGGGCGCCCCGCACAGGGGGACCACCACCTGCAGGAACGTCCGGAACTCCCCCGCCCCGTCGATGCGGGACGCCTCGATCAGCTCGTCCGGGATCGACAGCATGTACTGGCGCAACAGGAACACCCCGGTGGGGGTCGCCGCCGGCGGGATGATCATGCCCAGCAGGCTGTTGACCAGCCCCAGCTGCGCGGCCACCTGGTACACCGAGATCAGGATCACCTGCAGGGGCACCATGATCGTCGCCAGCACGAGCAGGAACAGCAGGTTGCGCCCCCGGAAGTTGTACTTGGCCAGCCCGTACGCGCACATCGTGTTGATCACCAGCGTGAGGATGGTCGCCGCCACGGTCACGATGGTCGAGTTCATCAGGTACGTCCCGAAGGCGAAGCTCTCCAGGGCGCCGGTGTAGTTGTCGAGGTTCCACTGCGCGGGCAACGGACGCGGTGGGCGCGCGGCCAGCTCCACCTCGGTCTTGAAGGAGGACAACAGCGTCCACACGAGCGGGATGAGTATCACCAGCGTCGTCGCGACGAGCACGGTGTAGCGGATGACGAGGCCGAGCGTGGGCGTCCGCCAGTGGCCGGTCGAGGTCCAGGTCGAGGTGCTCATGCGGCGTCCTGACGGCGTCCGTTGAGGTAGTTGAGCAGGGTGAAGCCGAACACGCAGATGAACAGGATCACGCCGCCGGCCGAGGCGAGCCCGTAGCGGATCGGTGACTCGAAGGCCCGCTCGTAGATGTACTGGACCATGAGCGTCGTGGCGCCGACCGGGCCGCCACCGGTGAGGGTCCAGATGAAGTCGAACGACTGGAAGCCCGAGATGGTCGCCAGGATCACCACCACCAGCGTCGTCGGACGCAGCAGCGGCCAGGTCATCGAGAGGAACTGCTGGGTGGGGCTCGCGCCGTCGATGGCCGCGGCCTCGTAGACGCTCGGGTCGATGCCCTGGAGTCCCGACAGCATGATGAGGGTGTAGAAACCGACGTGGATCCACAGGCCGACGAAGATGATCACGACCATCGCGAGGCGTCCGTCGATCAGCCAGCCCGGCTGGCCGAGGCCCACGGCGTCCAACCCCACGTTCAGCAGGCCGTTGGTGCGGTTGAGGATCCAGCCCCAGAGCAGGCCGACGACGACCGCCGACAACAGGCTGGGCAGGAACAGCACGGCCCGGAAGAAGCCACGGCCGCGGAAGGACTGGTTGAGCAGGATCGCGTACCCCGTGGCCAGGATCGTGGTGAGCACCACGAAGGCGACGGTGAACACGAGGGTGGAGGTGAACGCGCGCAGGAACGCCTGGTTGGAGGTCAGCTCCGCGTAGTTCTGGAACCCGACCCAGCGGAACGTGCGGCCGTTCGTGGAGTCGTAGAGCGAGATGTTGAACATGTTGATCGCGGGCCAGATCGTGAACAGGCCGAACACGATCATGTTGGGCAGCACGAACAGGTAGGGCGCGATCTTGATCGGGCTCAGCCACCGGCGGCGGCTCCGGGTGGGAGCCGCCGTCGGGGCCGCGAGCGTGTCAGCCGGCAGCATTCGTCTCGACGACCGTGCGGATCGCCTCGGACGCCTCTTGCGCCGTCTTGCCTCCCTGCATGACCTGGCCGATCTCGGCGATCACCTCGCGTCCGGTCGCGCCGAACACCGGCGAGAAGTTGGCCGGGTACGTGTCGTCCGGGGTGAGGGCGACGTCGGCGAGGAACACCTTCATGTCGTCACCGCGGTTGGTGTACTCGATCCCCTGCTCGATGAGGTCGTTGCGGGTGGGCAGGAAGTTGGCCTCCACCGCCATGTGGGTCTGGGCCTCGGCGCTGTTCATGAAGGCGATGAACTCGGAAGCCAGCGGGACGTTCTTGCCCTGCTCGAACCCGACCATGAACTTTCCGCCCGGGAACCCGCCGCAGCGCTCGGCGCACGGGTTCGGCGCGGCCGCCCAGGTGAAGTTCGCCTTGCTCGACAGCGAGGCGACCTGCCAGTTGCCGGAGATGTAGACCGGCACCTGCTGGGCGAGGAACACGTCGGCGGGCGCCGCGTACTTCGAGCCGGCCTGCAGGAACACGTCCTTGGGCATGACCTCGTCGTTGTTCAGGGTCACGAACTGCTCGATCGCCGTGGCTCCCTTGGCGACGTCCCAGTTGGGCTCCATCCCGTCGCCGGCGAACAGCGTCGTGCCGTACTGGCTGAACATCGTCGAGAGGCGGTGTGCCGAGATGTCGATGGCGATGCCGTACTCGGTGCCCTGGCTCTCCTTGACCTGCTTGGCCGCGGCGACCATCTCGTCCCACGTCCACTTCTCGCCGAGCTTGGGGTACGACACCCCGGCCTTCTCGAAGAGGTCGACGTTGACGAGCGGACCGTTCATCGTGAGGTCGCTGAAGACCGCGATGGGGTTGCCGGACGCGTCGTGGGTGAACGCGTCGCTGCCGGCGATGAACTGGCCGTCGAGCTCGTCCTTGACGGCGCTGAGGTCGGCGAGGTCCTCCAGCCACGGGCCGAGGCCCGCGACGCGGGCCACGTCGGGGGCGTTGTTGCCCGCCAGGCGTGCCTGCAGGGTCTGCTCGAGGTTGGCGTACGGGACGACCTCGAGCGTCACCTTGGCGTCGTTGGCCTGCTCGAACTGGGCGATGAGGTCACGGGTCGCCTGCTCGTCCGGTCCGTCGGTGAAGTAGACGTAGGTGAGCTCGCGGGGGGCGTCGGGCGCCGCGCTCTGCGGGCCCGGCGCGGGTTCGGTGGTGGTGGCGGGCTGGCCCGGGGCGCACCCGGCCAGGGCGAGTGCACCGGCCGTCAGGAACGCTGCGAGTTGAAGGGTGCGTCTCTTGGTCACGGTTCTCCCTCTCCGGGGCACCATCGCCCCGTCGTCGCGCGCCGCGGCCCGATCGTGCCATGGGAGGACCGCGGCGTCTCTTGAGCGCACAGTAGGCCGGACGCCGCGGGTGCACAATGCTCTCGGCGGCACGCGCGGGGCGAACGGCCCCCGGCGAGGGAAATCTCCTGAAACCCCTTGCCACAGCGAACAAGGGAACGTATCCTACGCCCCTTGGAGGCTCGCGATGAGGTCTGGGCTGGTGGCCAGGGTGACCTGCGGCGGGTAGAGCCCCATCACCTGCACGGCGGCGGCGTGGTTCTCCGGGGTCGACCCGGCGCAGGCGTCCGTCACGACCGTGATCGTGGCGCCGGCGTCCGCCGCGGGGAGCACCGTGGAGATCACGCAGCAGTCCGTCGACACGCCGGTGATGACCAGCTCGGCGGCCTCGCCGACCACGGGCGCCAGGACGTCCCACTTGCCGAAAGTCGGGGCGTCCAGGACCAGCGCGTCCACGTCGGCGAGGTCGTCGACCAGGTCGAAGTACGGGTCGGTCGGCGGACGGTCGGCGAACGGCCAGGCCTTCATGTAGGCGTCCCACGATCCCAACCGCCCGGACGCCTCGGGCGGCACCCAGCGGGTGATGATCGTGCGACCGGCGTAGTGCGGCAGGAGTTCGTTGATGCGGCGCACGGCGTCAGCCCACATCGGCGAGCCCCAGTCGGAGTCCGGGTCGGCGAAGATGCGCTGCGGGTCGATGACGACCAACCAGGGCCGGCTCACGCCCGCTCCTCCTGGCGGACGATGGTGCCGCGGCGCGCGATCAGCGTGACGACAAAGCTCAGCACCAGCGCCAGCAGGACGCCGAGGTTGGCCCACGGCCAGACGCCGTCCCAGGCCTCAACGCCGTCGACGACGGTGCGGGTGCCCAGGCCGAGCGGCTCGAGCAGGTAGCCCTGCCAGTTGGCCCATGGCGCATCGCCGGCGAACTGGTTGATGACCAGGCCCCAGCCGATGATCGTGGCCACGACCAGGGTGCCGATCGAGACCCAGTCGAACGCCTGGTAGCGGCCGGTCGGCTCGAAGAGCGCGAGCTCGTCGTAGGGGCGCTTGCGGGTGACGATGTCGGCGATCAGGATGCCGGCCCACGACGCCATCGGGACGCCGAGGACCAGCAGGAAGCTCTGGAACGGGCCGAGGAAGTTCTCGGCGAAGAACACTACCCAGATGGTGCCGATGGTGAGGATGACGCCGTCGATGGCGGCCGCCGCCGGGCGCGGGATGCGGATGCCCAGGCTGAGCAGCGTCAGGCCCGAGGAGTAGATGCCCAGCACGGCGCCGGAGACCAGCGCGAGCACGGCGGTGATCCAGAACGGGATCAGCACCCAGATGGGCAGGATGGTGGCGAGCGTGCCGATCGGGTCGCTGGCGATGCCCTCGCTCAGGGCGGGGTCGGAGCCGGCGAGCAGCAGGCCGAACGTCACCAGGACCACCGGGGCGACCGAGCCGCCCAGTGTGTTCCACAAGACGATGGAGCCGTTGGAGGCGTCCCGGTGCTGGTAGCGCGACCAGTCGGCGGCGATGTTGATCCAGCCCAGGCCGAAGCCGGTCATCACCATGGTGAGGGCGCCCAGCAGCTGGCCCACCGAGCCCGACGGGATCGCCTGCACGGCCGCCCAGTCGATGTGGCTGACGGTGAGGAGCATGTACAAGATCGTGATCGCGCCGGTGATCCAGGTCAGCACGGACTGCAGCTTCATGATCGTGTGGTACCCGAGCACCGACGCGATGACGATGAGGGCCGCGACGGCGACCGCCGCGATGATCTTGGTCGTCGCGCCCCCGCCGATGCCCAGCCGGTCGAACACCGTCGCGGTAGCGAGCACGGCCATGATGGCGAGGAACGTCTCCCAGCCGATCGACAGCAACCAGCTCACGATGCCCGGCAGCTTCTGCCCGTGGACGCCGAACGCGGCGCGGGACAGCACCATCGTGGGCACCGAGCCGCGCTTGCCGGCGATCGCTATGATGCCGCAGAGCACGAACGAGATCGGGATACCGATGAGCGCCACGACGAGCGCCTGCCAGAACGAGACGCCGAAGCCGTAGATGAACGCGGCATACCCCATGCCGAACACGGACACGTTGGCGGCGAACCAGGGCCAGAAGAGGTCGCGGGGCTGCGCAGTCCGCTCGGACTCGCTGATGATGTCGATGCCGTTGGTTTCGATGAGGCGGCTCTTCGTGGCTTCGTCGAAGCCCGGGGCCGGCTGCTGCACCGGCTGTGATGCGGTCATCCCCGCAGTGTCGCACGGGCGAACCGCCCGGATCGCGCAGGAGCACCCGGCGCGCCGCGGCGCCTCCGGGGGTGGGTCAGGGTACCCTGCCGCGCAGGAGGTCTTCCCCATGGCTCCCGTCCTCTTCCTTCGTGCCCTCGCCGCAGCGGGCATCGCCGGCGTCCTCGTGCTCGCCGTCAACGCCGTGGCCACCATCGGACCGGGCAGCTCCGGCTCCGCGCCGGGTGGGATCGTCCCCGCCCTCGCCGACCCGGGCCCCGTCCCCGGCCAGCCACTGGTCGGCGACGACCCGGTCACGATCGCCTTGGCCGGCGACGTCCACTTCGAGAATCAGCTCGCCCCGGTGGCCGCCGACCCGCAGGGGCTGGCGTCCCTCGCGCCGCACCTGGGCGCCGCCGACCTGACCATCGTCAACCTCGAGTCGGCCGTGACCGACGGGGGCGGGAGGCGGATGGCCGGCAAGCAGTTCACCTTCGCGACCCCGCCCTCGGGCCTCACCACGCTCTCCAACGCCGGCGTGGACGTGGTCTCCCTGGCCAACAACCACGGCGTCGACTTCGGCGCCAAGGGCCTGGAGCAGACGCTCGCGGCCCGGGCCGGCTCCCCCGTCGCCATGGTCGGCATCGGGGCGAACGCGGCCGAGGCCTTCGCGCCGTCCGTCCACACGGTCGACGGCATGTCGATCGCCGTGCTGGCGGCCACCCAGCTGCGCGACCACACGACGGTCTACTTCCGCGCCGGTGAGGACAAGGCCGGCGTGGCGAGCATGGAGGACCCCGAGCGGCTGCTGGCCGCCGTGCGCGAGGCGGCCATCACCCACGACGTCGTGGTGGTCGTGCCGCACTGGGGCGTGGAGAAGCAAACGTGCCCCTCCGCCAAGCAGGTCGCCGCAGCGAGGCAGCTGGCGGACGCCGGGGCCGACGTGGTCGTGGGAGGCCACAGCCACCGCGTGATGGGAAGCGGCTGGCTGGGCGACACCTACGTCGGCTATGGGCTGGGCAACTTCGTGTGGTTCCGCAACACGACCTTCCCCGGGCGTTCCACTGGCGTGCTGACCATCGAGGTCGACAAGGGGCAGGTCTCGGCCAAGAGAAAGGCGCTCGCCCAGGGCGAGCCATCGCCCGGCCCCGTGGTCGTCCGGGACGCGTGGCAGCCGCTGTCGATCCCAACCTCCGGCATCCCGGCCCCCGACCCGGAGACGGCGCAGCAGATGCTGGCCGACCGGGAGAAGGCCGTGGCGTGCAGCGGCCTCGACGCCGCCCCGCGCTCAGCGCCCCTGGTCGCCACCGCCCCCGGCCGATAGCCCCGCCAGGAAGGCGTCGATCTCGGACGCCGTGGGTGCGGCCGCCGGGCCACGGCGGGTGACGGCGATGGCGCCGGCCACGTTGGCCCGCCGGCAGGATTCGACCCAGTCGGTGCCCCGCGCGCGCTCGGCCAGCAGGACGCCCGTGTGCGCGTCGCCGGCCCCGTTGGTGTCGACCGGCTCCTGCGGGAAGCCGGGCACGTCGGTGGTCGTCCCGCCGACCGCGACGGCGCACCCGTGGCGCCCGTCGCGGACCACGACGACGATCCCGGGCAGCAGGCCCGTGAGCGCCTCGGCCGCGTCGGCCATGTCCGTGCCCGGGTGGTCGGCCCGCCGGACGCCGTGGGCGGCGAGCAGGTCGTCCGCCTCCTCCTGGTTCGAGGTCCACACGGTGGTGTGGCGCAGCATCGTGGCCCGGTCCCCGGGCGGGAGGGCGGCGAACGCCGCGCCGGGGTCGAGGACGACCTCCACCCCCTCGGGGAGGGTGTCGAGCCAGGTCAGGAGCGGCGCCCGGGTCGACTCGACCGCCAGCGAGTAGCCGGTCACGCAGACGAGGTCGCCGGCGGCGGGCCCGCTGGCGGCGAGGCTGTCGACGGTGATGCGGCGCTCGGCGCCCAGTGTGGTGACGAACGTCCGTTCGGCGCTGGGTTCGACGAGGACGACGCACAGGGCGGTGTCGGCGTCCGGGACCGCCGGGGCGGACCACACCACGCCCTCCCGCGTGAGCGCGGAGCGGATCAGGTCGCCGTTGGGTCCGGTGCCGATCGCCCCCGCGTGCACGCACTCGGCGCCCGAGCGGGCCGCGGCGGCGAGGATGTTCACCGCTCCCCCGGCGTGCTGGTTCCAGTCGACGGCCATCACGTTCTGCCCCCGGCGCGGCAGGGCGGGGATCATGGCGGTGGCGTCCACCAGCGCCTGGCCGGTGTGGATGATGCGGGGCATCAGCCGGCCCGCAGGATGCTGGTCAGCTTCTTGCCCTTGGCGAGTTCGTCGACAAGCTTGTCCATCCAGCGGATCTGCTGCATGAGCGGGTCCTCGATGTCCTGGACCTTGTGGCCGCAGATCACCCCGGTGATGAGCGTGGCGTTGGGGTTCATCTTCGGCGCTTGGGCGAAGAACGTCTCCAGGTCGCGCCGATCGGCGACCGCCGCGGCGATGCCGGCCTCGTCGTAGCCGGTGAGCCACTCCAGCACCGTGTGGAGGTCCGCGACCGTGTACCCCTTCTTCTGCGCCTTGGTGACGTAGTGCGGGTAGATGTCGGCGAACGGGATGCCGAAGATGCGGTGTCGGGTCACGGCGGACAGCCTAGGTCCGCCGAGGGCTTGGGTTCACTCCGCCGAGGGCTTGGGCCCACTCCGCCGAGGGCTTGGGTTCACTCCGCCGAGCGCTTGGGTCCACTCCGCCGAGGGCTTGGGATCGCCGGGGGCAGTGCCCCGGACGTCCGAGCCGCGGGCAAGCCCTCGGCGAGGTGAAGGCAAGCCCTCGGCGAGGTGAAGGCAAGCCCTCGGCGAGGTGTAGGCAAGCCCTCGGCGGTCAAGCAGGAGTCCTGCTCGTGCCTCCCGCTTCGCCGCGGCGAACGGAGGGTCAGGCGGGTGTGATGGAGCCGGTCAGGTAGGGCTTGCCGTCGCGGTTCGTGACCGCGAACGAGGAGCCGTCGGTGGCGAAACCCGCCTTGCCGGGCAGCAGGATCGGGCGCTTGAACTCCACGTCGACGGTGTACGCGTCGGGCAGCCGCGGCTCGAGGGCCGCAATCACGCGGGCGTGCGTCCACATGCCGTGGATGATCGGCCGCTTGAACCCGAACACCCGCGCGGTCAGCGCGTTGAGGTGGATCGGGTTCACGTCGCCCGACACCGCCGCGTACTGACGGCCCAGGTCGGCGGGCAGGCGCCACTGCTGGCTGATGGCCGGCAGCGCGACCTCGGACGCCGCGGGCTCGGCCTCCGCTGGTGCCGAGGCTCCCGCGACCTTGCCCCCGAGGGCGAGGTAGCTGCTGGTGCCCGTCCAGACGGTCTCGCCGCCGCGTCCACGCACCTCGCCCAGCAGGTCGAACAGCGCGCCCTTGCGGTGCGGGCGCGCGTTGCCGGCGCGCACCACCAGGGCGAGTTCCTCGCCGACCGACACAGGGCGGTGCAGCATCATCGAGTTCGACGCGTGCACGAGCCCGGCCAGTGCATACGGGAAGTCGCGCTCGGCCATCAGGGCCGCCTGCAGCGGGAAGGTCAGGACGTGCAGCCACGTCGGCGGCACGTGGTCGCGCAGCGTGAAGCCGCACACCCGGGCGTAGGCCGACAGCCGCGCGATGTCCTGGCGGTGGGACGCCACGATCGCTGCCCGCCCGGGCACCGGGCGCGCACCGCGACCGGCCCCGATCGAGCCGGCGACGCCGCGCGCGAGCAGCGGCCCGATGGACGGCAACTCGGGAAAGACGAGGTCGGCCATGTCAGCGCCCGATCAGGTTCTGTCCGCAGACGCGGATGACCTGGCCGTCGACGCCGCCGGAGGCGGGGTCGCACAGGTAGGCGATGGTCTCGGCCACGTCGACTGGCGAGCCGCCCTGCGACAGCGAGTTCGTCCGACGGAAGACCTCCCGCTGCACGTACGGGATCGCCGCCGTCATGTCGGTCTCGATGAAGCCGGGCGCCACGCCGTTGGTGGTGACCTGCGAATCCGCGAGTTCGTCTCGCATCGCCCAGACCAGGCCCATCACGCCGGCCTTGGAGGCCGCGTAGTTGGTCTGCCCCTTGTTACCGGCCCAGCCCGAGGTCGAGGCGATGCCGATGATGCGGCCGTCGGACGCCAGCGCGCCGGGCTGGCCGTGGTCGAGCAGGACCTCGTTGATGCGCATCTCGGCGGCGAGGTTGACGTCCAGCACGGATGCCCACAGCTTCTCGTCGAGGTTGGCCAGCATCTTGTCGCGGGTGATGCCGGCGTTGTGCACCATGGCGTGGATGCGGGCATCCGGCCCGTGCACGCGGGCGACGTGGGCGGCGATGCGGGCGCCGGCGTCCGGGGCGGTGATGTCGAGCTGCAGGGCCGAGCCGCGCAGTTCGTTCGCCACCTTGGCCAGCGCGTCACCGGCGGCGGGGACGTCCACGACCACCAGGGCCGCGCCGTCCCGGTGGAACGTCTGGGCGATGGACGTGCCGATGCCCCGGGCCGCGCCCGTCACGACCACGATGCGCCCCTCGAAGGGACGGTCGGACACCGAGCCGTCGTGGTCACCCTTGGCGGGACCCACCCGCCAGACCTGGCCTGACACGAACGCCGAGCGGCCCTCGAGGAGGAAGGACAGGGTCGAGGCAAGGTCGGACGCCCGCGTGTCGGGCCCCACGAGCACCAGGTTGGCGGTCGCCCCGCCGCGGAGTTCCTTGCCGACCGTGCGCATGATGCCGTCGATGCTCTGGGCGACGGCCTTGGCCTCCAGCCCGTCGACGAACTCGGCCTCGGTCGCCAGGAAGATGACGCGGCCGGACTTCTCCAGCCCCTTCATGACCGGGCGCAGCACCTGGCGGATGAGCTCGAGCTGGGGGATCTCGCGCAAGCCGGTCGCGTCCACCACGAGCGCGCCGGGGCGGGTCGTGTAGCGCGGGGGCTGCGGGCGGCCCTTCTCGTCCGGCGTCCGGTTGTCGGCGACGTCGAGCAGGGGCTCGACGGTCTCGACGCCGAGGTGGCCGAGCACGTCGGCGGCGATGCCGCCGCCGGGCAGGGACGCCAGCGCCACGGGCCCGGCGGCCGGCACGCGCCCACGGCGCAGGACCGGGGGCTCGGCGAGGCCGGCCTTGGCGGTGACCTTCTTGCCCAGGGGCGAGGTGAGGATGCTCTCGAGGATCGACATCACACGGCCTCCAGGATCGCGGTGACGGCCATACCGCCGGCGGCGCAGATGGAGATGAGGCCCTTCGAACCCGCACCCTTCTCCGCGAGCATCTTGGCCAGGGTGGCGACGATCCGGCCGCCGGTGGCGGCGAACGGGTGGCCGGCGGCCAGCGAGCTGCCGTGCACGTTCAGCTTGGCGCGGTCGACGGTTCCGGTGCCGTTCTGCTCCAGCGCCGCCAGCGTGGCCAGCACGGTCGAGGCGAAGGCCTCGTGGATCTCGATGTAGGTGAAGTCGTCCAGCCCCAGCCCATTGCGCTCGAGCAACTCGGGGATGGCCCGGGCGCCGGCGAGCAGCAGGTCCTCGTTGCCGGTGACGTAGTCGGACGCCGCGACCTGGGCGTCCACCACCCTGGCCAGCACGGGCCAGTGGTGCTCACGGGCATACGACTCCTCGGCCAGCAGCACGACGGCCGCGCCGTCGGTCAGCGCGGTGGAGTTACCGGCGGTCATCGTGCCGTCCTGCCCGCCGAAGACCGGGCGCAGCTTGCCAAGCGCCTCGATGGTGGTCTCGGGGCGGAGGATCTTGTCCTTGGCGACCTTGAGGTAGGGGGTGACGAGGTCGTCGAAGAAGCCGGAGTCCCAGGCACGAGCGAGGTTCCGGTGCGAGGCGAGCGCCAACTCGTCCTGCGCCTGGCGGGTGATGCCCCACTTGGCGGTGGTCTGCGCCTGCGACTCGCCCATGGAGAGACCGGTGCGCGGCTCGACGACGGCCGGCGGCACGGGGGCGAGGTCGGCCGGGCGGACGGCGGTGAACGCCTTGACGCGGTCGAGCGGCTTGCGGGCGTAGGACGCCTTGAGCAGCGCGCGGCGCAGGCCCTCCTTGACGACGATCGGGGCGTCGGAGGCGGAGTCAACACCGCCGGCGATGGCTGTGGTGGCCTGGCCGAGACGGATTTTGTTGGCCGCGTAGATGACGGCCTCCAGGCCGGTGCCGCAGGCTTGCTGCAGGTCGACGGCCGGGGTGTGCGGGTCGAGGGCGGAGCCGAGCACCGACTCGCGGGTGAGGTTGAAGTCGCGCGTGTGCTTCAGCACGGCGCCCGCGACGACCTCGTCGACCTTCTGGCCGGCGAGGCCGAAGCGGGCCACCAGCCCGTCGATCGCGGCGGTCAGCATGTCCTGGTTGGACGCCGCGGCGTACGCGCCGCCGGACTTCACGAAGGGCGTCCGGTTGCCGCCGACGATGACGGCGTTGCGCAGCGACGCGCCTGGGGACTGGGGCATGGGTGCTCCTCGACTGTCTGAGGTTTGCGGAAAGTTTCCGGCACTCACGGTAGCAGGTACACGAAGTTTCGGATACCCTCGGTGCATGACAACTTCCGTGGACGGCCGCGCGACCCGCTGGGCCCAGCACAACGCCGAGCGCCGGCGCGAGCTGGTCGAGGCGACCCTGCGCGCGATCCGGAAGCACGGGCACGGCATCGGCATGGACGACCTCGCGGCGGACGCGGGCACATCCAAGACCGTCTTCTACCGCCACTTCGGCGACCGCGCCGGGCTGTACACGGCGGTCGTCGAATCCGTGCAGGAGTTCATCCTCGGCAACTTCATCGGCCCCCTGGCCGCGGAGCTGCCGCCCGCCCAACTCGTCACCGAACTCGCCGACGCCTACCTGGCCGTCGTCGAGGCGGACGGGGAGATCTACCGGTTCGTCGCCAACCGTCCCGGCGACTCCCCCGACCCGGTGCTCGGCATCACCAACCGCATCGGCGACGAGGTGTCGGCGGCCTTCCGCCGTTGGTTGGTCGCCGAGGGCCTCGACACCGAGCCCGCCAACATCTGGGGGCACGGCGCCGTCGGCTTCATCTGGGCCGTCGCCGACCGTTGGATCCTCACCGATCTCAGGCGTCCCCGCGCGGACGTCGTCGCCTATGTCCACCAGTTCTTCGCCCCGGCGTTCGCCGGACAGCAGACCACTCGCACCACCGTCCCGACGAAGGAGTCCTGACCACCATGACGCTCACCGCTGACGCCCCCCAGACCAACCAGGCAGCACCCGCGGCGTCCGGCCGCGTCACCGCGACCGGCGAAGCACTGCGCAGGGCGCTCGACGGCCCGTTCCACGACGTCAAGCAGCGCTGGCGCACCGAGGTGACGGCCGAGGACTTCGTCCGCGACCCCGAGTGGGACATCCCGACCGCCCGCGCGTGGGCGCTGGAGAAGCTCGTCGACCTCGCCGGCCGCGAGTTCGCCATCGCCGGCTTCCCCGAGGCCCAGGGCGGCCGCGGCACGCAGGCACAGTCGGTGGCCCACTTCGAGATGCTCGCCATGGGCGACCTGAGCCTGACCATCAAGTCCGGCGTCCAACACGGTTTGTGGGGAGGCGCAATCACGAACCTCGGCACCCGGTGGCACCACGAGACCTGGCTGCCCGACACCATCACCGGCAAGGCCACCGGCTGCTTCGCGATGACCGAGCTCGGCCACGGCTCCGACGTGCAGTCCATCGAGACCACCATCACGTGGATCGCAGAGGACGGCGAGTTCGAGGTCCACTCCCCGACGCCCGGCGCGACGAAGGCCTACATCGGCAACGCCGCCCAGCACGGCAAGTGGGCCGCGGTCTTCGGCCAACTGATCGTCGACGGCGAGAACCAGGGCGTGCACGTGGCCGTCGTCCGCATCCGCGACGAGGACCTCTCCCCCGTCTCGGGCGTCACCTGCGGCGACCACGGCCACAAGGGCGGCCTGCTCGGCGTCGACAACGGCACCATCACGTTCGACCACGTGCGCGTGCCCCGCACTCACCTGCTCGACAAGTTCGGCGGCGTCGGCGAGGACGGCGTGTACCACTCGGCCATCGAGTCCAAGAACGCCCGCTTCTTCACGATGCTCGGCACGCTGGTCCGCGGCCGCATCTGCGTCGGTGGCGGCGCGGCGTCCGCGACCCGCAAGGCCTTGTCGATCGCCACGCGCTACGCCCTGAAGCGGACGCAGTTCCGCCAGCCGGGCCTGGGCGAGGAGATCCTGCTGCTCGACTACCAGACACACCAGCGCAAGCTGCTGCCGAACATCGCCAAGGCCTACGCCTACGGTTTCGCGCAGAACGAGCTCGCCCTGCAGTTGCAGCGTGTGACGGACGCCGAGGGTGCGAACCCGGTCGCCGCCCGCGAGCTGGAGACCCGCGCCGCGGGCATGAAGTCGCTGCTCACACGCTGGGCCAACGACACCATCCAGGTCGCCCGCGAGGCCTGCGGCGGCGCCGGCTACCTGAGCGAGAACGGCCTGACCATGCTCCGCCAGGACGCCGACGTCTTCGCCACCTTCGAGGGGGACAACACCGTCCTGCTCCAGCTCGTCGCCAAGGCCCTGCTGCTGGATTACAAGAAGACGTGGGGCGACATGGACATGCGCGGCACCGCGCAGGCCACGGCCCGCATGATCGGCGGGACGTTCCTGGAGCGCACCACCGCGCGCGCCGTGATCGACCGCATCCTGGCCGGCTCCAAGAGCAAGGACGTGGGCTCCCGCGCCTGGCACATCGAGATGTTCGAGGACCGCGAGAAGCACACCGTCGAGGGCCTGGCCAAGCGCATGCGCGCGGCGGCCAAGGCGTCCGACTCTTTCGCGGCCGTCAACGCGTGCCAGCAGCACATGCTCGCGGCCGCCCGCGCCCACACCGACCGCGTCGTGCTCGAGGCCTTCATCGAGGGCATCCACCAGTGCGAGGACCGGTACATCGCCTCCATCCTCGGCAAGGTCTGCGACCTGTACGCGCTGGCCACCATCGAGGAGAACCGCGGCTGGTACATGGAGCACGAGCGCTTCGACGGCGCCCGCTCCAAGGCCATCACCGAGGCCGTGGACGCGCTGTGCGTGGAGCTGCGCGGCAAGGCGCTCGAGCTCGTCGAGGGCCTCGGCGTCGAGGAGGCGTGGCTGAACGCGGCCATCCTGCGGTGAGCCGGCGGGCGGGGGCGGCGTAAGCTCGCGCCATGGTGATGCTGCCCCGCCCTGAGGTCGATCCAGACGGACTGCTGGAGTACTCGGTCGTCTACACCGACCGCGCCCTCAACCACATGTCGGCACGGTTCGTGCGGGTGATGGCGGACATCGACACGGTGCTCACCCAGGCCCACGGCGCCCACACGGTCGCCGTGGTGCCCGGGGGTGGCACTTACGCGATGGAGTCCGTCGCGCGCCAGTTCGCGACCGGCGCGCGCTGCCTCGTCGTGCGCAACGGGTTCTTCAGCTACCGGTGGTCGCAGATCCTCGAGCAGGGCCGCATCGCCGAGTCCGTCGCGGTGTGCGCGGCCTCCCCCACCTCGGACGCCGCGCGGCCAGGCTGGGCGCCCGCGCCCGCCGAGGAGGTCGCGGCCCGCATCCGGGCGACGCGACCGGACGTGGTGTTCGCCGCGCACGTCGAGACCGCGGCCGGCATCCTGCTGCCGGACGACTACCTGCGCACGGTCGGTCAGGCCGTCCGCGAGGTCGACGGGCTGTTCGTCGTCGACGGCATCGCGTCGGGCGCGCTGCTGGTCGACATCGCCTCCGTGCACGCCGACGTCCTGGTCGGCGCCCCGCAGAAGGGGTGGACGGGCACGCCCGCGGCCGGCTTCGTCCTGCTCGGCGACCGGGCCCGCGCCCGGCTGGACGGGACGACGTCCAGCAGCTTCGCCCTCGACCTGGCCCGCTGGGTCGGCATCGCCGAGGGCTACCGCGAGGGGCGTCCCGGCTACCACGCGACCATGCCGACGGACGCGTTGGCCATCAACGCCGCGCGCCTGCTGGAGACCCGCGACCTCGGCTTCGAGCTCCTGGCCGAGCGCCAGTGGGAGCTCGGGCGCCGCGTCCGCGCGCTGCTGGCCGAGCGGGGCTGGCCGTCGGTCGCCGCGCCCGGCTTCGAGTCCCCCAGCGTCGCGGTGGTGCACACCACCGACCCGGAGCTGAAGTCGGCCGCCGCGCTGAAGCGCGTCGGCGTCCAGGCCGCCGCGGGCGTCCCGTTGATGTGCGGCGAGCCCGATGACTTCTCGACGTTCCGCGTCGGCCTGTTCGGCCTCGACAAGCTCACCGACGTGGATGGCGCCGTCGCCCGCCTGCGCGACGCGCTGGACCGCCTCTGATGGAACCGATCGCGACCGCCCAGGCCATCCGCGAGGCAGAGCAGGCGTGGTTCGACGCGCACCCCGGCGGCGACCTGATGGGCCGCGCCGCGGACGCCGTCGCCGCGGTCTGTGCCGAGGTGCTGCGCGGGCGTGACCTCGTCGGGGTGCTCGTGGTGGCCGGCCCCGGTAACAACGCCGGCGACGCCCTCTACGCGGCCGCCGAACTCGGTGGGCTCCTCGGCCGCACGGTGCCCCTGTGGGTGTGGCCCGTGCTGGAGCGCGCGCACGCCGACGGGCTGGAGGCGGCCCTGGCCGCGGGCGCGGTCGTGGTGGACGCCGCGGGTGCGCTCACGCACGTGGGCGGCGCGGGCCTGGTCATCGACGGGTTCTCGGGCCTGGGCGGACGCCCCGGCCTGCCGGACGCCGTGGCAGCCCTGGCGCGGGCGGCCGCCGACGCGCGGGTGCCCGTTGTGGCCGTCGACATGCCCTCGGGGCTGGTCGCCGACTCCCCCGTCGCGCACTCCTCCTTCGTTGCCGACGTGACCGTGACGTTCATCGCCCGCAAGCTCGCGCACGTGGCCGAGCCCGCGGCGTCCCGGTGCGGACGCGTGGAGCTGGTCGACATCGGGGTGGAGCCGCCCCAGTCGCCCTGGTCGGTCGTGACGGACGCCGACGCGCGCGCCTGGTACCCCTTCCCCACCGCAGCCTCCGACAAGTACAGCCGCGGAGTCGTCGGCCTCGACACCGGTACGGACGCCTACCCGGGCGCCGCGGTGCTCGGGGTCTCCGGCGCTCTGCACGCCGGGGCGGGCATGGTGCGTTTCGCCGGTGCGGCCCGGGACGCCGTCCTGGCGGCCTTCCCGTCGGTGGTGGCGCCGCTCGACCCGGCCGCGCCCGGCCGCGTGCAGGCCTGGGTGGTCGGCTCCGGCTGGCCCGGCGCGGACGGCCCCCGCCTCAGCCGCCGGGTGGCCGACGGCGTCCCGCTGGTGGTGGACGCCGGCGCCCTGGACACGCTGCCGTGGCTGCCCTCGGCCCTGCCGTCGGGTTCGCTGGCCACGCCGCACGCCGGGGAGCTGGCCCGCCTGCTGGGCGTTGGGCGTCGGGCGGTGGAGTCCGACCCGATCGCCCACGCGGCCGAGGCCGCCGGGGCGTTCGGCGTCACTGTGCTGCTGAAGGGAGCCACCCAGTACTGCGCGTCGCCCTCGGGCGAGGTGCTCGTCGTGCCGGCTGGGCCGGCCTGGACGGCGGTCGCCGGTTCGGGCGACGTGCTCGCGGGCATCGCCGGGGCCCTGCTGGCGGCCGGCGTCCCCGCGCTGCGGGCCGGGGCGCTCGCGGCCGCGCTGCAGGCGCGGGCGGCGTCCGCCCTGAAGGGTCCGCGCACGCCCGAGGAACTGGCGGCCCGCGCGCTGCCCGGGGTCATCGCCGCGCTGTAGGCTCGCGCGGGTGACCGACTCGCTGCTCGACAACCTGGTCGCCGGAATCGACGCCATCCTGCCCGATGCGGCGTCCCTGCGCCGCTCGATCCACGCCGACCCGCACATCGGCGGCGACGAGATGGACACCCGCGACTCCCTCACCCAGTCCATGGACTGGCTGGACTGGCTGCCGGTGGCCGAGACCGGGGCGTACGCGCGGTTCGGGCCGGACGGCCCCGCCGTCGGGCTGCGCGCCGAGCTGGACGCCCTGCCCATCACCGAGGCGACCGGCGTCGAGTGGGCCTCCCAACGCCGCGGCATCATGCACGCCTGCGGCCACGACGTGCACATGGCGGCGCTGTGGGCGGTCGTCACCGCCGCCCGCGGGCTTGACCTTCCGGTCGCGATGGTGCCCCTGCTTCAGCCCCGTGAGGAGGACAACCCGCCCGGCGCGACCGACGTGGTGGCCTCCGGCGTCCTGGAGGACGTCGACGTGCAGGCCATGGTGGGCGTCCACGTCCAGCCTCAGGTCGAGAAGGGCGTGGTGTCGACCGGTGCCGGCGCGGTCAACGCGGCGTTTGACTCGTTCGAGATCACCGTACGCGGACGCGGCGGCCACGGCGCCTACCCGCACACGGCGCTGGACCCGATCACCGTGCTGTCCTCTATCGTCACCGGGCTGGGTGAGCTGCCGATGCGCGTGGTGAACCCGATCCACCCGTCAGTGGTCTCGGTGGGCACGTTCCAGGCCGGCACGGCCGCCAACGTGATCGCCGAGACGGCCACGTGCACCGGCTCCATCCGGACGTTCCACGAGGCCGACCGCGTCGCCCTGCACGAGGCCATCGCGCGGCTCGCCGAGGGCACCGCCCTGGCCCGCGGCGCCACCGCGACGGCGACGTTCGTCCGCGGCGGGCCCGCCCTGGTGAACCACCCGGAGCTGTCCCAACGCGCCGACCTGCTGCTGACCGGTCTGGAGGTGCCGGTGGCGACGGTGCCCTTCCGCTCGTGCGGCTCGGACGACTTCTCCGAGTACGGCCAGGTCGTCCCATCGCTGATGTCGTTCATCGGGGTCGGCTCCGACGGCGGCGTGGGGCTGCACCACCCCAAGTTCCTCCCCGGACGCGGCGCGCTCCGCCTCGCGGCGGTCGCCCTGGCCGTCAACTACGTAGCCGCCGCGGACCTCCTGCGCGCCTGACCCTGCGCCGAGAGCCCCGGGTTTCTGCGCCGAGAGCCCCAGTGTTCGGCGCCGAGAGCCCCGACACGTGCGCCGAGGCCTTGGGTTCGTGATCGAACCCAAGCCCTCGGCGGACTGAACCCAAGCCCTCGGCGTCAGCTGGCACCCATCAGGGCGAGCAGCACACCGCCGGCGACGACGGAGGCGACCTGGCCGGCCGCGTTCGCTCCCATGGCGTGCATCAGCAGGAAGTTGTCGAAGTTCTCCCGCTGCGCCTCACGCTGGACGACACGCGCCGCCATCGGGAAGGCCGAAATGCCGGCGGCACCGATCAGCGGGTTGAACTTGCCACCCGAGAACACGTTCATCAGCTTCCCGAACGAGACACCCATGACGGTGTCGAGCACGAACGCGATGAGGCCCAGCACCAGGATCATGAGGGTCTGCAGGTTGAGGAACTTCTCGCCGATCATCGTCGATCCGATGGCCAGGCCGAGGAACAGCGTGACGACGTTGGCGAGTTCGTTCGAGGACGCCCCCACCAGCCGCTCGACGACCTTCGACTCGCGCATCAGGTTGCCCAGCATCAGCATGCCGATCAGCGGCGTCGCGAACGGCACCAGCGTGCCGACGACGATCGTCACGATGATCGGAAACAGGATGCGCGTGCGCTGCGAGATCTCCCGCGACGTGTACGGCATCACGATGGCGCGCTCCTTGGCGGTCGTCAGCGCCCGCATGATCGGCGGCATGATGATCGGCACCAGGCTCATGTACGAGTAGGCGGCCACCGTGATGGGGGCGACCAGCTCGGGCGCGAGCTTGTTCGACACGTAGATCGACGTCGGCCCGTCGATGGCGCCGATGATGCCGATCGAGGCGGCCTGGTTGTGGTTGAACCCCAGGAACAGCGCCAGCAGCAACGTCAGGAAGATGCCGAACTGGCCGGCGGCGCCGAGCAGCACCATCTTCGGGTTCTCCAGCAGCGGCCCGAAGTCGGTCATGGCGCCGATGCCGACGAAGATCAGCAGCGGGAACATCTCGTTGCCCACGCCCATGTCGTAGAGCGCCTGGAGCATGCCGTGCTCCCCCACCATCGGCGAGAGCGGCAGGTTCGCCAGGATCGCGCCCGAGCCGATGGGCAGCAGGAGCAGGGGCTCGTACTCCTTCTTGATCGCCAACCAGATCAGGAGCAGGCCGATGGCGATCATCGTCAGGCTCTGCCAGGTGACGTTGTTGATCCCCTGCAGCAGGTAGTGCAGTGTGTCCGGACTCATCTCAGGCCTCGAACCTCACCAGGGTCTCACCGAACTTCACCTGCTGGCCGGCCGCCACGTAGATCTCGGCGACGACACCGTCCTTGGGCGCCTTCAGCTCGTTCTTCATCTTCATGGCCTCGAGCACCATCAGCGAGTCGCCCCGCTTCACCGACGCCCCGACCGCCGTGTCCACGGTCAGGATCACGCCGGGCATGGGCACGGTCATCTTGTCGCGACCGCCACCACCGGCGGCGGCTGCAGCGCGGGGCCCCCCACCGGACGCCGCGGGCGCGGCCCCCTGCGCGGTCGCGGACGCCGCCGGGGCGTCCGATGCCAGCGGTGCGGACGCCGTGTGCGCGGCCGGGGCGGCGGACACGGCGCGCGGGGTCACCGCGGGCGTGATCGCCGAGTGGGCCAGGTCGCGGTGGTCGTCGAGCGTGACGTCGACGAGACGTCCGTCGATCTGGACGCGGAAGAGGTTGGCGCCGACGGCCTCGACGTCCACCACCTTGGACGTGTTGTTGACGCTGATCGTGTAGCGGCGCATGGCCTACCTCCGGGAGAACGGGTTGGTCTGGTAGCCCCGGCCGACGGCGAGCCAGCGGCTCGCGAAGAGCTGGCTGCCGGGCGCGTGGGCGCGGGTCTCGGGGCCGGCGGACCGGCGTCGGATCTCGGCGTGCTGGATGACGGCGACCGTGATCGCCGCGACCTGGTTCTCGTCCAGTCCGTCGGCAATGATCCGGACGGCGCGGGCTGCGGGCTTGGCCACGGCGTCCTTCGTCGGGTCGTCCTCACCCGGCATGATCGTGACCAGCTCCCGCTCGGGATCGCCCTTGCGGGCCTTGAGCGTGGGCGCCCCGGTCCCGTCGAGGCGTCCGATGAGCATCAGGACCGCCATGAGGGCCAGCAGCAGCGCGAAGACCACGCCCATGCCGACGACCATCATCATCAGGCCCCAGGAGATGTCATCCATCGTGGGGAGACTTGGCATCGGGGCTCCTTAAACCGGGAAGAGGCCGTGCTTCTTCGGGATGGTCTGCGTGACCTTGGTCCGCAGCACCTCGAGGGCACGGATCAGGCGCGGACGGGTCTCGCGAGGCTCGATGACCTCGTCGATCTGGCCCACGTCGGCGGCCTGGTAGGGGTTGAAGAACTTCTTTTTGTACTCGGCGATGAACCGGGCCTCCTCGGCCTTCGGGTCCTCGGCTGCCTCGATGCCCCGGCGGTTGAGCAACCGCGCGGCGCCCTCGGCACCCATGACGGCGATCTGGGCCGACGGCCACGCGAACGCGACGTCGTTGTTCATTTGCTTCGAGCTCAGCGCCACGTACGAGCCGCCGTACGCCTTGCGCGTGACGATCGAGATCTTCGGAACCGTCGCCTGGCAGTAGGCATAGATGATCTTCGCGCCGTGGCGGATCACGCCGTTGTACTCCTGCTCGACACCCGGCAGGTAGCCCGGGCAGTCGACGAACGTGATGAGCGGGATGTTGAACTGGTCGCACAACGTGATGTGGCGGGCGATCTTGTCGGACGCGTTGATGTCCAGGCAGCCGGACATGACCTGCGGGTTGTTCGCGATGATGCCGACAGCGTGGCCGTCGAGGCGGGCGAAGCCGACCAGCGCGTTGGCCGCCCAGTCGCTGTGCAGGCCGAACAGGGAGTCGCGGTCGAAGATGCGGGCCAGCAGGTCGCGCATGTCGTACGGCATGTTGTCGTCGGCCGGGATGAGGGTGTTCAGGCCCTCGTCCATGCGGTCGGCCGGGTCGTACGGCTCGAGCTGCGGCGGGTCCTCGGTGTAGTTCTGCGGCAGGTAGCTGAGCAACTGCTTGGTCTTGCGCAGCGCGTCCGCCTCGTCGGAGGCCATGACCTGCGCGACACCCGAGGTGGCGTTGTGCACCCAGGCGCCACCGAGCTCTTCGGCGGTGACGTCCTCGCCCGTGACGGTCTTGATGATGTCGGGGCCGGTGAGGAACATGTTCGAGGTCTGGTCGACCATGATCGTGATGTCGGTCAGGGCCGGGCTGTACACCGCGCCGCCGGCGCAGGGGCCCATGATCAGTGACAACTGGGGCACCACGCCGGACGCCTTGACGTTGCGGACGAACACCTCGCCGTAGGCGGCCAGCGAGCGGACGCCCTCCTGGACGCGCGCGCCACCGGAGTCGTTCAGGCCGATGACGGGGATGCCGGCCTGGATGGCAAGGTCGAGGATGCGGGAGATCTTGTTGCTCTGCACCTCGGAGAACGAGCCGCCCAGCACGGTGAAGTCCTGGGCGTAGACCGCCACGCGACGGCCGCCGATCTTGCCGAAGCCGGTGATGATCCCGTCACCGGGGAAGCGGTTCTTGTCCATCCCGAAGTCGGTGTTCTGATGGGTGGCGAGGGCGCCAAGCTCCTGGAAGGAGGCCTCGTCGAGGAGGATCGACAACCGCTCGCGCGCGGTGAGCTTGCCCTTGGCATGCTGGGCCTGGATACGCTGGGTTCCACCACCCTCTAGCGCCTGCTGCCTCTTCTCGCGCAACGTCGCCAGTTGATCTGTCATCAGGTACAACCTCGTCCTCGAGTGCTGGAGTCGCCGATCGACTACTACGCACCGTAGCAACCCGCGTCCGGGCACGTCGTCCCGGGCCCGATCGGCTCACGACCCGGACGAAAAGTGCCCAACCCGTGGACTGTTGCGCGACAACTGCGGCAACACGCCGACAGCCCCGGTCGCGTCGGCCGAGGGCCCCCGGGTCACCCGATGAGGTGGGTGATGATGCCGACCAGCAGCGTGGCGGCGGCGCACAGCGCGAGGGCGAGTTCCACAAGCATGCCCAGGCCAACCGACTTCAGGGCCGTCCAGGACGTCGACGCGGCCTCCCGGAGGTTGCGCACACGCGCGTACTCCGAGGCGAGCAGGCCGATGGTGAACCCGATCGGCAGGCCCAGGAAGGGGATCACAAACAGGCCGATCACGCCCGCGACCAGTCCGATGATCACCGAGCGGTTCGGGATGGCACGCTCCTTGAGCCGACGTCCGGTGATCAGGTACTGCGCGCTCGCGCCCGCCGCGACGAACGTCGCGCCGATCCCGAACACCAGCCAGCCGAACGGGGAGCCGCCCCAGATCGCCCAGACCAACAACCCGCCGAGGATCGCCAGGCTCCCCGGCAGCACGGGGACGACGATCCCGCACACGCCGACGACGACGAGCACGACCGACAGGGCGGCGATCAGTTCCACGGGCATCGGGCAAGGCTACCGTCTTGCGCAGGCGCCTGCGGCCCCCGCCCCGGTCGGGGCGGAGGCCGCAGGCCGTGTCACCGTCGTCCGACGCCCGGCGACACACCGAGGCTCACCAGCGGTGGGCCACGTCGATCACGAGTCGGGCGGAGGATCCGTCGTCGAGCACGAACACCCGGAAGGGGAGGCGCGCCCGCACGCCGAGCCCCAGGGTGCTCTGCCCCTCGAACGAGCCAGCCCAGGCCACCTGGCGGAAGGTGTCGAAGCCCGTCACGTCGGTCAGGTCCGTCACGCTGGCGGGCCGGTAGGTGGGCCGGCCCCACGCGTCGTACGCCGGGGCACGCACGATGACCTGCAGCTTCGCACCACCGCGCAACGGCACGCGGTACCCGGAACCGTCCTGGTAGACGTTGTCGACGTACCGCACCGAGTAGCCGGCCGGCGTGCTGCCCTTGAGGTCGATGACGAGCCGGTCGTAACAGGCGTGGCGGCCGGTCCGGACATGGGTCAGCACCTGGTCCTGGTGCGTGCCGGATGCCTTGGTGAGGGATCCCCAGGTGATTCCGCAGTAGGGGGTGGCGGCTTCGGCCGCGGGCAGGGACGCCGGCAGGACCAGCGCCAGGAGGCTCGCCGCGAGCACGACGGCCAGGCGGCGGAGCATCGTCAGGGTGGACATGGCTGACTCCTCTCGTGGGGCCCGGGGGTCGGGGCCCTCACACCCTGTAGACGCCCGCGCGGCCGGAAAGGTTACGCCTCAGGCGAGAGTGATCAAGTCGGCGTAGTCAGCGGACCAGAGATCCTCGTCGCCGTCGGGCAGCAACAAGACACGATCGGGCTGCAGGGCCTCGACGGCGCCGGGGTCGTGGGTGACTAGGATCGTCGCGCCGGCGTACGTCCGGATCGCCTCCAGCACCTCGCGCCGGGAGGCCGGGTCGAGGTTGTTGGTGGGCTCGTCCAACAGCAGCACATTCGCCGCCGACACCACGAGCATCGCCAACGCCAGACGGGTCTTCTCACCACCGGACAGCACGCGGGCGGGCTTGTCGACGTCGTCGCCGGTGAACAGGAACGACCCGAGGATCTTCCGCACCTGGGTGTCGTCGAGGTTGGGCGAGGCGGACACCATGTTGTCCAGCACCGACCGCGCACCGTCGATGGTCTCGTGCTCCTGCGCGTAGTAGCCCAGCTTCAGCCCGTGCCCGGGCACGACCTCGCCCGTGTCCGGCGTCTCGATGCCGGCCAGGATGCGCAGCAGCGTCGTCTTGCCCGCGCCGTTGAACCCCAGCACCACCACGTTCGCGCCGCGGTCGATGGCGAGGTCGACGCCGGTGAAAACCTCCAGCGAGCCGTAGTTCTTGCTCAGTTCGGACGCCGTGAGTGGCACCCGGCCACACGGCGCGGGCCCGGGGAACCTGATCTTCGCGACCCGGTCGGCGGCGCGCTCCCCCTCCGTGGCGGCGAGCATCTTCTCGGCGCGCTTGGCCATGTTCTGCGCCGCAGTGGCCTTCGTCGCCTTGGCGCCCAGCTTCGCGGCCTGCTCCAGCAGGCGGCCGGCCTTCTTCTCGGCGTTGGCGCGCTCGCGCTTGCGCCGCTTCTCGTCGGTCTCCCGCTGGACGAGGTACTTCTTCCAGTCGAGGTTGTACAGGTCCATCTCCGAGCGCATCGCGTCGAGGTGAAACACCTTGTTGACCACCGCGTCCAGCAGGCCCGTGTCGTGGGAGATCACCATGATGCCGCCGGGGTACGTCGCAAGGTACCCGCGCAGCCACACGATGGAGTCGTGGTCGAGGTGGTTGGTCGGCTCGTCGAGCAGCAGCACGTCGGCGCCCGAGAACAGGATGCGGGCCAGCTCGACGCGGCGGCGCTGTCCGCCGGACAGGGTCGCGATTTCCTGGGTCAGCACGCGGTCGGGCAGGCCGAGGTTCGCGCAGATCCGGGCCGCCTCGGACTCGGCGGCGTAGCCGCCTGCGGCGTCGAGCTCGGCCTCGGCCCGCGCGTAGCGGCGCAGCGCGTCCTCCTGCTCGTCGTCGGTGGCGGCGTCCGCGATGGCCTGGGTGTAGGTGTCCAGCCGCTTGAGGATCGAGTCCAGCCCGCGCGCCGACAGAATGCGGTCGCGGGCCAACTGGGTGAGGTCGCCGACGCGGGCGTCCTGCGGGAGGTAGCCGATCAGCCCGGTCCTGGTGACCTGGCCACCAGCGGCCTGGCCCTCGCCGGCGAGGATCTTCGTGAGCGTGGTCTTGCCCGCGCCGTTGCGGCCGACCAGACCGATGCGGTCGCCCGAAGCGATCTGGAAGCTGGTGGGCTCGAGCAGGGTACGGGCCCCCACGGCCACCGTCAGTTCGCGCGCGACAATCACGTGGGCCGAGTCTACCGCTACCGGGGCTTCGCCAAGTTCAGCCGCCCGGGTGGGGGCTCAGCCAGCCGCGCGCGACAACTCCACCAGCGACTCGTGGGCCAGCGCCGCGTAGACGACCATGGCCTCGGCGATCGGTTCGTCGTCGAACCACGCTGTCGCGGAGTGGTTGTAGGACGTGTCGGCCATGCTGCTGCCCCGCGGGACGCCCGAGTAGAACAGGAACGCCCCGGGTACGCGGGCCAGCACCTCGGAGAAGTCCTCCGAGCCGCCGAGCGGCTCCTCGAGCACCGAGTAGCGCTCCCCCACCAGGCCGCCCACGACGCGGCCGACGAAGTCGACGACCTCAGGGTCGTTGACGGTCGGCGAGACGCCCAGGCGGTAGTCGACCTCGGCGCGGCACCCGTGCGCGGACGCGATCCCCTCGATCAGCTGGGTGATCAGCGGCCGCACGCGCTCGCGCGCACCGGCCGAGAAGGTCCGGATGGACATCTCCAGGTGGCACTTCTCCGGAATGATGTTGGCCGCCCCGCCGGCGTTCGCCACCCCCACGTTCACGATGATCGGGTCGGCGTTGCTGAACTTCTTCGCGATCATGGTCTGAATCGCGAGGATCACCTCCGCCATCACCGGCACCGGGTCGTTGCCCATGAACGGTGCCGAGCCGTGCCCACCGCGTCCGATGATGTCGACCGCGACCAGGTCGGACGCCGCCATCAGCGTGCCGGGCCGCGTCGTCCACGTGCCGGGCGCGAAGTTGGCCGAGAAGGTGTGCAGGCCGAACGCCCGGTCGACGGTGCGGCCGGCGGCCTCGAGGACGCCCTCGGCGAGCATGTGGTTGGCCCCGCTGAGCACCTCCTCCCCCGGCTGGAACATGAACACGATGTCTCCGGGCAGCTCGTCGCGGTGCGCGTGGAGCAGCTTGGCGGCCCCCACCAGAGTCGCGGTGTGCACGTCGTGGCCGCAGGCGTGCATGTGCCCGTCGCGCTCGGACGCGAACGGCATGCCCGTCTCCTCCTGCACCGGCAGGCCGTCCATGTCGCCGCGCAGCAGCACGACCGGCTTGTCGGCGGACGCCCCCGCGCCACCCCTCAGCACGGCCGTGACCGACGTGGTGGCCTCGCCCGTCGTGACCTCCAGGTCGAGCCCCGCCAGCGCCTCGAGCACCGCCGCCTGGGTGCGCGGCAGGTCGTTGCCGATCTCCGGCCAGCGGTGCAGCCGGTGGCGCAGGTCGGTGATCTCGGCGGCGAGTCCGGCGGCTTCGGCGAGGTAGTCAGGCATGGCCCCGAGTCTAGGACGCCGCACCGCCAGTCGTGCGTCCGCCGATCTTGTCCGGTCGACCACCTAGGGTGTGCTCATGGAGCAGACGCAGCGCCCCCCGGTGATGCCCAGCATCGCCGTCATCCTGCTCACCGTGACGGCCGGCATCGTGGTCCTGTTCGGCATGCGCCAGTACGCAGACATCCTGGGCCCGTTGCTGCTCACGGTGAACCTCTTCATCGCCGCCTACCCCGTCTACACGTGGCTGGTCTCACTGAAGGTGCCGCGGCTCCTGGCCCAGGTCGTCCTCGCCCTGACGGTGTTCGCGATCCTTGCGCTCTTCGCCTACGCGCTGACGTGGTCGTTCACCGCGCTGGTGCAGGAGCTGCCCCGCTACCAGCCCCAGTTCTGGAAGCTGTACCACGAGGTCGTCGCCCTGATGGCGCAGTTAGGCATCTCCGAGCAGCAGGTCGTCGACCAGGTCAAGGGCGTCAACCCCAGCAGCCTCGCCGGGCTGCTCTCCAGCGCGCTGGGCAGCGTCACCAACGTGGTCTCGCTGCTGGCTGTCATCGTGGTGATGGTCTTCATGATGGCCTTCGACTCCGAGACCTTCGGCGACCGCAACCACCTGCTGCGGCGCCACCAGCCCCGCGTGTGGCACTCGATCGCCGACTTCATCGCGGGCGTCCGCCGCTACTGGGTCGTGACCTCGATCTTCGGCCTCATCGTGGCGGTCATCGACGTCATCGCCCTGGAGTTCCTGGGCGTCCCGCTGGCGATGGTGTGGGGCATCCTCAGCTTCATCACGAACTACATCCCGAACGTGGGCTTCGTGATCGGCCTCGTGCCGCCGGCCATCATGGCGCTGCTGGCCAACGACCCGCTCACCGCGCTGCTGGTGGTGATCATCTACTCGGTGGCCAACTTCGTCATCCAGTCGATCATCCAGCCCAAGTTCAACGGGGACGCCGTGGGCATCACCGCGCTCGTCTCGTTCCTGTCTCTGCTCCTGTGGAGCTCGGTCCTCGGCGCCCTCGGGGCGCTGCTGGCCCTGCCGATGACGCTGCTGGCCAAGGCGGTGCTCGTCGACCACGACCCGCAGATGCGCTGGGTGAACGCGTTCATCTCCAACGAGCCGGCCTCCGCCGACCCCGTGCCGGAACCGGCCCAGCCCGAACTGCCGCTGGACGACCCCGACCCGGGCCCCGCCACGGCTTGACCCCACACGACGCGTCAACGGCGCCCCGAGGGGCGCCGTCGTGGTGGTCATCAGGAGCTGCGTCCCGGACGCGTCAGAGGTTGTAACCCACCGCGCGCAACTGCTCGCGGCCCTCGTCGGTGATGTTGTCCAGCGTCCACGGTGGCAGCCAGACCCAGTTGATGGTGGCCGAGTTCACCAGGGGGCCCAGAGCCATTTGGGTGTCGTACTCGAGCCGGTCGGTGAGCGGGCACGTCGGGGACGTGAGCGTCATGTCGACCGTGGCGTTGTTCTCCTCGTCCAGGTGGATGCCGTAGACCAGGCCGAGGTCGACGACGTTCACCATGAGCTCGGGGTCGACCACGTCGCGCATGGCCTCCTCGAGGTCCTCGATGCTCGGGCGGTCAGCGAGCGGCGCGGCGGCCGCGCCCGGGGCGTCCGGGAACGTGTCCTTGACGAGGTCGGACGGGCGGGGTTCGTCGGTCATTTTTCCTCCTTGGCTTCGACAGGCTCAGCCATCCGGGTGTCGTCGGCGGCCGCGGCCGCCGGGGTGGTGGTGAGGGCCTGGGCGACGGCGTCCTTCCACGCCGACCAGCCCAACAGGGCGCACTTCACGCGCGCTGGGAACTGGGCGACACCGAGGAACGCGACGCCGTCCTCCAGGACGTCCTCGTCGGGTTCGTGGTTGCCCTGGCTGTGCATCATCGCCTGGAAGGCGCCCATGGTGGACAGGCCCTCCTCGACCGTGCGGCCGACGACCAGGTCGTGCATGACCGAGGTCGCCGCCTGCGAGATCGAGCAGCCCACCGCGTCGTAGCTGACGTCGGCGACGGTGTCGCCGTCCAGGTGGACGCGCAGCAGGATCTCGTCGCCGCACGACGGGTTCACGTGGGTGACCTCAGCCTCGTACGGGTCGCGCAGACCGGAGCCGTGCCTGGCCTTGTAGTGGTCCAGGATGATCTCCTGGTACATCGACTCGACGCTCATCGCTTCCCTCCCGAGTGCCCGCTGAAGAACGTGCGCGTGTGATCCAACGCCTCGACGAGCCGGTCGACCTCGTCCGGGGTCGTGTACAGGTAGGCGGACGCCCGGGACGATGCCTGGATGCCCAGCCGCTGGTGCAGGGGCCGCGCGCAGTGGTGACCACCGCGCACCGCCACGCCCCGCGAGTCGAGGATCTGCATGACGTCGTGCGGGTGGATGTCGAACCCGTCGTCGCTGGTCAGGGTGAACGAGATCGCTCCCCCGCGGTCGACGGCCTCGGTCGGCCCGAGGACGCGCAGCCCCTCGACCTGCTGCAACTGCTGCAACGCGTAGGCGGTGATCAGCTGCTCGTGGGCCGCGACGCGCTCCATGCCGACCATCGTCAGGTACTCGACGGCGGCGCCGAGGCCGACGGCCTCCGCGATCGCGGGCGTCCCGGCCTCGAAGCGCGCGGGCGGACGGGCGAACGTCGAGCCCTCCATGCGGACGACCTCGATCATCTCGCCGCCGCCCAGGAACGGGGGCAGCTCCTCGAGCAGGTCGTAGCGCCCCCACAGCACGCCCAGACCCGTGGGCCCGAGCATCTTGTGGCTGGTGAACGCCAGCAGGTCCGCGCCGAGGGTGGTGACGTCGACCGGCATCTGCGGGACGGCTTGGGAGCCGTCCACGACCATGACGGCGCCCACGGCGTGCGCCCTGGCCGCCAGCTCGGGGATCGGGTTGACGGTGCCGAGCACATTGCTCACCCACGTGAGGGAGACGACCTTCGTCCGCTCGCTGATCAGCGAGTCCTCCTCGGCCGCGGCCAGGTCCAGGCGTCCGTCGTCGGTGATGTCGAACCAGCGCAGGGTGGCGCCGGTCCGCTGGCACAGCAGCTGCCAAGGCACGATGTTGGAGTGGTGCTCCATCACCGACACCACGACCTCGTCGCCGGGGCCCAGCCTCAGGTGGTCGCCGAGGGTGTGGGCGGCCAGGTTGAGCGCCTCCGAGGCGTTCTTGGTGAACACGACCTCCTCGGTCCGCGCACCGATGAACGCGGCCACCTTCGCGCGTCCGGCCTCGAAGGCGGCGGACGCCTCGGCGCCGAGCGTGTGCATGGCGCGGGCGACGTTGGCGTTGTGCAGCAGCAGGTGGTCGGACATCTCCTCCACCACGCTGCGCGGCTTCTGGGACGTGTTCGCCGAGTCGAGGTAGGCCAGCGGGTGGCCGTTGACGTGGCGTCCGAGCACCGGGAAGTCACCCCGGACGACCCCTGGCAGCGCGAACGCGGCCGGGGGCGCCTCGAACGCCCCCAGCCCGTCGGCCGCCGTGGGGTCGAAATCAGGCATTCGCCCGCGCCGCCGCGATGTAGGCGTCGTAGCCGGTCTCCTCGAGCTTGGCGGCCAGCTCGGGCCCGCCCTCGGTGACCACGCGGCCGTCGACGTAGACATGCACGAAGTCGGGCTTGATGTAGTTCAGGATGCGCGTGTAGTGCGTGATCAGCAGGACGCCGCGGTCACCCTGGCCCGTGTAGCGGTTGACGCCGTCGGCCACGACGCGCAGGGCGTCGATGTCGAGGCCGGAGTCGGTCTCGTCGAGGATGGCGTACTTGGGGTTGAGCAGCTGCAGCTGGACGATCTCGGCGCGCTTCTTCTCGCCGCCCGAGAAGCCCTCGTTCAGCGAGCGGCCGGAGAAGGACGAGTCGAGGCCGAGGGCACCCATGGCCTGGTTGACCTCCTTGACCCACGTGCGGACCTTGGGGGCCTCGCCGTCGATCGCGGTCTTCGCGGTGCGCAGGAAGTTCGACACCGACACGCCTGGCACCTCGACCGGGTACTGCATGGCGAGGAACAGGCCGGCGCGGGCGCGCTCGTCGACGCTGAGCTCGTTCAGCTCCTTGCCGTCGAGGGTCACCGAGCCCGAGGTCATCTGGTACTTGGGGTGGCCGGCCATGGCGTAGGCCAGGGTCGACTTGCCCGAGCCGTTAGGCCCCATGATCGCGTGGACCTCACCGGGGTTGATGGTCAGGTTGACGCCCTTGAGGATCTGCTTGGGGCCGTCCTCGGTGAGGACGTCGACGTGCAGGTCGTTGATGACGAGGGACATGGCTTTCGTGGCTCCTGTTTCAGTTCGTGGAGATCGGGTTGGCGAGGTCGACGAGCACGTCGTCACCCTCGACCTTGACGGGGTAGACCGGCACCGGCTGGGTGGCGGGGAGGTCGAGCGCCTCACCGGTGCGCAGGTCGAAGCGGCTGCCGTGGGCGAAGCACTCGATGGTGCAATCGACCACCTCGCCGAGGCTCAGCATGACGCGCCCGTGGCTGCACTGATCGCGGATGGCGAACAGCTCGCCCTCGTGCTGGACGATCGCCACCAGCTCGTCGCCGACCTCGACGGAGAACGGCTTGTCGTCCTCCAGATCGGAGGCGAAGCAGGCGCGGGCCCAGTTCACTTGGCGGCTCCCACCGACGCAGCCAGCTCGCGCTCGACCTCGGCGACGAGGCGCTCCTCGACGTCGGGGATGCCGATGCGGCGGATGATGTCGACGAAGAAGCCCATCACCACCAGGCGCTTGGCCTCGACGGGGTCGATACCGCGGCTGGTCAGGTAGAACAGGTGCTCGTCGTCGAAGCGTCCGGTCGTCGAGCTGTGCCCGGCGCCGGCGATCTCGCCGGTCTCGATCTCGAGGTTCGGCACCGAGTCGGCGCGGGCGCCCTCGCTCAGGACGAGATTCTTGTTCGACTCGTAGGTCTCGATGCCCTCGGCCACCTTGCGGATGACCACGTCGCCGATCCAGACGGCGTGGGCGTCCTGCCCCTGGAGCGCGCCGCGGTAGTCGATGTTGCTCTTGGTGTGCGGGGCGTTGTGGTCGACGAACAGCCGGTGCTCGATGTGCTGTCCGGCGTCGGCGAAGTACAGGCCGAACAGCTCGGCGCTGCCGCCGGGGCCGTCGTAGTACACGTTGGTGTGCATCCGGACGACGTCGCCGCCGAAGCTCACGTTGACGTGGCGGTAGGTGGCGTCCCGGCCGACGCGAGCGGTGTGCTCGGCGGCGTGCAGGGTGTCGTCGGCCCAGTCCTGCAGCGACACGAAGGTGAGGTTGGCACCGTCGCGCACGTCGATCTCGATGTTCTCCAGCTGCTGGGTCGACCCGCTGTGCCGGTAGACGATCGTCGCCTTCGAGTTCGGTTCGGCCACGATGACGTGGACGGCGTTGCTGCGGCGTCCGGCGTCCCGACCCTCGATCTCGAGGCGGATCGGCTCAGCAACCTCCGTGTTGGCGGGGATGCGCACGTACAGCGCGTCCTCGCAGCCGAGGTCGGCCAGCGCGGCCGGGCGGTCGCCCGGCACGAGCACCGTGCCACGCGGGGCCTGCCCGCGGTTCAGGGTGGACGCCTCCACGCCGTCCGGCGCGTTCAGCGTGAACGCGACGGCGGGGTCGCCCTCGCGGTCCTCGTTGGCGCGCTCCTCCAGCAGCGGGGCGATGCGGCGCATCGGCGTGAAGCGCCACACCTCCTCGCGGCCGTTGGGCGACGGGTGGTCGGCCAGGTCGAAGCTGGGCTGGGGATGCAGGTGCGACTCGAGGGTCTCGATCGCGCCCGCGACGTTGGGAACTTCGGTGATGGTCACAGTCTTCTTGTCCTCTTGTCCGCGGGCGTCAGCCCACGGCTCCTTCCATCTGCAGTTCGATCAGGCGGTTCAACTCGAGGGCGTACTCCATCGGCAGCTCGCGCGCGATGGGCTCCACGAAGCCACGCACGATCATCGCCATGGCCTCGTCCTCCTCCATGCCGCGCTGCATCAGATAGAACAACTGGTCATCCGACACCTTCGAGACCGTCGCCTCGTGTGCCATCGACACGTCGTCGGTCTGCACGTCCACGTAGGGGTACGTGTCGGAGCGCGAGATCGTGTCGACCAGGAGGGCGTCGCACTTGACGCTGGACGCCGAGTGGTGCGCGTTCGGCTGCACCTCGACCAGGCCGCGGTAGGACGCACGCCCGCCGCCACGGGCCACGGACTTGGAGATGATGGACGAGCTCGTGTGCGGGGCTGCGTGCACCATCTTGGAACCGGTGTCCTGGTGCTGGCCCTCGCCCGCGAATGCGATGCTCAGCGTCTCGCCCTTGGCGTGCTCGCCGAGCAGCCACACAGCGGGGTACTTCATGGTCACCTTGGAGCCGATGTTGCCGTCGATCCACTCCATCGTCGCGCCCTCCTCGCAGGTGGCGCGCTTGGTGACGAGGTTGTACACGTTGTTCGACCAGTTCTGGATGGTCGTGTAGCGGACGCGGGCGCCCTTCTTCACGACGATCTCCACGACGGCGCTGTGCAGCGAGTCGGACTTGTAGATCGGGGCGGTGCAGCCCTCGACGTAGTGGACGTAGGAGCCCTCGTCGGCGATGATCAGCGTCCGCTCGAACTGGCCCATGTTCTCGGTGTTGATCCGGAAGTAGGCCTGAAGCGGGATCGAGACGTGGACGCCCTTGGGCACGTAGATGAACGAGCCTCCCGACCACGCCGCGGTGTTCAGCGCGGCGAATTTGTTGTCGCCGGTCGGGATGACGGTGCCGAAGTACTCCTGGAAGAGCTCGGGGTACTCCTTCAGGCCCGTGTCGGTGTCGAGGAAAACAACGCCTTGGCGCTCAAGCTCCTCGTTGATCTTGTGGTAGACGACCTCCGACTCGTACTGCGCGGCGACGCCGGCGACGAGGCGCTGCTTCTCGGCGTCCGGGATGCCGAGGCGGTCGTAGGTGTTCTTGATGTCCTCGGGCAGGTCCTCCCACGTCTGGGCCTGCTTCTCGGTGGACTTCACGAAGTACTTGATGTTGTCGAAGTCGATGCCGCCGAGGTCCGCACCCCAGGTGGGCATGGGCTTGCGCTCGAAGAGCCTGAGGCCCTTGAGGCGCCGCTCGAGCATCCACTCAGGCTCACCCTTGCGCGCGGAGATGTCGCGCACGACGTCATCGTTCAGGCCGCGGCGCGCGGACGCGCCGGCGGTGTCGGCATCGTGCCAGCCGAAGCGGTACTTGCCGAGCGCCTCGAGGTGCTCGTCCTGCGTCGCACCGAGGCCAGGGGCCTGGGTCTGGGTCATGAGACCTTCTTCCTCTCAACCGGGTGGGGGATGTGCGTGGTGCACACCCCGTCTCCATGGGCAATGGTCGCGATCCGCTGGACGTGGCTGCCCAACAGCTCGGAGAACAGCCGGGTCTCGGCGGCGCAGAGTTCGGGGAACTCCCGCGCCACGTGCGACACCGGACAGTGGTACTGGCACAGCTGGGTCCCCGACGCCACCGGTTGCAGGTTGGCGACGTAGCCCTGCTCGTTCAACACATCCGTCAACGCATCGGCGGGGGTGGCGTATTCCGCACCTTCGGCGGTGAACCGGCGACGGACCTCGTCCATCGTGTGCTCGGCGAAGGCCGTGACTGCCTGGGCTCCCCCGGCCTCCCGCAGGAACCGCAGGGCGCGGATGGCCAGGTCGTCGTAGGCGTGGTGGAACGTCTCGCGGCCGGCGTCGGTCAGGACGAACACCTTGGCCGGACGCCCGCGCCCGCGCTGGCCGTACACGCGCTGCTCGCGGGATTCGAGGTGGCCGGCGTCGGTGAGGACGGTGAGGTGCCGGCGGACGGCCGCGGGCGTCAGGTGCAACCGCTCCGCGAGGTCGGCCGCCGTGCTCGGACCGTGCTCGAGGATGCTGCGGGCCACGCGGTCACGCGTGGACGCATCGTCGTGTTCGGGCACCACCAGCTGCTCCGTCATACTTCCCCTCCTCACACGCGTATTAAGAAACATCCTACTTGCAGATATTCACCCTCGTGCAACCGACACCGCGACCGTGGACGCCGAGAGCCCCGGCGTTACGCGTCGAGAGCCCCGGTGTTACGCGCCGAGAGCCCCGGCGTTACGCGTCGAGAGCCCCGGTGCTGGGCGTCGAAAGCCCCGGTGTTGGGCGTCGAGAGCCCTTCGTCCACAGGCCGTCTCGGGCCGCGGCGTCCGTTGTGCACAGGGTGGAGAAACAGGTGACATGGATGGGGCTCGACCGCCCACTGTCCGGGCATGCACCAGTTGAACAGCTCATCCGACCGTCCGCTCACCAGGATCAAGCTCCGCCCAGGCGTGTTCCTCGACGAACCGCCAGCCGACCCGTACGCCCTCCACCTCAAGCGCGTCGAGGCCCGGCTCCCCCACCTCCGGCCGGGGAGCTACTTTGCGCGCGCCTCAGCGGCGCTCATCCACGGGCTGCCGATCTTCCATGCCGACCTCGACCGGGTGCACGTCGTCCACACCGGCGGCGGGCACGGCCGCATCACCACCTCCGGACACTCCTTCACGACGCCGCTCCGTGACCCGTCCGTGGTCAAGGTCGACGACCTCCCGGTCACCTCACTCGCACGCACGGCGTCCGACATGATGCGGCGCACGCTGTTCGGGCCGGCGCTCGCGATCGCGGACGCCGCCCTGCGGCTCGGGTGCGACCGGGCCGAGTTGCTGGACGAGGTACGCGGAGGGCGGGGCTGTCGGCATGCGACCGAGGCCGCTCTGCGCGCGACCCCACTGAGCGAGTCGGCCTACGAATCACTCGTGCGCGGTCACATCCTGCAGTCGGGCATCCCGATGCCGCTGCTCCAGCACGAGTTCGTGGACGCCTGGGGTCTCCTGCTGGGGCGCACGGACTTCTTCTGGCGCGAGTTCGGGCTAGTCGGCGAGTTCGATGGCGCGATCAAGTACGACGAGTTGCTGCGTCCCGGCGAGACGGTCGCCGATGTCCGGAGGCGTGAGTACGAACGGCAGCGGCGCATCGAGGGTCAGAACGTGCGCTTCGTCCGATGGACGGCCGAGGACGTCCACACACCGGGCGCGATCCTCGCCTCGCTGCAGCCGTTCATCGGCGACCACCGCGTCGACCACGGCATGTGCCCGGAGGCCCACGACCTCCGGCGCCCGCGTCGGCGCGGCTGAAGGGGCTCTCGGCACACGAACCCGGGGCTCTCGACACACGAACCCGGGGCTCTCGACACAGAAACCCGGGGCTCTCGGCACAGAAACCCGGGGCTCTCGGCACACGAACCCGGGGCTCTCGGCGGAGGATGGTGAGACAAGTTGTGGAGTACACCAATGCCTCCACTACAGGGCGTAGTGTTGGTGCCGACGCGCTCCGCGCCGTACGACGAACGAAGGAATCACCCGTGGAATCCCGCCGGCTGATGGCCCCGCTGCCGCTCCTGCTCACACTCCTCGGCGTCGCCGGTTGCTCGGGGCCCAGCGCGCCCCCCACGTCGGGACACTCCGCGGGTGGCGAGGCGAACATCCACCTGCCCGACCTCTCGGCGGCGACGTTCCTGGGTGGCACCGTCAACGGCACCACCCTGCTCCTGATCGGCCTCGTCGTCTGCGTCGGCGGCCTGGCGTTCGGCCTCGCCTCTTACATGCAGCTCAAGCGCCTGCCGGTCCACGCGGCGATGCGCGAGATCTCCGAACTGATCTACGAGACCTGCAAGGCCTACCTGCGCCAACAGGGCAAGTTCCTGCTGATCCTGTGGGTGTTCATCGCCAGCGTCATCTTCATCTACTTCAAGTTCTTGGTCGGCTCCGGCTGGGGCCAGGTGCTCATCATCCTCGGCTTCAGCCTCGTCGGCATGGGGGGCAGCTACGCCATCGCGTGGTACGGCATCCGCGTCAATACGTTCGCGAACGGACGCACCGCGTTCGCGTCCCTGCGTGGTCGCCCCTACCCGCTCCACCAGATCCCGCTGCGCTCGGGCATGAGCGTCGGCATGGTGCTCATCTCGGTCGAGCTGTTCATGATGCTCACGATCATGCTGTTCCTGCCAGCGGAGATCGCCGGCTCGTGCTTCATCGGCTTCGCGATCGGTGAGTCGCTCGGCGCGAGCGCCCTCCGCATCGCCGGCGGCATCTTCACCAAGATCGCCGACGTGGGTTCGGACCTGATGAAGATCGTGTTCAAGATCAAGGAGGACGACGCCCGCAACCCCGGCGTCATCGCCGACTGCACCGGCGACAACGCCGGCGACTCTGTCGGCCCGTCCGCGGACGGCTTCGAAACCTACGGCGTCACCGGCGTCGCGCTGGTCACCTTCATCATGCTCGCGATCCCGCCGACCGAGTCCGTGCTGCAGGCGTCCTTGCTGGTCTGGATCTTCTTCATCCGTGCCGTCATGGTCGTCGCGTCCGGAGCCTCCTACGCGGTGAATGCCGCGCTCACCAAGAGCCGCTACGAGCACGCCGAGGAGATGGACTTCGAGGCCCCGCTCACCTGGCTGGTCTGGATCACCTCGATCGTCTCGATCCTCCTCACCTTCGCGACGTCCGCCCTGCTGATCCCCCACCTCGGCGACGGCACCACGTGGTGGAAGCTGTCGATCATCATCTCGTGCGGCACGCTCGCGGGCGCGCTGATCCCCGAGCTGGTCAAGGTGTTCACCTCGGTCAAGAGCAGGCACACCGAGGAGGTCGTGAAGTCGGCCAACTCCGGCGGGGCCTCGCTCGACATCCTGTCGGGTCTCGTCGCCGGAAACTTCTCCGCCTACTGGCTCGGCATCGCCATCGTCGCCCTCATGGGCGTCGGCTACGTCATCTCCACCGCCCTGGGCTTCGGCGACGACATGAAGGCCCCCGCGGTCTTCGCGTTCGGCCTGATCGCGTTCGGCTTCCTCGGCATGGGCCCGGTCACCATCGCGGTCGACTCCTACGGCCCGGTCACGGACAACGCGCAGTCGGTCTACGAGCTGTCCATGATCGAGGACGTCCCGAACGTCACCGAGCAGGTCCGCGCCGAGCACGGATTCGACGCCGACTGGGACCGCGCCAAGCGCCTGCTGGAGGAGAACGACGGCGCCGGCAACACGTTCAAGGCGACCGCCAAGCCGGTCCTCATCGGCACCGCCGTCGTCGGCGCGACCACGATGATCTTCTCGATCATCATGGGCCTGACGGTCGGCATGACCGAGAACCTCGACAAGCTGTCGCTGCTCCACGCCCCGTTCCTGCTGGGCCTGGTCACCGGAGGCGCGGTGATCTACTGGTTCACCGGGGCGTCCATCCAGGCCGTCACCACCGGAGCGTTCCGCGCGGTCGAGTTCATCAAGGACAACATCCGGCTGGACGAGACCGCCACGCGGGCGTCCGAGGCCGACAGCAAGCGCGTCGTGGAGATCTGCACGATCTACGCCCAGCGCGGCATGTTCAACATTTTCCTCGGCGTCTTCTTCGCGACGCTGGCGTTCGCCTTCCTGGAGCCGTACTTCTTCATCGGCTACCTGATCTCGATCGCCCTGTTCGGCCTCTACCAGGCGATCTTCATGGCGAACGCCGGCGGCGCCTGGGACAACGCCAAGAAGATCGTCGAGGTCGACCTCGACGCCAAGGGCACCGACCTGCACGACGCGTCCATCGTGGGCGACACCGTCGGCGACCCCTACAAGGACACCAGCTCGGTCGCGCTCAACCCGGTCATCAAGTTCACCACCCTGTTCGGCCTGCTGGCCGTCGAACTCGGCGTCATGCTGACCCAAGCGGGCCAGGGGATGCTCGTGCTGGTGCTTTCGGGGGTGTTCTTCCTCGCCGCGTGCGTGTTCGTGTGGCGGTCGTTCTACGCCATGCGCATCGACGCCCCCATGCTCACCGCGGACGACATCGTCGCCCAGCGACTGGCCGAGCTCAATGGCTGAAAGGCCACAACGTCACGCCAAGTGAAAACTGCTGTCCCAATAGGGGGTTGCCCGTACCCGCGGGCGGCCCTCTATTGTGCATGTCCAAGCAGCCGGACGCCCGGCTGCGCGCCAACGACGACGCACGAAGGGGTCACGTGACCGCTCCAGTACGCCTGCTCGGACGCCCGGGCCGCAGCTCTTCCCCCTCCCGCCGCGCCCGCGGGGTGATCCCCGTCCTCGCGCTGCTCGCGCTGGCCGGCTGCACCACCACCGCCCAGACCGGCGACGGCGCGCGCCCGGCCGGCGGCGAAGCGAACCTCCACCTTCCCGACCTGGCGCTGGCGACGTTCTTCGGTGGCGCCGTCGACGGGCGCACCCTGCTGCTGTTCGGCATCGCGATGAGCGTGGCCGGCCTCGGGTTCGGCCTGTGGAGCTTCCTGGGCCTGAGCCGCCTGCCCGTCCACGCGGCGATGCGCGAGGTGTCCGAGTTGATCTACGCGACCTGCCAGGCATACCTCAAGCAGCAGGGCCGCTTCCTGATGATCCTGTGGGCGTTCACCGCGGCGGTCATCTTCGTCTACTTCCAGTTCCTGGTCGGGACGCCGCTGGGCCAGTCGCTGATCATCCTCGCGTTCAGCCTGCTCGGCATGGCCGGCAGCTACGGCATCGCATGGTTCGGCATCCGCGTGAACACCTTCGCGAACTCGCGCACGACGTTCGCGTCGCTGCGCGGGCGTCCGTACGACCTGCACCACATCCCGCTGCGCGCCGGTATGAGCATCGGCACGGTCCTGATCAGCCTCGAGTTGCTGATCCTGTTGATGATCCTGCTCGTGCTGCCCGGCGAGATCGCGGGCTCCTGCTTCATCGGCTTCGCGATCGGCGAGTCGCTGGGCGCCTCCGCGCTGCGTATCGCCGGCGGTATCTTCACCAAGATCGCCGACATCGGCTCGGACCTGATGAAGATCGCCTTCAAGATCAAGGAGGACGACGCCCGCAATCCGGGCGTCATCGCCGACTGCACCGGCGACAACGCCGGCGACTCGGTCGGCCCGTCTGCGGACGGCTTCGAGACCTACGGCGTGACGAGCGTCGCGCTGGTCACGTTCATCATGCTGGCCGTCGGCGGCCAGATGTTGGGGGCGGACGCCGTCCCCGCCACCCAGGCGACCCTGCTGGTGTGGTTGTTCACCGTGAGCGCCACGATGATCGGCGCCTCGCTGCTGAGCTATGTCGCCAGCTCGGCGATCACGCGGGCCAAGCACACGCACTCCGAGGACATCGACTTCGAGCGCCCGCTCACCGAGCTGGTCTGGATCACCTCGGTGGTGTCGATCCTGGCCACCTTCGCCGTCTCGTGGCTGCTCATCCCCGACCTCGGCGACGGCTCGCTGTGGTGGAAGCTCGCGGCGATCATGTCGTGCGGCACCCTGGCCGGGGCGCTCATCCCCGAGGTGGTCAAGGTGTTCACCTCGGTCAAGAGCAAGCACGTCGAGGAGGTCGTGAAGTCCTCCCAGCGCGGCGGGGCGTCCCTGAACATCCTGTCAGGCCTCGTGGCCGGCAACTTCTCCGCACTGTGGCTGGGCCTGTCCATCGTCGCCCTGATGACCGGCGCGTACCTCCTGTCGATGCTGGGCCTCGACACCCTCATGGTCGCCCCCGGCGTCTTCGCCTTCGGCCTGGTCGCCTTCGGCTTCCTCGCCATGGGACCGGTCACCATCGCCGTCGACTCCTACGGCCCGGTCACCGACAACGCCCAGTCGATCTACGAGCTGTCCACGATCGAGGACATCCCCGGCGTCTCCGAGCAGGTCGAGCGCGACTTCGGCTTCACCCCCGACTGGGAACGCGCCAAGCACCTGCTCGAGCTCAACGACGGCGCGGGCAACACCTTCAAGGCCACCGCCAAGCCCGTGCTCATCGGCACCGCCGTCGTCGGCGCCACCACGATGATCTTCTCGATCATGATGCTGCTGACCTCGGGCATGACGGCCAACATCGACAAGCTGTCGCTGCTGTACGCGCCGTTCCTGCTCGGCCTGATCATGGGCGGCGCCGTCATCCACTGGTTCGCCGGGGCGTCGATCCAGGCCGTCACCACCGGAGCGTTCCGCGCCGTCGGCTTCATCGCCGACAACATCAAGCTGGACGGGGTCACGAAGGCGTCCGAGGCCGACTCGCGCCGCGTCGTGGAGATCTGCACCCAGTACGCCCAGAAGGGCATGTTCAACATCTTCCTGGGCGTGTTCTTCGCCACGCTCGCGTTCGCGTTCACCGACCCGTACTTCTTCATCGGCTACCTGGTCTCGATCGCGATCATCGGGCTCTACCAGGCGATCTTCATGGCCAACGCCGGTGGCGCCTGGGACAACGCCAAGAAGATCGTCGAGGTCGACCTCGCCGCGAAGGGGACGCCGCTGCACGACGCCTCGATCGTCGGCGACACCGTGGGTGACCCCTACAAGGACACCAGCTCGGTGGCCCTCAACCCGGTCATCAAGTTCACCACCCTGTTCGGCCTGCTGGCCGTCGAGCTCGGCGTGAGCCTGCGTCACTCCGAGGCGCACACGCTGGTGACCGTGCTGGCGGTCGCGAGCTTCATCGCGGCGCTGGTCTTCATGTGGCGCTCGTTCTACAAGATGCGCATCGACGCGCCCATGCTGACCACCGCCGACATCGACCCGGTCGTGGACGAGCCGGCGACCTGAGGGGGCGGCGGCCACCGGTAGAGTGGCCGCCATGCCCGCCGCCGCTGCACTCGCCCTCGACGGGGTCGAGGTCACCCTCGGCGGGCGCCGCGTGCTGGACGGGCTGACGTTCACCGCGGCCCCGGGCGCGATCACGGCGCTGCTCGGCCCCAACGGTGCCGGCAAGACCACCACGATCCGCGTGCTGACCGGCCTCGTGCCGGTCGACGGCGGCACCGCGCAGGTGCTCGGCCGCCCGGCCGGCCACCCGGACGCCCTCGCCCGCCTCGGCCTGATGCCCCAGGCCACCGGCGCGTGGTCGAGCATCCGGCCGCTGGAGCTGCTGCGCTACCTGGCCGGTCTCTACGCCCGCCCGCACGACGTGCACGCCCTCGCCGAGGCCCTCGGCATCACCTCGTTCGCGAGGACGCCCTACCGGCGGCTGTCCGGCGGCCAGCAGCAGGCGGTCAACCTCGCCGGCGCGCTGGTCGGCCGGCCGGAGTTCGTCCTCCTCGACGAGCCCACCGCCGGGATGGACCCCCACGCCCGCCGGCGCACCTGGGGTCTGGTCCGGCAGCTCGCCGACGCGGGCGTCGGCGTCCTGCTCACCACCCACGCGATGGACGAGGCCGCCCAGCTGGCCGACCACGTGTGGATCATGGACGCCGGCCGGATCGCGATCGACGGCACCGTGGCCGAGCTGACCGCCACCGAGTCCCTCGAGGACGTCTTCCTCCGGCACACGGGGGCGCAGGCATGACCGCACTCGACCTCTCCCCCGCCCCGGCGTCCGCGCCGAGGGCCCGGCGCATCGTCGGCCACGCCCGCACCGAGGCGTCACTGCTGCTGCGCAACGGCGAGCAGCTGCTGCTGGCGCTGGTGATCCCGATCGGCCTGCTCGTGGCCGGGGTCCTCGTCGGGGAGCGCGTCGGCCTCGACCCCGCCCTGCTGCCGGCGTCGGTGCTCGCGCTCGCGCTGTGGTCGACGTCGTTCACCTCGCTCGCGATCAACACCGCCTTCGAGCGGCGCTACGGCGTGCTCGAGCGCCTGGTCGCCACCCCCCTCACCCGCGGTGACCTCATCGCCGGCAAGGCACTCGCCACCGCGGGCATCGCCGCCCTCCAGGTCCTCATCATCGCCGCCGTCGCGTTCGCGCTCGGCTGGCGCCCCGTCCTGCACCTGCCCAGCGCGGTCATCGCCGTCGTCGCCTCCCTGCTCGCGCTCGTCGCGTTCGCCGGGTTCGCCCTCGCCCTCGCGGGGCGGCTGCGCGCCGAGGCGACCCTGGCCGTCGCCAACTTGGTCTACCTCGTCGTCGCCGCGGGCGGCGCGCTGGTCCTGCCGGTCGCGGCCTACCCCGACTGGGCCCAGTGGCCGCTGCGGCTCACCCCGTTCGGCGCCCTCGGCGAGACGCTGCGGCTCGCCTCGGTCGGCGCCGCGGACCCCCTCCCCCTGCTCATCCTGGCCGCGTGGGCGGCCCTCGCCCTGCTCGTCGCGCGAAAGGCCTTCCGATGGACCTCCTGACCTCCAGCCGCACGCTGCGCCGGCTCACCATCGCCAACCTCGTGGCGAACATGGTGATCATCTGGACCGGCGCGCTGGTGCGCCTCACCAAGTCCGGCCTCGGCTGCCCGACCTGGCCGCAGTGCGAGCCCGGCAGCTACGTGCCGACCCCCGAGCAGGGCCTGCACGGCGCCATCGAGTTCGGCAACCGGCTCCTCACCTTCGTGCTGGCCGCCATCGCCCTGGCCACCGCCATCGCCGCCTGGCGGGCCTTCCGCCGCGGCACCGCCCCGCTGCGCCTGTTCGAGCTGTCGATCGGCGTGGGCCTGGGCATCATCGCGCAGGCCGTGATCGGCGGCGTGTCGGTCCTCACCCAGCTCGACCCGTGGGTGGTCGGCCTGCACATGGTGGCGTCCGTGGCCCTGATCCTGATCTGCCTGCGCATGGTCCACCTGGCCCACGACATCGCCCCGGTCGTCGCCTCCGGCACCCTGTACGCCCTCACCCGGCTCATCTTCCTGCTGGGCATGGTCGTGGTCGCGCTCGGCGTCGTCGTGACCGGCTCGGGCCCGCACGCCGGCGACGGCGCCGCCACCCGCAACGGCTTCGACCCCGAGTGGACCTCCAAGATCCACGCCTGGGCGGTGTGGGCCCTCGTGGCACTCACGGTCCTGGCCCTCGTGTTGGCCTGGGGCGACGCCCGCCTGCGCACCATCTGGCTGGCCGTGCTGGCCACCGAGCTGTTCCAGGGCGTCGTCGGCTACGTGCAGTACTTCACCCACCTGCCCATCGTCCTCGTCCTGGGCCACATGATCGGCACCACGCTGTTCGTCGTGGCCCTGGGCCACGCCTGGTACAGCACCGCGTACGCCGACGGCCCGGCCGCCACGCGGGCGACCGGGCCGTCGGAGCGGGATCAGGCCTTGGGGTCCGGGATCCGCTGACCGCGCGGGCCGGCGGGGGCCTTCGGCCCACGCTGGTTGGCCGCCGACTTGCCCTGCTGCCAGATCGTCACCACCGACGGACGCGGCAGCGAGTCACCACCGTCGGGCCAGTGCGAGGACGGGTCCTCGAACGTCGAGCCGTTCGTCTCGCCCGGGTGCTGCACGCAGATGTTCACCCGCTCCTCCGTGACCCACGGGCCACAGGTCTCGGCGCCGGTCGGTACCGAGAGGAACTGGCGCACCTCGCCCCGGTGCTCCCCGGCCAGCGGCACGGCGTACAGGCCGTCGTGCGCGCCCAGCTGGTTGCCGTCGGTGGAGATCCACAGGTTGCCGTGCTCGTCGAACGTGACGTTGTCGGGGCACGAGATCGGCGAGACCTTGGACCGGTCGGCACCCGCGAAGTAGGTGCTGGGGTCGTTGGGGTCGCCGCACAGCAGGAGGATGTTCCAGCCGAAGGTGGTGGCGGCCGGGTCCTGGCCCGCCTCGGACATCTCCATGACGTGGCCGTGCTTGTTCGCCGTGCGCGGGTTGGCCTCGTCGACGCCCGCCTTGCCGGCCGTGCCGCGCTGGGTGTTGTTCGTGAGCGCCATGTAGACCTTGCCGTTGACCGGGTTGGTCTCGACGTCCTCGGGACGGTCCATCTTGGTGGCGCCCACCTTGTCGGCCGCGAGGCGGGTGAAGACGAGCACCTCCTCCACGGTGAAGCCGTCCACGAACGACTCGGTGTCGGTGCACAGCGGGATCCACTCGCCGGTACCGTCAAAGGCCCCGTCGGAGGGCAGCGTGCCCTTGCCGTCGATCTCCGCCGCCGGGGAGTCGCCGGTGAAGCGGGCGACGTAGAGCGTGCCGGTGTCGAGCAGGTCGGCGTTCGCCTTGGCGCCACCGGGCTGCACCTTCTTGGTGGAGACGAACTTGTAGAGGTAGTCGAAGCGCTCGTCGTCACCGGAGTAGACGACCGCGCGGCCGTCCTTGGCGATGACCGAGGTGCCGGCCTCGTGCTTGGTCCGGCCGAGCATGGAGCGCTTCTTCGGCGTGGAGGTCGGGTCGAACGGGTCGATCTCGACGACCCAGCCCTGGCGCAGGACCTCGTTGGGCTCGCGCGAGAGGTCGAAGCGGTCGTCGAACCGCTCCCACTTGCGCTCGGACGCCCCAGTCGGGATGCCGTAGCGGCTGATGGCCTGCTGCGGGAGCCCACCCTGGACGGCGGCACCGTTGGCGAAGTACTGGTTGAAGTTCTCCTCGCCCGAGAGCACCGTGCCCCACGGCGTGTTGCCGCCCGCGCAGTTGTTCAGGGTGCCGCGCACCTTGTAGCCGGTCGCGTCGGCGGAGGTCTTCAGGTAGCGCGAGCCGCGGGCCGGGCCCGTGACCTCGAAGTCGGAGGTCGCGGTGAAGCGACGGTTCAGGCGGTGGCCCACCACGGGGGTCAGCTTGCCGTTGCCCTGGTTCTTCTTCACCACGACGACCGACAGGCCGTGCGCGGCCCACGCCACCTCGACCTGCTCGCGGGTGGGGTTCGCGGCGTCGTAGGCCGGGAACATGATGACCTCGTCGGTGTACTCGTGGTTCACCACCATGATCTCGTGCCGCTTGTCGAGCGGGAAGAAGCCCAGGTAGTCGCAGTTGTAGCCGAACTGGCCGGCCTGCTTGGCCGCCGTCTGCGCGTACGGGTCGAACTGCGGTGCGCCGGCCAGGATCGGGTCGCCCCAGCGGATCACGATGTCCTGGGCGAAGCCCTGCGGCACCACGACGGCGTCGGCGGTCGACGGGGCGATCGGCGTCCAGCCGAGGCCGGGCAGGCCACCGCGGGTGTCGAGGGCCGCGGCCCGCGGCGCGTTCACGAAGGCGGAGACGCCCGTGCCCGCCACGGCGGCAGCGCCGGCGGCGACGACACCCACCTTCATCAGGCCACGACGCGAGATGACCGAGTCGATGATGTCGCCGAGGTACTCGTTCTCGGAGGTGTTGGGCACCTCGTGGAAGCACGCGTCACCGCACTTGAAGCGGCACGTGAGCGAGCTGCGGTTGCCGTGGACGGGGGCTGGGGCCAGCAGGTTGAGCAGCCGGCGGCGGGAGTCAGCCATGGGGGGAACCTTTCGCGATGGTGCTGAGGACGACCCGGACGCTAGCGACGGCGTCCCACCGGGGCTCGACAAGGGGTTGAACATCGGGTGAACGTTGCGCGTCCACGGCGTGGGCCGTAGCCGAACGGGCCTTCGGGTGGGGGCCTGCCACAATGGTCGAGTGCTCCCCTTTCTCGTGACCCCCCTCGTGCTGTGCGCCGCCGTGCTGCTCGTCAGCGGCGTGGCCAAGCTGCGCGAGCCCCAGGCCACGCGCGACGCCTTCGTCGCGCTGAGGCTCCCGCGCCGGCTCGCGGACTCCCCCGCCCCGGCGCTGCTGCCGTGGGGTGAGCTCGCGCTCGGGGTCCTGCTCCTGGTCGGGGTCGGCTGGGTCCTGCTGCTGGCGACGGTCGCGACGCTGCTGCTGTTCTTCGGCTACCTGGCCGTGATCGCGCGGGCCCTCGGCTTCCCCGAGAAGGTGTCCTGCAACTGCTTCGGCAAGCTCGGCGAGCAGGGGGTCACCCGGCGCACGTTGGTGCGCAACGCCGTGCTGGTCGCGACGGCGAGCCTCGCGACGGTGGCTGCGCTGCTGCACGTCTCGGTCCCCGCGACCCTGGTCGAGGCCACGGGCCCGACGCTCGGCTGGCTGGCCATGGCCGCCCTCACCGGCGCCGTGGCCCTGCTGGTGCTCGGCCACGGCCCCGCCGACGCCCCCACCGCCGCCGGGCGCCCGACCAAGGGCTCGCGCCTGCCGTGGTTCACCCTGCTGGACGCCACCACGCGCACGCCGGTCCACACCGGTGACCTGCCCAACGAGCGCACCGTGCTCCTGTTCGTCAGCCTCGGCTGCGGCTCCTGCGTCCGGGTGCTCGAGGACCTCGACACCCTGCGCACCGAGAACCCCGAGGTCGCCATCCGCCCCGTCCTGGCCGACACGTACGCCGGCGACCCCGAGACCTGGGCGCCTTCCGTGCGCACCGACGGCCTGCTCGACCCCCACGGCAACGTCTCCCAGACCCTCGTCGAGTGGACGCCCACCGCCGTGCTCGTCGACCGCAGCGGCACGCTGCTGGCCGACCCGGCCGTCGGTGAGGGCGGGGTCCGCGCGCTGATCGCCTCGGCCGGACCCCAGCCACAGGCCCCGGCCACGCCGGAACCGGCCCCCGAGCCCGAACCGGTCGCCGAGCCGGAGCCCGAACCCGCGGTCGAGGACCTCGACGACGACGAGTTCGCCTACGAGCGCACCCCCATCCCCACCGCCGCGGTGATCGACGCCGACGGCGAGCCGAAGACGCTGCACGAGCTCACCGCGCACACCGCCGCCCTGCTGGTGAGCATCAACTGCCTGTGCGGCACCTCACGGGAGGCCGCGGCGTCCGTGAACCGCTGGGCGCAGACCCTGCCCCAGCTCGAGGTGCGCCTGCTCAGCTCGATGAAGCCGGAGTCGCTGCCCGAGGAGATCCGCCCCGACGGGGCTGTCGCCTACGACCACGCCGGACTGGCGCAGAAGGCGCTGGAGCTGTCCGGCAGCCCGGTCGCGGTCCTGCTCGGTGCCGACGGCCTGCTGGCGGGCGGGCCGGTGCACGGCGTCGCGGAGATCGAGCAGTTCGTCGCCGACATCGCCGAGCAGCTCGGCGAGGCGGCGGGCTGAGTCCGGTCAGCCCCAGGGCAACAGCGGGTCGACCGCCGCCGCGATGAACACGATCGCGAGGTAGCTGTTCGACCAGTGGAACAGCCGCATCGGCTTGAGCGCGGCGTCGCGCATCCCGGCGCGGGCGCGGTTGAGCAGCGCGACCGACTCCCAGACCAGCCACGCGCCGGCGATCCCAGCGACGATCGGGTACATCAGCGTGGTGCCCGCGACCGGCCACAGCGCCAGCGACGTGACCACGGTGAGGACCGAGTAGACGAGGATCTGCCACGCCACGTGCGGGGCGTCCTTGACGACGGGGAGCATCGGCACGTCCACCGAGGCGTAGTCCTCGCGGTAGCGCAGGCCGAGCGCCCACGTGTGCGGGGGCGTCCAGAAGAAGACGATGAGGAAGAGGATGATCGGCGGCCACGCGACCGAGCCGGTCACGGCCGTCCAGCCGATGAGCGGCGGGAAGCAGCCGGCGACGCCGCCCCACACGATGTTCTGGGCCGTGCGGCGCTTGAGCCACACGGTGTAGATGAACACGTAGTAGAGGATCGCCATCACCGACAGCGCGGCCGCCAGCCAGTTGGCGCCGAAGCCGAGCATGAGCGTCGAGATGACGCCTAGGACAACGCCGAACGTGTACGCCGAGCGCTGCGACACCTGCTCGCGCACCATCGGACGCCGCCGCGTGCGTCGCATCTGCTCGTCGATGTCGGCGTCCAGCACGGAGTTGAAGACGTTGGCGGACGCCGCGGACAGGGTTCCGCCCACGAACGTGACGATCGCCAGCCCCAACGGAGGGAACCCGCCGGCGGCGAGGAACATGGCGGGGAACGTCGTCACGAGCAGCAGCTCGATGATGCGCGGCTTGGTCAGCCCGACGTACGCCTTGACGGTGCCCAGGGCCCCGGTCTGGGCGGGGGCAGGCGCCTCCGTCCTGGCTGGGTGCATGGTGTGACCTCCGGCGGAATCGAGGAACCGGCCGCGCGCACGGGGCGCGACCCTCGGCCAGTCTATCCGAAATGCTCGGGGCTCTCGGCGCCCACCACCGGGGCTCTCGGCGGACAGGACCGGGGCTCTCGGCGCCCACCACCGGGGCTCTCGGCGCCCACCACCGGGGCTCTCGGCGGACAGGACCGGGGCTGTCGGCGCAGGGGTGTCAAGGCGGGTTGCCGATTCATCGAATGCCCCGCCCTCTGCCGAACCGGCGAAGTAGAGTCGGGGGACGTGGGGCGTCGTGCGATGCCTCGGACCCTGAACTCAGGAGCACTTTATGAACTCTCGTATGAAGGGGCTCGCCGACGCTGGCGTGTCCATCTGGCTCGACGACCTCTCCCGCAGCCGTCTGCAGAGCGGCAACCTTCAGGGCCTCATCGACGACAAGTCGGTCACCGGCGTGACGACCAACCCGACGATCTTCGCCGCGGCCCTGACCGGTGGCGACCAGTACCACGCTGACATCCTCGCCCTGCCGAAGGGGACGGGCGTCCCCACCGCGATCAAGCAGCTGTGGGCCAAGGACGTCCAAGACGCCTGCGATCTCTTCAAGGGCATCTACGACGCCAGCAACGGTTACGACGGCCGCGTCTCCATCGAGGTCGCCCCCGGGCTGGCCTACGACACCCAGGCCACCATCGATGAGGCCCAGGAGCTGTACGACCTGGTCGACCGCGAGAATGTCCTCATCAAGATCCCCGCGACGATCGAGGGCCTGCCAGCGATCACCGAGACGCTCGGCCGCGGCATCTCGGTCAACGTGACCCTGATCTTCTCCGAGGATCGCTACCGCGCGGTCATGGACGCCTACCTGGCCGGCCTCGAGCAGGCCGACGCCGCCGGCAAGGACCTCTCCAAGATCCACTCGGTCGCGTCCTTCTTCATCAGCCGCGTCGATACCGAGATCGACAAGCGCCTGGACGCCATCGGCACCGACGAGGCCAAGGCGCTCAAGGGCAAGGCGGCCATCGCCAACGGCCAGGTGGCCCTTGCCGCGTTCGAGGAGGTCTTCTCCTCCGAGCGCTTCGCGAAGCTGGAGGCCAAGGGCGCCAACAAGCAGCGTCCGCTGTGGGCGTCCACCGGCACCAAGGACCCGTCCTACTCCGACACCCTGTACGTGTCCGAGCTGGTCGCCAAGGGCGTCGTCAACACCATGCCCGAGAAGACCCTGCTGGCCTACGCCGACCACGGCGAAATCGGTACCCCGATGGAGGGCACCGGCGCCCAGGGCAGGAAGGTGCTCGACGACATCGCCGCGGTGGGCGTCGACCTGGCCGACGTCTTCAAGGTGCTCGAGGACGAGGGCGTCCAGAAGTTCATCGCCTCGTGGGACAGCGAGCTGGTCACGGCCGTGGAGAAGGCCATCGCCTCCGCTGACAACTGACCCTCATGCGCCGGAGGGTGGGCGCTAGGGTGTCTCCGTGACGAGTGCTCCCTACACCAACCCCCTGCGCGATCCCCAGGATCGCCGGTTGCCGCGTGTTGCAGGCCCGTGTGCCCTCGTCATGTTCGGGGTGACCGGCGATCTTGCGCGCAAGAAGCTTCTCCCCGCCGTCTACGACCTCGCCAACCGCGGCCTGCTGCCCCCCGGGTTCAGCTTCGTCGGGTACGGTCGCCGCGACTGGGACGACGAGGCGTTCACCGACTACTTCCTCGAGTCGGTCAAGGCGAACGCCCGCACGACCTTCCGCCCCGAGGTGTGGCGCCAGCTCGCCGAGGGCATCCGCTTCGTCAGCGGCGCCTTCAACGACGACGAGGGCTTCGAGAACCTCAAGCGCACGATCGCCGAGCTGGACGAGAGCCAGGGCACCGAGGGCAACCACGCCTTCTACCTGTCGATCCCGCCAGTGGGTTTCGACCAGGTGATCGAGCAGCTCGACAAGCACGGCCTGGTCGACAAGACCAAGAAGAGCCCCTGGAACCGCGTCGTCATCGAGAAGCCCTTTGGCCACGACCTCGCCAGCGCCCAGGAGCTCGAGCGCAAGGTCTCCAGCGTCTTCAACACCGACTCGGTGTTCCGCATCGACCACTACCTCGGCAAGGAGACCGTCCAGAACATGCTGGCGCTCCGGTTCGCCAACCAGCTGTTCGAGCCGATGTGGAACCGCAACTACGTCAGCCACGTCCAGATCACGATGGCCGAGGACATCGGCATCGGCGGCCGCGCCGGCTACTACGACGGCATCGGGGCCGCCCGCGACGTCATCCAGAACCACCTGCTCCAACTCCTGGCCCTCGTCGCCATGGAGGAACCCGCCTCGTTCGAGGCCGGCAAGCTGCGCGCCGAGAAGGAGAAGGTCCTCGCCGCCGCCCGTGCCCCGCGCAGCCTGAAGCACCACACCGCCCGCGGCCAGTACACGGCCGGGTGGGCCGGCGCCCAGAAGGTGAGGGGCTACCTGGAGGAGGACGGCATCGCCCCCGACTCCCAGACCGAGACGTATGCCGCCTTCCGCGTCGACATCGACAACCGCCGTTGGGCGGGCGTCCCCTTCTACCTCCGCGCCGCCAAGCGGATGCCGCGCCGCGTCACCGAGATCGCGCTCATGATGCGCCCGGCCCCGCACCTGCCTTTCCAGATGTCCGACACCGAGCAGCTGGGCGCGAACGCGCTGGTGCTGCGCATCCAGCCCAACGAGGGCATCACGCTGCGGTTCGGCGCGAAGGTGCCGGCCACCCCGATGGAGATCCGCGACGTGACGATGGACTTCGACTACGGCACCAGCTTCGCCGAGACGAGCCCCGAGGCGTACGAGCGGCTGATCCTCGACGTCCTGCTGGGCGACCCGCCGCTGTTCCCGCAGCACCGTGAGGTCGAGCTGTCCTGGATGATCCTCGACCCGATCCTCGACTACTGGGCCGACAAGCAGCACCAGCCCGAGGCGTACGTGGCGGGCACGTGGGGCCCCCCGTCCGCCGCCGCGATGCTGGAGCGCGACGGCTTCGTGTGGCGGCGTCCGTGAAACCAGGAGGAGAACGATGATCACGACCCTGAAGGACACGACGTCCGCCCAGATCCAGAACGCCATCACCAAGGCGCGGCAGAGCGTCGGCGCGGCGTCCGGGATGGTGTTCACCCTGCTGGCCATCCCGACCGCGGACGATTACGACGACGCCTTCGACGCCTGCCTCGCGGCCGGGCGGGAGCACCCCTCCCGCATCATCATCGCCACGGACGGCTCCACGCGCACCGAGAGGCTGGACGCCGAACTGCACATCGGCGACGAGATCCCCGGCGAGGTCATCGCCCTCAAGTTCCACGGCGAGCTGATGCACCACAAGACCTCGGCGATGCTGCCGCTGCTGCTGCCCGACTCCCCCGTCATCGCGTGGTGGCCGGGCCGGGCGCCGGAGGACGCGTCGGCCGACCGCATCGGAAAGCTGGCCGGCCGCCGGATCACGGACGCCATGGGCACCGACGATCCGCTGGCCACGCTGGTGGCCCGGGCGGGCACCGTCGCCCCCGGCGACACCGACCTCACCTGGACGCGCCTCACCCCGTGGCGCGCCCTGCTGGCCTCCGCGCTCGACAACCACCAGAGCCCCGTGGTGAGCGGCCGCGTGACGGCCGCGAACAACAACGCGGGCGGGCTCCTGCTGGCCGCCTGGCTGCGTTCGCGGCTGGGCGTCCCGGTCGACTTCGAGGCGGACGGCGGCCCCGGCGTGACCGGCGTGACCCTCTCCACCGAGGACGGCGACATCACCCTCAAGCGCCCCGACGGCAAGATGGCCACGTTCACCGCGCCCCGGACGCCGCCCCGCTCCGTCGCGCTGCGCCGCCGCGAGGTCAGCGCCCTGCTCAGCGAGGAGCTGCGCCGTCTCGACACCGACAAGGTCTTCCTGGAGTCGATGGCGTGCCTCCCCTCGACCGTCAACGGGAACGAGGGCTGACATGGACGAGATCCAACGCTGGGCCACCGGCACCGACCTCACCGACGGCGTCGCCGAACGGCTGATGGCGCGCCTCGTCGAGTTGCAAGCCACCACCGACCGCTCGGTGCACCTGTGCCTCACTGGCGGCCGCATCGCCAACCGCATCTACTCGGCATTCGCCGACCTCGTCGAGGGCTCCGGGCTGGACACGTCCCGCATCGAGCTGTGGTGGGGCGACGAGCGCTTCGTCCCGACCGAGGACCCGGACCGCAACGCCGGCCACACCTTGGCGATCCTCGCCCGGACGCTGCAGGTCACCCCGGCGCACACGCACGCCATGTCGGCCGCGGACGGGGTCACCGACAACGAAGCCTCGGCGCTCACCTACGCCAAGGAGCTGGGCGACACGGTGTTCGACATCTGCCTGCTCGGCATGGGCGAGGACGGGCACGTGGCGTCCATCTTCCCGAACCATCCCTCGTTCGAGGAAACGACGCACACGGTCATCGGGGTGAACGACTCCCCCAAGCCGCCCAGCTCACGCATCAGCCTCACGGTGCCGACGCTCAGCCGCAGCCGCGAGGTGTGGTTCCTGCTCAGCGGGGCGGAGAAGGCGGACGCCGTGGCGCGCGCCTACGCCGGCGACCCGACCCTGCCGGGCGGGGTCGTCCGCGGGCGCGAGCGCACGCTGTGGATCGTGGATCGGGCGGCTGGGGCCGGCCTTCCCCACCACGAGTGCACCTTCTGAGCCTGGCGGCTCCCGGGTCAGTAGATGACCTCGCCGGCGGCGCGACGGGCGCGCAGGCCGGCCAGCGCCTCGGCCAGGATGGCCTCGGCCTCGGCGTCCGTACGGCGCTCCTTCACGTAGGCGAGGTGCGTCTTGTACGGGGTGATCTTCGGCGGGGGCGGTGGGTTCTCCGAGTCCAGGTTGGCCGGCAACCCGCAGCGGGGGCAGTCCCACTCCTCGGGGAGCACGGCGTCCGCAGCGAAGGCGGGGCGCGTCTCGTGCCCGTTGCTGCAGTAGAAGGACACGTACAGGCGAGGCGCGGAATCGCCGCGCTCGGCCTCGCCCATGGGACCCGCACCGACGCGGCTGCCACGGATGGCGCTACCACCGACCACTGTTGAGAACTCCTTGGCTCGTTGCTGAGTAGAGGGTTGCCGCCGGCCTCAGCCGAGGACGCCCACGTCGGGGAACCAGCGGTAGAGGGCGAGCAACAAAAGGATGCTCGCCAGCCAGACCAGGCCGATGACGATCGTCAACCGGTCCAGGTTCCGCTCGGCGACCGAGGAGCCCCCCATGGTGGTGGACATGCCGCCACCGAAGAGGTCGGACATGCCGCCGCCCCGGTTCTTGTGGAGCAGCACGAACATGGCCAGGGCCAGGGAGGTCACGACGAGGAGGATCGAGACAGTCAAGATCGGCCAGGTCATGAGGGGAGCGATGGTCACCGCACGATTCTAACCCACGCACAAGGGGCCGATGACCATGTGGTCACCGGCCCCTTGGCTCGTGCTGAGAGGTGTCTCAGTTCTGATAGAAGAGGACGATCTTGGCGAACTCCTCCGGGTCGAGGCTCGCCCCGCCGACCAGAGCGCCGTCGACGTCGGTCTGGGCCATGATGTCGACGATGTTGCCGGACTTCACCGATCCGCCGTACTGGATGCGGACGGCGTCCGCGGCCTCCTGGCCAACGAGCTCGGCCACGCGGGCACGGATCGCTCCACAGACCTCCTGCGCGTCGTCGGGGGTCGCGACCTCGCCGGTGCCGATGGCCCAGACGGGCTCGTAGGCGATGACGAGGGAGCCGACCTGCTCACCCGACAGGTCCGCAAGGACCTTGTCGACCTGGGCGAGCACGAACGGGACCTGCTCGCCGGCCTTGCGGACGTCGAGCTTCTCCCCCACGCAGATGATCGGCGTCATCCCCGCCGCGAGGACGACCTTCGCCTTCTCGTTGATCAGCTCGTCGCTCTCCGCGTGGTAGTCGCGACGCTCGGAGTGGCCGACGACCACGTACGAACAGTTGAGCTTGGCCAGCATCTCGGCCGAGATCTCACCGGTGTAGGCGCCCGACGCGTGCACCGAGACGTCCTGCGCGCCGTAGGTGAGCGGCAGCTTGTCGCCCTCCACCAGCGTCTGGACGGTGCGCAGGTCGGTGAACGGCACGATGACCGCGGCCTGGGCCTGCTCGGGGTCGTACTTCGCGTCCTTCAAGGACCACGCCAGCTTCTGGACGACGCCAGCCGCCTCGACGTGGTTGAGGTTCATCTTCCAGTTGCCCGCCATGAGCGGGGTGCGATTCGACACCGTTGATCAGTTCCCTTCGAGGACGTCGAGGCCCGGGAGCGTCTTGCCCTCCAGGTACTCCAGCGACGCGCCGCCGCCGGTCGAGATGTGGCCGAACGCGTCATCGGGGAAGCCGAGCTGGCGGACGGCCGCGGCGGAGTCACCGCCACCGACGACGGTGAACGCGTCGGTGTCGGCCAGCGCCTGGGCGACGGCCTTGGTGCCGGCGGCGAAGTCATCGACCTCGAACACGCCCATCGGGCCGTTCCAGAAGACGGTCTTCGCGCCCATGATTGCGTCGGCGTACGCCTTGGCGGTCTCGGGGCCGATGTCGAGGCCCATCTGATCGGCCGGCATCGAGTCGGACGCCACGGTGGTCTTCTCGAAGGGGCCGTCCCCGGACGGGAAGCTCGGCGACACGACGGCATCGGACGGGATGAGGAGCCCCTTGCCTGCAGCCTCGGCATCCTTCATGTAGCCGGTGACGGTGTCGATCTTCTCGGCGTCCAGCAGCGAGGTGCCGACCTCGTAGCCCTTGGCCTTCAGGAAGGTGTAGCCCATCCCGCCACCGATGATCAGGGTGTCGGCGACCTTGAGCAGGTTGTCGATGACCGACAGCTTGTCGGCGACCTTGGCGCCGCCGAGGACGACGACGTAGGGGCGCTGGGGGGTCTCGGTGAGCTTCTTCAGCACCTCGACCTCCTTGGCGACGAGGTGGCCGGCCGCGTTCGGCAGCAGCTTGGCGACGTCGTAGACCGAGGCCTGCTTGCGGTGCACGACGCCGAAGCCGTCGGAGACGAACACGTCGCCGAACTCGGCGTACTTGGCCGCGAGGGCCTCGCGCTCGGCGTCCACCTTGGACTCCTCGGCGGGCTCGTAGCGGACGTTCTCGAGCATGACGATGTCGCCTTCGGCCATGCCGGCGACGGCCCCCTTGGCGGACTCGCCGACGACGTCACCGGCGAGGGTGACCTTGGCGTCGATGAGCTCCCCCAGCCGCTTGGCGGCCGGGGCGAGCGAGTACTTCGGGTTGACCTCACCCTTGGGGCGACCCAGGTGAGCCATCACGACGACCTTCGCGCCGGCCTCCGTGAGCTGCTTGAGCGTCGGGAGGGCCGCCTTGATCCGGCCGTCGTCGGTGATGGTCTCGCCGTCCAGCGGGACATTGAAATCGCAGCGGATCAGGACGCGCTTGCCCTTGAGATCCCCGAGATCGTTGATGGACTTCACCTGGGTTCGCCTTTCAGGATGCGGTTGGGTTGAGGACGATCAGAGCTTGGAGGCGACGAGCTCGGTCAGCTTGACCAGCTGGTTCGAGTAGCCCCACTCGTTGTCGTACCAGGAGACAACCTTGACCTGGTTGCCGATGACCTTGGTCAGGCCGGCGTCGAAGATCGAGGCGGCCGGATCGGTCTCGATGTCCTTGGACACGATCGGATCCTCGGTGTAGACCAGAACGCCCTTGAGCGGGCCCTCGGCGGCGGCCTTCTTGATGATCTCGTTGACCTCCTCGACGGTGGTCTCGCGGGCGGCCTCGAAGGTGAGGTCGGTGGCGGAACCGGTCGGGGTCGGGACGCGCATGGCGTAGCCGTCCAGCTTGCCCTTGAGCTCGGGCAGCACGAGCGCGACGGCCTTGGCGGCGCCGGTCGTGGTCGGGACCATGTTGAGGGCCGCGGCGCGGGCGCGACGCAGGTCCTTGTGCGGGCCATCCTGCAGGTTCTGGTCCTGCGTGTAGGCGTGGATCGTGGTCATGAGTCCCTTGACGATGCCGAGGCTGTCGTTGAGCGCCTTGGCCATCGGGGCGAGGCAGTTCGTCGTGCAGGACGCGTTGGAGATGATCGTCTGCGAGCCGTCGTACAGGCCGTCATTGACGCCCATGACGATGGTGATGTCCTCGTTCTTCGCCGGGGCGGAGATCAGGACCTTCTTGGCGCCGGCGTCGATGTGCGCCTTGGCCTTGGTGGCGTCGGTGAAGAAGCCGGTCGACTCGATGACGATGTCGACGCCGAGCTCGCCCCAGGGCAGGTTGGCCGGGTCCTTCTCGGCGAACGCCTTGATGTCCTTGCCGTTGGCGGTGATGGAGTCGTCGTCATAGGTGACCTCACCCTCGAAACGGCCCAGGATCGAGTCGTACTTCAGCAGGTGGGCGAGGGTCTTGTTGTCGGTGAGGTCGTTGATCGCCACGACCTCGACGTCGGCGCCGGACTCGACCAGCGCGCGGTAGTAGTTGCGACCAATCCGGCCGAAGCCGTTGATGCCAACCTTGACAGTCATGTACTGGGTCTCCTTCGAAAGGAATCTCGCCCGCTCGTGGGGACGAGAACTGGACGAGTCCACCCTACCGAAAAACCGTCGGTTGACCGACTCGGAAAGAACGTTTCGCCGATCGCTTCCACCTGAGCACGACATGCCGTAGTATCGACGGACCCCGTCGCGTCGGCTCAGTCGCTGTCGAGCATCTCCGGCGTCAGCGACGCCTCCGTTCCCGGGATGTCGAGCTCTTGGGCCCTCTTGTCGGCGGTCGCCAGCAGGCGGCGGATGCGGCCGGCCACGGCGTCCTTGGTGAGCGGCGGCTGGTGCAGCTGGCCGAGCTCCTCGAGGCTGGCCTGCTTGTGCTCCAGGCGCAGCAGGCCGGCGGCGCGCAGATGTTGGGGCACCTCGTCGCCGAGGATCTCCAGAGCGCGCTCGACGCGGGCGCCGGCCGCGACGGCGGCCTGGGCGGAGCGGCGCAGGTTCGCGTCGTCGAAGTTGGCCAGGCGGTTCGCGGACGCCTTGATCTCGCGGCGCATCCGCCGGTCCTCCCAGGCGAGCAGGGTCTCGTGCGCACCGAGGCGGGTCAGCATCGCGGAGATGGCGTCACCGTCGCGGATGACGACGCGGTCGACGCCGCGCACCTCGCGGGCCTTGGCCTGGACGCCGAGGCGGCGGGCGGCGCCCACCAGCGCGAGGGCGGCCTCCGACCCGGGGCAGGTGACCTCCATGGACATGGAGCGGCCCGGCTCCGTCAGCGACCCGTGGGCCAGGAACGCGCCGCGCCACACGGCCGTGGCCACGTCGAGGCCACCAGAGACGACGGCGGCGGGCAGGCCGCGCACGGGGCGTCCGCGGGAGTCGATGAGGCCGGTCTGGCGGGCGAGCGAATCTCCGTCCTTGATGAGGCGGACGACGTAGCGCGTCCCGCGGCGCAGCCCGGACGGAGTGACCACGACGAATTCGCAGGAGAAGCCGAACAGGTCGGCGATGGCGGTGCGGAGCCGGCGCGCGGCGGCGCCGGTGTCGAGGTCGACCTCCACGATGATCTTGCCCCCGGCCAGGTGAAGGCTGCCCGCGAAGCGGAGCAGGGCGGCCACCTCGGCCTTGCGCACGGCGGGCTTCGTCACCGGCACGGCTGCCAGCTCTGCCTTCACGTCTGCGGTCAGTGCCATGCGGGCCAGCCTAACGTCCCATCAAATCGGCATAGACGCCGGCGAGACGGTTGACGTCGTGCCGGGGCCTGCCGTCGGTGGCCCGGACGGGCGTGACCACCAGCTCGGCCCCGAGCGAGGCGGCGTAGGTGGCCAGGTGCTTGTCGCCTCGGGCGTAGGTGGGGTCGCAGACGATGGTGTCCAGGCGCAGCCGGGGCGCGTGGTCGGCCAAGGCCTCCAGGTGGGTGGACGCCGTGAAGCCGGCCGTCTCGTCGGCCGCCACGAGGTTCAGGGTGAGGATGCGGCGGGCGTTCGTGGTGACGATGGCCTCGCCCAGTTCGGGGACCAGCAGGTGCACCAGCACGGACGTGAACCACGAGCCGGGCCCGAGCACCACGAAGTCGGCGGCGTGGATGGCCTCGACCGTCTCCGGGCAGGCGGGCGGGGCCGAGGGCAGCAGCCGCACCTCGCGGACGACGCCCGGGCACTTCGCCACCCGCGCTTGCCCGCGGATGTGGGTGACCTCGTCGGGGCGCTCCGGGTCGACGCCGATCACGTCCGCCTCGATCTCCAGCGGGACAGCCGCCATCGGCAGCACGCGGCCCTGGACGCCCAACAGCTTGGCCACCATGTCCAGCCCGGAGACGGGGTCACCGAGGCGCTCCCAGATGCCGGCGATCAGCAGGTTGCCGATGGCGTGGCCGGCCAGTGGGCCCTCGCCGCCGAACCGGGACTGCAGCACGTCGGCCCACATGCGGCCCTCGCGGTCGTCGCCGCAGAGGGCGGCCAGGGCCATCCGCAGATCGCCGGGCGGCAGGATGTCGAACTGGGCGCGCAGGCGTCCGGACGACCCCCCGTCGTCTGCGACCGTCACGACGGCGGTGAGGTCACTGGTGACGCGCCGCAGCGCGCGCAGGGACGCGGCCAGGCCGTGCCCTCCCCCCATCGCGACGACGGCGGGCAACCCCGGGTCGAGCGTCGGGGTCATTCCAGCCCCAGGTCCCTGTGCAGCACATGGACGCCGTAGCCCGCCTCCCGCAGGCGTCGGGACAGCTCCTCCGACATCGCCGTCGAACGGTGCTTGCCGCCCGTGCAGCCCACCGCGACCGTGGCCAACCGCTTGCCCTCACGCTCGTAGCCGGGCATGACCGTGCGCAGCATCGCCTCGACCGAGTCGAGCCAGGGACCGGCGGCGTCCTGCCCGAGCACGTACGAGGACACCGACTTGGACAGGCCGGTCTGCGGGCGCAGTTCCGGCACCCAGTGCGGGTTCGGCAGGAAGCGTACGTCGAGCACCATGTCGGCGTCGATCGGGATGCCGTTCTTGAAGCCGAACGACATGACGGTGAGGCGCAACTCCCGGTCGTCCGAGGTGTTGAAGGCGTACGCAACTCGGTTGGCCAGCTGGTGCACGTTGATGTCGGAGGTGTCGATCACCAGGTCGGCAGCGCCGCGCAGGGTGGCCAGCAGGTGGCGCTCGCGGCGGATACCGTCCAGCAGCCGTCCGTCGCCCTGCAGTGGGTGCGGACGCCGGACGTGCTCCTGGCGCTTCACGATGACCTGGTCGGACGCCTCCAGGAACAGGATCTGCGGCCACACGCCGTGGGCGTTCAAGGCGTCGAAGGCGGCCGGGATCTGGTCGAACTCAGAGCGGGTACGCACGTCGAGGACGACCGCGACCTTGTCGAAGCCGGAGTCTGTGACGGTCTGGACGAGCTCGTCCAGCAGGGTGGGCGGCAGGTTGTCGACGACGTACCAGCCGAGGTCCTCCAGGGCGTGGGCCGCAGTGCGGCGTCCGGCGCCCGACATTCCGGTGATGGCGACGAAGCGGGTGGAGGGAACGCTCATGCCGCCATCATGTCAGTTCGACCTCGCCGGTGGCCGTGTTCAGCGCCTCTCCCGGCTGCTGCTGGTCGAGGGCGGCCTTGACGGCCTCGGCGGTCTTGCGGCCGAAGCCCGGGACGAGCGCGATCTCCTCGACGTCGGCGGCACGCAGCTTCTTGAGGCTGCCGAAGTGCTTGATGAGGGCCTTGCGGCGCAGCTCCCCCAGCCCGGGCACGGCGTCGAGCAGCGAGTCGACCATCGACTTGCTACGGCGTCCGCGGTGGTGGGTGATCGCGAAGCGGTGCGCCTCGTCGCGGGCACGCTGGAGCAGGTACAGGCCCTCGGACGCCCGGGGCAGGATCAGCGGGAACTCGTCGTCGGGCAGCCAGACCTCCTCCAGGCGCTTGGCCAGCCCGACCAGGGGTACGTCGGTGATGCCGAGGGCGTCCATCGCGGCCTTGGCGGCGGCGACCTGGGGGGCGCCGCCGTCGACGACGACCAGGCTCGGTTTGTAGGCGAACTTGCGGGCCGCGCCCGTGGTGGCGTCGACGAGCATGGCGTCGGAGCCGGTCAAGGACTCCTGGTCCTCCAGGTAGCGGCGGAAGCGGCGGGTGATCACCTCGTGGATGCTGCCCACGTCGTCGGAGCCCTCGACGGTGCGGATGATGAAGCGGCGGTACTCGGCCTTGCGGGCCAGGCCGTCCTCGAAGACGACCATCGACCCGACCACCTCGGTGCCCTGCAGGTGGGAGATGTCGTAGCACTCGATGCGCAGCGGCGGGGCGTCCAGGCCGAGGGCATCCTGCAGTTCCTCCAGCGCGCGGTTGCGGGTGGAGAGGTCGGAGGCCCGCTTGGTCTTGTGCAGAACCAGTGCCTCGCCGGCGTTGCGTGCGACGGTGTCCATGAGGACGCGCTTGTCGCCGCGCTGGGGGACGTGCACGGTGACGCGGCTGCCCCGGACGTCGCTGAGCAGGCCGGACAGGGCCGTGCCGGACGCCGGTTTCACCGGCACCAGCACTTCACGCGGGATGCCCCCGGAGATGCCGGCGAGGTCGGGGTCGGCATACAGCTGGAGGCAGAAGTTCTCGACCAGCTCCTCCAGTGTGGAGTCGTCGGCGCGGTCGGCGACCCAGCCGCGCTCGCCCTGGACGCGGCCGTGGCGGACGTGGAACACCTGGATGGCGACCTCGAGCTCGTCGGCGGCCAGGGCAATGACGTCGGCGTCCGTCGCGTCGCCCAGCACGATGGCGTTGCGCTCCGTGGCGGACGTGAGCGCGGCGAGCTTGTCGCGCAGGACGGCGGCGCGCTCGAACTCCAGCTCGTCGGAGGCCTGCATCATCGCCTGCCGGACGCGGCGGATGAGGTGGTTGGTGTTGCCGGCCAGGAAGTCGCAGACGTCGCTGACGAGCTCGCGGTGGGCGTCCGGGTCGATCCAGTTGACGCACGGGGCCGAGCACTTGCCGATGTGGGCCAGCAGGCAGGGGCGTCCGGACGCCTTGGCGTTGCGGAAGACGCCGTTGGTGCACGAGCGCATCGGGAAGACGCGCAGCAGGGAGTCGATGGTCTCGCGGATCGCCCACGCCTGCGCGTAGGGGCCGTAGTAGCGGTTGCCCTTGCGCTTGGCGCCCCGGCCCACGAACACGCGCGGGAACTCGTCGCCCCACGTGACGCACACCCACGGGTAGGACTTGTCGTCGCGGTACTTGATGTTGAACCGCGGGTCGAACTGCTTGATCCACGTGTACTCGAGCTGCAGGGACTCCAACTCGTTCTGCACGACGGTCCACTCCACCTTGGACGCGGTGCGCACCATCGTCTGCGTCCGGAAGTGCAGCGAGTGCGGATCGGCGAAGTAGGAGTTGAGCCGCTGGCGGAGGTTCTTGGCCTTGCCGACGTAGATCACGGTGCCCGAGGGGTCGCTGAACCGGTAGACGCCGGGCTGGGTCGGGATCGTGCCGGGCGCCGGTCGGTAGGACGCCGGGTCAGCCATGCGCGCCAGCTTAGGTCCCCCTGCCGACAGCCCCGGGCTTGGCCGCCGAGAGCCCCGGCCCTGTGCGCCGACAGCCCCGGTGTTGTGCGCCGACAGCCCCGGTGTTGTGCGCCGAGAGCCCCGTTCCCAAGCACTCCCGGTGGGCGGGCGACACCGTGGTGGTGTGGCCGGACAGCCCGGCGGTGCAGCGGAATGGGGGTCGGGCATCGGCGACCACGGCACCCCCGGCGATCCCTCAGCCAGCTCCCCGGTGAACCCGGAGGAGCGACCCGTGGTGGTGCTGCGATGAGGCGGCCCCTGACCCTGGGGCTGGGCTTCCTGCTCGCAACCGGCGCAGTAGCCGGCTGCTCGGCGTCCGCCCCGTTCGACCCCTGCCCCGCCAACGTGGTGCGGGTGGAGGTGTTCAACACCTACGCCGACCACCCGATCGCGGACCGGCACGAGGTCTCCATCGACGACGCGGCTGACGCCTGCGCGACGGCTTTCCCTTATGACAGGGCGCGCCAGAAGACCTTCTCCGAGGCAGAGCTCGGCCAACGCCGCCTCACCGTGTACCGCTTCACCGGCTCGGACGGTTCGGTCCGGACGGTTCGGGTCCACGGCCTGGCCGGTGTGGGCGCGGGGGCGGCGATCCTGATGGACGACGGGCGCTCCTTCCACATCGACAGCGCCGGACCCGAGCCCTACCTCCCAGCGGACGCCGAGGTTGTCCCGCGCGAGGCGATTCCCTAGCCACCCCGGCCACGGACAGCCGCGCCGGACAGCCCTGCGCCCGCGTACTAGGGTTGTCGCATGACTCCCGACCGACGTTCCTTCCTGACCAGCGCCGGCCTGGCGGCACTCGCAGTGGGAACCGGCGCCCTCGCGGGATGCAGCGCCCCCGCCCGCACGTCGCCCGGCGCTCCCCCGGCCGGCAACACGCTGTCGGTCCCGGCGAGCCGCATCCCCGTCGGCGGCGGCGTGATCCTCGACGAGGCCAACTTCGTGGTGACCCAACCGACCGCGGGCGAGTTCAAGGCGTTCAACAAGATGTGCACGCACCAGGGCTGCCCGGTCTCCGACATCCAGGGCACCGACATCCACTGCCGCTGCCACGGTGCGAAGTTCTCGATCGCCGACGGGTCCGTCACCAACGGCCCCGCCACCAAGCCGCTCAAGGCCGCCAAGGCCGAGCTGGACGGCGACCAGGTCAAGATCTCCGCCTGACCCGCCCGGGCTTTCGGCGGCGTAGAGGCTGCTGAGGTGTGAGCGTCCACGAGCCTCGAGGGGACCGGGACGTCAGAAGCGGAACGGGATCGGGATGGGGCCGCAGCAGCACACGCCGCGTACCTCGCCCGGGAACAGCTTCAGCAGCGTCGCCGCCTGGTGGCACGCCACGAATCTCATCACCGACGGCCGGATGCCACGAATCACCCCGCGCTCGCGGATGATCCCCCGCACCGCTGCCGAGCAGGTCTGGTCGCCGTGCAGGGCCCCGCGGGCGCACCGGTAGCCCTTGCGCGGGCTGATGTGCCGCTGGTACCCCGTGATCGCTGCGTCGACGACGCGGCGGGGCGTGTCCGTGACCTTCATGCGAACACCCTAGTCGCCACGTCTTTCAGTGCGCCACAGGCCCCTCGAGGCCACTGCGCTCGCACCTCAGGGACCTCCTACACCAACAGCGGCTTCAGGAACTGACCCGTGTGGCTGTCCTCCAGCGCCGCGATGTCCTCGGGCTTGCCCACGCCGACGACGGTGCCGCCACCCGAACCACCCTCGGGGCCCATGTCGATCACCCAGTCCGACGTCTTGATGACGTCGAGGTTGTGCTCGATGACGATCACGGAGTTGCCTTGGTCGACCAGCCGGTTCAGCACCACGAGCAGCTTGTTGATGTCCTCGAAGTGCAGGCCGGTGGTCGGCTCGTCAAGGATGTAGACCGTCTTGCCCGTCGACCGGCGCTGCAGTTCGGTGGCCAGCTTCACGCGCTGCGCCTCACCACCCGACAGCGTCGTGGCCGGCTGGCCGAGTCGCACGTACCCCAGCCCGACGTCCACCAACGTCTTCATGTAGCGCGCGATCGCGTTGATCGGCGCGAAGAACTCGGCAGCCTCCTCGATCGGCATGTTGAGCACCTCGGCGATGGTCTTGCCCTTGTAGTGCACCTCCAGCGTTTCGCGGTTGTACCGGGCCCCGTGGCACACCTCGCAGGGCACGTACACGTCGGGCAGGAAGTTCATCTCGATCTTGATCGTGCCGTCGCCCGCACAGTTCTCGCAGCGCCCGCCCTTCACGTTGAACGAGAACCGCCCCGGCTGGTAGCCGCGCGCCTTCGCCTCCGGCGTCTCCGCGAACAGCTTGCGGATACGGTCGAACACGCCCGTGTACGTCGCCGGGTTCGACCGCGGCGTCCGTCCGATCGGGCTCTGGTCGACGTGGATCGCCTTGTCCACGTGCTCCAGGCCGGTGATGCGGCTGTGGCGGCCGGGGACGTCCTTGGCCGAGTACAGGTGGCGCGCCAGCGCCTTGGACAGGATGTGGTTGACCAGCGAACTCTTTCCCGAGCCCGAGACGCCGGTAACCGACACCATGCACCCGAGCGGGAACTCGACCGAGACGTCCTTCAGGTTGTTCTCGGACGCCCCCTCGACCGTCAGCTTCCGCCCGTTTCCCGGACGCCGCACCGCCGGCACCGGGATGGACCGGCGCCCCGACAGGTACGCGCCCGTCACCGACTCCTTGTTGGCCAGCAGCTCCTTCAGCCCACCGGAGACGATCACGTTGCCGCCGTGCTCGCCGGCGCCGGGGCCGATGTCGACGATGTGGTCGGCGGTGCGGATCGTGTCCTCGTCGTGCTCGACGACGATGAGGGTGTTGCCCAGGTCCCGCAGCCGGATGAGGGTGTCGATGAGGCGCCGATTGTCGCGCTGGTGCAGGCCGATGCTCGGCTCGTCCAGCACGTACAGGACGCCCACCAGCCCCGACCCGATCTGCGTCGCCAGCCGGATGCGTTGCGCCTCGCCGCCCGACAGGCTGCCGGCGGAGCGGGCCAGGGTCAGGTACTCCAGACCCACGTCCAGCAGGAATCGCAGCCGCTCGTTGACCTCCTTGACGACGCGCTCGGCGATGGCGGCCTCGCGCTCGGTGAGCGTGAGGCCCCGCATGAAGGCCAGGCAGTCGGCGATCGAGAGGTTGGCCACCTCGGCGATGTTCTTGCCCGCGATCGTGACCGCCAGCGAGGTCGGCTTGAGCCGCGCCCCGTGGCACGTGTCGCAGGGACGCTCGCGCATGAACCCGGCGAACCGCTCGCGCGCGTTGTCGCTCTCCGCCTCCGTGAACCGCCTCCGGACGAACGGGATCGCCCCCTCGAACGACGCGTTGTAGCTCGTCGTGCGCCCGTGACGGTTGGTGTTGGAGACCCGCAGCGTGCCCTTGACGCCGTTGAGGATCATGCCCTGCACCTTCGCCGGCAGGTCGCCCCACGGGGTGTCGACGGAGAAGCCGTGCGTGTCGGCCAGCGTGCGGAAGATCGCTTGGAAGTACCCCGAAACGTAGACGGAGTTCCAAGGCACGATCGCGTTGTCGGAGAGGCTCTTGCTGCGGTCGGGCACGACCAGGTCGGGATCGACCTCCATGCGGGTGCCCAGGCCCGAGCAGGTCGGGCAGGCGCCCCACGGGGCGTTGAACGAGAACTGCCGGGGCTCGAGCTCCTCCAGCGAGATGTCGTGGTTGTTGGGGCAGGCCAGCTTCTCCGAGTACCGGCGGTGCCGCCCCGGCTCGCCCTCGGGCACGTCCACGAACTCGATCTCGACCACGCCCGAAGCCAGGTTCAGTGCGGTCTCGATCGAGTCGGTGAGGCGCTGCTTGATGGACGCCTTGGCCGCCAGCCGGTCTACCACCACCTCGATGTTGTGGCGGATCTGCTTGTCCAAAGTCGGCGGGCTCGTGAGCTGGTGGATCTCCCCGTCGACCCGCACGCGCGTGAAGCCCTGCGTGATGTAGGAGCGCATCAGGTCGATGTGCTCGCCCTTGCGGCCACGCACGACCGGCGCCAGCACCATGAACCGGGTGCCCTCTTCCAGGGCGAGCAGGCGGTCGACGATCTGCTGCGGGCTCTGCCGCGTGATGGGCTCCCCACACTCCGGGCAGTGCGGACGCCCGATGCGGGCGTACAGCAGGCGCAGGTAGTCGTACACCTCGGTGATGGTGCCGACCGTGGAGCGCGGGTTGCGGCTGGTCGACTTCTGGTCGATCGCAACCGCGGGCGACAAGCCCTCGATGAAGTCGACGTCGGGCTTGTCCATCTGCCCCAGGAACTGGCGCGCGTAGGCGGACAGCGACTCGACGTACCTGCGCTGGCCCTCGGCGAAGATCGTGTCGAACGCCAGCGACGACTTGCCCGAGCCGGACAGCCCGGTGAAGACGATGAGGGAATCGCGCGGAAGCTCGAGGCTCACGTTCCGCAGGTTGTGCTCGCGCGCACCAGCGACGATCAGGCGTTCAGTCACCCGCACCATGTTAGGCGCGGCCCCTGACAGTTTCCGTACCGCCCTCCACGGCGATGAGCCAGGTAAGGCTAGGGTGACCTTCATGCTCGCGATCCTGAACCAAGGACAGGTGGAGCCTGCCCTCCGTCGCATCGCGACCGCGACCCAGGCGCTGCTGCGCCAGACCCTCGACCTCGAGGAGGACGACTGGCGCGCCCCGTCCCTCCTCCCGGGCTGGTCGCGCGCCCACGTCGCGTCGCACATCAGCCGCAACGCGGACGCCCTACGTCGCGTCATCGCGGCCGCCCGCGACGGCGAACCGGCGCCTCTCTACCCCTCGTCGGCGGCGAAGTTCAACGACATCGAGCGCGGCTCGGAACGCAGCGGCCTGGAGCTCCACGTCGACCTCGACACCTCGGCCGGAGAACTGGCCAACCTCTGCGAGCGCGTCGAGGACTGGCTCGTCCCCGTCCGCCTCATCGGCGGCGAGTTTCCCCTGTCGGTGGTCACGCTGATCCGCCTCCACGAGCTGACGCTGCACCACCTCGACCTCGACACCGGCTTCACCTGGGAAGACGTCGACCTCATCCCCGCCCGCTGGATGCTGGAGTGGATGCTCATCCTCCTCCGCGACGACCAGTCCCTGCCCGCCGTCGACATCGAGTCGGACGCCGGCGTCGCGGCCTCGCTGGGGGGCGTCGGAGAGCGCCGAACGGTGACCGGCCCGGACGCCGCGCTCTGGGCCTGGGTGACCGGCCGCACGAAGGGTGAGGGCCTCACGGACGCCGAGGGCATCAGCTTCCCCCTCGCCGGCTGATGGTGGGAGGCACGACCAGGACTCGTCTAGGGTCTGGTCATGGAGATCAGGAGCGCCGTCGTCGGCAAGATGACCAACAACGCCTACCTGCTCGTCGACGCGGGTGAGGGCCTGCTGATCGACGCGGCGGACGACCCCGTGGCGCTGCTCGCCCTGATCGGCGACACGCCCGTCCACACCATCGTCACGACCCACCGCCACCCCGACCACGTCCAGGCGCTGGCCGCGATGGCCGCCCACACGGGCGCCCGCCTGGTTGCCGGGACGCCGGACGCCGACGCCATCGAATCCGCCACCGGGGTCACCATCGACCAACGCGTCTGGGACGGCGACACCCTCCGCGTCGGCAACACCGGGCTCACCGTCGTCGGCCTGGTCGGCCACACGCCCGGGTCGATCGCGCTCATCCACTCCCCCGACGAGGGCCACGCCCACGTGTTCAGCGGCGACTCCCTCTTCCCCGGCGGGGTCGGCAAGACACACACACCTGAGGAGTTCGACTCCCTGTTCGAGGGCGTCACCAGCAAGCTCTTCGCCCAACTGCCCGACGACACCGTCGTCCACCCCGGCCACGGTGACCCGACGACGCTGGGCCACGAGCGACCACACCTGCCCACGTGGCGTGAGCGTGGTTGGTGACTCGGCACACTGACGGTGTGACGACCCTCCCCGACCTGAACCCGCTCGGCGACCCGGTCGCCTTCCAGCTCAACGTCAACGGCGGCCTCGCGCGTCCCTCAGTCGTCCAACTGGCCCCCGATGGCCCTGACGCGGGCTCACCCAACCGTGTCCTGAACCTCGCCCGCCTGGTCGTGCTCGTCGAGGACGGCACGTGGCTCAGCAAGCAGGCAGGCGCCCAGACCCTCGTCGACCACCACCCCGAGTTCGCGGACGCCGTCGCCGAGGCCCTGCGCGCACGCACCGAAAGGCGCTGGATGGACCCGCGCCTGGCGGACCCACTCAGCGCCCTCCTGCTCGATCGGCTGGGCTGAGCCCAGCCACCAGCCTCAGACGCCCGTGACCTCGCCGGGATCCTGCGGCTCGGCGGGATCGACGCGCTCGGAGGTCTACCGCTGAACACCGACCCCCACGTTGCGGCGTCCGGCGTCGGAGGTCCACACCTCCCCCGGGATCCCGGAGACGTGGGGATTGTCGGTGAGGTCGAAGACGCGCTCCATGACCGGGGTGTCCTTCTGTGCCTGGAAGTCGCGCAGCGCACCGACGGCCTTCTTGCCCAGCAGGAGCAGGGCGATGAGGTTGATCACGGCCATCACCGACATGAACACATCAGCGATCGCGAACAGCAACTCGAGGCCCTGTAGCGCGCCCCACGCGGTGGAGCCCACGACCAGCAGCCGGACCAGCATGTTGCCGATACGGCCGCCGCCCAGGAAGTCCTGGTTCACCTCGGCGTAGGAGTAGTTGCCCAGGATCGTGGAGTAGGCGAACACGAAGATCAGGATCGCCATGACGGGGGCCGTCCACGCGCCCAACTCACCGGCCAGCGACTGCTGGGTGAGGGTGGCCGCGGCGTCCGCGCTGGTCACGCCGGGGGTGTAGACCTCGGGCGAGGAGAGCAGGATCACGATCGCGGTCGCCGTGCAGACGATCATGGTGTCGACGAACACGCCCGCCGACTGGATGAGCCCCTGGTGCACCGGGTGCGAGGTCGTCGCGGTCGCGGCCGCGTTGGGCGCTGAGCCCATGCCCGCCTCGTTGGAGTACATGCCGCGCTTCACGCCGTTCAGCATCGACGCCAGGATGCCACCCGCTGTCCCGGACAGCGCCGGGTTCAACCCGAACGCGCCCGCGAAGATGGACCCGATGATGCCGGGCACCGCGGGCAGGTTCGTCACGATCACGACCAGGGCGAGCAGCACGTAGACCAGAGCCATGCCGGGCGCGAGGATCTCCGACACCCGGGCCACCGACTTGATCCCGCCGAAGACGATGAGCGCGGTCAGCACACCCAGTCCGATGGCCGTCCAGATCGGGTCGATGCCCCACGTGGACTGGAACACACTGGCGATGGTGCCGGCCTGGATCATCTCGAACGCGAAGCCGAAGGTGAAGATCAGCGCGCAGGCGAACACGATGCCGAAGGCCCGCGAGCCGAGCCCGCGTTGGATGTAGTACGCCGGGCCGCCGCGGAAGGTGCCGTCCTCGTGCGGGATCTTGTACACCTGCGCCAGCGTCGCCTCGACGAACGCGGTCGCCATGCCCAGCAGGGCCATCAGCCACATCCAGAAGATGGCGCCCGGTCCGCCCAGGGTCAACGCGACCGCGACACCGACGATGTTGCCGACGCCCACCCGCGAGGCCAGCGAGATCGCGAACGCCTGGAACGACGAGATCCCCCCGCTCACGTGGCCGCGGGAGTTGAAGATGACCTTCCACATCGTGCCGAACAGACGGAACTGGACGCCCCTCGTCATCACCGTGAAGGCGACACCGGCGGCGATCAGGAAGAAGATCAACACCCACGTGAGGTTGTCGTTGAGGAAGGCGATGACGGCGTCCATGCGTTCTCTCCGTTCGGTTCGGATGGCAGAACACTAGGGCACACACCCCCGGACGCCGCCGCGCCGCCCCGCTACTTGGTCGCTTCGACCACCTGCCGGATCATCTTCTTCAGCTCGTGGATCTCGTCGCGCAACCGCGCCGCGGTCTCGAACTGCAGTTCACGCGCGGCCTCGTGCATCTGGTCGCTCAGCTCGTGCACCAGTTTGGCCAGCTCCGAGGTGGGCAGCGCCCCCAGGTTGCGGTCGCCCTTCTTGAGCGCGGGCACCGGGGCGCCCTTGTCGCCGAACTTGCCGACGACGTCCCAGGTGTCGGCGTCCTCGCGGGCGAGCATGTCGGTGATGTCGGCGATCTTCTTGCGCAGCGGCTGCGGGTCGATGCCGTGCTCGGTGTTGTAGGCGACCTGCTTCTCGCGGCGGCGGTTGGTCTCGTCGATGGCGGCCTCCATCGACGGGGTCATCTTGTCGGCGTACATGTGCACCTGACCGCCCACGTTGCGCGCAGCGCGTCCGATCGTCTGGATGAGCGAGCGCTCCGAACGCAGGAAACCTTCCTTGTCGGCGTCCAGGATCGCGACGAGCGACACCTCGGGCAGGTCGAGGCCCTCGCGCAGCAGGTTGATGCCGACGAGCACGTCGTACTCGCCCATCCGCAGCTCGCGCAGCAGCTCGATGCGGCGCAGCGTGTCGACCTCGGAGTGCAGGTACCGCGTCCGGATGCCGTTCTCCATGAGGTAGTCGGTCAGGTCCTCGGCCATCTTCTTGGTCAGCGTCGTGACAAGGACGCGCTCGTTCTTCTCGACGCGCTGCTTGATCTCGCCCATCAGGTCGTCGATCTGGCCCTTGGTGGGCTTCACGATGACCTCGGGGTCGATGAGGCCGGTGGGGCGGATGACCTGCTCGACGAACCCGTCCGACCGCGCCATCTCGTAGGGGCCGGGGGTGGCCGACAGGTAGACGGTCTGGCCGATGCGCTCGACGAACTCCTCGAAGCGGAGCGGGCGGTTGTCCATGGCGCTGGGCAGGCGGAAGCCGTAGTCGACCAGCGTTCGCTTGCGGGACATGTCTCCCTCGTACATGCCGCCGATCTGCGGCACCGTGACGTGCGACTCGTCGACGACGAGCACGAAGTCCTCGGGGAAGTAGTCGAGCAGGCAGTTGGGCGGCGTGCCGGGGCCGCGCCCGTCGATGTGGCGGGAGTAGTTCTCGATGCCCGAGCAGGTGCCGATCTGGCGCATCATCTCCATGTCGTAGCCGGTGCGCATGCGCAGGCGCTGTGCCTCCAGCAGCTTGTTGGACGCCTCGAGGTCGGCCAGGCGCTGTTCGAGTTCGATCTCGATGCCGGACAGTGCGCGCTCCATGCGGTCGGGGCCGGCGACGTAGTGGGACGCCGGGAAGACGTAGACCTCGCGGTCCTCGCTCAGCACTTCGCCGGTGAGCGGGTGCAGCGTGGAGAGCGCCTCGATCTCGTCGCCGAAGAACTCGACCCGGACGGCATTCTCCTCGTACATCGGGAAGATCTCCATGGTGTCGCCGCGCACCCGGAACGTGCCCCGCGTGGCGGCGAGGTCGTTGCGGGCGTACTGGTTGGTCACGAGGCGGCGGGCCAGCCCATCCATGTCGTGGCTCTCCCCCACCCGCAGGCGGATCATGCGGTCGACGTACTCCTGCGGCGTGCCCAGGCCGTAGATGGCCGAGACCGTCGCCACCACGATCACGTCGCGGCGCGTGAGCAGCGAGTTGGTCGCCGAGTGGCGGAGGCGTTCGACCTCCTCGTTCAGCGAGCTGTCCTTTTCGATGTAGGTGTCCGACTGCGGCACGTACGCCTCGGGCTGGTAGTAGTCGTAGTAGCTGACGAAGTACTCCACCGCGTTGTCGGGGAAGAACTGCCGCAGCTCGTTCGCGAACTGCGCCGCGAGGGTCTTGTTGGGCTGCATGACCAACATCGGACGCTGGAGCCGCTCGGCCAGCCACGCCACGGTCGCCGTCTTGCCCGTGCCGGTCGCGCCGAGCAGCACGACGTCGTCCTCGCCGGCGCGGATGCGGCGTTCGAGTTCGTCGATCGCCGCCGGCTGGTCGCCGGCAGGCTCGAAGTCGGCCTGCATGGTGAACGGGGCCACGCGGCGCTGGATGTCGGTCACTGGGCGCATGTGTGCAAGCGTAGGTGCCGCCGCAGACAATCCGTCGCCGAGGTGAGTCAGCTTGTTAGGCTGCCCACAGCTCATGATCCCTGACCCCAAGGAGCCCCGCCCATGCGCCGCACGTTGTCGACGGTGATCGTCGCCCTCACTCTCGCCCTGATCGGATGCACCGACGGTGGCGACCTCCCGAAGATGCCCCAGCTGCCCGGCGGCGGGGGTGGCCCCAAGCTGGTCGTCTCCGAGGACCGAGCGCCGTCCGCGACCGGGTCGGACGGATCCCTGCGCGTCGACCAGGTCGTGCGCAGCGGCAAGAACATTGCGATCGGCCTGACACTCGCCACCGCGGGAGGCTCCGCGAAGCTCGGCCGCTACAGCATGGAATTGACCACCAACACGGGGGTGAAACTGGAGACCGACAAGGGCACCGATCGCGAGGTGCCTGCCGCGTCCGTCGCGACGCTCACCGTCCAGGCGACCCTGCCGGAGGAGGAGGCCAAGGAGGTGAGGGTCGAGCTGTGGGGCGACCTGTCGGTCACCGTTCCGGTTCCCGCCGAGGACGGCGCGACCGTGTGGCGCCCCGCCGCGCTGCGCCAGGTCGGCCTGGCCCAGGAGCCCAGGCAGACGGCCACGGCCCGCGTCGTCTTCGACACGATCCGCAGCGACGGGCTGGTCACCGAGGTGACCTACCGCGCCACGGTGCCCGACGGCGAACGCATCGACGTGTGCTCGTACAACTTCCAGGACGACAAGTGCCGGCTGGTCGAGCCAGACGGCACCGTGCACCCCCTGCTCGGTCGCACCGAGCAATCTGCCGACCGCGGCGGCCGGACCCAGGGCACGCTCCGGTTCCTCGGCGAGCTCGATCCCAACAACACGCGCCTCACCCTCAACGTCAGCGCCGCCACGTCCGGCAAGGACCTCGACCCCATCGACGTGACGCTGCCCACCCACGCGGACTCCCCCACGCAGGCCGCCGCCGGCGACCTCACGCGCACCACGATGCCCTTGGCGACCCCCGTGACCGCGACCGCCACCGATGGCCAGGCGTCCATCACCGTGAGCCAGGTGGACGTCCTGGCCGACCGGGTGCAGCTGACCACGCGCCTGGCTGCCGGCGACAAGGCCATCCAGTTCCGCAGGATGCCTGGCAACAGCAGCCTCGACAGCCCCACGGGTGATGTGTTCCCCATGCTGGGCGGAACCACCGAAACCACGATCGAGCCCAACACCGCTGCCGACGTCGTGATGGTGTTCCAGGGCGCCGTGCCGGCCGCCGTCACCGAACTTCGCGCCCACCTGGGCGGCTTCTACCTGATTGACACGGCCATGACCTTCAGCGTGCCGGTTGGGCCCGCGGACGCGGCGCCCCCGAAGCCGGAGGCCACCCTGGGCGAGGTGGAGACCGAGCAGGCGGCCCCCGAACTGCGGGTCACCCCGGCCCCGGCGGCACCGACCCCCGAGGGCACGGCCTCCCCGACCCCCGAGCCTGTTCGGGTCGGGGTCAGCGACATCAAGCCGCTGCCGGTCAGCACGTCGACCCGCCTCGCGAACCCCGGGTCGTGGCTCGTCCGCGAGGGCGCCACGCCCCCGCCCGCCGAGGACCCCAACGCCGAGGCCAAGGCCCAACAGTCGTTGAAGGACCTGGGTGCCCAGCGCACCCCTGACGGCTGGGTGCTGACCCTGCCCGAGACGGTGCTGTTCGAGTACAACAAGTACGACATCCTGCCCGGTGCCGACGCCAAGCTCACCGAGGTCGGGGCGTTGCTCGCGCACTTCGCCGACGCCGAGATCCGGGTGCAGGGGCACACAGACAGCACGGGCAGCGCCGACGGCAATGCCACGCTGTCGAAGAACCGCGCCGACGCGGTGGCCAAGGCGCTGTCGGGCAAGGGTGTGTCGGCGTCCCGGATGACCGTCGAGGGCTTCGCCGCCGAGCGACCCGTCGCCAGCAATGCGACCGACGAAGGGCGAGCCAAGAACCGCCGCGTCGAGATCGTGCTGCGCGAGAAGGCGTGAAGATGGACGTGGTCCGTGTCAACCGAGGGGGGCACTCGGGCGTGTAGGGGGTGTGACAACCATGGCATCGGAGGTGCAGATGTCCTCCGCGGTCGGATTCCCCGGCGGACGGGCGGCCGACGAGGCTTGGCTGCGCGCCGTGTACGACGCGCAGTGGGCCCCGCTGGTCCGACTCGCCGGCCTGCTGCTCGGTGACACCGAGCGAGCCGACGAGATCGCCCAGGACGCGATCGTGGCCACCTACCAGCGTCGGGCCCGGCTCGGCGACGAGGTGCCGGTGGCCTACCTGCGCCAGTGCGTGGTCAACGCCTGCCGCTCGGTGCAGCGCCACCGGTCGGTGCAGCGACGCAAGCTCGTCCCGCTCTTCCAGGAGCGCGTCGAGCCCGAGCGACCCGACCACGTGAGCGAACGCGACGACGAGCGGACGCGCATGATGGCGGCCCTCCGCAGCCTGCCCCAGCGGCAGCAGGAGGTGCTCGTGCTGCGGTTCAACGGCCAGCTGTCCGAGGCCGAGATCGCGGACGCCCTGGGCGTCAGCCGGGGAGCCGTCAAGTCCCACGCCCATCGCGGCCTCGCCGCCCTCCGGGCCCGCCTCGACGACGAAGGAGACCTCCGATGAGCACCTGGTTCGAACCCGACGACGAGATCGCTCGTCGCCTGGAGCAGACCCTGCGACAGGAGGCTGACGCCATGTCCATCCCCGAGAATTTCGACCAGGTCGCCGACGCCGCCCGCGCCGCGCGTCGCCAGCACAGCACCGGCATCGTCGCAGGGGTCGCCGCCGGCCTCGCCGTCGTCGCCCTCGGCGGTGGCTTCCTCATGATGCAGGGCAACCAGCCCACCACCCCTGCCGCTCCTGCCCCCGCCCCGGCGACCAGTCCGACCAGTCCGGACGCCTCTCCCACCCCGGCGTCCACCCCCGACACCACGCCGAGCAGCACCCCCAGCCCGGACCCCGTCGAGACCCCACAGCCGAGCGAGACGCCCAAGCCCTCCGACACCCCGAAGCCGCCAGCCTCGCCGGAGCCGAAGGACGTCCGGGTCACCGGCGACCAGCTCGGGTTCGCCTCCCCCACCGGCAACCTGGTGTGCACCATGGACGTGACCAACGGCGTCCGGTGCCACGCGATGACGGCGAACTGGACCGGCAAGGACGTCCCGCCCGAGAAGCTCGAGAACTGCGGTCCGGAGTTCGGCGACTTCGGCCCCGGCCAGGACGTCGTCCTGAACCGCGACGGCTCGTTCGGCAGCTGCGTCAGCGAGATCTCGGTCTTCGAGGCCGTCGAGACCAACGAGGGCCAGCCCAACACCTACGGCACCGAGTACCGCAGCTGGGCGGGCAAGGGCACCGAGCTGGTCGAGTTCCTGCCCGGCATGAAGGCCTACGTGCTGCCCTACGGCACCACCGCGGTCACGGGCCGGTTCTCCTGCGAGATGGCCACCACCGGCATCACCTGCGACGACAGCCGCAGCGACGCCGGCTTCCACCTCTCCCGCAACGACCTCACCCTGAGGTGACCCGCAGGGTTGCTCGGCGACCTACAGCTCCACCCGGTCGCCGAGCAGCCACGCGAACAGCAGCACCGCGATGCTGGCGACGAGCAGCACGAACGACAGGCCGACGGCGAGCGCCATGTTGGACTCGAACCCGATGAAGATCGCCAGCAGCATCGTCTGGGTCACGCCCTCGCGGTTCCCCGCGAAGAAGATCGTCGCCCCGAACTCGCCCAGCGCCCTGGCCCACGCGAGCACCAGCCCGCTCAGCAGGGCCCGCTTGGCGACCGGCACCATGATGTGGCGGAACAACTGCCCCTCCGAGGCCCCGTCGACGTGCGCCGCCTCGGGCACGGCGACGTCGATCGACGCGAACCCCACCCGGGCCGCGCGCACGTAGAACGGGCCCGCCACGAACACCTGCGACAGCACGACGGCGGCCGTGGTGAACGGCAACGAGATGCCCAGGAAGGCGAGCGGCTCGCCCAGCCAGCCCCGGCGTCCGAACACCTCGAGCAGGGCGATGCCAGCCACCATGGGCGGCAGCACGATCGGCAGGTCGACCAGCAGCTGCACCAGCGTCCGCCCCGGGAACCGCCAGCGGGCCAGCGCATAGGCCAGCGGCGTCCCGGTGGCGATGATCACCAGGGCGCTGAACGCCGACGTGCCCAGCGACAGCTTCACCGCCGCGTGCACCGCGGGGTCGGCCAGGTAGGTTGCGAGGTCGCTGCTCAGGGCGAGCCAGACCAGGCCCGCGACCGGCACGGCGAGCAGCCCCACGAGGCTGCTGGCCGGGACCGCGAAGCCGAGGACGTCGCGCGCCCGAGTCCTCACGCGGCGGGCGGCAGGTAGCCGGCCTTCGTGAGGATCTCCTTGCCCTCACCCGCGGTCATGAAGGCTCATCCCAATCCACGGTGTAGTCGCGGTTTGAATCCGCCGGTCTCGAGGAGGGATCTGGCGATGTAGTTGGTGAGGTTCCGGAAGCCGAGCGCACTACCCCGGAGGTGTTCCAGCCGGCCGTTCAGGGCCTCGGTCGGGCCATTGGACGTTCCGGGCAGGTCGAAGTAGGCGAGGATGTCGGCGGCCCGCTTCTTAAGCGTGCGGCCCAGCACGGCGAGCTCGGTCAACGCGGCGGGGACACCGCTGCTGAGGGCGTCGATGACGGCCTGCATGCGGGCCTTCCCTTCAGCGGGCTTGGGTTCGCGGTAGGCGGCGATCATCCGTTGGTAGACCGCCCAGGTAGCTTCGACTTCGACGTGGTCGTCGCCGGCGAACAAGGCTTCGAGCCGTGTCTTCTGCCTGGGGGTGAGTAGGTCCAGGCCGGTGTGCAGCATCCGTCGTGCCCGGTACAGCGGATCAGCTGCGCGACCGCGATGACCGTGCAGGGTCTGCTGAACCCGGCGCCGGCACTGGTCGAGCGCATCGCCGGCCAGCCGGACGACGTGGAACGGATCCAACACGGGGGTGGCGTCGGGGAGTTCTTCGGTGGTGGCGGTCTTGAACCCGGTGAAGCCGTCCATGGCGACCACCTCCACGCCGTCACGCCACGCCTTGGGGCGGGCGGCGAGCCAGGTCTTGAAGGCTTGTTTGGAGCGGCCCTCGACCATGTCCAACAGGCGGGCCGGCCCGGTGTCGTCCCTGATCGGAGTGAGGTCGATGACCACGGTCACGTACTTGTCGCCCTTGCGGGTGTGTCGCCACACGTGCTCGTCGACGCCGATCACCTGGACGCCGTCGAATCGCTTGGGGTCATCGATCAGGGCGCGCTTGCCTTCGGCGAGGACAGCATCGTTGGCGGTGTTCCAGGACACCGCGAGGCCTTCGGCGATCCGGGCGACGGTCAGGTGGGCGACCACGATGCTTTCCAACGCCCACCGCAACGCCCGCCGAGACAGCTTGGCCCGCGGTTCGGCGGCCTTGCTCATGTCCTGGCGCCACACATGGCCGCACTCCCCACACCGGTAGCGGCGCACGGTGACCACCAGGAGGGTGGGGCGCCACCCGAACGGCTCATGGGCCAGGCGACGGACCACGGTGCCACGCGGGATACCCTCACCGCCACACCGACGGCACCACTGGTCGGGGTCGACGACCCTGCACGCGAGCACCGCGCGTTTCGGCTCGACGTACTGGCCGATGACCTCCAGGCCGAGCTCGTCAAGGCGGGTGAACGTCGTCAGGTTGGGGCGCGTGAAGGTAGCGTGGGGCACGTCGAGGTCTTCCAGATGGGCAGTGTGAGAACTTCCATCTTCGGGAGGCCTCGACCCTCCTCCCCGCATCGACGCGCCGCCAAGATCAACCCGCCGCTACACCCTCAACTGTGATGAGCCGTCATGAACGCGATGAACGCCGCAGCGCCCGCCGGGTTCTTCCCGGCCGTGACCGGCGCGATCGACAGCGGCAGCTCGGCGTTGAACGCGTCCGGCACCTGGACGATCTCGGCGTCGGCCGGCACGTCGGTGACGAACACCACTCCGGCGTCGGCCTCGCCCTTGGTGACCTTGGTCACGATCGGCTGGACGCCCATCTCCCGGCTCACCGTGTTGGCCGTGACGGCCGCGGTGAAGCCCGGGTGGGCCGCCTCGACCTTGGTGAACCCGCGCTCGGTCACCTTCCAGATCGGCAGCGTCTCGGCGCCGAGGAGCACCTTCACGCCGGGTTTGGCGAGGTCCTCGATGCCGGTGATACCGGCCGGGTTGCCGGGAGCGACCACGACGACCAGCTTGGTCCGCGCGAGCTGCTGCACCCGGTCGGCGACCACGAGGCCGGCCTCGGCGGCCGAGGTGATGTCGGCGGGGTTGGCGGCGATCCACACGTCCGGCGTGGCGCCCTTGGCCAACTGCTCGCGCTGGATCGGCGTGTGCCCCACCTCGACCACCGTGTGCGCCCCGCCCACGTCGAAGGCGGCCGCCAGCTCTTTCGCGTGCGCGGCCATCGCGCCGGGCACGAAGACCGTGACCTCTGACGCCGCGGGTGCGGCCGGGGTGGTTCCGGTGGCGTGGCGGACGCCGCGGGCGCCGGTGCCGCGGGGGTGGGGCCGGCGCACGCCGCCAGCGGGACGAGGGCGAGCGCGGCGAGGACGCGACGACGGGACAGGGACACGGGACTCCTCCTTGTTCACCTCAGGAGTCGTCCCGGGGCGCCCGATAGTTCCCGGCGATTCCAGCCGGATCAGGAGGCCGGGTCAGCCGGCCAGGCGCAAGGCGTCCAGTTCGGCGGCTGCGTCGGACCACCGGGCAAGCAGGTCCGCGCGGGCGCGGGCGACCCGCGAGCGGATCGTGCCGACCGCCACCCCGGCGATCGTGGCGGCCTCGGCGTAGGAGTAGCCGAACACCTGGGTGAGGACGAGCGCCTCCCGGCGGTCGGCGTCCAACCAGGCCAGCATGGCGGCGATCTCGACCCGTTGCGTGTCGTCGCGCACGGCGTCCGACCCGCAGTCGCCGGGGGGACACGGAACGGCAGGACGCGCAACCCCGTAACGCACCCGGTCGGCCGCAGCGCGGCGCGCGATCGTCAGCAGCCAGGAGCGGGCGGGCGCCTCACCGCGAAAGCCCGGGAGGGCGTCCAGGGCGCGCAAATAGGTCTCCTGGGCGAGGTCGTCAGCGGTGTCCGCGTCGGTCAGGTGGGCGAGGAAGCGCCACACGTCGGCCTGGGTGCGGGCGATGAACTCCCCCAGCGCCACGCGGTCCCCCAGACCGGCCGCCAGCGCGAGGCGGGTGACCTCGGCGTCGAGGGCGGTGCGGGGTGACGTGAGCACGCCCAGCACCCTAACGCTAGGCTCGACCCGTGCCCCAGCCGACCTGCCCGCAGCCGCGCCGTTGGCGCTTGGCCGCGTCGGCACTGCTGGATGGCGAGCCGCTGCCTGTCCCCCGCGAGAAGCTGGACGCCCACCTCGCGGCCTGCCCGGACTGCCGGGCCTGGCTGGCCCAGGCCCGCCGCCTGTCACCCGAACTGCGCCGCGACAGCCTGCGCCCGCCGGACCTCACCACGATGCTCATCAACGCCAGCGAGGCGCACATCTGCGGCTGCCACACAGGCGGCGAGTGCGAGTGCCGCGACTGCCAGTGCCCGACCTGCACCTGCAAGCCGGTCGCCTGAGGCCGGCTCAACCGGGTCGCACCCGTTCGGCGGCAGAGCGAGAAGGCCTGACCCGGGCTCAGCCGAGGCGCAGGGCGTCCCAGAGCCGGTCGACCTGCTCGGCCAGGGCGTCAGGGTCACCGCTGTTGTCGATGACGTGGTCGGCCACGGCCAGTCGGTCCTCGCGTGAGGCCTGGGCGGCCAGGCGCCACATCGCCTCGTCCCGGGTGAACCCGTCGCGGCGGCGCAGGCGCTCGACCTGCACCTCCACGGGCACGTCGACGACGATGACCACGTCGAAACGCCCGGACAGGTCGCCCTCGACCAGCAGCGGGATCACGTCGATCACGACCGCGCCGGCCGGCGCCTCGGCGCGCAGCTCGCCTGCCCGGGCGCGGATGCGGGGGTGCGTGATGGCCTCGAGGTCGGCGCGGGCGTCCGGGTCGGCGAAGACGATGGCGCCCAGCGCTGGGCGATCGAGCGCTCCGTCGGGTCGCAGGATTCCCTCACCGAACCGCTGTACGACGGCAGCCAGCCCGGGGGTGCCGGGGGCGACCACCTCGCGGGCGAGCACGTCGGAGTCGACGAGCACCGCACCCTTCGCGGCGAGCAGGTCGGCCACGGCGGACTTTCCCGAGGCGATGCCGCCGGTGAGTGCGATGTGTGTCATCCCACCATCCTGTCACCGCAGGGGCTGGGCCGCATGGAGCGAGAGGTGGGTCGCCACGGCGTCCGCAGCCCCGTGGCCATGGGCGCAGTTCACCCTCCCACGGTGAGAAGGCGATGAAAGGGGATGACGCCCTGTTCGGGCCGCAGGTATCTTGATGTCGAGACAGACGGGGGGTGTGTGGGTGTACCGGTTGATCTTCTGGCCTGTCCTCGCGCCGTCCTTCCTGCTCGGGGTGGCGATGGGCGCCATGGCCCCCGTGCTGGTGCTCGCCGCGCTCGAGCTGGGCGCCTCGCAGGCGCTGGCGTCCGCCATCGTCGGCATCATCGGCGCCACCGCGCTGGCGTTCACGGTGCCGGTGGGGCTGTTCATCGACAGGGTGGGCGACCGCACGGCCATGGCCTTGGCCACGGGGGCGGCCGTGCTGACGATCTCGCTGGGCATCGTGGCCCTGGCGTCCGGGCAGCCGTGGTCGCTGGCCCTGTTCATCGGGTCGGTGGTGCTGCGCGCCCCCGTGATGACGGCCTGGAACCTCGCCCGGCAGGCGGTTGTGGCCGAGACCGTCCCCGCGCACCAGCGCGGCCAGGCGATGACGGCGCTGGGCGGCACGATGCGAGCCGGCAACCTCGTCGGCCCGCTCTGCGGCGCCGCCCTGCTGCTGGCGTGGCCCCTGTGGTCCGTGTTCGCGTTCGCCGCCCTCTGCGCCCTGGCCGCGACCGGACTGCTCTTCGTCAAGCGACTCAACAGCGCCTTCGACGCCCAGACCGCGCGCAACCTGGCGGCCCGCACCGAGGAGGAACTGGCCCAGGGCGTCCGCTGGCGGGCGGTCGGGCTGGCCGGCGTGGCCATCATCACGCTCGCCACGGCGCGGGTCGGCCAGCCGATCCTCGTCGCGCTGTGGGGCGTCCACCTCGGCTGGACCGCCGCCCAGATCTCCCTGCTCGTGGCCGTCGGCGCCGCCATCGAGCTGGTCATGATGGTGCCCGGCGGATACCTGAAGGACGCGCTGGGCCGCACCCCCACGCTCGTGCTGTGCCTGGCGGTCTACGGCGCGGGCTTCCTCGTCGCGCCGCTGTGGCCGACCCCCGCCGGGCTTGTCGTGGCCATGGGCGTCATGAGCATCGGCAACGGGTTGGGCGCCGGCATCAACATGACGATCGGCGCCGACCTGTCGCCGGCGCGCGGTCGGGCTCGGTTCCTGTCGATCTGGGCGATGTTCACCCAGGCCGGACAGCTCGGGGGGCCGCTGGCGATCTCCGCGCTGCTGGTCGTGGCGTCCCTGCCTGCCGCGATCACCGTCGTGGGTGGCGCCGCACTGGCCGGGGCCGCCTGGGCATTGGCCGTCGCCCCGGTGACGCGGCTGCCGGGCCGGGCCGCCCGCGCGGGTAGCGTGTGAGGATGCACCCGTCGCCACGCCATCCGCGCCTCCGCCTCGTGGCCGCGTCGGCGCTCGTCGCCCTCGCGCTGGCCGGGTGCGGACGCGCCGCCCCGGCGCCGGCTGCCGCGTCGGCATCCACCGCGCCCCGGCCGACCACCGCCGACACCACCGCCCCGGCACCGGCGCCCACGGCTTCCGGCCCCAGGCACGTGGTGGGGCTGGGCGACTCGATCATGGCCGGCACCAACTGCTCGTGCACGGGCCCGCTGGCCGCCTACGCCGACGCGGTGGATCGCGCCGGCGGCGCGCGCCCGGAGGTCACCAACCTCGGCGTGGCGGGCTGGACCACCCAAGACCTGCGCGAGTTCCTGACCACGGACGCCGACGCCCGGTCCGCCCTGGCCGCGGCCGACACGGTCGTCATCATCATCGGGGCCAACGACCTGTTCCGGATGGGCGAGGCCTTCCGCGACGGCGCCGACGCCACGACGCTGGGCCGGCAAGCCCTCCTGCTCAACGCCGGGGTGACCGCCGCACTGGAGGCCGTTCGCGAGGCCGCCGGAGACCGCCCGGACACCTACTTGGTCACGGGCTACTGGGACATCCTCGCCCCGTCCGGTCGCTCGACCACCCAGTCGGCCGCCGCCACGGCGATGGTGAACGAAGCGATCCGCACCGCCGCCGAGAACGTGGGCATGGAGTACGTCGACCTGGCCGGGCCCTTCGACGCGTCCGGTGACGTCGGGGCGTTGATCTCCGACGACGGGCTGCACCCCAACGCCGAGGGCGTCCGCATCATCGGCGAGGCCTTGGCGGACGCCCACGCCTGAGGTTCCCCCGAACGCGACGGTGCCCCGCTCCACGAGGGAGCGGGGCACCGTTTCGTCAGATGACGGGTGGCGTCAGTTGGCGCCGCCGGTCAGCTTGTCGCGGAGGGCCTGCAGGGCCTCGTCGGACGCCAGCGAGCCCTCGGGCGCGCTGTCGATCGCCCCACCGGAGCTGTAGGACGCGGTCGAGACGGACTCGACGGCGGCCTGGGACTCGGCGGCCTCGGCCTGGACGACCTGCTCCTTGTGCGCCAGCCAACGGGCCTGCGCCTCGGCGTACTGCTGCTCCCAGGCGCGCTGCTGCTCCTCGTAGCCGGGCTTCCACTCCTGGAGCTCCGGATCGAAGCCCTCGGGGTAGATGTAGTTGCCCTGGTCGTCGTAGTTGGCGGTCATGCCGTACAGCGACGGGTCGAAGTCCTCGGACGCGGTGTCGACACCCTCGTTGGCCTGCTTGAGCGACAGAGAGATGCGGCGACGCTCGAGGTCGATGTCGATGATCTTGACCATGACATCGTCGTTGACGGCGACGACCTGCTCGGGGATCTCCACGTGGCGCTCGGCCAGCTCGGAGACGTGCACCAGGCCCTCGATGCCATCGCCCACGCGGACGAACGCACCGAACGGCACCAGCTTGGTGACCTTGCCGGGCACGATGTGTCCGATCTGGTGGGTGCGGGCGAAGGTCTGCCAGGGATCCTCCTGGGTGGCCTTCAGCGACAGGGAGACGCGCTCGCGGTCCATGTCGACGTCGAGCACCTCGACGGTGACCTCGGTGCCGACCTCGACGACCTCGGACGGGTGGTCGATGTGCTTCCAGGACAGCTCGGAGACGTGCACGAGGCCGTCCACGCCGCCCAGGTCGACGAACGCGCCGAAGTTGACGATGGAGGACACGACACCCTTGCGGATCTGGCCCTTCTGCAGCTGGTTGAGGAACGTGTGGCGCACCTCGGACTGCGTCTGCTCCAGCCACGCACGGCGGGACAGGACCACGTTGTTGCGGTTCTTGTCCAGCTCGATGATCTTGGCCTCGAGCTCCTGGCCCACGTAGGGCTGGAGGTCGCGGACACGGCGCATCTCGACCAGGGACGCGGGGAGGAAGCCACGGAGACCGATGTCGACGATGAGGCCGCCCTTGACGACCTCGATGACGCGGCCGGTGACGACGCCGTCCTCTTCCTTGACCTTCTCGATCGTGCCCCAGGCGCGCTCGTACTGCGCACGCTTCTTGGACAGGATCAGGCGGCCTTCCTTGTCCTCCTTCGTCTGGACGAGGGCCTCGATCACATCACCCACGGAAACCACGTCGAACGGGTCGACGTCGTGCTTGATGGAGAGTTCCTTGGAAGGAATGACGCCTTCGGTCTTGTAGCCGATGTCGAGGAGGACCTCGTCCCGGTCGACCTTGACGACGGTGCCGGTGACGATGTCACCGTCGTTGAAGTACTTGATTGTGGCGTCGACGGCCTGCGCGAATTCTTCGGCGGACTGGAAATCGTCGACTGCGACCTGAGCGGCCTCAGGAGTGGAGGTCATGTAGTAGGGCTCCGATTGTGGCTTGATGTGCTGGGAAAACCGGTGCGATCCTTGCGCACCCACCCCACTCCGTCCGGAGGTGGGCAGACCGCACCGGTTCGCCAGCCTACTCTCGGGATCGGGGTCACCGCAAAAGGCGACCACCGATCCCGCGTTGTGGTTGACGGGTTCAGGCGTGCGCGGCGGCCAGCCGGACGTCGTCGGCGTCCGGGGTGCGGCGGCCGTTGTAGACGTCCTCATCCAGGATGCCGTTGCGCTTGGCGACGATCGTCGGGATCAGCGACTGGCCGGCCACGTTGGTCGCGGTGCGCGCCATGTCGAGGATCGGGTCGATCGCCAGCAGCAGGCCGACGCCCTCCAGGGGCAGGCCGAGCGTCGACAGCGTCAGCGTGAGCATCACGATGGCGCCGGTGAGGCCGGCTGTGGCGGCGGAGCCGACGACCGCAACGAACGCGATGAGCACGTAGTGCTGGAGGCCGAGCGGGATGTCGAACAGCTGCGCAACGGTGATCGCGGCCAGCGCCGGGTAGATGGCGGCGCAACCATCCATCTTGGTGGTCGCGCCCAGCGGCACGGCGAACGACGCGTAGCTCTGCGGGACGCCGAGCTTGTTGATGGTGTTGCTCTGCGTGACCGGCAGGGTGCCGATCGAGCTGCGGGTCACGAAGGCCAGCGTGATCGACTCCCAGGCGCCGGAGAACCACCGCCGCACCGACAGGCCGTGCATCTTCAGCAGCAGCGGGTACAGGCCGAACATGACGATGGCGCAGCCGAGGTACACGTCGAGGGTGAAGATGCCGAGCGGGGCGATGAGGTCCCACCCGTAGGTGGCCACGGCACGGCCGATGAGGGCGGCGGTGCCGATCGGGGCGAGCAGGATGACCCACCACACCAGCTTCTGGAACACGGCCAGCAGCGAGCCCGCGACCTCGATGAACGGGTTGGCCTTCTCCCCCACCGCGAGCGCGGCGGCGCCCAGGGCGATGCCGAGCACGACGAGCTGGAGCACGTTGAAGTTGAGGCTGGTGGCGACGGTGGCGGCGTCGGCGTTGAAGCGGCTGGACGCCTCGAGGCCGAGGAAGTTGACCGGGACGAGGCCCTTGATGAAGTCGAGCCAGGTGCCCTGGGTCGCGACGGCGCGCGCGCCCTCGGTGCCGATGGAGGCCGACGCGCCCGGGTTGGTGAGGACGCCCAGGCCGATGCCGATCAGGACCGAGATGAAGGCGGTTATGGCGAACCAGGCGAGCGTCTGGACGGCCAGCTTCGCGGCGTTGGCCACGTGGCGCAGCTGGGTGATGGAGACGATGAGCGCGGTCAGGACCAGCGGGACGACGATGACGCGCAGCAGCTGCACGAAGATCGTGCCGACGGTGTTGAGGAGCTCCTTCAGCCAGGCGACGTCGAAGGTGCGGGCGAGCCAGCCGAGGAGGACGCCGGCGGCCAGGCCGGCGAGGACCTGAGCCCAGAACGGGAACGACGCCTTCTTGCGAGCGGGCGCCGCGGATGCGGTGGACATGGGTGTGCCTTTCACGGACGGGTTGCGACGAGGAGGACCGCCGGGCGTGCTCGCGCGCGGACGAGCGAGCAGGACGGCAGGGCGCCGAAGGGGCGCGGGGGTTGGGGGTGGGAGGTCAGCCCCGACAACCACTGGTGCTGCGCAGGCAGAGGTCGACGGTCAGTCGACGCCAGAGACCCGGCATGCAGCACCTCCTCGAAAAGTTGATGCATGAACCATAAGCCCGCGCGGGGACCGCCACCAACTCGACTCGGCAACCGCGGTCAGGAACGCCACCAGTCCTCGAGGATCGTGACCGGCGTCGTCCGCTTGTGGCGGGTGCGCCGCCAGGTTGTCTCGATGCGCTCCGCGACGGCGTCGGGGACGTCGCGGCCCTCCAGGTAGTCATCGATGTGGTCGTAGCTGATGCCCAGCTCGTCTTCGTCCGGACGCCCCGCGTTGCCGTCCAGGAGGTCGGCGGTGGGCACCTTGGCCCACAGGCGCTCGGGCGCCTCGAGGTGCTGCAGCAACTGCCGGTTCTGGCGCTTGTTGAGCCCGAACAGCGGCAGGATGTCGGCCGCGCCGTCGCCGAACTTGGTGAAGAAGCCCATGACCGACTCCGCGCCGTGGTCGGTGCCGACCACCAGCAGGCCGTTGTCGCCGGCCACCGCGTACTGGGCGACCATCCGCAGGCGCGCCTTCACGTTGCCCTTGTTGAAGTCGGTCATCGCCTCGCCGACGGCGGTGTCGTACTCGGCCTCGAAGCCGTCCACGCCGGGCGCGACGTTGTAGGTGATGGTGCGGTCGGCGGCCACAAAGTCGATCGCGGCCGCGGCGTCCGCCTCGTCGTGTTGCACCTTGTAGGGCAGCCGCATGGCGACGAAGGTCGCCTCTCCCCCGTTCGCGCGGACGCGCTCGACGGCCAGCTGCGCGAGGCGCCCGCCCAGCGTTGAGTCCACGCCACCGGAGATGCCCAGGACGTAGCCCTTCGCGCGCGCGGAGGTCAGGTAGTCGACCAGAAACCCGACGCGCGCCTCCACCTCGGCGCCGGGGTCGATCTCGGGCTTGACGCCGAACTCGTCGACGATGGTCTGCTGGAGCTCTCGCATGGGTGCCATTGTGGCCTAGCGTGGTGCCAACACCGTCATCGCCGGGAGGAAACCATGAGTGGCACCGCCGACATCTACACCCAGACGTCCCTGCAGCCGGGCAAGCTCGAACTGCTGGCGCCCTGGCTGCAGCAGCAGGACTGGTTCGAGGGCGACGCCGCCGACCTGGAGCGCGTGGGCAACTTCCGCTTCGTCGACCCCGACGGCGAGGTCGGCCTGGACTCGATGCTGCTCGCCTCGGGCGGGCGGGTCTACCACGTGCCCGTCACCTGGCGCGGCGCGGAGCTGGCCGAAGGCGAGCTCATCGGCACCCTCGAGCACGGTGTGCTGGGCACCCGGTGGTGCTACGACGCGCCGACCGACCCGGTCTACGTCGCCGAGCTGGTGCGGGTGATCCGCGAGGGCGACACGGGCGCGGCCATGCTGAACGTCGAGGCCCAGGAGCCGATGCCCGAGAACACGGTCGTCGCCGGGTCGGGCGTGGTCCCGGGCGTGGACGCCCAGGGCCAGGTGCGCCTGATCCGCGTCCTGGACGCCGAGCACGAGGACACCCACGCCGCCCGCGGCGTCCTGACGGCGACGTGGACGTACGAGGGCACCGAGCGCGAGGACGTGCTGGCCGTCCTGCGTTGAGTCACCCCGACCGCAGGACGAGGTCGGCCCTGGCGCGGGTTCCGTCGGCGTCGAACAGGGCTCGCTCCTGTGCGGCCCACGACTCCCACCAGGGGGCGTAGGTCTCGCCGTCGCGGGCCAGCCCGCGTTGGCGGCGGACGTCGCTGGGGGCATCCAGCCAGACGCGGACGGCAGCCAGCTCGCCGGCCGGGCCCGCGGACGCGCCGCAGCCCTCGACCACGAGCAGCGGCACCGGGGCGACGGTGCGCTCCTGCCCCCATGCGGACGCGAGCCAGTCCCACGCGCGGTAGCGGGCGACCTCGCCGCGCGAAAGCGGCTCGAGCACGCGCTCGTGCAGCAGCCGGACGCCCTCGGCGAGCCCGTCCCAGCCCGGGTACAGGTCCTCCAAGCGGACGACCGGGCAGCCGAGGTCGGACGCCACGGCGTCCGCCAGCGTCGTCTTGCCGGCGCCCGAGGGTCCGTCGAGCGCGACCACGACCACATCGCCGCAGCGGGGTTCGGCGACCAGCGCCCGGGCGATGACCGCGTCGGCGCTCAGTGGGCGGCCTCGTGCCAGGAACGGCCCACGCCGACCGACACGTCGAGCGGGACGGCCATCGCGACGGCGTTGCCCATACGCTCGCGGACGACCGCCTCGAGCGCGGTGGCCTCGCCGGGCGCCACCTCGAAGACAAGTTCGTCGTGCACCTGGAGCAGCATGCGCGAGGCCAGGCCGGCCTGCGCGAGACCCGCCTCGACGTCGAGCATGGCGACCTTGATGATGTCGGCGGCCGAGCCCTGGATGGGAGCGTTGAGCGCCATCCGCTCGGCCATCTCGCGGCGCTGGCGGTTGGACGAGGTCAGGTCGGGCAGGTAGCGGCGGCGACCGAGGATGGTCTCGGTGAAGCCAGTCCTGCGAGCGTCGTCGACGATGCCGGCCAGGTAGTCACGCACGTGCCCGAACCGCTCGAAGTACTCCTCCATCAGGCCCTTCGCCTCGGACACGGAGATCTTCAGCTGCCCCGAGAGGCCGAACGCGCTCAGGCCGTAGGCCAGCCCGTAGTTCATCGCCTTGATCTTGGCGCGCATGCCGCCGCCGACCTCGTCGGGGGCGACGCCGAACACCCTGGCCGCCATCACGGTGTGGAAGTCGGCGCCGGAGGTGAACGCCTCGATCAGCCCGGCGTCCTCGGACGCATGGGCCATGATGCGCATCTCGATCTGGGAGTAGTCGGCCGTCATGAGCGACTCGAAGCCCTCGCCCACGACGAAGGCCTCGCGGATGCGACGGCCCGCCTCGGTGCGGATCGGGATGTTCTGCAGGTTCGGGTCGGTCGAGCTCAGCCGGCCGGTCGCGGCGACGGTCTGCAGGTAGGTGGTGTGGACGCGGCCGTCGTCGGCGACCGACTTCTGCAGCCCCTCGACGGTCTGCCGCAGGCGGATCTGGTCTCGGTGGCGCAGCAGGGCCGCCAGGAACGGGTGCTCCGTCTTCTCGTAGAGCCCCTCGAGCGCGTCGGCGTCGGTGGTGTAGCCGGTGCGCGTGCGCCGGGTCTTGGGCATGCCGAGCTCGTCGAACAACACGACCTGGAGCTGCTTGGGCGAGCCCAGGTTGATCGGCTTGCCGATGGCGTCGTAGGCCCCCTGCTCGGCGCGGCGCACCTCGGCATCGAACTCGGCCCACAGCGCGTCGAGGGCGGCCAGGTCGAGGGCGATGCCGTCGCGCTCCATCACCGCGAGCGTGCGCTGCAACGGCAGCTCGACCTCGCGCAGCAGAGAGGCCCCGCCCGCGGCGTCCAGCTCGGCGTCGAGCGCCCCCGCCAGCTCGGCCACCGCGCGGGCCCGCACCATGGCGTCCTGCCCCTCGTCGGGGTCGCCGAAGTCGAGGGCCAGCTGGGAGTCGTCGGCACCCGAGCCGGCCTCGGCGGCCAGCTCGCGGCGCAGGTGGCGGACCGTCAGGTCGCCCAGGTCGTAGGTGCGCTGGTCGGGGCGCAGCAGGTAGGCAGCCAGCATCGTGTCGGACGCCAGCCCCGCGAGCTGCCAACCGCGCGACCACAGGGCCTGCATCGGGCCCTTGGCGTCGTGCAGCGCCTTGGGACGCCCCGGGTCGGCGAGCCAGGCGGCCAGCGCCGCGTCGTCGGCCGGTGTCAGCTCGGTGATGCGCACCCAGGCGGCCTCGCCGTCCAGCGAGGCGAGCGCCAGGCCGGTCACGTCGCCCTGTCCGCCGTGCCAGTGCCCCTGCGGTTGCACGCCGACCAGGCCGGCGGCGTGGGCGTCCAGCCAGTCGGCGAGCGCGCCTGGCTCGAGCACCGTTCCGGCGACCTCGAAGCCGCCCTCGGGCTCGGACTCCTCGGCCGGCAGGGTTTCCAGCAGCCGCTCGCGCAGCACCCGGAACTCGAGGCTGTCGAACAGGGTGTGCACGGCCTCCCTGTCCCAGTCGCGGCGTTCGAGGGCGTCGAGCGCGACGGGCAGGTCGAGCGTGCGGACGAGCGCGTTCAGCTCACGATTGCGCCGGACGCCCTCGAGGTGCTCGCGGAAGGACTCCCCCGCCTTGCCCTTCACCGCGTCCGCGTGGGCGATCAGGTTCTCCAGCCCGTCGTACTCGCCGAGCCACTTCGCAGCGGTCTTGGGGCCCACGCCGGGGACACCGGGCAGGTTGTCGGAGGTCTCCCCCACCAGCGCGGCCAGCTCGGGGTAGCGTGCGGGGGCCACGAGGTACTTCTCCTCGACGGTGGCCGGGGTCATGCGCGCGAGGTCGCTGACGCCCTTGCGTGGGTAGAGCACGGTCGTGTGCTCGTCCACGAGCTGCATGGCGTCGCGGTCGCCGGTGCAGATCAGCGTGTCCCACCCCGCGTTCCGGGCCTGGAGCGACAGCGTGCCGATGATGTCGTCGGCCTCGTAGCCGTCCACCTCGACGTGGACGATGTTGAGGGCGTCCAGCACCTCCTTGACCAGAGCGACCTGGCCCTTGAACTCCTCCGGGGAGGTCGACCGGTTGGCCTTGTACTCGGGGTAGGCCTCGGAGCGGAAGGTCTGGCGGCTGACGTCGAACGCGACCGCCAGGTGGGTCGGCTGCTCGTCGCGCAACACATTGATCAGCATGGAGGTGAAGCCGTAGACCGCGTTCGTGTGCTGCCCCGTGGTCGTGGAGAAGTTCTCCACCGGCAGGGCAAAAAACGCCCGGTACGCCACGGAGTGGCCGTCGATGAGCAGCAGGCGCGGCACGGACGCCGCCGGTGCGGTGGTCTGGGTCACCCGAGCAGCCTAGCCCGTGGGTCTGACAGGATTGCCCGCATGGAGCTGAGTGAGTGGCAGGCGCTCGCCGACACGGGCCTGCACACGCGGATGGGCCTGGAGCTGCTCGAGGTGTCCCCCGAGCGGGCGCGCGGGCGGATGCCGGTGGAGGGTAACACCCAGCCCTACGGCTTACTCCACGGCGGGGCGTCCTGCGTGCTGGCCGAGGCGCTGGCGTCCCTGGCCGCGGTCGCGGCGGCCGGAGAGGGCGGCGCAGCGTACGGCATCGAGATCAATGCCAGCCACCACGAGGGGGCACGCGGGGGCTGGGTGACCGGCGAGGCGCGCGCGCTGCGCGTCGGCGGCACGGTGGGGACGTGGGAGGTCGTGCTCGCAGACGACGACGGGCGGCGCCTGTGCACCGCCCGCGTCACGTGTGCGATCCGTCGTCCCAAGCGCGAACCCAAGCCCTCGGCGGACTGAACCCAAGCCCTCGGCGGACTGAACCCAAGCCCTCGGCGGACTGGACCCAGCGGGTCAGGCCTCGTCGAGGTCCTCGTCCAGGTCGACGGCCTTGGCCTTCTTGCCCTTCTTGCCGCCCTTGGGACCCTTGCCACTCTTGCTGTGGTCGATGACGCCCTCGGCGACCTCGCGCATCGACTTGCGCAGGTCCATGGCGGTCTTCTGGATCCAGCGGAACGCCTCGGCCTCGGACAGGCCCAGCCCCTCCTGCAGCAGGCCCTTGGCCTGGTCGACGGCCTTGCGGGAGGCCAGTCGCTCCTCGAGGTCGGCGACCTCGTCGTCCAGCGCGCGGATCTCGGCGTAGCGGGCCATGGCCAGCTCGATCGCGGGCACGACGTCGGAGGCGTCGAACGGCTTCACGACGTACGCCATCGCGCCGGCCTCGCGGGCGCGATCGACCAGCTCGCGCTGGCTGAACGCGGTCAGCATGACGACGGGCGCGATGCGGTCCTCGGCGATGGCGGTGGCCGAGGTGATGCCGTCCATCTTGGGCATCTTGACGTCCATCACGATGAGGTCCGGCTCAAGCTCTCGGGCCAGGCGCAGGGCCTCCTCGCCGTCGCCGGCCTCGCCGACCACGTCGTAGCCCTCACCGGTCAGCAATTCCACCAGGTCGAGCCGGATGAGCGCCTCGTCCTCGGCCACGAGGACACGGGGACGCCCCGTCGGCGGCAGGTTCGAAGTCACCTGGAATCACCACTTCCTAATCGTCGGAATCCGGTTCGGACCCTACACCTCGCCACCCTAATCGGGTCGAGTCGATCCCACCGACTCGGCGCGGATGTGGCACTATGTTGCACGCGCTTCACGCGCCGGGGTGGCGGAATGGTATACGCGGACGGCTCAAACCCGTCTGGGCGCAAGCCCGTAGGGGTTCGAATCCCCTTCCCGGTACCGATCAGGGGATGACCGCGACGCGCACCGAGTTGGTCTTGCCGGCGGAGTGCTTCGGGTTGCCCGCCACGATGACGATCGTGTCGCCGGTCTCCACCAGGCCAGAGCCCTTCAGCGCGTTCTGCACGGCCTCCACCATCGAGTCGATGGAGTAGAACTCCGGGGTCGTGAACGCCTTGATGCCCCACGCCAGGGTCATCTTCTGGGCGGTCTCCACGTACGGGCTGAACGTGCACACCGGGATGGTCGAGCGCAGGCGGGTCAGGCGCAGCGCGGTGTCTCCGGTCTTGGTGAACGCGACGAGGTACTTGGCGCCGATGCGCTCGGCGATCTCCACTGCGGCCTTGGCGATGATGCCGGAGGTGGTGTGCGGGTTCCAGTCGATGGGGGCGATCCGCTCGAGGCCGAGCGACTCGATCTTGCGGACGATCCGACCCATCGTCTCGACGGTGACGATCGGCCACGCGCCGACCGCCGTCTCGCCGGACAGCATGACCGCGTCCGCGCCGTCCAGGATCGCGTTCGCGACGTCGGACGCCTCGGCGCGCGTCGGGCGGGGGGCCGTGATCATCGACTCCAGCATCTGGGTGGCCACGATGACGGGCTTGGCCACCAAGCGGGCCGCGGTGATGATGCTCTTCTGGACGCCCGGGACGTCCTCCAGCGGCAGCTCGACGCCGAGGTCGCCGCGGGCGACCATGATCGCGTCGAACGCGCGGACGATCTCGTCGAGGGCGGCCACAGCCTGCGGCTTCTCGATCTTGGCGATGACGGGGACACGCATGCCGAACTCGTCCATGATCGCGTGGACGTCGTCGATGTCGCTGGCGTTGCGCACGAAGGAGAGCGCGACCATGTCGACGCCGTGCTCCAGCGCCCAGCGCAGGTCGTCGGCGTCCTTCTCGCTCAGGGCCGGGACCGACACGGCCACGCCCGGCAGGTTGATGCCCTTGTGGTCGCTGACCCGGCCGCCGATGACGACCTCGGTGACCACGTCGGTGTCGGTGACCTCGAGGGCGCGCAGCTCGATGGCGCCGTCGTTGATCAGGATCTGGTCGCCGGGCCGCACGTCGTTGGTCAGGGTGTGCAGGGTCGTGCCGGCGCGCTCCTTGGTGCCGGGCACATCCTGGGTGGTGATCGTGAAGCCGTCCCCGGCCTCGATCATCTCGGAGCCGTTCTCGAAGTTGCCGAGCCGGATCTTCGGGCCCTGCAGATCGGCGAAGACGCCGATCGGGCGCCCGGCGGCCTGGGCGGCCTGCCGCACGTTGTTGAGGCGGCGCAGGTGCGTCTCGTGGTCGCCGTGGCTCATGTTGAGGCGGGCGACGTTCATGCCGGCCTCGACGAGCTCCATGACGGACTCGTAGGAGTCGGTCGCGGGGCCGAGGGTGCACACGATCTTCGCACGGCGGGCGGGCAGTCCATCATTCTTCAGCTTGACCACGCCGCAGACCTTAGCGCACGGCCCTGAACGGCCGGGGGCCGTCCGTGATCGCGAGGCGGCAACCTGGGGCAACCTGACAACCGCTTGGCAACCGGTCAGTCCTCGGCGACCACCGCGAGCGCGTGTGCCAGGTCGGCCGGGTAGTCCGACGAGAACACGACCCACTCCCCCGTTCCCGGGTGTGTGAGGCCGAGCTCCACGGCGTGCAACCACTGGCGCTCCAGCCCCAGCCGCGCCGCGAGCACGGGGTCGGACCCGTACAGCGGGTCACCCACGCACGGGTGCCGCAGGGCAGCCATGTGCACGCGGATCTGGTGGGTGCGGCCAGTCTCCAGGTGCACCTCGAGCAGCGTGGTGGAGCGGAACGCCTCGAGCGTCTCGTAGTGGGTCACCGAGTGGCGGCCCCCGTCCACGATCGCCATCTTCCAGTCGTGGCCGGGGTGGCGCCCGATGGGGGCGTCGATCGTGCCGGTGAACGGGTCGGGGTGGCCCTGGACGAGGGTGTGGTAGATCTTCGTGACCTCCCGGTCACGGAACGCGCGCTTCAGGGCCGTGTAGGCGGGCTCACTCTTGGCGACCACCATCAGGCCGGACGTGCCCACGTCGAGGCGCTGCACGATGCCCTGGCGTTCGGGAGCCCCCGACGTGGAGATGCGGAACCCGGCGGCGGACAGGTGGGCGACGACGTCGGGGCCGTCCCAGCCCAGCGACGGGTGGGCGGCCACCCCAGCGGGCTTGTCGACGACGACGATGTCGGCGTCGTCGTGAACGATGCGAATGCCCTCCACCTCGCGCGGCGTAACGCTGGCCACCCTGGGCGCGGGGATCTCCAATTCCAGCATGTCGCCGGCCGCGACCCGGGCGGACTTGGAGACGACTTCGCCGTTGAGTCGGACGAGCCCCTCGGCCAGCAGTTCGGCCAGGCGGCTGCGGCTGACGCCGGTCATCCGGGACGCCGCGGCGTCCACACGCTCCCCGGCGAGACCGTCGGGGACCAGGTGGATGCTCACGCGTCGCCCTCGGGGGCGGCGACCGGGGCGTCCACCGCCTTCTCCTCCTTGGTGGAGGTGCCGTTCAGGTCCACCTGCGTGATGACGACCAGCCAGATTATCGTGATCGCGGCGAACGTGATGCAGATGTCGGCGACGTTGAAGATCGCGAAGTTGGGCACCTGGAAGAAATCGATGACGTGCCCGTGCAGCGGGGCGGGCGGGCGGATCAGCCGGTCGGTCAGGTTGCCGAGGATGCCGGCCAGCAGCAGGCCCATGCCCACCGTCCAGCCCACGTGCCGGGTGCGCGGCAGCACCCAGGCGAGCACGCCGGCCAGGGCCGCCACCGAGACGAGGGTGAGGACGACGGTGAAGTCCTCCCCCATGCTGAAGGCGGCGCCGGGGTTACGGATGAGCTGGAGGCGCAGCAGCCCGCCGAGCAGCACGGGGGGGTTCTGCGGGTCCAGGTGGGCGAGCGCGAGCTCCTTGGTCCCGAAGTCGACGGCGTAGCCGACCGCTCCGATGCCGAGGGCGAGCGCCCAGGCGGCACGAGCCGTCAGAACGCCCCGGCGGGGTGTCGGGCCGTTCAGCGCCGCTCCTCCCGCTGCTTGCACGTCACGCACATGGTGGCTCGGGGGAAGACCATCAGCCGATCCTTGCCGATCGGCTCGTCGCAGTTCTCGCACCAGCCGTACTGGCCGGCGTCGAAGAGGCGCAGGGCGTTGGTGGCCTGGTCCAGCAGGTCGCGCGCGTTCTGCACCAGCGACATCTCCTGGTCGCGCTCGAAGTTGGTCGACCCCACGTCGGCGGGGTCACGGCCCGCACCCTCGGTGCCCTCGTCGAAAAGCTTCTCCAGGCCCTTCTCGGCGATGCGGATCGCGCGCTGCATCCGCTCGATGTCGAAGACCAGGTCCTCCCGGACCTCGGCGAGCTCCTCGGACGTCCACGGGTCCTCGCCATCGAGGACGGGAACGCGGACGTCCCCATCAGCGGCCCTGGCCATGCTGCCACCCCTTCTTCGGTGATCGTGAGCGCAGACAGTACCACCACAGCGGCACCGGCGCGGAACGAACATGCACGACGCCCCCGGCTTGGGGCCGGGGGCGTCGCGGTCGATCTGGGTCGATCAGTTCTCCCTGTTCAGCAGCGCGTCCAGACGCGGCGTGGCCGACGTGCCACGGACGCCGTCGCGCAGCAGGTCCGGCTCATCCTCCGGGGCGAACTTGCCGGAGCGCAGGGCCTCGGCCTGGCGCTCCAGGTCGCCGAGGAAGGTCTCGCGGAAGCGGCCCTCGAAGCTGCGCAGATGGTCGACGCGGGTAGCCAGCTCGTCGCGTTCCGACTCCAGCGTGCTGAAGAGCTCGGCGCGGCGGGCCACGGCGTCCTTGTCGACCTGCTCGGCACGGGCGGTGGCCTCGTTGGTCACCTGCTCGGCGTACGCGTTGGCGTCGTTGGTGACCTGCTCGGCCGCGGCGCGGGCGTCCGCCTCGATCTGCTCGCCGCGCGACGTGGCGTCGGCGACGATCTGGCGGGCGGAGGCGTCTGCCTCGGCGTTGACGCGCTCGGCGTTGGCGTTGGCCTCGGAGGTGACCTTCTCGGCGTACGCGTCGGCCTCGGTGGTCACGCGCTCGGCGTTGGCGTTGGCCTCGGCCGTGACGCGCTCGGCGTTGCTGTTCGCCTCGGCCGTGACGCGCTGGGCCTCGTCCTGGGCCTCGGAGACGAGGCGCTCGGCCTGCTCGGTGGCCATCTGCAGCAGTCGGGTCACGGCCGGGGAGGCCTCGGCGGCCGTCCGGACCACGATTTCCTGGGCGCCGGCGCCCACACCCGCCGCGAACGCGACAGGGGCCTGGGCGGGCTGGGCGTTGCGCAGGGACTCGACCTCACCGCGGAGACCGTTGAGCTCGTCGTCGCGCTGCGCGAGCTGCTGGCGCAGGTTCTCCACCTCGCCGCGCAGGCCGTTCAGCTCGCCGTCGCGGTGCTCGAGCTCGCCGCGCAGGTGCTGCGCCTCGTCGCCGCCACCGGCCAGCGACTCGGTGAGGTGCTGGATCTCCTCCTGCTTGCGACCGAGCTCCTCCTCCTTGGCGCGGAGCGCGTCGTTCAGGTTGGCCAACTCGGCGTCCTTGGCCTGCAGCTCGGCGTCCTTACCCTCGAGCAGGGCACGCGTGTCGTCGTCGCGGCCCTCGCCGGAGGCGCGGAGCTCGTCGTCCTTCGCGCCGAGCTGGGCACGGGCTTCGTCCAGCTCGCGGCGGAGGGACTCGATCTCGGCGTCCCGCTCCTCCAGCCGGCTGCGGAGTTCGGCGTCGCCCTGGCCGCCACCGGAGGAGAGCGTCGCAACCTGCTGCTGCAGGGTCGCGTTCTCCTCGGCCAGCGTGACGAGCGTGGTCTCGACCTTGTCGACGAACGTGTCGACGTCTTGCGGGTCGTAGCCGTTGCGGCGGGCCAGGTGGAAACGCGTGTCGCGCACCTGCTCGATGGTCAAGGTCATCGGTTCACCTCATGTGATGGACAGGTAAGAAAAAACGGGCCGGACGCCCACGAGGGCGCGCCGAGACCTGAGGTTAGTCTAGCCACTTTCCGAGCGCCAAGACGCCCGCGGTTTCCCTGAGAGGAACCGCGGGCGTGGCCGTGCGACGGGACGTGCTTGTCAGCTCTGGTTGAAGAACCCGCCGGCGATGCGCTCCTTGTCCTCCGCGGTGACGTTGACGTCGGCCGGGGAGAGCAGGAACACCTTGCTGGTGACGCGCTCGATGGTGCCGCGCAGGCCGAAGATCAGGCCGGCGGCGAAGTCGACGAGGCGCTTGGCGTCAACGTCCTCCATGTCGGTGAGGTTCATGATCACCGGCACGCCGTCGCGGAAGTGCTCGCCGATCGTGCGGGCCTCGTTGTAGGTGCGCGGGTGGACGGTGACGATGCGGCTCAGGTCGGCCGTGCGGGGCACCGGCGCCGGGCGGCGGGGCTCGAGGGCGGTGACGCTGGCGTCCTGCGACGCGAGGGCGCGTTCGGAACGCTGCTCGCGGTCGTCACGGACACGGTGGTCGTCGCGCCGGTCACGACGGTCGTCACGCATCGGCTCGACCGCCTCGGTGAGCTCGTCGTCACGGTCCTCGTCGCCGTAGGGGGCGTCGGACATGAGGCCCAGCCAGACGGCGGCCTTCTTGAAACCTTCGGCCATGGGTTCCTCCGTTCAGGGATCGGACATCACCCTAGCGCGGGGCCGATGCCGTCCCGGTGCGGCACGCCCGCGCCGCCGGCCGAATCATCCGCGGTGCCGCGGGCCCGCCAGACGACGCCGACGAGGCGTCCGGTGCTGCCGCCGCGGTGCGAGTGCAGGCCCTGGCCATGCAGCGTGCACCCGCCCCTGAACTCGACCCGCGCGCCGGCCACGGCGAGCTGGACTGCGGTCGCCGCGCCGAGGTCCAGCGAAGGCGTGCCCCAGCTGGTGGTCGTCGCGGCGACGCCGAGCCGCTCGCCCGACTCGGCGGCCATCGCGGCGGGCACCTCGTAGCAGGCGGCGCACACGTGCGGGCCGACCCACGCCACCAGAGGCGCCGCGGACGCGCTGCGCATCGCGTCGACCGCCCCGCCGATGACGCCGTTCAGCAGCCCGGCGCGGCCGGCGTGCACGGCGGCGACGACGGCCCCGTCGGTGGTGGCGAGCAGGATGGGCACGCAGTCGGCGACCCGGACGGCCAGCCCGAGGCCCTCCCGGGTCGTGACGAGGGCGTCCGCCTCGTGCCGGGTGCTGTCGACGAGACCCGGGGTGTCGCCCGGCGAGTCCGCCCACCAGACGTCGCTGCCGTGCACTTGGGCGGTCACCGCCACCGGGACGCCGAGGGCGTCCGACAGGGCGGCGTACGCCGCGGCGCGCGGCTCGGCGGGCTGGTTGTCGCCCAGGTCGAGGGCGGCGGACGTGAACGCGACCCCGACGCCGAGCTCGCCGTCGGGGTCGCGACGGTGGATGAACAAGGCCCGCGGACTACTTGAGGAAGTCCGGGACGTCGAGCTCGTCGTCGTCGATCGGTTCCGGACGCGGGGCCGGCCGGGACTGCTGCTGGACGGGCTGGGCCTGCACCGGGGCGGCGGGCTGCTGCGCCGGGGCGGGCTCGACCGGGCGCTGCTGCTGCGGCTCGGGCTGGCGCGGGGCCGGCTGCTGCTGCTTGCGCAGGTCGGGCTGGCGGGTCACGCCGGGCTGGCGCCGCGAGGGCGCTCCCCCGTCGAAGCCGGCCGCGATGACCGTCACGCGCACCTCGTCACCCAGGGCGTCGTCGATGACCGTGCCGAAGATGATGTTCGCGTCCTCGTGAGCGGACTCCTCGATGAGGTTGGCCGCGGCCGAAACCTCGAACAGGCCCAGGTCGGAGCCGCCGGCGATCGACAGCAGGACGCCGTGGGCGCCGTCGATGGACGCCTCGAGCAGCGGGCTGCTGACGGCCATCTCGGCGGCGGCGCGGGCGCGGTCCTCGCCGCGGGCCGAGCCGATGCCCATGAGCGCCGAGCCGGCGTTGCTCATGACGGCCTTCACGTCGGCGAAGTCGAGGTTGATCAGGCCCGGCGTGGTGATCAGGTCGGTGATGCCGGAGACGCCCTGCATGAGCACCTGGTCGGCCTGCTTGAAGGCGTCGAGGATCGCGACGTGGTGGTCGGTCATCTCCAGCAGCTTGTCGTTGGGGATGACGATGAGGGTGTCGACCTCCTCGCGCAGCTTGGTGATGCCGTCCTCGGCCTGGGTCGAACGGCGCCTGCCCTCGAAGGAGAAGGGACGGGTCACGACGCCGATGGTCAGCGCGCCCAGCGAGCGGGCGATGCGGGCCACGACCGGGGCGCCGCCCGTGCCGGTGCCGCCACCCTCGCCGGCGGTGACGAAGACCATGTCGGCCCCCTTGAGGACCTCCTCGATCTCGTCGGCGTGGTCCTCTGCGGCCTGGCGGCCCTTGTCCGGGTCAGCGCCGGCGCCGAGGCCGCGGGTCAGGTCGCGGCCGATGTCGAGCTTCACGTCGGCGTCGCTCATCAGGAGCGCCTGGGCGTCGGTGTTCACCGCGATGAACTCAACGCCCCGCAGGCCCGCCTCGATCATGCGGTTGACGGCGTTGACTCCGCCGCCGCCGACGCCCACGACCTTGATGATCGCCAGGTAGTTCTGGGATGCACTCGCCACGTTGGGTACCCGTTCTGTCGTTCGTTGCCAATGGTGTTGCTGGCCCCACCTCGGCGTTACGAGTGGGAAGGCAAACGACGTGGCTTGGGGCTGGGGTTCAGGGTATTCAGTGGGCGCGCCACGGTCCATCACCGCCCGCCTGTCGGGCGCGCCCCTCAACCTGAAGTTGAGGGTTGGGGCGAGACCCTGGACCAGCGGTCAGCGGCTCGTCGGATGGGTGGGGGCCGAGACGTCGTACTCGGTCGCCTTCACCTTGAGCAGGGGCACCAGAACGCGGCCCTTGAGCTCGCCGTCCTCGGCGCTCCCCCACACCACGCGGCGCTTGCCGGTGAGCTCGACGACCACCGAGTCGACCGACCCCGCCGAGATGGCCTCCGCCTGGTCGACGACCTCCTGCGGGAGGGTGTCCGCGACGCGGGCGAGCGTGACGAGGACGTCCTCGTCGGAGAGGTTGCCGCGCGCCTCGAGCACCCCCTCGGGGGGCTCGGGGGTGCTGTGGAACGAGCGGCCGTCGCCGGCCACCCACACCCACGACCCGGGCAGGGCGAGGACGACGCTGGGCCGCGCCTCGGTGACCGCGACCGAGACAGTGTTGGGCCAGGCCCGGTCGACCTCGACGGTCGCCACCGCCGGCAGGGCCTCCCGGACGCGCTGGGCCGCGGCCCCGGTGTCGACCTGCGCGAGCGGACCGCCCAGCGGGATCGCGGCGGCTTGGGCGACCTGGTCGGCGGTCAGCAGCTGGTTGCCCGTGACGCGCACCTCGGTGGCGGCCAGCAAAGGCGAGCCGAGCACGACCCACGCGACGCCGCCGATGAGGGCGATCACGCCCGCGACGATGCCCGCGATGCGGAGCCGGCGCTGCCTCCGCGCCCTCGCGCGGCGGCGCCTGGCCCCGGTGACGTCGACCAACGGTTCCGTCACGGACGCTCCCGCAGCAGGGCCACGAGCTCGGCTCCGACGGTGGTCACGCTGCCCGCGCCGATGGTGAGCACCAGGTCACCCGGGCGCACGGCGTCCGCCAGCGCGGGTGCGACGTCGCCCAGCCCCTCCACCACGGTGGCCTCCCGGCCCAGCGATCGGACACGGCCGGCCAGAGCGGACGCGGTGACGCCGGGGAAGTCCTCGGCCGCCTCGCGCGCGGGGTAGATGCCGGCGAGCACCACCACGTCGGCCAGGGTCAGCGCGGCGGCGAACTCGTCGAGGAAGTCGCGGGTGCGGCTGAACAGGTGGGGCTGGAAGCAGGCGACGAGGCGTCCGCCCGGCCCGACGCGGGGACGCGCGGCCCGCAGCACCGCCGCCACCTCGGTCGGGTGGTGGGCGTAGTCGTCGTAGACGCGGACGCCCCCGACCTCGCCCTTGGCCTCGAAGCGGCGCTGGGTGCCGGCGAAGGCGCCCAGCGCGGCGCGCAGCTCGGGGCCGGCGTGGCCCAGCGCCCGGCCGACCGCGTACGCGGCCGCGGCGTTGTGCAGGTTGAAGCGGCCGGGCACGGCCAGCGCGAGACGTCCGGTGTCGCCTTCGGCGGCCAGCGTCGCGGCGGTGACGTCGGGGGTCAGCTCCAGGTCGGACAGCCGGATGTCGGCGTCCGGCGCCTCGCCGTAGGTGACGACGGTCCTGCCGCGGTCGCGCAGGACGGCGGCGACCTCGCGCGAGGAGCGCTCGTCGGCGGTCATGACGACGACCTCGACCGCGTCGGCGGCGCCGAGGCGGACGAACCCGTCGACGTAGGCCTCGGCGGTGCCCCAGTTGTCGAGGTGGTCGACCTCGATGTTGGTGATGACGACGACCTGGGCCGGGTACTGCAGGAAGGAGCCGTCCGACTCGTCGGCCTCGACCACGAAGGCGGGGCCGGTGCCGAGGGCGGCGCTCTCCCCCGTCGCGGCCAGCGGCGAGCCGATGACGTAGCCGGGGTCGGCTCCGACGTGGGTGAGCATGGTCGCGACCATGCCGGTGGTGGTCGTCTTGCCGTGGGTCCCGGTGATGGCGACGCCGCGGCGTCCGAGCATGAGGGCGCCGAGGGCCGCCGAGCGGTGCCAGACGCGCAGGCCGCGGCGGTGGGCCTCGTCCAGCTCGGCGTTGCCGGGCTTGATGGCGGACGACACGACCACGGTGCGGGCGTCGCCGAGTTGCTCGGCGGCGTGGCCGACGTGGGTGCGGACGCCGGCGGCGGCCAGCTTGCGCAGGGCGGTGGAGTCGTCGCGGTCGGAACCGGAGACGGTGACGCCGAGGTCGGCGTAGGCCTGCGCGATGCCGCTCATGCCGGCGCCGCCGATCGCGATGAAGTGGACGGGGCCCACCTCGGCGGCGGGGGCCAGTTCGACAGGTTCGACGAGCGGCATGTCACTTCACCCCGGCGGCGTCGAGGACGATGCGGGCCAGATCGGCCGCGGCGTCGGCGGGCACCAGCCCGGCCAGGCGGGCGCGCAGGGCGTCCAGCTTCGCCGGCTCGGTGAGCAGCGGCAGCACCTCGGCAAGCAGGCGCGGGCCGTCGAGCTCGGCGTTGGGCACGAGGACGCCCGCGTCGGCGTCGATGAGGAAGTCGGCGTTGCGCGCCTGCTCCCCGTTCCCGTGCGGCAGGGGGACGAACACGACCGGGAGCCCGACCGTGGCGGTCTCGATGACGGTTCCGGCGCCGGAGCGGCCCACCATGAGGTCGGCGGCGGCGTAGGCCTGCTCCATGGCGTCCACGTACCCGACCGGCACGTAGCGCGCGCCGGTGGTCGGGTGGGTGACGACGCGGTGGGCGTCGGTGAGGTTCTTCGGGCCGAGCACGTGCAGGATGTCGATGCCGTGCGCGAGCAGCTCGGCGCGGGCCGCGTCCGTGGCGTTGTTGATGGCCACGGCGCCCTGCGAGCCGCCCGAGACCAGCAGCAGCGGGCGGTCGGCGTCGAAGCCGAGCTCGAGGCGCGCGGACGCGCGGGCGGAGGCACGATCGAGCTCGGAGATTGCGGCGCGGACGGGCATACCCACGTAGCGCGCTCCCCGCAGCGGCGTGTTCGGGAACGAGACGGCGACCACCTTGGCGAACGTGGCGGCGATCTTGTTGGCCAGGCCCGGGACCGCGTTCTGCTCGTGGATGACCACGGGGACGCGGCGCATCAGCGCGGCGAGGTAGACCGGGAGGGACACATAGCCCCCGAAGCCGACCACGGCGTCCGCGCCGACCGCGTCGAGGATGCCGGCGGCCTGCTTCACCGCACCGGCCAGACGCGCGGGGACGGCGACGAGTTCGGGGGTCAGCTTTCGGGGCAGGGGGACGGGCGGGATCATGCGCAGGTCCAGGCCGGCGGCCGGGATCACGCGGGCCTCCAGGCCCTTGGGCGTGCCGACCGAGGTCAGGCGGACGTCCGGGGCCAGCTCGCGCAGCCGCTCGGCGGTGGCGATGAGAGGTGACGTGTGGCCGGCGGTGCCCCCGCCGGCCAGGACGATCGAAACCATGGGTCTCCTTCTACGGGCGGCGACCCGGGAGGATCGCCGAGAGGCGGCGGCGCGGGCCCTTCGCCTTGGCGCGCCGGCGCAGCCACGCCTTCGCGTCGGGTTCCTCCCGCGCGCAGGCGACGAGGATGCCGACGGCCACGACGTTGGCGAGCAGGGCCGAGCCGCCGTAGGACAGGAACGGCAGCGGGACGCCGAGCACGGGCAGCAGGCCGAGGACGACCATCACGTTGACCAGCGCCTGCAGGACCAGCCACGTGGTGATGCCGGAGGCCAGCAGGCGGCCGAAGAAGGTCGAGCTGCCCAGCGCGATGCGGACGCCGCCCCAGGCCAGCAGCACGAACAGGGTCAGCACCAGCAGGGTGCCGAAGAGGCCGAGCTCCTCACCGATGATCGCGAGCACGTAGTCGGTGTGGGCCTCGGCCAGGCTGCCCCACTTCTGGCGGCTGCGGCCCAGGCCGACCCCCAGCCAGCCGCCGGTCGCCAGCCCGTACAGGGCCTGGGTCATCTGGTGGTTGATGCCGGTGGGGTCGGACGTCGGGTCCAGGAACCCGAGGATGCGCTCGATGCGCGACTGGTTGAACGTGACCAGGACACCGGCCCCGACGGCGACGAGGCCGAGCATCCCGCCCAGCACGCGCCACGGGGCGCCGACGCACCAGAGGACGGCGATCATCAGGGCGCCGAGGATGATGGCCGTGCCGAGGTCCTTCTGCAGGACGACGAGCCCCACCAGCCCGAGCGCGAACGGCATGAACGGGATGATGAGGTGCTTGGGCTGGTCGAGCAGCTTGCGCTTGTTCGCCAGCACGGCGCTGCCCCAGACGATGAGCGCGAGCTTGGCGAGCTCGGCCGGTTGCAGGCGCAGCATCTGGCCCGGGCCGCCGAAGTTCAGCCAGTTCTTGTTGCCGCCCACGCCGTAGCCCAGCGGGGTGAAGGTCAGCACGAGCAGTAACCCGGCGACCGCGTAGATCACCCAGGCCCACGAGCGCAGGGTCTCGGTGGGCACCCGGGAGGCGACCCAGCCGCAGGCGATCGCGACCGCCATGAAGACGAGGTGGCGCTCCATGAAGTAGAAGGCGTCGTCGAACTGGCGGTAGGCGAAGACCGTGGACGCCGACCACACCATCAGGGAGCCGAGCGCCAGCAGGATCATCGTCGGCACGAGCACGAGCACGGCGTCCGCCATCGGGTGGCTGAGCCAACCCGAGGCGGTGTCGGCAAGGGAGGCCTGGCCGCGGTCGCGCTTGCGTCCGGACGACCGGGGCGGCCTGCTGGGGGTCAGGATCGCCACCGTCTGTCCTCCTTCAGTCCTGTTGCTGTCCGGCCACGCGTCGGGCCGCTTCGGTGAAGTCGCGTCCGCGGGCGTCGTACCCCGTCCACATGTCCCGACTGGCACATCCGGGCGCCATCAGGACGGTGTCGCCCGGGGAAGCCAGGCCCGCCGCGGCCTCAACGGCCTCGGCCATGGCTCCAGTCTCGCCCGAGTCGATGACGATCACCGGGACGTCGGGCGCGTGTCGGGCGAGCGCCCCGGCGATCACGCCGCGGTCCACGCCCAGCACGACGGCGCCCCTCAGCTTGCCCGCGTAGGTCGTGACGAGGTCATCGAAGCTGGTGCCCTTGGCCTGGCCGCCGGCGATCCAGACGATCGAGTCGAAGGCGCGCATCGAGGACGCCGCCGCGTGCGGGTTGGTCGCCTTGGAGTCATCCACCCACGTGACGCCGCCGCCCTCGGCGACGGTCTGGATCCGGTGGTCGCCGATCTCCAGGTCGCGCAGCCCCTGGGCGACCGCCCGCGGCGGGACGCCGAAGCTGCGGGCCAGCGCGGCGGCGGCCAGCGCGTTCTCGACGTTGTGCGGGGCGAAGGGGCGGACGTCGGTCAGCTCGGCCAGCGGCATCGCCGAGTCGCGGCGCTGCTCGATGAACGCCCGGTCGACCAGCATGTCGTCGACGACGCCGACCATGGACGGCGCGGGCACCTCGAGGCGAAAGCCGATGGCGCGGGCGCCCTCGGCGACGTCGGCCTCCTCGACCATGTGCTCGGTGGCGGGGTCGGCGACGTTGTAGACGCAGGCGTGGGTGACGCGCTCGTAGATCTTCGCCTTGTCGGCGGCGTAGGCGGCGTACGGGTCGTGCGCGTGGGCGTACCACTCGAGGTGGTCGGCCTGCAGGTTGAGCACGGCGGCCGAGTGGAGGGCGACGGTGTCGGTGTAGTGCAGCTGGAAGCTGGAGAGTTCGACCGCGAGCACGTCGTAGTCCACCTCGTCGAGGATCGCCTCGATGATCGGACGCCCCACGTTGCCGACCGCCGACGTCTTCAGCCCGGCGGCCAGCAGGATCGACTCCAGCATGTTGGTGGTCGTGGTCTTGCCGTTGGTGCCGGTGATGCCCAGCCACGGGACGACCCGGTCGGGCTGCATCATGCGCCACGCCAGCTCGACCTCGCCCCAGATCGGGACGCCGCGCTCGGCGGCCTGGGCGAGCAGCGGCGCGGTGGGCCGCCAGCCGGGCGAGGTGACGACGAGGTGGACGCCGTCGGGCAGCAGCGCGGTCGACCCGGCGCCGAGGGTGACCTCGACGTCGAGGGCGCGCAGCAGGTCTGCCTTCTCGCGATTGCCGGGGCTGTCGGCGTCGTCCAGCACGATGATGCGGCCGGCGCCGAGCGCCATCAGGCCGTCGGCCGCGGCGTAGCCGGAGGTGCCCAGGCCGGCCACCACGACGGTGGCCTCGCCCCAGGGCGAGAGGCGGTCGGCGTTCGCGATCCAGTCCGGACCCTGGGCTTGTCGGAGGGTCACTGGGCCGACACCCACTCGGCGTAGAAGATGCCGGTGCCGAGCGCGACGAGGATGCCGCAGATGATCCAGAACCGGACCACCACGGTCTGCTCGGCCCACCCGATCATCTCGAAGTGGTGGTGCAGGGGCGCCATCTTGAACAGGCGCTTGCCCTTGGACAGCTTGAAGTAGCCGACCTGCAGGATCACCGACAGGGTGATCAGCACGAACATGCCACCGAGGATGACCACCAGCAGCTCCGTGCGGGTCAGGATCGCGAGGCCGGCGACGGCGCCGCCGAGGGCCAGCGATCCGGAGTCGCCCATGAAGATCTTGGCCGGGGAGGCGTTCCACCACAGGAAGCCGAAGCAGGCGCCGGCCAGCGCCATCGAGATGGCGGCCAGGTCGTTGGGGTCGCGCACCTCGTAGCAGAGCGGACCGGCGGTCGACAGCCGGCTGCACCACTGGTTGTACTGCCACAGGTTCACCAGCGCGTAGGCGGCGAACACCATGGTGGACAGGCCGGTGGCCAGGCCGTCGAGACCGTCGGAGAGGTTCACGCCGTTGGAGAGCGCGGCGATGATGAAGACGATCCAGGCCAGGCCGAGCCACGGGCCGAGGTTGAGCCACTCGATGTCGCGCAAGAACGACACGAACGTCGAGCCGGGCGTCAGCCCGCGCTCGTTGGGGAACTGGAAGGCGCCGATGCCGAACGCGACCGCGATCAGGGTCTGCAGGGCGAGCTTGGCCTTGCTGTTGAGGCCGAGGCTGCGGGCGCGGGAGATCTTGATCCAGTCGTCCAGGAAGCCGACGAAGCCCAGACCGGTGAACAGGCCGAGCAGCAGCAGGCCGGACGCCGTGGGCGGCCGCCACAGGATCAGGTGGGCCAGCGTGTAGGCCAGCAGCACGCTGAGGATGATGGCGATGCCGCCCATCGTGGGCGTGCCCGCCTTCTTCAGGTGCTCCTTGGGTCCGTCGTCACGGACGTACTGTCCGTACCCGCGGCTCACCAGGACATGGATGGCCAGGCGCGTCCCCACCAGGGTGCCCAACAGGCCGAGCGCGCCGGCCAGCAGCATCATGATCACGGGTGCGACTCTCCTTCGTCGTGGGCGGCCAGGGCGGCCGCCACCGTCTCCAGCGCCAGCCCGCGCGACGCCTTGACCAGCACCACGTCGTTCGGGCCGAGGATGGCCCGGAGTGCCTCGATGAGCTGGTCCTTGTCCTCCAGATACTGGCCCCGTCCGCCTGCCGCGGCAACTCCGGAGACCGTGTGATTGCCAAACGCGCCGAGCACCAGGACGTCGTCGACGCCCAGCTGGGCCGCCAGCCGGCCGACCTCGTGGTGGGCCTGCTCGGTGCTGTCGCCGAGCTCCAGCATGTCGCCCAGGGCGGCGACGATCCGCCCGCCCGGACGCCGCATCCCGGCGAGGCTGCGCAAGGCGGCGGCCATCGAGTCGGGGTTGGCGTTGTAGGCGTCGTTCAGGATCGCCAGGCCGTCGGCGCGGGTGTCCAGCTCCATCCGCCAGCGCGACAGGGACCTGGCGGAGCTGAGGGCGGCGGCCACGGCGTCCGGTGCGAGACCGGCGGCCAGCCCGACGGCGGCCGCGGCCAGCGCGTTGTCGACGTTGTGCCGGCCGAGCACGCGCAGGGAGACCCGCTCGCGGACGTCCCCGGGTGCGGCGTTCAGGGTGAAGGTGAAGCGCTGCAGGTCGTCGCCGTGGACGTCGGACGCCCACACGCGCAGGTCGGCGCCCGTGGCGGCGGGGTCGCCGGCCGCGCTGAAGGCGGCCACGCGGGCGCGGGTGCGGGACGCCATGGCGATGACCCGGGCGTCGTCACCGTTCAGGACGGCCCAACCGTCGGCGTCCAGCGCCTCGACGAGCTCGCCCTTGGCCTGCGCGATGCCGTCGACGGAGCCGAACTCCCCCACGTGGGCCTGGCCCACGTTGAGCACCGCGCCGATGGTCGGGGGCGTGATCTGGGTGAGGTGGCGGACGTGGCCGATGCCGCGCGCCCCCATCTCGCTGACGAGGAAGCGGGTGCCGGCGTCGACCCGGCACGCGGTCAGCGGCGCGCCGATCTCGTTGTTGAACGAGCCGGGCGGGGCGACCGTTGGGCCCGCGGCGCCGAGCACCTGGGCGATGAGGTCCTTGGTGGAGGTCTTGCCCGAGGAGCCGGTCACCCCGACGACGACCAGCCCGCGTCCCCGCCCGGCGTCCACGCAGGAGCGGGCCAGGCGCGACAGGCCGGCCACGGGATCCTCCACGATGACCTGGGGCAGGTCGGCGTCCACTTCGCGAGCGACGAGCGCGACACCCGCGCCGGCGTCCGCGGCGTTCGCCACGAAGTCGTGGCCGTCCACCCGCTCGCCGGCGAACGCGACGAACACGGAACCCGGGGTGACCTGGCGCGAGTCGATGAGCACGTCCGGGCCCACGACGGCGCCCTGGTCGGCGGCCCGCACGAGCCGCCCGCCGGCGGCGTCGGCGAACGCGGCGAGGGTGATGGGTTCCACGTCAGTCGTCCCAGGTGTCGCGGATCACCGCGGCGTCGTCGAACGGGGTGACGTTACCGCCAATGTCCTGCCCGGTCTCGTGCCCCTTGCCGAGGACGGCCACCCAGTCCCCCGGGCGTGCCAGGCGGAGCGCGGTGCGGATCGCCGCACGGCGGTCGCCGCCGTCGATGACCTCGGTGCCTGCCACCGCGCGGGCACCGGCCAGAACGGCGGCGCGGATGGCCGCCGGCTCCTCGCTGCGCGGGTTGTCGTCGGTCACCACCACGACGTCGGACGCCTCGGCCGCGGCCCGGCCCATGGGGCCGCGCTTGGTGGTGTCGCGGTCGCCGCCGGCACCGAGCACGGCGATGCGGCGGCCCGTGGCCGGCAGCGCCGCCAGCGCGGCCGCGACGGCCTGGGGCGTGTGGGCGAAGTCGACGACGGCGTGCGGGGCGTGCGGCCCGAGGTCGATGCGCTGCATGCGTCCGGGCACCTGGGCGTCGGCCAGGCCCGCGGCGGCGGCGTCCACGTCGAGGCCGGCGGCGTGCACCAGACCGAGCGCGGTGACGGCGTTGGCGACGTTGAAGGAGCCGAGCATGGAGAGCTCGAAGCGTGTCGTGCCGCCGGGGTGGGCCAGCGTGACCAACGACCCGCCGGCGCCGCGCGGCTCGGCGGACAGGACCCGCAGGTCGGCGTCTTCGGCGAGCGTGGTCACCAGGCGGGCGGTGCCGTCGGCGTGGACGAGGTCGGCCAGGCGGCGGCCCCAGGCATCGTCGGTGTTCACGACCGCGTTGCGGGTGTGTCCGTCGAGGAAGAGGGCCGTCTTGGCGGCGAAGTACTCCTCGAGGGTGTGGTGGAACTCGAGGTGGTCCTGGCCGAACATCGTGAAGGCGGCGGCGCCGAACGTCAGGGCGTCCACGCGGTGGAGGGCCAGGGCGTGGGAGCTGACCTCCATGGCGATGGTGTCGGCGCCCGCCTCCCGCATGACCGCGAGCAGGGCCTGCAGGTCGGGCGACTCGGGCGTGGTGATCGTGGTGCGGGTGCCGGGCAGGGGGCGTCCGGCGACGCGGAACCCGATGGTGCCGACCGTGCCGACGCTGCGGCCCAAGGCGGTGAGCGCGGCCTCGAGCAGGAAGGTCACCGACGTCTTGCCGTTGGTGCCGGTGACGCCGAACAGGTCCACGGCGTCGCCGGGGCGTCCGTAGACGTCGGCGGCCAGCGCGGCCATGGCGGCGCGCGGATCGTCGACGGTGAGAACGGGCAGGCTGGTGTCGGCGGCCAGGGCCGTGCCCGCGGCGTCCGTCAGGAGCGCGAGGGCGCCTGACGCCTGTGCCTGCGCCGCGAAGCGGGCCCCGTGCGTGGTGGCGCCGGGCAGGCCGACGTAGAGGTCGCCCGGGCGCACCTGTCGGGAGTCGAGGGCGACGCCGGTGAGGACGCCCGAGGCCCCCGGCACCAGCTGGGCCAGGGGCACTCCGGGGGCGGCGGCGGGCCGCAGGACGGTGTCGGTGGTCACCGGACGCATCATTCCTTGAAGAGCGGGAGCTTGACCTGCTCGATGTCGTTGCTGGGCTGGACACCGTAGCGCGGGAGGGCCAGCGACATGATGTCGCGGTACACCGGGCCGGCCATGCCGAGGCCGGCGCCCGTGGTGTCGGGGCGGGCGATGAGGACGTACACGAGGATCTGCGGGTCCTCGACGGGGGCGACGCCGACGATGGAGGCGACCTGGCCCGCGTAACCGCCGGTGGCGGCCGTCAGGCGGGCGGTACCGGTCTTGGAGCCGGAGCGGTAGCCGGGGATGCTCAGGAGGCTTTCGCTGTCGAGCGTGCGCTGCTCCATCATCTCGACAGTGGCGCGGGCGGCCTCCTCGGAGACGACGCGGCGGCTGACGGGCTCGGCGACCGGGGTGAGTGCGCCGTTGTGGGGCCCGCTGGCCTTGATGATCGAGGGGGCGGTGTAGACGCCGTCGTTGGCGACCGCACCGATGGCGGCGGCCATCTGCACCGCCGACGTCGACAGCGAGTAGCCGTAGGACATCGAGTCGGCCTGGAACTGGGGCATGCCGGCGCCCGGCAGGCTGCCGGCGGACTCGCCCGGCAGGCCGAGGTTGGCCTTCTGGCCCAGGCCGAAGCCGGCAAGGTAGCCGCGCAGCTGGGCGGGCGTGAGATCGCGGGCGGCCGTGATCGCACCGACGTTGGACGACTTGACCAGGATGCCGCGCGTGGTGATGTCGATGTCGCCGTGCTTGAAGGCGTCCGAGACGGTGTGCTCGCCGATGGTGATCGTCGGGCCGATCGGGTACGTGCGGTCGGGGGTGGTCACGCCCGCGTCCAGCAGGGACGCGATGGTGAGCACCTTCTGCACCGAGCCGGGCTCGTACACCGCGGAGATCGCGCGGTTGCCGGTGTCGCCCGCCTCGGCGTCGCCGGGGGCGTTCGAGTCGTACGACGGGTAGTTGGCCAGCGAGAGCAACTCGCCGTTCTCCACATCGAGGACGACCGCGACCCCCCAGTTGCCGCCGACCTCGTCGACGCGCTCGCCGAGGCGCTTCTCGACCATCCACTGGAGGTCGGGGTCGATGGTCAGCTGGACGTCCTGGCCGTCGACGGCGGGCAGCAACTCCTGGTTGCCGAGCGGGATCTTGCCGTTGGGCGAGGTCTCGAACTGCTCGCGGCCCTTGGTTCCGGCGAGCGCGGTCTCCTGCGCCATCTCCAGGCCGGAGCGGCCCTTGCCGTCGCTCATGAAGCCCACGACGTTGGACGCGACCGTCCCCATCGGGTAGATCCGCTTGGGGTTGGACTCGCGGAACACGCCCACGTAGCCGCCGCGGACGACGGTGCCGGCCGCGTCGCGGACGACCTCGTTCAGCGCCGCGTTGAGGCTCACCCACGTGCTGGAGGGCACCTGCTTGGCCAGCTGGACGTACTTCAGCGGCACCGTCTCGCCGCGGGCGTTCGTCGTGGTGGTGCGGCGCAGCTTGGCCTCGATCTCTGCGGCGGGGACGCCGGTGTGGGCGGCGATGATCGCCGCCATCTCCGTCGGGGCCACGGCCGCTTTCGCGCGGTCGGAGTCGCGCATCGCCTCCGGCTCCTTGCCGTTGGTGGCGATCATCGACGGGTCGGCGATCACGTTCACGGTCGCCTCCGTCTGGGCCAGCACCTGGCCGTCGCGGCCGGTGATGGTGCCGCGCTGTGCGGGGACGTCCCGGCCGACGGTCATCTTCTTCGCCGCCTCGGCCGCCATCGCCTCGGCGCTGACGACCTGCACCTGGATCGCGCGGGCGCCCACCAGGGAGAACAGGATCGCGACCATCAGGGTCAGCAAGCGCAGCCGGAAGGCGGAGGACGCGAGCGGGACGCGACCTGGGCGCCGCCGGCTCGACGACGGACGGCGGGACGGCTGGCTCATGGGGTCGCTCCGGCGGTGTCGGTGGCGGTCGGCTGCTCGGCGGCGGGCTGTTCTGCGGCGGGCTGTTCTGCGGCGGGCTGCTCGGCGGCGGGGGCGTCAGCGGCCGGCTCACCCTCGGCGGGCTGTGCCCCGTCGGCGGGCGGGGCATCCGCCGGCGGCACCTCGTCCTCCAGCGGCGGGACGACGGGGACGCGGGTCAGGGAGGGGATCTCGTCGCCGCGGACGGGCACCGGCTTCCCGAGCACCTCGCCGGTGCTGAGGTCGATGAAGACGGCGCGGGGGTTCGGCACCATGCCCAGTGCGGCGGCGCGCTGGCCGAGGGCCACGGGCGCCTTCGCCCGGTTGACCTGCGCCTCGAGGTCGGAGGCGCGGTAGCTGAGCTCGCTGGCGGTGCGCTGCGCGGCGCGGATCTCGAAGGCCTGGTTCTGCAGCAACGTGGTGAGCAGCAGCATGCCGACCATGCCGCTGAAGAACAGGCCGATGACGAACACCGCGAAGGTCGCGCCGGCCATGCGACGCCGCGGACTGGTGATGCTGCGCAACTGCGGGCGCGCCTGGGCGGCGGCCTCGCCGATCCGGCGCGGGGCCTCGCGGATGGTCTCCCAGGCGGTCATGCTGCTGCCTCCAGTCGTTCGGTCGCACGCAGGCGGGCGGACGCCGCGCGGGGGTTGTCGGCCTCTTCGCCGGGCGAGGGGCGCTCGGCGCCCCGGGTGAGCAGCCGAAACCCGGCCCGGTGCTCGGCGGGCACCACGGGCAGGCCTCGCGGTGCGGTGTCGGTGGTGGCGGCGGCGAAGGCCTTCTTGACCAGCCGGTCCTCCAGCGAGTGGTAGGACAGCACGGCGAAGCGACCGCCGGGCGCGAGGGCGGCCAGGGCGGCCGGGAGGAGCCCCTCGAGGGCCTCCAGCTCACGGTTGACCTCGATGCGCAGGGCCTGGAACGTCCGCTTGGCGGGGTGCCCGCCCGTGGCGCGCGTGGCTGCGGGGATGGCGTCCGTCAGCACCTGCACGAGGCGGGCCGACGTGGTGAAGGGCTCGGTGGCGCGCTCGGCGACGATGCGGCGTGCGATGCGGTCGGCGAACCGCTCCTCGCCGTAGGTGCGCAGGATGCGGGCCAGGTCGCGGGCCTCGTAGGTGTTGAGGACGTCGGCGGCCGTCGGACCGGACGCCTGCGTCATGCGCATGTCGAGCGGCGCATCGACCGAGTAGGCGAAGCCGCGCTCGCGTCGGTCGATCTGCAGGCTGGACAGGCCGAGGTCGGCGACGATGGCCTGCACGTGCGGCGTCCCGTCCTCGGCCAGCACGTCCGGCAGTTCGTCGTAGACGGCCTCGTAGAGGGCGACCCGGTCGCCGAAGGGAGCGAGGCGCTCGCGCGCGATGGCGAGGGCGTCCGCGTCACGATCGATGCCGACGAGCCGGGCCTGCGGGCAGGCCTCCAGCACGAGGCGGGCGTGGCCGCCGAGGCCCAGGGTGCAGTCGACGTAGGTGCCGCCGCCGGCAAGCGCGGGGGCCAGCAGTTCGACGATGCGCGCAGCCATGACGGGGACGTGTCCCGTCGGGGCGGCCTGCACCATGCCTTGCTCCAATCCGTTCCCTGCGTCGCGGTTTCGAACCGGGAGGGCCACCTGCCACCGGGGAAGTGGTGTCAGGGGATCCGACCGGGTCGAAGCCTCGGCGCAGGGCTCCTCAGTCGATCGGGCGGGGGGCCCCGCCCGGGAAGATCTCCTCGTCCATCCGCGCGAACTCCTCGTCCTGCGCGGACTGGTACGCCTCCCAGGCGGCGAGGTCCCAGACCTCGACCCGGTTGAACGCACCGATCACGGCGATCTCCTTGTCCAGACCCGCGTAGTTCCGCAGAACCGGCGGGATCGTCACGCGTCCCTGCTTGTCGGGGGCCTCCTCCGAGGCTCCCGCGGCGAACATGCGCTGGAAGTCACGGATGCCCCGGACCGTCGAGGACCCGCTCATGGCCGCCTGCGCCTGCCGCTGGAACTCCTCGACGGTGTAGATCGCGAGGCAGCGCTCCTGCCCCTTCGCGATCACCAGGCCGTCGCCGAGCTCGTCACGGAATTTCGCCGGGAGGACGAAGCGGCCCTTCTCGTCGACCTTCGGGAAGTGGGTGCCCAGAAACATCCGGACCCTCCCTTCGGCTGCCCTCATCCTCCACTTGCCCCCACTCTAACCCACTCTCCTCCACTGAAGGCAACGGCACGCCCCCTTTTCGGGTCGGTCCGCCTCATCGGGCGCGCGGGGGCGGCCGGTAGGGTGGGCCCGTGACGACGAACACCACCACCGCTGTCGACGTGTCCGAGGTGACGGGCCTTGCCGGACGGCTGCGCGACTCCGTGGGCGCCGTGATCGAGGGCAAGGCCGAAGCAGTGGACATGGCGCTCGTCGTCCTGCTCGCTGGCGGCCACCTGCTCATCGAGGACGTGCCCGGCGTCGGCAAGACGATGCTCGCCCGCACCCTGGCGCGGTCCATCGACTGCTCGGTGCGGCGCATCCAGTTCACCGCCGACCTGCTGCCCAGCGACATCACCGGCGTCTCGGTCTTCAACCCCCAGACCCGCGGGTTCGAGTTCAAGCCGGGCGGCGTCTTCGCCAACATCGTGATCGGCGACGAGATCAACCGCGCCTCACCCAAGACCCAGTCGGCGCTGCTCGAGGCCATGGAGGAGGCGCACGTCTCCGTCGACGGCACCACCCACGAGCTGCCCAGCCCGTTCATGGTGTTCGCCACGCAGAACCCCATCGAGATGCAGGGTACGTATCCGCTGCCCGAGGCCCAGCGCGACCGCTTCATGGCGGCCATCTCCATGGGCTACCCGACCCGCGCCGCCGAGATCGACATGCTGGAGCACCACGGCGCCAGCAACCCCCTCGACAACCTCGGCCCGGTGACGGACGCCGCGGCCATCCTCCACGCCCGCCACGTCGTCGGCCAGGTGTTCGTGCACCCCGCGCTGAAGGACTACGTCGTCTCGATCGTCGCGGCGACCCGTACCTCGGACTCGCTGCGCCTGGGCGCCTCCCCGCGCGCCAGCCTCCAGCTCCTGCGCGCCTCGCGCGCCCGCGCCGCCATGCAGGGCCGCGGCTACGTGATCCCCGAGGACGCCGACGCCCTGGCCGTCCCCGTCCTGGCCCACCGCGTCCTGCTGAGCCACCGGGCGCACACCGCCCAGGCGTCGACCGCGGACGTCGTGTCCCAGCTCGTGGCGTCCATCCCCGCACCGCGCCGCACCTAGGACCGCATGCTCCCGCTCCCCCAGCCCACCGTCCGCACGCTGCTGTTCTGGGTCCTCGGCGCGCTGGTCCTGCTGCTCGGCATCGGCCTGGGCAACCAGGACACGGTCTGGCCCGCCCTCTTCCTGCTCGCGCTGCCGGTGGTGGCGCTGCTGGCGCTGCTCGTGCTGCGGCCCCGGTTCGTGTTGGAGCGGTCGGTCACGCCGCCGGTGGTCGGCGTCCGCGAGCCCGCGACCGTGCAGGTGCTGGCCACGGCCGTCCGGCCCAGCCCCGGCGGCAACGTCGTGGCCGAGGACGACCCCGGCAGCCTGCTCGGCGGCCCGCACCACGCGCACTTGCACGCCGACCACGCGGGGGCACGCACGGAGACCACCTACAGCGTCCGGCCGCGGCGTCGGGGGCGGCACACGCTCGACGGCTTCCGCATCCGGTTCACCGACATCCTGGGCTTCTGGGTGCACACCGTCCGCGTCGCGCAGCCCACCGAGCTGGTCGTCACGCCGGCCGTCGTGCCGCTGCCGCCGAGCCGGGCCGCCGCCTACGGCGTCACGGGCGAGACCCCCATCCCCCAGACCGCGGTGTCCGGCCCCGACGACGTGCTCGTCCGCGAGTACCAGGCCCGCGACGACGTCCGCCGCATCCACTGGCCCTCGACCGCGCGCAGCGGCACCCTCATGGTGCGCCGCGAGGAGGCCGCCTGGGACCCGACCGCCTGGGTGCTCCTCGACTCGCGCCTGGGCGTCCACCCCGCCTCCCGGGACGAGCGCGTGACATTCGAGTGGCTGGTGTCGGCCGCGGCGTCCATCGGGCTGCGGCTGCTGTCGGACGGCTACACCGTCACCCTGATCGACGCGGACGGCTCCCGCCACGAGGTGTCCTCCGACCGAGTCGGCGCGTCCGCCGCGTGGCTCGACCCGCTGGTGGACGCCACGGTCTCCCACGCGCCCGACCTGCACGAGGCCACCGTCTGGATGGCGCAGGCCCACTCCGAGAACCGGATCGTCGCGCTGCTGGGCGGCCTCGACCGCGGCACCGCCGACCTGCTGGCCGCCACCACGGCGTCCCGCCACGAGCGGGTCGCCCTCGTCATGGCCCCGGACGCCGACGCCCGGCCCGGCTTCGAGGACGGCCGCACCGTTCTGGTCGACCACGGCTGGGAGGTGCGCGAGGTGGACGCCACCAGCGAACTGGCCCACGCCTGGGCGCCAGAAGGGGTGGCCCAATGAGGTTGGACACCCGCGTCGGCCTCGCCCTGGCCGTGGCCCTGTGCCTCCAGCTGTGGCCCTGGACCCAGATGACCCGCCATGCCGAGGCGCTGCAGGCCGCCGGCGCCGCGATGGTGCTCGTGCTGGCCGCCGGCTGGCTCGGACGCCGCGTGCTGCGCCTGCCCACCATCGGCGTGGCGCTGCTGCAAGTCGTTGCGGCCGCCGTCTCCCTCGTGGGCGCGATCTGGTGGGCGCACGGCGTCCGCCACGTGCTGCGCCTGCCCGCCCTGCTCGGCGAGGGGATCAGCTTCATCCAGGGCAGCTCGGCCCCGATGTTCCCCAACCCGGGGGCCACTCTCGCCATCGTCCTCGGCGCCGCGCTCGTCGCCCTCGCCGCTGACGCCATCGCCGTCGGCGGCGAGCGCCCCGGCCTGGCCGTGATCCCCTTGGTCGCGCTGCACCTGGTCGTCGCCGTCGCGTTGAGCACGCCCACGCTGTTCAGCGAGTTCGTGGCGCTGGCGGTCGGCATCGGGCTGGTGCTGCTCGCCGCCGCCCCGTGGGGCCACGGCGAGCGGCCCGCCGCCCGGGCGGCCGCGCTCCTCACGGCGGTCGCCATGACGGCCGGCGCCGTGGGCGTCACGTGGGTGGCGGCCCAGTTCGTGCCGACCTTCGAGCCGCGCACCAACAGCGAGCCCCTGCAGATGAGCGACCCCTCGCTCGACCTCAAGCGCAACCTCATCCAGGGCTCAGACGAGGTCATCATCCGCTACACCACCGACAGCCCCGGCGGCGCGTACCTCAAGCTCGCCACGCTGCCGTCCCTGTCGACGGCCGGTTTCGCCCTGTCCGACGTCAGGGTCGCCACCGGACGCATCCCCAGCCCGCCCGGTTCCCCCCGCGGTGTCGGCCGGACGACCAACGTCGAGGTGGGCGACTTCTCCAGCGAGTGGCTGCCTGTCCCGTATGCCCCGACCGCGTTCGACGCCCCGGGTGACTGGGGCTTCGCGCTCGACACCCTCGATGTCATGGCCATGGCCGGCCCCGGCCGCGGGCGCGCCACCGAGGGGATCAGCTACGAGGTGCGCAGCCTCGACGTCCGCCCCGACGCAGAGGCGATCGCCCGCGCGGAGGCGGACGGCGGCCCGGGGCGCGAGCTCACCACGAGCCTGCCGGTCGAGCTGCCCTCCCGCATCCGCGAGCTCGCCCGCGAGGTGACCGGGGCGGCACCGACCGCGGGCGCCAAGGCGCAGGCCCTCGAGGCCTACCTCCGATCGGACGCCTTCACCTACTCCATCGCGCCGACCACCGGCAACGGGGACGGCCTGGCCACCATCGACGACTTCCTGTTCGGTTCGCGGACGGGCTACTGCGAGCAGTTCGCCGGCGCGATGGCGATCATGGCGCGCGAGGTCGGCATCCCGACCCGGATGGCCGTGGGCTTCGTCCCCGGCACCGAGGAGGAGGGCGTCTGGGGCGTCACCGAGCGCGACCTGCACACGTGGCCGGAGCTGTGGCTGGACGGCCTGGGCTGGGTCGCCTTCGAGCCGACGCCCTCCCGCGGGGACTCCGGGGCGGGCCCGGCGACCACCCAGGAGCCCACCGGGACGGCCGCGCCCACCGCCGGCCCGACCGCCGAGGCCACGCCGTCGGCCGAGCCCTCCGAACCCACGCCGACCGCCTCGCCGGTCCCCACGCCGGTGGACCCCGGAGCTCCGGCCGTCCCGGGCGCGGTCCCCTGGGTGCTGTTCGGGCTGCTCGCCGCCGCGGGTGTGGCGGCCGCCGTCCTCGTCCCCCGCTGGCTGCGCGCGCGTCGCCGCACGCAGCGCCTGGCCGGCACGGGGGACGCCCGCGCGGACACCCTGTCCGCGTGGGAGGAGGTGTGCGAGGTGGTGGCCGACCTGGAGCTGTCGTGGCCGGGCGGGTCTCCGCGGTTCGCGGCCGAGCGCCTCGTCGGGTCGCTGGGCGGGGACGCCGGGGCCGCCGAGGCGTTGCGCAGCCTGGCGGCGGCATCCGAGCGCGCCCTATTCGACCGCAGCGAGAACTTCGACCTGCCCGGCCGGTGGGGCGCCGAGGTGGACGCCATCACCGCCGCGCTCACCGCGCAGGCGCGCGAACGGGCCGGGAAACGCAAGAGCGCGCAACCCCGCAGGGTCGCGCGCTGAGTTCGGTCGGCTGAGTCTGCCGGGTGGCCGTGCCTTGGTGGAGCCCTCAGAAGGCGTCGTCGCCGCGGCGCCACGGCTCGTCGAGGCGGTCGGTGAACGCCGAGTCGGTCTCCGGGTGACGCCCGGGCTGCTGCGTCTCGACGACGCGCCACGAGCTGATGGCGACCACCGTGGCGGCCAGCATGATGAGGAAACCGATGACGCTGACGAACCAGGCGACCTGCATGCCGCCGATGAGGGTGGCCAGGCCGATCACGAAGCCAAGGCCGGCGATCGCGGCCCTGCGGCGGTGGAGGGTGCGGTTGGTCGTGCCACGCAGCGTGTTGGCCAGCTTCGGATCCTCGGCCGCGAGGGCAGCCTCGAGCTGCTCGAGAAGACGTTGCTCCTTGTCGGACAGTGCCATCGCGCCTCCCTTCGTCGTGGGCGGGACCCGGTTGCCGGGCGTGCGACAAGTGTAGGCGCCCGCTGCCTCAAACGGAACCGGCCCTTCTCGTCAACGTGGCCCGTGAGACGGCGTGCGGCCCGAACCGCGCGATGGCCGCGTCGGCGGCCCGCTCCGCCTCGCGCCACCCCCGCTCGGGTTCGTCGAGGGCCGGCTGGGTGGCGACCTGGTCGACGTCGAGGACGTGCTCGACCCGGATGCCCACCCGCCGCAGCCGCGGGCGCTCCAGCCGGAAGGCCCGCAGCAGCCGGACTGCGGCGGCGTACACCTCGTCCGTCGCGTCGGTCGGGTAGGGCAGGGTCAGGGACTTCTGCACGGTGCGGAAGTCGGCGAACCGCAGCGTGAGCGTCACCGTGCGCCCGACGACGCGGGCCAGCCGCATGCGGGACGTGACCCGCACGCTGGTGCGCAGCAGCTCGGCGCGGACGAAGTCGAGGTCGTCGGTGTCCTTCCCGAACGTCTCCTGGCTGCCCACGCTGCGGTCGGTCGGCTCGGTGGCGACGACGCGGCGCCCGTCGATGCCCCAGGCGCACTCCCACAGCTCTCCCCCGGCGCGAGCGCCGAACGCGCGCTGCAGCGTCGACTTCGGCGTGTGGGCGACGTCGGCGATCGTGTGGAGGCCGAGCTTGTGGAGCTTCTCGGTGGTGGCCGGCCCCACGCCCCAGATCTTCTCGACCGTCTGGGGGTGGAGGAAACCGATGACCTCGCCCGGGTGGACGCGGAACAGTCCGTTCGGCTTGGCCCGGTTCGAGGACATCTTGGCGATCAGCTTGGTCGGCGCGATGCCCACCGAGCAGGGAATGCCCTGCTCGTCGGCCACCAGCGCCCGGATGAGCTCACCCACCTCCTCCGGCTCGCCGAGCAGGCGCCGGGTGCCGGTGAGGTCGAGGAACGCCTCGTCCAACGACACCCGCTCCACGTGCGGGGTGATCGTGGAGAAGATCGCGAACACCCCGTCGGACGCCGCCTCGTACGCGTCGTAGTCGGGGTTGATGGCCACCGCGTCCGGGCACAGCCGGCGGGCCCGCGTCGACGACATGCCCCCCTCGACGCCGAACGCCCGCGCCTCGTAGGACGCCGACAGCACCACCCCGCGGTTGGCGCCGCCCACCCACACCGGACGCCCACGCAACTCGGGACGCCGCCGCAGCTCGACGGCGACGTAGAAGGCATCCATGTCGACGTGGGCGATGACCGGCACGGCACCTCCTCAATGATTCGAACGTTGATTCGAATCCAGAGTAGGCGGTGCCCCCGACATTCCGTCAAGCGCCCATCCGCCGAGGGCTTGCCTTCCGTCCGCCGAGGGCTTGCCTCCAGTCCGCCGAGGGCTTGCCTCCAGTCCGCCGACCAAGGTTGGACAGGCTTGTCGCATAAGTTTGATATTCAAACTGTTTGATTAGGCTGAAAGCTCATCCACCCGAAGGACACCCATGAGCAACCGCACGGCGCTGATCGCCCTCCCCCTCGTCGTGGCGGTGGGCGCGCTCGTCGCCCTCGCCGGAAGCCAGGGCGGTGCCACCGTCGCGGGCGTCCCGGTGTTCGCGCTCGCGGTCACCGTCGCCTTCGTCATCCAGTGGGGGGCGTTCGTCCCAGCGTTCCTCGGCCAGACCGAACGCTTCTTCGACCTGACCGGCAGCCTCACCTACATCTTCATCACGTTGTCCCTCCTTCTGCTGACGCCCGGGGTGGACGCACGCGCCCTGCTGGTCGGCGCGCTCGTCATCGCGTGGGCCGGACGCCTGGGCACCTTCCTGTTCCGCCGCGTCAGCCGCGCCGGGGCGGACGACCGCTTCGACGAGATCAAGCCCTCGCTACCCCGGTTCCTCAACGTGTGGACGATCCAGGGCCTGTGGGTGACGTTCACCGCCGCCGCGGCGTGGGTGACGATCACGTCGGCCAACCGCGTCCCGCTCGGATGGTTCGCCCTCCTCGGCACGCTGGTGTGGCTGCTCGGCTTCGGGCTGGAGGTCGTCGCCGACTGGCAGAAGAGCCGGTTCCGGGCCGACCCCGACAACCGCGGCCGGTTCATCTCCACCGGCCTGTGGTCGATCTCGCGGCACCCGAACTACCTGGGTGAGATCCTGCTGTGGGCCGGGGTGGCGATCATCGCGCTGCCCGTCCTGCAGGGGTGGCAGTGGGTGGCCATCATCTCCCCGCTGTTCGTGACCCTGCTGCTGACCCGCGTGAGCGGCATCCCGCTGCTGGAGAAGAAGGCGGAGCAGAAGTGGGGCGGCCAGGCCGACTACGAGGAGTACAAGGCCCGCACCCCCGTGCTGGTGCCGCGACCGGGGGCGGGGCGGCGCGACCGGCTCGTCGCGGCTCGCTGACGCGCCCGCTGAGGTCAAACGAAGGAGCCTCGAAGGACGCGCCTCAGGCACCTGCTGCTCAGCGGCCCGACGACCCCGGGCTGGAGTGCCACAGCTTGCGGCCCGGGTCGGCGTACTCCTGGGGGATCGAACGCGGCGACTCACCGGCGGGGGCGACGTCGGTGTAGGGAGACTGCACGAACCCGCTGGGGTGGATGAGCACGCGCCGCTGCCCCATGCCGCCGGCGGCGCCGGCGTGCTCGGTGTCTGCGCGGCGCCGGGCGCGTTCTCCCTGGCTGCCGGCCTCGGCCGGCTCGGCCATGCGTGGGGCGTTGACCTCGGCTGCCCGCGCCGCGAGGTCGGCGTCGATGAGGGCGTGGACCGCCGCCACCGCGGCCCGCTCGTCGCCGGTCGCCTCCAGCGTGGAGCGCCACAGCGCCTCGAGGTGGAGCAGGTCCCAGGCGCCCAGCGCCCGCAACGAGACCCCACGGGCGCCGGTGCGGCGCAGTTCCCCCAGACCGACGAGCAGCCAGGAGTTGAAGACCGTCCGGGCGAAGGGCCCCTGGGCGTCCTCGAAGAAGGTGAGGTCAACCGGGCCGGTGCCGTCGTCGAGGGTGAGGAAGACGACGCGGCGGCCCGACTTCACCGGCGGTGTCTGCGTGGCCACCTTCACCCCGGCCACCAGCAGGCGGCTGCCGCTGCGCCGCTTCATCTGCTGGTCGGACGCCGTCGTGCCGATCGCCTCGATGAAGGCACGGTGGTCCTCCATGACGTGGCGGGTGGCGTCCATGCCCAACACGGCCAGCTCTGCGGCCATCCGCTCCTCGTCGCTCATCTCGGGCAGGCCCGACACCCGCACGTCGCCCGGGATCGCACCCGGGGCGTCCGGTGCGGCGGGCTCGGTGAAGTCGAACGCCACCTGGACGGCCTGGTGCCCCGTCGCGCCGCCGGACCCCAGCCCCCGCGCGCGGCCGTGGGCGCGGGCGTCCACCCGGTCGGCGCGCTCGAGGTCGGCCAGGGTGAGCAGCAGGTCGCGGCGCGTCACCCGCCCGCGCGTGCCCAACCCGCGCGGGCGATCGATGCCGTACAGCGCGTCGAAACCCCCGGCCAGCACGAGGTGCTCGGCCACGTCGGAGCCCGGCCGCGCGCGGTGCCAGAAGTCGACCAGCCCGGAGTACGGCTGCCCGGCGACGATGCGCTCCACCTCGGCGGCGCTGATGTTCTTCACGTCCGTGAGCGCGAGCCGGACGCCCAGGGTGGCCCTTTCGACAGGCTCAGGGAACCGATCGACGGGCCCAGGGACCCGCTCGACCCGGTGGACGTCGCCGGAGGCGTTCACGTCCAGCCCCAGCACCGGGATGCCCATCCGCCGCGCCTCGGCGAGGATGAGCCGCTTGGGGTACATGCCCGGGTCGTGGGTGAGCAGCCCCGAGATGAACGCGGCGCCGTGGTGCCACTTCAGCCATGCCGACTGGTAGGTCGGCAGCGCGAACGCCGCCGCGTGCGCCTTGCAGAACCCGAAGGAGGCGAACGAGACCAGGATCGCCCACACGTCGTCGATGAGCCGCTCGTCGTAGCCGAGCTTGCGCGCGGCCGGGTGGAACCAGCGCTTCACGTCTTCCTGCCCCTCGGGCGAGCCCAGCGCGCGGCGCGCCTCGTCGCCGTAGGCCAGCGAGCAGCCTGTCATCGCCGCGACCACCTTGATCACCTGCTCGTGGAAGACGATCACCCCGCGCGTCTCGGCCAGCGCCGCGCGCAGGTTCGGGTGCGGGTAGACCGCCTCGGCCCAGCCGTTGCGGGCGCGCAGGAACGGCACCACCATCTCGGACTTCACCGGGCCCGGACGGAACAGGCTGATGTCGATGACCAGGTCGTTGAACTCGCTCGGGGAGAACTTGCCGACCAGCTCCCGCTGCCCGGGCGACTCGATCTGGAAGCAGCCGATCGTCTCGGCGCGGCTGATCATCGCGTACACCTCCGGGTCGTCGTAGGGCGCCAGCGCATCGATGTCGACCCGCTCCCCCGTCACGCGCTCGACCTCGGACAGGGCGTGCGCCATCGAGCTCTGCATCCGGATGCCGAGGATGTCGAGCTTGAGCAGCCCCAGGTCCTCGACGTCGTCCTTGTCGAACTGGCTCATCTGGTAGCCGCCGAGCGAGGACTCCACCGGCGTCCGGTCGCCCAGCGTCGCGTCCGACAGGATCACTCCGCACGGGTGCAGCGCCACGTGCCGCGGCAGGCCGTCGAGACCCTCGACCAGCTCGAACAGCACGCGCAGCCGCTCGTCGCCGAGGTTGGCCCGCCGCAGTTCGGGCAGCTCCCGCAGCGCGTGCCGGACGTCGCGCGCCCGGATGTGCGGGAACGACTTCGCGATCTGGTCGATGTCGCCCGGCGGCAGGCTCATCGCGGCCCCCACGTCCCTGATCGCGTGGCGGACGCGGTACGTCTCCAGCATCGCCACGGCGGCGACCCGGTCGGTGCCGAAGTCGGCGAACACCCGGTCGTAGACCTCGAGGCGGCGCGCGGACTCGACGTCGATGTCGATGTCGGGCAGCGCCCTGCGCAGCGGCGACAGGAACCGCTCCATGATCAGGTCGTACCGGATCGGGTCGACCCCCGAGATGCCCAGGCAGTAGTTGACCAGCGAGCCCGCCCCCGACCCGCGCGCCGCGACCCGGATGCCCATCTCCTTCACACTGTCGACCACCTGGGCCACGGTCAGGAAGTAGGCGGCGAACCCCATCTGCCCGATGACGGCCAGCTCCTCGTCCAACCGCTCGACGACGGACGCCGCGGGCGCGGCGTAGCGGGCGGCCAGGCCGGACTCGCAGCGGGCCCGGAGCTCAGCCAGCCCGCCGGGGAACTCGGGCAGGTGGATCTCCCCCAGCCCGATGTCGGCGACCGGGTCGAGGCGGCAGCGCAGCGCCAGGTGCCGGGTGTCGCCGATGAGCCGCGTGGCGTCGCGCCGGCCGGCGAGGCGGGCGACCTCCTCGGCCGTGGCCAGCATCTCCTTGCCGGACTTGAGGTAGCCCTCGGCGTTGCGCCGGTCGACGTTGCGGACGTCCAGCGGCACGAGGCGCCGGGCGGCGTCCAGCACGTCGGCGATCGGGGCGTCCGACTTGCGGGCCATCCGGACCGCGTTGGTGAGGACACCCGTCAGCCCGTGCGCGTCGGCGAAGGCGAGCATGCGCCCGGCCAGGTGCGCCGTCCCCTCCCCGCCGCGGCCCGGGCCGGCCCGCCCGCCGAGGTGGTGGTTGGTGACGCCGACGACGAGCTGGTGCGGCTCGACGACCTCCAGCCAGTCGCCGAGGACGCCCTCGGCCGCCCGCTCGTCGCGCCTGGCCAGCGCGACGCCGAGGTCGGAGTCGGGGCCGAGCACGACGACCGCCTCGTCGCGGTGCTCCCCGACGAGCGCGCGGGTGGTGACCGGCGAGCCCCGGTCGCCGCGGGCGTGCGTGGCGCTGACCAGTCGGCACAGCGACCCCCAACCGGCCCTCGACTCGGCCAGCACGACCGCCCGAGTGCTGCCCCGCTCGGGACGCCGCGGGTCGTTCGCCACCGCCAGGTCGGCGCCCACCACCGGGGCGATGCCGGCCCGCAGGCACGCCTTCGCGAACCGGACCGCCCCGTACAGCCCGTCGCGGTCGGTGAGGGCGAGGGTGTCCATGTCGTGGCCGGCGGCGGCCTCGACGAGCGCGCTGGGGTGGGACGCCCCGTACTGCAGGGAGTACCCGGACGCCACGCGCAGGTGGACGAAGGGGTCAGGCATGGGCGGCCGCCGCGAACGCCTGCGCGTCGCGGACCAGGTCGTCCGCCTCCCGCGTCGTGACCAGGCCGACCGCGCCGGCCTGCACCGCCTCCACCTTGAGCTGGAGCATCGCGAAGTAATCCGCCCACTCGGCCAGCTCGGGAGCGACGCCGGCCAGCACCGCCCAGATGCTGCGCCGCTCCCGCAGCCGCGGACGCCGCCGCGCGAGCACGCCGGCCGCCACGCGCAGCGCGGCCCGGTGGGCGGCGAGGTAGCGGTCGGCCGGGCGCACCGCGTCCTCCGCCGAGGCGAGCGCGGCGGCCACGTCGTCGAAGACCACCTCGGCCGGCACCCAGCGCCCGTTCGACTCGGCGGACATCAGTCCACCACCGCCCGCAGGAACCACGCGTCGCCGGACAGCGGGTGTGCCAGCTCGTAGACCCCCGGCAGCGACGAGCGCCCCGCGCTGGCCAGCACCCGGTAGACCTCGGCCTCGGCGAGCAGGTCGTTGCCCGACCCTTCGGCGGAGCCCCGGGAACCGCCGCCCAGCACCCACCACTGACCGGTCTCGCGCCAGCGGGTCTCAACCCCCAGCACCCGCCAGAGCCGGCGGCGCCAGACGAACTCCACCGGCGCGGGCTCACCGGCCACCTCACCCGACCGCACCGCGATCGGCTCGTCGTAGCGCCGCATGACCACCCCCGGGAGGAACCCTCATTCGAACCTTTGTTCGAAGGGTTCCCCACTCTACGCGCCGCCCCCGACAGTCCGTCAAGACGTGGGTCACCGGCGCCGGTGCACGCTCCCGGGGACCGCATCACCCAGCAGTTGGGAGACCGTCACGAGGGTGAAGCCGCGCTCACGCAGGCCGGCCACGACTCCCGGCACGGCGTCCACCGTCGACGCGTGGATGTCGTGCATCAGCACGATCGAGCCGGCGCGGGCATCCCGCAGGGCGATGCTCGTCGTCTGCTCGGTCGAGCGGTGCTTCCAGTCGAGGGTGTCGACGTCCCAGAGGATGATGGGCAGCCCGGCGACCTCCCGCGTGGTGGCGTCGTAGGAGCCGTACGGCGGCCGGCAGACGGTGGCCCGGACGCCGGCGCCCGCGATCGCTGCCTGCGCGCGCTCGACCTGGGCGCGCTGCCGGTCGGGGCCGAGCTTGGTGAGCTGCCGGTGGTCGTCGGTGTGGTTGCCGACCTCGTGCCCCTCGGCGGCCATCCGGCGCACCAGGTCGGGCGCGACCCGCACCGACGCGCCGAGCGTGAAGAACGTGGCGGGCGCGTCGAGGCTGTCGAGGTCGTCGAGCAGGCGGGCGGTGTGGCGTCCGGGGCCGTCGTCGAAGGTGAGGGCGACGCACTGGGCGACCGTGCAGTCGACGGACGCCGCGGGCGCGGACTTGACGGAGGTCACCGGGGTGGCGGACGGGGAGGCGACCAGGCCGGTGACGTCCTCCCGCACGGCCCAGCCCTGCTCCGAAAGCAGCCCCTCCACCACGGACGGGGCGAGCGTCGCCGTGACCACCCCGTCGCTGAACGACAGCACGGTGCCCTCCGGGATGCGGGCGACGAGCTCGCCGCGGGGGCTGAAGGACAGGTCCTGGAGCAGGCGGTCCCGCACCTCGGCGTTGGTGACGAGTTCCTCCAGCACCTCGCGCCCCTCGGCGCGCAGCGCAGACACGAGGGCGTCCGCCGCGGCGTGGCGCGCGCTCGGCGCGATGAGGTCGCGCGCGTGGAGGGCCTGCCCGGCCGTCCGCTCGCCGTAGTAGACGGCCGAGGATTCGTTGCCCGAGGCGCCGGCGAACTCGTACAGCGACAGCCGGACGCCGACCCACGCGGGCCCGTCCAACACCGTCTCCCACGTGCCCCGGAGCTCGGGCGGGGCCACGTCGGAGGGGGTCGTGTTGGCGAGGAACGCGGCCTCGCTCGCGGCCGACTCCTCGGCGATCAGGGCGGTCAGCGTCGTGGCGCCCGGGACCACCGGCCACTGCACGTGGACGGGCCGGGTCGGGTCGTTACGGGAGAGGGTCTCGACCGTCCAGCGGGGCACCTCCACCGCGATCGCCGACGGCGAGGGGGCGGCCGTGGCCGACACGCTCGGGGACGTCGCGGGAGCGGTCGGCCCGGCCGTGGGGCCCGGGGGCGTGACGGCGCAGCCCGTCAGGGCGAGCGCCAACACGCCCAGGACCACCCCGGCCGGGCGCCGGGTCACTGAGCGCGGAAGGTGTCGTCCATGACGTCCACCCGCGGCGGGCGCAGGATGGAACGGGCGACGTTGCGGAAGTCATGGGTGTCGAGGATGTGCGCCGCCTCCTGGTCGGTCAGGTGGTAAGCGTGCGCCAGCATGCGCACGTGCTCGGTGTAGAAGGCGTGGAGCTTGTCAACGCCCTTGAGGAACTCGAGTGCATCGCTCATCGGAACTCTCCTGAGGGTGCGGGGCGTGCCGGGGTCGGAACACGGTCACCACCCTAGTCGGTACTACCCTGACCCCCATGGAGATGCTTCCCGCCGCGTTCGCGTCCGGTTGGGCCAGCGGGATCAACGCGTGGGCGACGGTGCTCGTCCTCGGCGTCCTGGGCCGGTTCGCCGGCATCGAGGGGATCCCCGCCGGCTTCCAGCGCACCGACGTCCTCGTCATCGTCGGGATCCTGTGCGCGATCGAGCTGGTCGCGGACAAGATCCCCTACATCGACAGCGCGTGGGACACCGTCTCGACCGTCATCCGGCCCATCGCCGGTGCCGCGATCGGCGCCATCTACGCCGGCGCGACCGGCGACCTGGCCACCGTCACGCTGGCGTCCGTCGGCGGCATCACCGCGCTGGTCAGCCACCTCACCAAGGCGGGGCTGCGGCTGGCGGTGAACACCTCGCCCGAACCCTTCACCAACGTGGCCGCCTCGGCCGCCGGCGACGTCGCGGTCACCGGCGTCGCGACGCTGGTGGCGCTGGCGCCCGTCGCCGCCGCCGTCGTCGTGGCGGTGCTGCTGGTGCTGGGCCTGATCGCGCTGTGGGCCATCGCGAGCCGCATCCGCCGGGGCTGGGCCGCGCTCCAGCGCTGGCGCACCCGCGGCCAGACGCCCACCGCCGCCTGACGTGGCGCGCGTCACCGTCCTCGGCCGCACGTTCGCCGGGGTGGCCGCCGCCGTCCGGCTCGCCCGCGTCGGCCACGACGTCACGCTCGTGGAGTCCCCAGGAGAGGCGGACGCCCTGCGCCGCGCCCTCGGCGACACGCTCGGCTTCCCCGCGCCGTGGCGCGACCTGTTCAAGAAGTCCGGACGGCCCGCCACCGGCGCGCTCGGCCTGCACGGGCTCGACCTGGTGCCCGATCCCGACGGCGCCCCCACCGACCGCGGCGACGTCTGGTACGCCGACGTGGACACGCTCGGGGAGCCCGCCGCCCGCGCATGGCGCGACTACGTGGACGCCGCCGACGACACCTGGCAGGCCCTGCGCCCCCTCGGCCTGGAGTCCGAGCTGACCCCCGAGGCCGTCGAGCGCGCCGGCCTGCACCCGCGCCGCAGCCTCGCCCACGAGGCGGCCGGGCTCCCTCACCCCGCCCTGGCCGAGCGCGTCCGCCGCCTCGCGTCCGCGCGCGGGCTCGACCCCGCCGACGTCCCCGCCTGGTGGACGGCCCGGCTCGCCGTGGAGCGCACCTTCGGCCGTTGGCGGCTGCAGGACGCCGACGGGACGCCTCGGCCCGCGTCCGCGCTGGCCGACGTCCTCGACGATCGGCTCGTCGAGCGCGGCGTCCGGGTGGTGGAGACCGCCGGACAGGACGCCGACGCCACGATCGACACCCGGGACCCGGGCGTCCGGTGGCGCCGCCCGCCCCGCTTCGGGCGCCGCGACACGTTCACCGCCCAGCTGCTGGCGCGCCCCGCGCTGCGCGACCCGCGTCGTCCGGACGTGTTCCACGCGTCGGCGTCCAGCCCGGGGGGCGACGAGCCGTGGGCCCAGCTGCTCTCGGGGGCCCTGGCCACCTACGCCGCGCACGCGTTCCTGACGGGCGAGGACATCCGCCCGACGAACAAGGCGCTCGCGCGTTGAGGCGAGGGGGTAAGGTAGGCCTCTGGCCGAAACCAGACAGGACAGGGACCCTCCGCCTTGAACGACTCTGAACTTCTCGCCCACGAACTGGCCCATGAACAGGCCCACGTGGATGCCGTCTACGCACGCCTCGATGAGGCGACCCGGTCGGCCCGCGACGCGGCCCAGACTGGCCGGCAGATCTTCCAGTCGGACCGCCAGACGTGGATGCGCGAGGAGGACGGCACCGCCCTCTTCGAGCGCGACGCCTTCACCTTCCAGGCCGCCAAGCGGCTGGCGGTGCTGGACGCCGAGCACGAGGGCCTGGTCTTCGGCCGCCTCGACCTGGAGGAGCCCGAGGAGCGCGAGGTGCGCTACATCGGCCGCATCGGCGTCCGCGACGAGGACTACGAGCCGCTCGTGATCGACTGGCGCGCCCGCGCCGCCGAGCCGTTCTACCGCGCCACCCCGCAGCAGCCGATGGACGTCGTGCGCCGCCGCGTCCTGCGCTGCCGCAACGACCAGGTCGTCGGCATCGAGGACGACCTGTTGGACGCCGAGTCCAATACCGACGACCTGCCGATCATCGGGGAGGGCGCCCTGATGGCGTCACTGTCGCGCTCGCGCGGCACGCGGATGAAGGACATCGTCGCCACGATCCAGGCCGAGCAGGACCTGGCGATCCGCGCCGACCACGCCGGCGTCACGATCATCAGCGGTGGCCCCGGCACCGGGAAGACCGTCGTGGCGCTGCACCGCGCCGCCTACCTCCTCTACTCCAACCGGCGCCGGTTCGAGCGCGGCGGCATCCTCGTCGTCGGCCCCGGCCCGGTGTTCATGAACTACATCGAGCGCGTGCTGCCCTCCCTCGGCGAGGACTCGGTGGTGCTGCGCGCCATCGGTCAGGTCGCCGGCGACGTCCTGGGCGGTCTGTCGGCCGAACAGGTCGACGACGCGGGCACCGCGGCCGTCAAGGGCAGCCTCCGCATGGTGGGCCTGCTGAAGAATCTCGTGAACCTGCCGCTGGTCGACCCGGGTTCGGACGGCCTGTCGCTCGTCGTCACGGTCAAGGGCAACGTTCTCAAGCTGAACGACGCGCAGCTCTCCCGCATCCGGTCGGGCGTGTTGTCGCACCAGCGGGTGAACCTCGCCCGCGAGTCGGCCGAGAAGGCGCTGGTGAACGCCCTGGCGACCCAGGTGCCCGAGGACGCCGACGTGGACCCCGATGCGGTCCCCGAGCTGATCACCGACTCGGCGGCCTACCGCGACTTCGTGGACGCGTGGTGGCCCCCGCTGTCGGCCCCCGACGTGCTGCGGCGCCTGGGCGACCCGCGGGTCACCGCCAAGGTCGCCGACGGCATCCTGGACGCCGACGAGCAGGCCCTGCTCGCGGCCTCGTACGCCGAGGGCCACGACTGGACGGTCGCCGACATGGCGCTGCTCGACGAGCTGGTCTCCGTGCTCGGCCCCGAGCCGATCGAGGACCACGGCCCCAACCTCTTCATCGAGGGCGGCGAGAACGTCAGCGAGTTCGTAACCACCGCCGACCGGCTGCGCCGCACCATCGAGAACGACCTCACCGACGACCGCCATGAGACGTACGCGCACGTGCTGGTCGACGAGAGCCAGGACATCACGCCGATGCAGTGGCGGATGCTGCGCCGCCGCGGCTCGCAGGCGTCGTGGACCATCGTGGGCGACATCGCGCAGTCGTCCTGGCCGGACCTGGACGAGGTCGGCCGAGCCGTCCGAGACCTGGTCGGCACCGCGCCGCACCGCGAGTTCCGCCTGTCGGTGAACTACCGCTCGCCCGCCGAGGTGTTCGACCTGGCCTCGAAGGTGGTGCAGGTCTCCTACCCGCGGGCCGACCTGCCGCGCGCCGTCCGGTCGACGGGCTTCGACCCGGAGCTGTTGGAGACCTCGTCGTCGGCGCTGGTGAGCGACCTGGTCCGCATCGTCGACCGCCTCACCGACGCCGTGGGCGGCACCGTGGGCATCATCGCGCCGCCCTCGCGCCTGGACGCGCTGAAGCGCCTCCTGCCCCCGCGCCTGGGCACCCGGATGAACACGGCCAACCTCGACCGCGTCCTGTTCGTGACGCCACTGGAGGCCAAGGGCCTGGAGTACGACGCCGTCGTGGTCGTCGCGCCGGACGAGATCGTCGCCGAGTCCCCCGGCGGCGTCCGGGTGCTCTACGTGGCCCTGACCAGGCCCACCCAGCGGCTGGTCACCCTCGACGTCGACGGTCCCGGGGCCTGGCGTCCCGCCCCCTGATCCGCCGCACCGACACCCCGGCCTTGACCGCCGACAGCCCCTACGACGCCCGCGCCACCCCGGGGTCGCGCAACCGCCCCAGGATCTCGACGGTCGCCGTCGAACGGTTCAGCGTGAAGAACTGCAGACCCGGCGCGCCGGCGTCCAGCACGTCGCGGCACAGCTGGGTGATGAGGTCGACGCCCACCTCGCGGAACTTCTCCTTCGAGTCGGCCACCGCCAGCAGCGGCCCGACGACGTCGCGCGGCAGCTCGGCCCCGGACATCGCCCCGAACCGCTCGATCTGGGAGGGGACCGTGATCGGCATGATGCCGGCGACCACGGGCATGGTGCCGCCGAGCGACCGGAAGCGCCCCAGCATCGACACGTAGGCCTGCGGGTCGAAGAACATCTGCGAGACGGCGAACTCGGCTCCGGCCTCCTGCTTGTCCAGCAGGATCCGCGCGTCGAGTTCGGCCGAGCCCTCGGGGTGCGCGTTCGCGAAGGCCGCCACGCCGACGGTGAAGTCGCCGTAGCCCTTGATGAAGCGCACCAGCTCGGTGGCGTTGATGAAGCCGTCCGGGTGCGGCACGAACGCACCGCCGCCGGGAGGGTCGCCCCGCAGCGCCAGGACGTGCGTCACGCCGAGCCGCGCGTAGGCGTCCAGCGCCCGGCGGATCTCGCCCAGCGGCTGCCCAGCCACGGTCAGGTGGCCGATCAGCGGGGTGTCGGTCGTGCCGCGGATCGCACCGACCGCGGAGAAGGTCTTGTAGCGGCTCGCGCCGGTGGCGCCGTAGGTCACCGACAGCCAGTCCGGCCGCAGCCCGCCGAGAGCGTCCACGGTGCCGATGAGCTGCTGGACGCCCGCGTCGTCCGAGGGCGGGAAGAACTCCACGCTGAATGTCGGACCATCGCTGGCGCGCAGTCGGTCGACGATCGTCTCGGGCATGCGGGCTACCCTAGTTCAGGCGCCCCCGAGGGCTCCCGGTAGGCTCGCAGCGTGGTCAGCCTCGTTCCCGCCAACCCCGTCTCCGCCGACTTCCGCGCCGCGGTGTCGGGCGCGATCACGGCGTTCCTCGACGGCCAGGCCGAGACCCTGGCGTCCATCCACCCCGCCACCGCTCCCCTGCTCGAACGCGCCCGCGTCTTCACCGACGGCGGCAAGCGCCTGCGCCCCGCGTTCTGCGCGTGGGCGTACGCCGCGGTCGCCGGCTCCGAGGACCTGCCGGACGCCGTGGTGCGGGCCGCCGCGTCGCTGGACGTGCTGCACGTGTCGGCGCTCATGCACGACGACGTGATGGACGCCTCCGACTACCGCCGCGGCGTCCCGGCCGCCCATCGCCAGTTCGAGGCCGACCACCGCTCCGCGGCGTGGCGCGGCGACCCCGAGCAGTTCGGGCGCGCCGGCGCGATCCTGCTCGGCGACCTGCTGCTCGTCTGGTCGGAGGAGATGTACCGCCGCTCCGGCCTCGGCACCGTGGAACTCGGGCGCGGGCGTCCGCACCTGGAGGCGGTGCGCACCGAGGTGACCGCCGGCCAGTACCTGGACGTGCTCGCGCAGGCCCGCGACCCGCACGCGCTGAGCCGCACCCCCGAGGGCCGCCGGCACCTGACCGAGCTGACCCGCACCGTCGTGACGTGGAAGTCGGCCTCCTACACGATCCGCCGTCCGCTCCTGCTGGGCGCGGCGCTGGCCGGCGGGTCCGACGACCAGCTCGACGCGCTGACCGCGTTCGCCCAGCCGCTGGGCCGCGCGTTCCAGTACCGCGACGACGTGCTGGGCATCTACGGCGACGAGGCGCTCACCGGCAAGGATTCCGGCGAGGACCTCCGCGTCGGCAAGCTCACCCTGCTGGTCGCCGAGGCGTTCGGCCGGGCGTCCGAGGCGGACGCCGCCGAGCTGGCCGGCCTGTTCGGCGACCCGGGGCTGGACGCCGCGGGCGTGGCCCGCGCGCGCGCGATCATCGACTCCTCGGGCGCCACGGGGGCAGTGGAGGAGGAGATCGACCGCGAGTTCGACCGGGCGATGGCCGCCCTGGCGGGGTCCGATCTCAGCGACGACGGCCGCGCGGGCCTGACCGCGTTGGCCCGGCTCGCGGTGCGCCGCGACTTCTGAGCCGGGCCCTACAGGTGCCGCCCGTCCGCGGGCGGGACCAGCTTCGTGTCGAACGTCAGCTGCGGCGACGTGCCGAACGCCGACGCGCTGACGGCCTCCATGCGCTCGTCGGCGTTCCAAGCCTCGCGCAGGATGTCCTTCAGCTGCATCGCTGCCGCCTCGGGGTTGGACGCCCGGGTGATGGCCCCGCCGACAGCCGCGCGCATCGCGCCGCCGCGGATGACGGCCGGGAGCGACTCGATCGTGATGCCGCCCACCGCGAACCACGGCTTGGACTTCGGGTCATGCTGCGGCGCGTGCTCGGCGGCGTGCCGGATCAGCGGCAGGCCGGGGCCCACCACCAGGAAATCGACGTCGGGGTGGGCCAGGGCCGCCTCGGTCTCGGCGGTGCTGTTGCAGCGGCGTCCGATCATCGTCCACTCCCCCACGACCTTGCGGGTGCGGGCGGGATCGGCCTCGTCGTCGGCGAGCACGAAGAGGTCGGGTGACAACGACGCCGCGCGGACGGGGCGCCCGAGGTACGCGGTCAGCCCCTGGGTGGCGCGGGCCGCCTCGGTGATGGCGTCGAGCCCGAGCGCGGCGGTGTCGTCGGCGATGACCTCGGCGAGGTCCTCGTCCAGCATCACGGCGTCGGCTCCGCCGGCGTAGCTGGCACGGGCCAAGGGGCCTGCTGCGTCCGGCTCGTCGGGCAGGATGTGGATCAGGCGGGCGAGCTTCAGCCGGGCGGCAATCCCCATCAATGCGGTCACAGGGCAAGCCTGCCACAACACCGGCGGGTCGGCGCAGGCCGCCATGGCGCGTCTGCCTACACTCAACTCGGGCCTGGCATGCCTCCCTTCCCCGATCCATGCCGGAGATTCGTGTTGACGACAGACCGCAACAGTGGCCTCGTGGGTCACGTGCTCGACGACCGTTACGAGGTCGTCAAGAAGCTTGCGCGCGGGGGCATGGCCACCGTCTACGTCGCCAACGACCTCCGCCTATCGCGCACGGTCGCCATCAAGGTCATGAACGACGGGCTGGGCGACTCCGACGACTTCGCCGCGCGCTTCGACACCGAGGCCCGCGCGGCCGCCCACCTGTCGCACGCCAACGTCGTCAGCGTGTTCGACCAGGGCACGGACGCCGGACGCCCCTACATCGTCATGGAGTACGTGCAGGGCTTCACGCTGCGCCAGCTCATCACCCGCGAGGCACCGATGGACCCCCAACGCGCCATCGAACTGCTCGAGCCCGTGGCGTCCGCCCTGGCGGCCGCCCACGGCGCCGGGCTGATCCACCGCGACATCAAGCCCGAGAACGTGCTCATCTCCGATCGCGGCCAGGTCAAGGTCGCCGACTTCGGCCTCGCCCGCGCGGTGACCGCGCAGTCCAACGCGGCCACGACCGGGCTGGTCATCGGCACCGTCAGCTACATCGCGCCCGAGCTGGTGACCCGCGGCCGCGCTGACGCCCGCTCCGACGTGTACTCGCTCGGCATCGTGCTGTACGAGATGCTGACCGGCCGCAAGCCGCACCAGGGCGAGACGCCGATCCAGGTCGCGTACAGCCACGTGCACAACCAGATCTCGGCCCCGTCGATGGAGGTCTCCACGACGTGGCGCGACGGCCGTGGCGGCATCCCGCCGTACGTCGACGCCCTGGTCACGACCGCTGCCAACCGCGACCGTGCGAACCGGCCGATGGACGCCGGCGTGCTGCTCGGGCACCTCCGCGCCGCCAAGGACGCCCTGGCCCGCGGCGTCGTCGACGACCCGGCCCTCGTGGCGCGCATGCGGCGCACCGAGCCCGAGCCCACCGATGGCGCGACCACGCCCGTGCCGACCATGCCCCCGCGGATGGGCGCCGAGCGCCGGTTCACCCCGGTCACGCCCGTGTCACCGACGTTCGACGTCTCGGTCGACGGGGCGCCGTTCTACAGCGACGGGCCGCTGCCCTACTCCCCGCACTCCCCGCACACGCGGGCGCTGCCCGATCTCACCGGTCCGCAGTCGCCCGTGCCGCCCCCGCGGGTGGCGCGGCCCACGGCGTCCGCCCCGCGCTGGAAGCGCCTCGTGTCGCTGCTGGCCGTGCTCGCGGTGCTGGGCTGTGCGGGCTGGGGCGGCTGGTACCTGTTCGAGGGCCGCTGGACGACCGCGCCCGCGTTGGCCACGCTGACGCAGGACGAGGCCGTCGCCCTCGCGGTCGGCTCCGACGTGCAGGTCGTCTTCCAGCAGGAGTTCTCCGAGGACGTGGAGGCCGGCAAGGTCATCCGCACCGAGCCGGCCGAGGGCGACCGCGTGCTGCGCGACGGGACGATCACGGCCTGGATGTCGCGCGGTCCCGAGCGGTTCGACGTCCCGTCGGTCGTCGAGGAGCCCCGCGCGGACGCCGAGCAGCTCATCACCGGCATGTCACTGTCGGTGGGCGAGGTGGTCGAGCAGTACCACGACACCGTCGCCAGCGGCATCGTGATTTCCCAGGGCACCGAGCCGGGCACGCCCGTCAAGCGAAACACCCCGATCGACATCGTGGTCTCGAAGGGCCCTGCCCCCGTGGCCGTGACGGACTTCGCCGGCAAGCCAGTGGCCGAGCTGCAGGCCTGGGCCAAGGAGAACGCCATCAAGGTCACCCTCGGCGAGGCCAACCACGACACCGTGCCCAAGGGAGCCGTCATCAGCCAGGACCCGCGCGAGGGCCGGCTGCTGCGCGGCGGTGCGCTGTCGGCGACGGTCTCCAAGGGCCCCGTCATGGTGACGATCCCCACCGGGCTGCGCGGCATGGGCGCCGACCAGGCCGCCGCCAAGGTCCGCGCCGCGGGCCTGGAGCCGGTCTTCAAGCGCCTGGTCAACGGCGGCTTCGGCATGGTCCTGAGCGTCGAGCCCGCCGAGGGCGCCTCGGTCCCCAAGGGCTCCCGGGTCACCCTGAACCTCGTCTGACGCCCCTCCGCCGACAGCCCCGGTCTTCTGCGCCGACAGCCCCGGTGTTCTGCGCCGACAGCCCCGGTGTTCTGCGCCGACAGCCCCGGTGTTCTGCGCCGACAGCCCCGGTGTTCTGCGTCGAGAGCCCCTACACGCGCACGTGATCGATCAGGCGTCCGATGAACGCCTGGCACTGCGCGAGCTGGTCGGGGTCGATGAACTCGTCCGGCTTGTGCGCCTGCGCGATGTCGCCGGGGCCGACCACGACGGTCGAGATGCCCGCGTTGGCGTAGATGCCCGCCTCCGTGCCGTAGGTGACCTTGTCGTCCTGCACCTCGAGCCCGAGTTGCTCCCCCAGCCGCACGGCGTCGCTGTCGGTGGGCGTGTCCAGCCCGGGCGTCTGCGCGCGCACGTCGATCTCGACCGAGGCCGAGGCGTCCTCCGCCCGCATGGCACGCTCGATCTCACGGCAGTACGCCACGAGCGCGTCGATCTCGGCCTGGTCGTCGGCGGCCGTCCCGATCGAACGGAACTCGAGCGTCACCGAGCATTCCGCCGGGATGATGTTGACCCCGTTGCCGCCAGCGATCTGGTTGACCGACCCGGTCGTGTGGGCGATCGGGTACGCCTCGTCGAACGGGCCGGTGGTGCGCCAGGCGTCCGCCCGCTCGCGCCAGTACCGCACCACGGACGCCGCGTGCTCGATGGCGTTCACGCCCTGGGCGGTCAGCGAGCTGTGCGCGGCGAGCCCGTGCAGCGTGATCGTGACCAGGTTGATGGACTTGTGCCCGCGGATCATCCGCATCGACGTCGGCTCACCCACGAAGCAGACCCGCGGCGCGAGCCCGACCGAGCGCATCCCGTCCACGAGGGGCTGGGCTCCGATGCACCCGACCTCCTCGTCATGGGACAGCGCGATGTGCACCGGCTCACGCAGCGGCTGGGCGACGAGTTCGGCGAGGGCGTCCACGATGATCGCGTTGAAGCCCTTCATGTCGGCGGTGCCGCGGCCGTAGAGCAGTCCGTCCCGCTCGGTCAGGGTGAAAGGGTTGGACGCCCACGCCTGGCCGTCCACGGGGACGACGTCGGAGTGCCCGCTCAGCATGACGCCCCCGGCGGTCTTGCCGTCGGCGTCGGGCACCGTGACGACGAGGTTCGCCTTCGTCCCGTCCTCGTTCGGGAAGACGTGCGGGTCGAGGCCCAGAGAGCGCGCGTGCTCAGCGACCAGGTCGACCAGCGGCAGGTTCGAGTCGCGGCTGGTGGTGTCGAGGGCGATCAGGCGCGCGAGCCAGTCGAGCACGCCAGGCGAGGGGGACGTCATGATCTCCTTCCTATCACGACGCGGCAACGGCCCGGGCAGGGCTCTCGACGCCAGAGGGCGGGGCTCTCGACGCCAGAAGCCGGGGCTCTCGACGCCAGAAGCCGGGGCCCTCGGCGCAGGGGGACGTCAGCCCGCGGGAGTCCAGGGCATGCGGTCGCGGAGGTCGTGGACCGTCGTGGGGGTCATCTCGTTGTAGCGACCGTGTGACAGCTTCCAGCCCCGGTCCGACAGCAGCCCGTCGTGGATGCCGAAGCCCTGCGGGGCGCCGACCTCACGCAGGAAGTCGATGTGCTCCTTCATCGCCGCCCACGGCCCCATCATCGGGATCGCGATGACATCGACGCCCGCGGGCGCGGTGTCGAGCGAGTCGCCCGGGTGAAAGAACGTCGGCTCCCCCTCGGCGCTCACGACGAGCCCCACGTTGCCGATGCGCGGGATGTCCCGGTGGATGACCGCGTGCAGCCCGCCGACCGCCTCGATGCGGACGCCGCCCAGCTCGACCGACTCGTCCTCGGCGATGCCCTGGACGCCCGGGGGCAGGTCGTACTGCGACAGCACGCCCGGCTCGACCCAGACCTGCGCGCCCGGGTTGTCGGCCAGCAGGCCGCCGATGTGGTCGGGGTCGATGTGGTCGGGGTGCAGGTGGGTGACGACGATCGCGTCCAGGTCGGTAGTGCCGTGCCAGCCGTCGGAGAAGTTGCCCGGATCGAACAGGATCCGGCGGTCGGCCACCTCCAGCAGGACGGCCGCGTGGCCCAGGTGCGTGATCTGCATGACCCCAACCTAAGCTCGGGGGATGAACGCTGGCTACCTCGTGAACCAACCCAACCGCGACGAGGTCGACGCCATGGCCGGCCGGGTCGTCGTCGAGTTCGGCACCGACTGGTGCGGCTACTGCCGTGCCGCCTCCCGGTTCGTCGAGCCGGCCCTGTCCGACCGGCCGGACATCACCCGCATCCGCGCCGAGGACGGCAAGGGCCGCCCCCTGGGTCGTTCGTTCCGTGTCAAGCTCTGGCCGACGCTGGTCTTCCTGCGTGACGGCGAAGAGGTCTCCCGGGTCGTCCGCCCGGGCAGCCGCGAGGCGGTCGAGGAGGCCATCGCCGCCCTCGACGCCTGATCACGCGCCGAGGATCTCCCCCAGCACGGCCCCGGCGTCCGCGCACCGGGCGGTCGTGACGTCGAGGTGGGTGACCGCACGCACGACGCGCGCGCCCACGGCCGAGATCCGCACGCCCCGCTCGGACGCCCGCGCCACGACTTCGGCGGCCGGGTGCGCGCCGGTCGGCACGACGACGATGTTGGTCTCGGGCTCGGTCACCGCGACCCCGGCCGCGCGCACGGCGTCCGCGAACGCCCGCGCACCCGCGTGGTCGTCGGCCAGCCGCTCGACGTGGTGGTCCAGCGCATGCAGGCAGGCCGCGGCGAGCAGCCCCGCCTGGCGCCAGCCGCCGCCGAGCCGCTTGCGCAGGACCCGGGCGGACGACATGGCCTCGGCCGGGCCGACCAGCACCGACCCCACCGGCGCCCCCAGTCCCTTGGAGAAGCAGACGCTGACGGTGTCGAACAGCCCGCCGTAGGTGGCCAGCGGTACGCCGGTCGCCACATGGGCGTTCCACAGGCGTGCGCCGTCCAGGTGCATGCGGACGCCCGCGTCACGGCACAGCGCCGCGAGCGACTCCAGCGCGGCCAGCGGCTGAATCGTGCCGCCCCCGAAGTTGTGGGTGTTCTCGACCTCGACGCAGGCTGTCGAGACGAGGTAGGGGCCGGCGTCCGGCGAGAACAGCGCCTCGACGCCGGCTGGATCGACGCGACCGTCGGGGGTCACCCACGTGCGCATCGTGACGCCGGTCAGGGCGCCGTGGGCGCCCATCTCCGCCCGGGCGATGTGGGCCCCGGAGTCGCAGAGCACCTCCTGGCCGGGCGCGACGTGCTGGGCGACGCCGAGCACGTTGGCCAGCGAGCCGGTGGCGCAGAACAGGCCCGCCTCGTGGCCCAGCAGCGCGGCGACGCGCGCCTCGAGCTCGCCGATGGTCGGGTCCTCGGCGTAGACATCGTCTCCGACGGGTGCGGCGGCCATGGCCGCGCGCATCGCGTCCGTCGGCCGGGTGACCGTGTCGGAGCGCAGATCGATCATCACATCTCCCGCGGGGTGAACTCCTGAATGGGGTTCGTCCCGCGCCGCAGGATGTCGTTGCGCAGCCGCTCGGCCAGGTAGAACGCCAGCTCGATGCCCTGGTTGCGGTTCAGGCGCGGGTCGCAGGCCGTCTCGTAGCGGTCGGCCAGCGCGTCCTCGTCGAGCTCGTCGACGCCACCGACGCATTCGGTGACGTCGTTGCCGGTCAGCTCGATGTGGACGCCGCCGGGCCAGGTCCCCAGCTCGGCGTGCACGTCGAAGAAGCCGTCGACCTCGTCCCAGATGACCGGGAAGGCGCGCGTCTTGAAGCCCTTCTCCGTCGAATAGGTGTTGCCATGCATCGGGTCGCACACCCACGCGACCTTGCGGCCGGTGGCCTCCACGGCCTCGATGATCGCGGGCAGGGCGTCGCGGACCTTGCCGGCGCCCATCCGCGTGATGATCGTGAGGCGGCCCGGCTCGTTGTCGGGGTCGAGGCGCTCGACCAGCTCGCGCGCGACCTCGGGCGTGGTGGTGGGGCCGAGCTTGACGCCGACGGGGTTGCGCAGGCGGCTCAGCAGCTCGACGTGGGCGCCGTCGATCTGGCGGGTGCGCTCGCCGATCCACAGCAGGTGGCCGGACGTGCCGTACGGGGTGCCCGTGCGGGAGTCGATGCGGGTGAGCGCGTGCTCGTACTCCATGAGCAGCGCCTCGTGGGAGGCCCAGTAGTTGACCGTCCGGAACGCGTCGTCGCTCACGCCGCAGGCGATCATGAACGCCATCGCGCGCTCGATCTCGTCCGACAGCGCCTCGTACTTGGCCTCGACGCGCGAGTTGCGCACGAAGTCGGTGTTCCAGCTGTGCACGGTGCGCAGGTCGGCGAAGCCGCCGTTGACGAACGCGCGGACGAGGTTCAGCGTCGCCGCCGAGGAGTTGTAGACGTCCAGCAGGCGGCGCGGGTCGGGCACGCGGGACTCGGCGTTGAAGTCGAGCCCGTTCACGGCGTCCCCGCGGTAGGACGGCAGGGTCAGGCCGTCGCGCGTCTCGTCGTTGCTGCTGCGCGGCTTGGCGTACTGGCCGGCGATGCGGCCCACCTTGACCACGGGCACCTGCGCGGCGTACTGGAGCACGACCGCCATCGACAGTTGCACGCGCAGCGCGTTGCGGATGTTGACGGCGGTCACGTTGCCGAAGGTCTCGGCGCAGTCGCCCGCCTGCAGCATGAACGCCCGGCCCGCAGCGACGTCGGCGATGCGCTCCTTCAGGTCGTCGGCCTCACCGGCGAACACCAGCGGGGGACGCTCCCGGAGCTCGCCGACCACGGACGCCAACGCGGCGGCGTCGGGATAGGTCGGCTGCTGGGCCGCTCCGCGCGCGTGCAGGTCGGTCAGGGAAGGAATCGTCGTGGACACCGGGTCAGGATAGTCGGGCCCGGCCGCATGCCCCGACGGGTACCGCGACCCGGTACCGCCACGCCACCGGTTCAGGCGGACGCCGTGGGTGGCGCCTGGGGCGCCGGCCCACCGCCCGGGCGCTCGCGGACGCGGCGGTCCGCCTCTGCGGCGTCCATCGAGCCGGACTTCACCGAGGACGCGTAGGCCTGCACGTAGGTCTGGCCGGTGAGCTGCTGGATGGCCGCCATCACCTCGTCGGTGACCCAACGCCCCACGGCGCGGTCTTCCTCCATGCCCTTCCACGCGGAGAAGTCGAGCGGCTTCCCGACGACGATGCGCGGGCGTTCGACCCACGGGATGCCGAGCTTCTTACCGGTGATCTTCGCGTCGAGGATTCCGACGGGCACGACGGGGGCACCGGTGGACAGCGCCAGGCGGGCCACGCCCGTCCTGCCCTGGTACAGGCGGCCGTCGGGCGAGCGGGTGCCCTCGGGGTAGATGCCGACGACCCGGCCCTCCTTCAGCGCCTCGATGACCGGGCCCAGCCCGTCCAGGGCGGCGCGGCCGCCGGTGCGGTCGAGCGGCACCATGCCGACCGCCTTGAGGAACCAGCCGATGACGCCCCACACCAGGCCCTGGTCGCGGCGGAAGGCCTCGGCCTTGACCGGCAGGGTCACCTGGCGGTCGATCAGCGCGGGGGTCAGGAAGGTGTCCGCGGACGAGACGTGGTTGCTGGCCAGGATCACGCCACCGGTGCGCGGGATGTTCTCCGCGCCGGTGATGGTCGCCTTGTAGCCGTGCTTCACGAACTGACGGAACGGCACCTTGAAGAACCCGTACCAACTCATGTGTCGAAACCTCCTGGCGGGCCAGCCTAGTGGCCGGGCCCCTACGATGGCGCCATGGCGAACCCGGACCACATGGCCCCGTTTCATGCCGACGGCGGCCCCGTCGGCATCCTCTTCTGCCACGGCTTCACCGGATCCCCCGCCTCCCTGCGCGGCTGGGCCGAGCAGGCGGCCGAGGCCGGCCACACCGTCTCGCTCCCCCGGCTGCCGGGCCACGGCACCGTCTGGCAGGAGTTGAACGTCACCAGCTGGCGCGACTGGTACGACCGCGTGGACGCCGAGTACCGGGGACTGCAGGAGCGCTGCGACCAGGTCTTCGTCGCCGGCCTGTCGATGGGCGGGTCGCTCGCGCTGCGACTGGCCGAGCAGCACACCGACGTGGCCGGCCTGATGCTGGTCAACCCGGCCCTGGGCGCCGTCGACCCCATGGCCCGCTTCGCCGGCGTGCTCAAGTACCTGGTGCCGGCCACCCCGTCGATCGGCAACGACATCGCCCTGGAGGGCGTCGACGAGGGCGCCTACGACATGACGCCGGTGTACGGGGTGCACGAGCTCTTCAAGCTGTGGACCGACGTGAAGTCCGTGCTCGACCTCGTCACCTGCCCGCTCATCCTGTTCCGCTCGACCGTCGACCACGTCGTGCCCGGCACGTCGTCCGACACCATCCTGCGGCTGGTGTCGTCGGCCGACATCACCGAGGTGCACCTGCCGAACAGCTACCACGTCGCCACGCTCGACCACGACGCCAACACCATCGTCGACCAGTCGCTGCAGTTCGTGGAGCGGGTGGCCGCCGCGCCGGTCGCCTAGGCGCGGCGGGTCAGCGGCCACTGCTCCTTTGGGACCGGGCCGACGGCCTGCACCAGCCGCAGCGGCGGCAGGAGGCCGCCGCCCGCGAGGGCGTCCAGAGCCGCCCTCTCGTCGGGGGCCAGTCCGCCCCCCTCCGCGGCCCCGGGCATGCCGAGCAGCACCGAGACCACGCACTCGCCACAGGCCGGCCCGCGGGCGGCACAGGCGTTGCAATCGACCAGCATCGTGTCCATGGCGCACACGCTGTCAGGCGCCTCCGACAATACGCGCGCGGTCCCGGATGGACCGGGCAGCGTGCCATGGATTGTCGGACCCGCCCCCTAGCGTCTGCGGACATGACGACGTCCGCGCTCCAACCCACCTTCGAGGACCTGGGCCGCCACCTGGCCACCACCCCCTTCGTGGTGGTCGACCTCGAGACGACCGGGGCGGGGGCGGACGCGTCCATCACCGAGGTGGGCGCCGTGCGGGTGGAGGGCGGCGAGGTCGTCGGCGAGTTCCAGACGATGGTGAACCCGAACGCCCACATCCCGCCGCTGATCTCGGTGCTCACCGGCATCACGGACGCGATGGTGGCGGACGCCCCGCGCGTCGACCAGGTGATCCCGCCCTTCCTGGAGTTCGCCCGCGGGGCGGTGCTGGTGGCCCACAACGCAGGCTTCGACGTGGGGTTCCTCAAGCGCGCCTGCGCCGCCCAGCAGCTCCCGTGGCCGGGCTTCGGCGTGGTCGACACCGTGACGCTGGCGCGGGGCGTCCTCATGCGCGACGAGGTGCCGAACGTGAAGCTGGCCACGCTCGCCCACCACTTCCGGGCCCCCGAGGCCCCCAACCACCGCGCGCTGACGGACGCCCGGGCCACGGTCCATGTGCTGCACGGCCTCCTGGAGCGGGTCGGCAACCTCGGAGTCTCGACGCTGGAGGACCTGCTGGAGTTCACCCGCGGGGTCTCCCCCGAGCGGCGCGCCAAGCGCACGTGGGCGTCCGACGTGCCCGTCGCGCCGGGGGTCTACCAGTTCGTGGCCGACCTGCCCGATCGCGACGGCGTGATCCGGCGGCAGGTGCTGTACGTGGGCAAGAGCGTGAACCTGCGCGCCCGCGTCCGCAGCTACTTCACCGCCGCCGAGAAGCGCCCCCGCATGGAGGAGATGGTGCGCATCAGCACGGGCGTTGAGGCGACGGTGTGCCGCACACCGCTGGAGGCCGAGGTGCTCGAACTGCGCCTCATCGCCGCCCACGCACCGCGGTACAACCGGCGCTCGAAGTTCCCCGAGCGCCAGCTGTGGCTCAAGCTCACCGACGAGCCCTTCCCGCGGCTGTCGCTGGTGCGGAAGGTCGCGGACGACGGCGCCTGCTACTTCGGCCCGTTCGGGCGGCGCGAGGCCGCGGAGCAAGCGGCGCTGGCCGTCTACGAGGCGTTCCCCATCCGCCAGTGCACCGAACGCCTGAGCGAGCGGAGGCTGACCGGCCGGTGCGCGCTCGGCGACCTCGGCAAGTGCCTGGCGCCGTGCGACGGAACCACCTCGCGCGCCGACTACGTCGCCGTGACGGACGCCGTGCGCGCCAGCCTGACCACCGACGTGCGGGGCATCCTGACCGCGCCCCGGTCGAAGCTCGGCAAGCTCATCGAGGCCGAGCGCTTCGAGGAGGCGGGGCGGCTCACCGCCCGGCTGGAGGCGTTCGTGCGGGCGTCGACCCGGGCCCGCCGCCTCGAGGCGCTGGCGGGCTGTGCCCAGGTTGTCGCCGCGAGCCGGTCCGAGGAGGGCTGGGAGGTGCACGTCATCCGCCACGGGCGGCTGGCCGCGGCCGCGCTGGCCCGCCCGGGGGAGGTGGTACAGGCCGTGGCCCGGGACGCCGTGCGTGCGGCCGAGCACGTGCCCGCCCCCCTGCCGGGCATGCCCGCGGCGACGGTCGAGGAGGTCGAGCGGGTCGCCGCCTGGCTGGAGCGGTCCCGCATCATCGAGATCGAGGGCGACTGGGCGTGGCCTTTGCACGGGTCGATAGCGTTGGCCGACCTCCCGCGCCACGCGCTGGATAGTGTGGCCCCATGAACACCGCCATCGTCTTCATCACCACCGCGGTCGATCGCGTCACCGGGGTTGCCGAGGAGGTCGCCGCACTGGACGGCGTCACCGAGGTCTACTCCGTCACCGGCGATATCGACCTCGTCGCGATGGTGCGCACCCGCGACGTCGAGACAATCGCCGACGTCGTGACGGGCCAGATCAACAAGGTCGCCGGCGTCACGGGCACGCAGACCCACCTGGCGTTCCGCGCCTACTCCTCGCACGACCTGGAGGCTGCGTTCTCGCTCGGCGAGTGAGCGGTCCCCGAGGTGCGGGTGTCCCCGAGGTGCAGGTGGAGCGCGCCTCGAGCGGGCTGACGCACAGAACGCCCCCGCCGCGAGGGCGGGGGCGTCCTGCGTCGGTGGGTCGGCTCAGGCCTCGGTGACCTCGACCGACTCGATGACCACGGGCTCGACCGGGCGGTCGCCGCGGCCGGTGCGCACCTTGGCGATGGCGTCCACGACGTCGCGGCTGGCCTGGTCGGCCACCTCACCGAAGATCGTGTGGCGGAAGTTCAGGTGCGGGGTCTGGGTGACCGTGATGAAGAACTGCGAGCCGTTGGTGCCGGGGCCCGCGTTCGCCATGGCGAGCAGGTAGGGCTTGTTGAAGGCCAGGTCGGGGTGGAACTCGTCGCCGAAGCGGTAGCCCGGTCCGCCGGTGCCGGTGCCGCTGGGGCAGCCGCCCTGGATCATGAACCCGTCGATGATGCGGTGGAACACCAGACCGTCGTAGAAGTTGCCGGTGGTGGCGGCTCCCGTCTCGGCGTCGCGGTACTCCTTGGTGCCGGTCGCGAGGCCGACGAAGTTCTCGACGGTGTTGGGGGCCTGCTCAGCGAACAGGGTGAGGACGATGTCCCCGTGGTTGGTGTGGAGCGTCGCCTGCTGGGCCACGGTGGATCCTTTCGGGTGGATGACGCGCCTGACGGCGCACGTGCGCACCCAACGTTACCCACGCGCTCTGTTGCGCGGGTGGGCGCTTGGGTACGGTGGACGCACGCGATCACGCGAACCACACAACCGCAACGGAGGAAACCCGTGAACCGGAAGAAGTTCGAACGCGCCGTCGGTGACACCACCCACGCCGCGGCGGACCTCGGCAAGGACGCCCTTGCCCAGGCCCAGGCATACCTGCAGCAGGCCCAGGACTACCTGGCCCCGCGCGCCCAGGATGCGATCCACCAGGCGAGCGACTACATCAGCCCCTACGCCAAGGACGCCAAGAAGCGCGGCGCCCAGTTCGCGGCCTCGGCCGTGGATGCCGCCCGTCCGAAGCTCGACGAGGCCCTGGACCGCGTGTCCCCGGCCCTCGACAACGCCTACGCCCGCATCGCCCCGGCCGTCGACGACGCCCGCAGCAAGGTCCAGTACGGGTTCCTGCCCGCGCTGAGCGACCTGCTGCACAACGCCGCCGACGACATCGCCAAGGTGGAAATCCCCCAGGTTCCGGCCCCGAAGAAGAAGAACTCCGTGTGGGGCACCCTCGGTCAGGTCATCCTGGCCGGCGGCCTGCTCGCCGTGGTCGCCTTCGCGATCAAGAAGTTCCTGGCGCCCGACGACTCCGGGTGGCAGGCGCACGAGCCGAGCCAGCCCTACGTGCCCACCACGCCGCAGAAGATCGTGGACGACCTGGCCACGGCTGACGCCGACGGCCCGGTGGACGCGGCCGACCAGTGGCTGGAGGACGGCGGCGAGGTGCTGCCCGGCGACGAGCCGCTGACCGACGAGGCTCCCGAGGCCGCCGCCGACGCGGAGGCCGATGCTGACCCTTTCGTCCCTAGCCCTTACGGGGACGGCGCCTACGTGGGTGCCGAGCCGCCGGAGGGCTTCTCGATCAAGGGCAACGAGCGTTCGATGAAGTACCACGTCCAGGGCAACGGCGGCTACGAGCGCACCATCGCCGATGTCTGGTTCGCCAGCGAGGAGGCCGCCGAAGCGGCCGGGTTCACCAAGGCCCAGCGCTGACGCACTGACGCACCACCTGCGGGGCGGGGCGCGACCACCACGGTCGCGCCCCGCCCTTTGGCGTGCCCCCTCCGCCGAGGGCTTGGGTTCCCTCCGCCGAGGGCTTGCCTTCCCTCCGCCGAGGGCTTGGGTTCCCTCCGCCGAGGGCTTGCCTTCCCCACGCCGAGGGCTTGGGGCCAAGCCCTCGGCGAACTTCTTCTCAGCAGCCACTCACAATCGGCCTGTCCCGGAGGCCTTCCTGGTTGGAACGTTCCCCAGGAGGCCCCATGACCCGCATCGTCCGCATCATCGACCCCGCAGCGTGGGTCGACGCCGCCCCGTTCGCCGCCCACCTCGAGCGCCTCTGCGCCGGCACGGGCCTGCCGTGGCAGGTCGTCGCGGCCTACGCCGGGGTGTCCCAGCGCGCCGCGGCGCGCCTGGTGGGCGGGCGCCCCCGCCCGCGCCTGCGCCGCATCCCCCGCACCGTCGCCCAACAGCTGTGGTCGGTGACGCCGGAAGAACTGCAGCGCCTGCGCACCACCTGGGTCGCTGCCTCGCCCACGTGCGCCCGCGTCGCCGACCTCGTGGGTCTGGGGGTCCCACTCGCAGAACTGGCCGACCGGCTGGCCTGCACGCAGGCCCTCGTCGCAGCGTTGGCGGACGGGACGCCCGCGACGGTGCCCGCCGTCACGGCACTGCGCGCACTCGTGGCCGTGGAGGCCGCCAACCGGGATCGCACGCTGGACGCCCTCGGCGCGGCCTAGGGTGGCCCCGTGCCCTGGCCCACCCCCGCCCTGGCCGTCGTCCTCGCCGCGCTCGTGGCTACGGCGACCGCCGCCCTCACCCCCGCCGTCCTGCGCACGCTGCCCGAGCCCGCAGACCCCGACGGCAAGCCGCCGTACGCCTCGCTGGCCTCACACACCGTCGTCGCCGGCGTCGGGCTCGCCTGCCTGGCCGCCACCCTGCTCGTCACACTCACCGTGCCCCCGGCTCACTGGCCGGCGTGGCTGGCGCTGGCGTCGGTGAACGTCCTCGCCTGCGCCGTCGACGCGCGGACCACGTGGCTCCCCCTCCCCCTGGCGCGTGCCGGCTGGGCGGTGGCCGCGGTCGGCGCCGGGGTGGTGGCGTGGGCGTCCGGCTCGTGGACGCCCCTGGCCGCGGCCGCGCTCGGCGCGCTGGCGCTGGGCCTGCTGTTCCACCTGCTGTGGCGCACCACGGGGGCGTTCGGGTACGGCGATGTCCGCCTGGCCGCCACGATCGGGGCGGTGACGGCGCTCGACTCGGTCGGGCTGGTGGTGTGGGCGCTGCTGCTCGGCACGCTGGCCGGGGCCGTGTGGGGCATCGTGCACCGGGCCGCCGGCGGGCGGGGTACCTTCCCCTACGGCCCGGGCCTGCTGGCTGGCCCGTTCCTGGCGCTGGCGCTCCGCGCAGCGCAGGGCGGTCTCAGCTGGCCAGTGACTGGGTGAGGCTGACCCAGCGCTCGAGAAGCTCGGTCGCCGCCCCCGAGTCGACCGCGCGGCGCGCGCGGGCCAGTGGCTCGGCGAACTGCTCGGTCAGGTCGGCGTCCGGATCGGGGCCGTCGTAGGCGAGGATCGCCGCGGCCGCGTTCAGCAGCACGATGTCGCGCACGGGCCCGGGGCGCCCCGCGAAGGTGTCGCGGACGACCTGGGCGTTGTGGGCCGGCTCGCCGCCGACGAGGTCCTCCTTGGACGCCTTGGCGATGCCGAGGTCCGCGGGGTCGAAGGTCGTTGGGACGACCCGGCCGTCGCTGATCACCCAGACGTCGGAGGTCGTCGTGGTGGTGAGCTCGTCCAGCCCGTCACCGCCGTGGAAGACCAGCCCGCGGTTGCCGCGGTGCGCGACGACGTCGGCCACCAGCGCGGCGACCAGGCGGTCGGCGACGCCGATCGCCTGGGCGTTGGGGCGGGCGGGGTTGGCCAGCGGGCCGAGGAAGTTGAAGGTCGTCCGGATGCCCAGCTCGCGCCGCGGCACGGCCGCGTGGCGCAGCGAGGGGTGGTAGTGCGACGCGAACAGGAAGACGATGCCGGCCTCGTCGAACACCCGGCCCTGGACGCCCGGGTCGAGGTCGAGCACCACCCCGAGCGCCTCGAGGCAGTCGGCGGTGCCGCTCTTGCTGGAAGCCGCGCGGTTGCCGTGCTTGACCACCTTCGCGCCGGCGGCCGTGGCGACCATCGCGGCCATCGTGGAGATGTTGACCGTGTTGGCGCGGTCCCCGCCGGTGCCGACGATGTCGACGGCCTCACGCGTGGGCAGCGAGATCGGGCGCGCGTTGTCGAGCATCGCGGTCACGAGGCCGTTCAGTTCGTCCGGGGTCGCTCCCTTGGCCTGCAGCGCGACCATGAAGCCGGCCACCTGCACGGGCGTGGCTGCGCCGGCGAGGATCTCGTTCATCGCCCACGAGGTGTTCTCGCGGTCGAGGTCCTGGCGGTTGACGAGGGAGGTCAGCAGGTCAGCCCAGGTAGGGGTCACCGGGCCTGCGCCTCGCTGGCCAGTCGCGCGCGGAGGACCTCCGCGACGGAGGCGGGGAGGCGGACCGGGTCGATCGGGTACGGGACGACGGCCTCGGCGCGCGACCACGTCGCGAGCCAGGCGTCGGCGACGCGGGCCACGAGCAGTACGACGGGCGGACAATTCACGACCTCATCCTTGACCTGGCGGCACAGCCCCATGCCGCCGGCGGGCGTCGACTCCCCGTCCATGACGACGAGGTCGATTCCCCCGGCGTCCAGAGTGCGACTGACGGCCTGGTGCGTGGCGCACTCAACGATCTCGACCTCGGGGAGGTCCGCAGCCACCTTGCGGCCCAACGCGAAGCGCACCTGGTCCCGGGTGCCCCGGTCATCGGAGTAGACCAGGATGGTCGCCTTCGCGGCAGCTGCCTCTTCGCTCATCGCGTCCTCACTTCTGGGAATGGAGTCGGGCTCGTGGTCATCGTAGCCCCGCCGCCGGACGCGCGCACGACGCGCCCGCCCACGCCCGAACAGTCACGGACAGGTAACGAAGCAGCGGCATTTGTCCACTGTGGCTCGGGCCGACGTGACCCGGGATCGGTTCCCCGGTAATAATGGCGCCCGTGGCGAATACATCGAAGTCGAGCGCGGTCCCGGTCATCCCTCACGGAGCCATCCACCCGATTGCCCCGGCACGCCTGCACGGCATCAAGGGAAAGCCGGACATGGTGGCGGTGGGCACGGTGATCTGGCTCGCCAGTGAGCTGATGTTCTTCGCGGCCCTCTTCGCCGCCTACTTCAATCTGCGCAACCACACGACGGCCATGGCGGCCCCGGGTGAGCCCACCATGTGGGAGTGGGGCACGTCCCACTTCATGCAGGACTGGTTCGGCATCCAGCTGCCGTGGTTCTCGATCATCAACACCACGATCCTGGTGCTGAGCTCGATCACCTGCCAGATCGGTGTCTTCCGTGCGGAGAAGGGCTACGTCTCCCGCACCGGCAGCATCTTCAACGTCGGCTCCTGGGGCATGCGTGAGTGGTACATCCTCACGGTCCTCATGGGCTCGGTCTTCATCGGCGGCCAGGCGTACGAGTACTTCCTGCTCGTCTCGGAGGGCTTCGTCCTCCAGACCAACGCCTACACCTCGGCCTTCTTCCTCGCCACCGGCTTCCACGGCCTCCACGTGCTGGGCGGTCTCATCGCCTTCCTGCTCATGATCGGCCGCACCTACGTGGCGCGGACGTTCACCCATGAGCAGAGGGTCCATGCGATCGTCACGTCGTACTACTGGCACTTCGTCGACATCGTCTGGATCATTCTGTTCGCGGTGATCTACCTCATCCGCTGACCCTCCAACCCGACTTCGAAAGGCGCATCGATGCGATCCGGAACCTCCAGAAGGCGGCACAGGGCGGCACGTCCCCTCGCGCTCGCTTTCGCACTCGTCCTCATGGGCGCGCTCTACGCAGCCCTCTCCCCGGCCACCCAGGTGGCCGCTGACACGGGCATGTCCGCCCAGGTCGCCGAGGGCAAGGCACTCTTCCAGGTGACGTGCTCCTCGTGCCACGGCCTCAACGGCGAAGGCACCTCCCAGGGCCCGTCCCTGGTCGGCGTGGGGGCGGCGGCGGTCGAGTTCCAGATGGCCACCAACCGCATGCCGATGGCCAAGCCCGGCGCGCAGGCCCCCCGCAAGGTGGTGCAGTACACGGCGCAGGAGATCAACAACATCGCCGAGTACGTGCAGACCCTCGGCCCCGGCCCGGCCATCCCCAAGTCGGAGCAGTACGACTACTCAGGCCTGTCCGATGACGACATCGCCCGCGGCGGCGAGTTGTTCCGGACCAACTGCTCCGCCTGCCACCAGGCCGCGGGCAACGGCGGTGCGCTGCCGAACGGCAAGTACGCCCCCGCCCTGCAGGGCGTCGAGCCGCTGCACATCTACGAGGCCATCCGCACCGGCCCCCAGCAGATGCCCGTCTTCTCCGCCGGGGCCATCCCCGACGAGGACGTGGCCTCCATCATCGGCTACCTGAAGGGCATGGAGGAGCAGCCGTCGGCCGGCTTCTCCCTCGGTGGCCTCGGCCCCGTGACCGAAGGCTTTGCGGCCTGGGTTCTCGGCATCGGCGGCCTCGCCCTCGTCGCCACCTGGATCGCCTCCCGAGGAGCACGCGCGAAATGAGCCACGACCACTCCACCGCCCTGGTCACTCAGGACGACCCGCACCGCAACCCCGTGCCCAACCCGGGCATCGAGGAGCACGTCGAGCGCTGGTCGGACGTCGACAGCGCAGCGGCCAACCGCGCCTACCGCCAGGTCGTGACGCTCTTCGGCCTCGTTCCCCTGTTCGCCATCGCCTTCGTGGTGATCTACTTCGCCGTCCCCCGCCACGCGACGGCGAACATCCTCGGTGTCAACTGGCACGTGCACACCACGCTGCTCGGCCTCACCGGCGGCCTGGCCGTGCTGCTCATCGGGGTCGGAGCCATTCACTGGGCGCGCCAGCTGATGAACGACACCGAGATCGCCGAGGAGCGGCACTCGCCCGCCTCGACCGAGGAGGAGCGCGCCGGCTTCGTCGACACCCTGAACGCCGGCATCGCTGACGCGGGCGTGTCGCGCCGCAAGATGATCGTTGCCTCCCTCGGTGGCGCTCTGGGCATCGTCGCGGTCCCCGCGCTGGTGACGCTGGCTGACATCGGCCCGTACCCGACCGCCGCGGTGCGTCGCGAGACCATCGAGAAGACGATCTGGGCCGACGGCGTCCGCGTCGTCAACGACGTCAACCGCCTGCCGCTCAAGCCTTCCGACATCGAGATCGGCCAGCTGGTCAACGCCGAGCCGGAAACCCTGTGGGACCTCCACGGCAAGGAGTACATGAACATGAAGGCCAAGAGCCCCTTGGTCGTCGTGCGCATGGACCCGAACTCGATCAAGATCCCCGAGTCCCGCTCCGCCTGGCACGTCGGAGGCATCCTGGCCTACAGCAAGATCTGCACCCACGTGGGCTGCCCGATCTCGCTGTGGGAGCAGCAGACTCACCACCTGCTGTGCCCCTGCCACCAGTCGACGTTCGACCTGGGCAACTCCGGCGTCGTCGTGTTCGGCCCCGCCGCCCGATCCCTGCCGCAGCTCCCCCTCAAGGTGAACGCCGACGGCTACCTGGTCGCGCAGAGCGACTTCACGGTGCCGATCGGCCCGAGCTACTTCGAGCGCGACTCCCGCAACGACTACAAGGACGGTGATCGGTGATGGCCAAGCCTGTTGGCATCGCTCCCGAGGGCGACATCCTCGAGACCCGTAGGCCGGCCGAGGGTGGGGCAGTGAAGTCCCTGCCCGGCCCTGCCGTGTGGCTCGACGAGCGCGTCGGCATCGCCAAGCTGGGCAAGGCGGGCCTGCGGAAGGTCTTCCCCGACCACTGGTCGTTCCTGCTGGGCGAGATCGCCCTGTACAGCTTCATCGTCCTGCTGCTCACCGGCATCTTCCTCACCATCTGGTTCAAGCCGTCGATGGCCGAGGTCGAGTACCAGGGCAGCTACGAGCTGATGCGCGGCCTGCAGATGAGCCAGGCGTTCGAGTCGACGCTGGCGATCAGCTTCGACGTCCGCGGTGGCATGCTGGTCCGCCAGATCCACCACTGGGCCGCCCTGCTGTTCATGGCCGCGATGACCGCGCACATGCTGCGCGTGTTCTTCACCGGCGCGTTCCGCAAGCCCCGTGAAATCAACTGGCTCATCGGCGTGGGCCTGCTGAGCCTCGGCATGATCGCCGGCATGACCGGCTACTCGCTGCCCGACGACCTGCTGTCCGGCACGGGCCTCCGGTTCACCGACGGCGCCATCCGCTCCATCCCGCTGGTGGGCACCTGGATCGAGTTCTTCGTCTTCGGTGGCGAATACCCCGGCGACATGATCATCGCCCGCTTCTACATGGCGCACATCCTGCTGCTGCCGGCCATCTTGCTCGGCCTCATCGCCGCGCACATGGCGCTGCTGGTGTACCACAAGCACACGCAGTTCCCCGGCCCCGGCCGCACCGAGAACAACGTCGTGGGCTACCCGCTGTTCCCCGTCTACATGGCCAAGGCCGGGGGCTTCTTCTTCATCGTCTTCGGCGCCCTGATCCTCATGGGTGCGACGTTGTCGATCAACCAGGTCTGGCTCTACGGCCCGTACAACCCCGCGCAGGTCACCGCCGGCTCGCAGCCGGACTGGTACATGGGCTGGGTCGAGGGCGCCATCCGCATCATGCCGGGCTGGGAGTCCTCGTGGGGTTCGACGACGTGGTCGTGGAACGTCTTCATCCCGTTCGCCATCCTCATGGGCATTCTGTACACCGGCCTCGCCGTGTGGCCCTTCGTCGAGGCGTGGCTGACCGGCGACAAGTCGCACCACAACATCCTCGACCGCCCGCGCAACGCCCCGACCCGCACGGCGCTCGGCGTGGCCGGCATGGTCTGGTACGGCCTCTTCTGGGTCGGCGGTGGCAACGACATCATCGCGACGCAGTTCAACGTCTCGCTGAACGCCGTGACCTGGTTCCTCCGCATCGCGGTCTTCGTCGGCCCGGTCATCGCGTTCATCGTCACCAAGCGCCTGTGCCTCTCGCTGCAGCGCGCCGACCGCGAGCGCGTCCTGCACGGGTCCGAGTCGGGCATCATCGTCCGCTCCCCCGCCGGCGGGTACCACGAGCCGCACGCCCCGATCTCCAACGACGAGGCGTTCACGCTCACCCAGCACCCGCAGTACGCGCCGCTGGAGGAGACACCCTCGCACGACGAGCACGGCGTCAAGCAGTCCGGCCCCGGTTCCGTCAGCGGCCTCCACGCCCGCCTGTCGGCCTGGTTCACCGGCGACGACATCGCCAAGCCGACCCGCGAGGAGATCGCGGACTCCCACCACCACGACGACGAGCCCAAGCAGCTCCACTGAGTGGCCGGGCCGATCGGGCCCCCTCCCAGACGGGAGGGGGCCCGTTCTGTCCCCGGCGGTAGGCTGGGCGGGTGCGCTTCACGACGGGCAAGCCCGAGTTCGACCTGACCTATGACGACGTCTTCATGTCGCCGACCCGCTCCTCGGTGCGGTCCCGCATGGACGTCGACCTCTCGTCGACCGACGGGCTGGGCCTCTCGACCCCGCTGGTGGTGGCAAACATGACCGCGATCTCCGGACGCCGCATGGCCGAGACCGTGGCCCGGCGCGGGGCTGTGTCGATCATCCCCCAGGACCTCTCGCTGCAGGCCGCCGGGACCGCCATCGAGCGCGTCAAGCGGGCCCACACGGTCTTCGACACCCCGATCCATGTCACCCCCGACACGATCGTTGCCGACGCACTCCCCCTGATCCCCAAGCGCGCCCACGGGGTCGCCGTCGTGCTGGAGGGGCGGCGTCCCGTCGGACTGGTGTCGGCGGCGGACGCCGCGGGCGTGGACCGCTTCGTGCCCGTCCACGAGGTGATGACCACGGACCTGACGCTCGTCCCGTCCGACAGCACGGCCGGCGAGGTCTTCGAGACCCTCACCGACAGCCGGCGCAAGATCGCGATTGCCGTGGACGAGGCGGGCGACCTGGTCGGCGTCCTCACCACCAAGGGCGCCATGCGTTCGGCCATCTACTCCCCCAGCGTGGACGCCGCGGGTCGCCTCCGCATCGGCGCAGCCGTGGGCATCTCCGGCGAGGCCGCCGACCGCGCTCGTGCGCTGCTGGCGGCCGGCGCCGACGTACTGGTGATGGACACCGCCCACGGGCACCAAGACCGCATGCTCGAGACGCTGGTGGCCGTCCGCGCCGTGCGCGACGAGCACGCCCGCAGCGGGGGCGTCCGCGTGCCGCTGGTGGGCGGCAACGTCGTGACCGCCGAGGGCACACTCGACCTCATCGAGGCCGGCGCCGACATCGTGAAGGTCGGCGTGGGCCCGGGCGCTATGTGCACCACCCGCATGCAGACCGGGGTCGGACGCCCGCAGTTCTCCGCGGTGCTGGACTGCGCCGCGGCCGCCGCGGACGTTGGCAAGGCCATCTGGGCCGACGGCGGCGTCCGGCACCCCCGCGACGTCGCCCTGGCGCTGGCGGCCGGTGCCGGCGCTGTGATGATCGGCTCCTGGTTCGCCGGGACGCACGAGTCCACCGGCACGCTCATGCACGACGCAGACGGCCGCGCCTACAAGGAGTCGTTCGGCATGGCGTCCGCGCGGGCCGTGCGCGCCCGCACGCAGCAGCAGACCTTCTTCGAGCGCGCCCGGGCCGGGCTGTTCGAGGAGGGCATCTCGTCCTCGCGGATGTACCTCGACCCGGCACGCCCCGGCGTGGAGGACCTGATGGACTTCATCACCTCCGGCGTCCGGTCGTCGTGCACGTACGCCGGCGCCCGCACCCTGTCCGACTTCCACGCGCGGGCCACGATCGGCGTCCAGAGCCGCTCGGGCTACGAGGAGGGGCGTCCGCTGCACAGCAGCTGGTAGGCCCTCCAGGGCCCCTCAGGGCGACGCTGAGGGGTTGCGTGGCGAGTTGCCTGCCCCCAACATCCGCGTCGCCCACAGACCCCTGGGGCTCTCGGCACACGAAGCCGGGGCTCTCGGCACACGAAGCCGGGGCTCTCGGCACACGAAGCCGGGGCTCTCGGCGCAGGAAGCCGGGGCTCTCGGCGGACGGGGACATGCAGAACGGGGACGGACCGTGTGGTCCGTCCCCGTTCGGGTCTGTCGCTCAGTGCTGGTAGTCGCCCACGTAGTACTCGTAGGCCCAGCCGAGCGCGGCGTAGATGCCGAGGCCTGCACCCAGGAGGGTCAGCCACCAGCCGAACACGGCTCCCAGCAGCATGATCGCGATCGCGATCGTCGACCAGAAGGGGATGATCGAGGTCGGCGGGAAGAAGCCGAGCGCGCCGGCGCCCTCGATGATCTCGCCGTCCTTGCGGTCCTCCGGACGCGGGCCGGTCGAACGACCGGTCAGCGCCAGCAGGCCCCAGATCATGGCGCAGAACAGCAGCGTCAGGATCAGGACGGTGGTGCCGATGGGCTCGGGGTAGTTGCCGTGGTCACCCCACGTCATGAAGACGTAGATGGGGGTCACGATCGTGAAGAACACGACCATGAACAGGAAGAGCTTGGCCTCGGTCTTCACTTGGCGGTCTCCTCTGCCGCGTCGGACTCCTCGGCCACGATGGCCTCCTGGAGCGGGTTCACCGGGTGCGGGCCGATGCCCGAGATCTCCGGGTGGTGCAGGTCGAAGGCGGGGGCCTCACTGCGGATGCGCGGCAGCTTGGTGAAGTTGTGGCGCGGCGGCGGGCAGGAGGTGGCCCACTCCAGGGAGCGGCCCCAGCCCCACGGGTCGTCCACGGTCACGCGCGGGGCGGTCTTGTGGCTCTTGTAGACGTTCCACAGGAACGGCAGCATCGAGATGCCCAGCAGGAACGAGCCGACCGTGGAGACCTGGTTGAGGAAGGTGAAGTCCTCACCGGGCAGGTAGTCCGCGATGCGGCGCTGCATGCCCTCGACACCCAGCCAGTGCTGGACGAGGAAGGTCAGGTGGAAGCCGGCGAACACCAGCCAGAAGTGCAGCTTGGCGAGCTTCTCGTCCAGCATGTAGCCGTACCACTTGGGCCACCAGAAGTAGAAGCCGGCGAACATCGAGAACACGACGGTGCCGAACAGCACGTAGTGGAAGTGGGCGACGACGAAGTACGTGTCGGACACCTGGAAGTCGAGCGGCGGGCTGGCGAGGATGACGCCGGTCAGGCCACCGAAGAGGAAGGTCGTCAGGAAGCCGATTGCCCACAGCATGGGGCTGTCGAGCCTGACCGAGCCGTTCCACATCGTGCCGATCCAGTTGAAGAACTTCACGCCCGTGGGCACGGCGATCATGAACGTCATGAACGAGAAGAACGGCAGGTTCACCGCGCCCGTGACGAACATGTGGTGGGCCCACACCGAGATCGACAGGGCGCCGATCGCCAGCGTCGCGCCGACCAGGCCGACGTAGCCGAAGATCGGCTTGCGGCTGAAGACCGGGATGATCTCGGTGATGATGCCGAAGAACGGCAGCGCGAGGACGTAGACCTCGGGGTGCCCGAAGAACCAGAACAGGTGCTGCCACAGCATCGCGCCACCGGTGGCGGCGTCGAGGATGTGGGTGCCCAGCACGCGGTCGCTCAGGAGTACCAGCAGGCCGGCGGCCAGCACGGGGAACACGACGAGGATCAGGATCGAGGTCACCAGGATGTTCCAGGTGAACATCGACATGCGGAACATCGTCATGCCGGGGGCACGCATCGTCACGATCGTGGTGATGAAGTTCACCGCGCCGAGGATGGAGCTCAGGCCCAGCAGGTAGAGGCCGACGATCCATAGGTCGCCACCCACGCCGGGCGAGTGCACGGCGTCCGACAGCGGCACGTAGGCGAACCAGCCGAAGGAGGCCGCGCCGTCCGGGGTGAGGAAGCCGGCGCAGGCGATCAGCGAGCCGAACAGGTACAGCCAGTAGCTGAACATGTTCAGGCGCGGGAACGACACGTCCGGGGCGCCGATGTGCAGCGGCATGAGCGCGTTGGCGAACGCCGCGACCATGGGCGTCGCGAACATCAGCAGCATGATCGTGCCGTGCATGGTGAAGAACTGGTTGAAGGTCTCGTAGTGCAGGTACTGCAGACCCGGGAACGCCAGCTCGGCGCGGATGGCCAGCGCGAGCAGGCCGCCGAAGGCGAAGAACGCCAGCGCCGTCCAGATGTACAGCTTCGCGATGACCTTGTGGTCGGTCGTGGTCATCCACGACCAGAAGATCGCGCCCAGGTTCTCCTTGCGGGCCGGGCGGACCGCGGTGGCATCAATGCGTGCGGTGGTCATGGGGTCAGCCCTCCAGCTTCGGCCCGGTGGACGGGAACTCGGGGACGATCAGCGCGCCGGTCTGGCCATCGGCGGCGAGCTGCTTGACGTACTCGTTGTACTCGGCCTCGGGGACCACCTCGACGTGGAACACCATCGCCGCGTGGTAGGTGCCACACAGCTCGGCGCACTTGCCGAGGAAGGTGCCCTCCTTGGTCGCGGTCACGTCGAAGGTGTTCGTGCGGCCGGGGATCACGTCGAGCTTGAAGTAGAAGTCGGGGATCCAGAAGGAGTGGATCACGTCGGCCGAGTTCAGCTTGAACCGAACCGGCTTGTCGAGCGGCAGGACCAAGGTGGGGATCTCCTCCACGGTGCCGACGGTGTGCGCGTCGACGCCGATGGCGGGGTTCTCGGCCTCCATGTAGTTGAAGGTCCAGGACCACTTCTGGCCGATCACGTCGATCTTGTGGACCGCGTCGTCGCTCTCCTTGGCCAGCACGCCGTTCTGGGCCTGCACGGTGAAGAAGAACAGCACGCCGATGACCAGGAACGGCACCAGCGTGTACAGGATCTCCATCGGGAGGTTGTACTTGACCTGGCGCGGCACGTCGGACTCGCTGCGGCGGCGGTAGCGGAAGACCGCCCAGCCGATGAGGCCCCACACGATGACGCCGACGACCATGGATGCGATCCAGGCGCCGTTCCACAGGTCGCCGATGAACGGCGCCCGGTCACTGGCTGCCTCCGGGAGTCCCCAACGACCCCACTGCTCGACCGTCGCCTGGGAACACCCACTGAGTGCCACGGCGCCGATACCGACGGCTGCAGCTCCCCAGATGCGTCGTGCGGCCTGGGAGGTTCTGTTCGAAGCCACGTCACACCCTTCCGATTCTTAGGTCCACACCCTCCGCGTCGGGGCAGCGCCCTGCGGTGGGAGTCGATGCTCGGCATCAGACTAACCCAAACAAGCATCCCGACGCCTCTTGCGAGGCGCCGGGATGTCGAGTGGTGGGACGAACGTGTCCCGATCGTGACCTGGCTGAGGCAGACGTCCGATCAGTGGAAGCTGTCGCCGCAGGCGCAGGAGCCGCCGGCGTTCGGGTTGTCGATGGTGAAACCCTGCTGCTGGATCGTGTCGACGAAGTCGATCGTGGCGCCCGTCAGGTAGGGGGCGCTCATGCGGTCCGTCACGACCTTGACGCCGTACCACTCCTTGGTGACGTCGCCGTCGAGGTCGCGGTCGTCCAGCGCGAGCTGGTAGCGCAGGCCGGAGCAGCCGCCGGGGGCTACGGAGATGCGCAGGGCCAGGCCCTCCTCGCCCTCGCTGGCCGCGAGGTCGGAGACCTTCTTGGCCGCGACCTCGGTCAGGATGATGCCGTCGGCCAGGGCCTCGGTCTGGGTGTCAACGCTCATGAGATGGTTCCTCCGGGTGAGTCTTGGTACCGCTTCAACGCTGCGGCTGGGGCGGCGTATTCCGACGCGCTGCTGGGAACAGCTTAGGTCACGAGCCGGAACAGGCGAAGAGTCACCACGTCCAGCTGGACGCCACGCCCGCCGCGCGGCGGGTCAGCTCGGCCGAGCCGAGGTCGGCCCCGCCCCCCACCGCGTAGGCGACCTCGACCCCGAACGTGCGCAGTTCCCGACCGGAGATGTCGACCTTGCGGGCCACCACCACGACGGGGCGCATGGTGCGCTCCCCCAGCGCCGCCACCTCGGGCACGACGTGGCCGCCACGGGTGGCGAAGTCGACGTGGTCGGCGCCGGTGACCAGCACGTCGGCGACGGACGCCGTGCGCTCGAGCTGGGCGACCTCCGCGCACAGCGAGGGCCCCGAGGTGGCCCAGCCGCCGAGCGCAGCGAGGGCCAGCACGGCGCCGCCGGCCGCACCCAGGCCCGGGGCGTCGGGGACGCCGAGGGCCCCGGCCAGCGCGCCGAGCGCCGCGTCGGTGGAGAGCATGAGGGCCGGGTCGGTGCCGGCAGCGCGCCCGCGCCGCGAGGTCAGGCCGCGCAGGCCGAGCAGCATGTCCTGCAGCTCGGCGGGGTCGACGACGGCGACAAGCTCGGTGTCCCCCACCAGGGCACGGGCGGGGGCGAGGTCGACGGTGGTGATGCCCGTCAGGCCGCCGGCGCCGGCGTCCAGCGGCACATCGGCCGCGGCGCCCAGCGCGTGCAGGAGGCCGGCGCCGCCGTCGTGGGTGAGCAGGCCGGTGAGGTCGACGACGACGCGGCGGGGGCGTCCGGCCAGCGCCTCGGCCAGCGCGCGGCCCACTCCCAGCGACGTTGAGACCGGGTCGACGCCCGTGGGCTCCTCGTCCCCGTGGGTGTGGTCGTGGTGCCCGTGGTGGCCGGGGTCGGCGTCCGGGTCACGGACGACGACCGCGTCGTGGCCCAGCGCGTCCAGCGCCTCGGCGAGGTCGGGGCCGCCGGAGGCCAGCGGCACGACCGCAACCTGAGTGCCGGGCCGGGCCGCGACGAAGGCACGACCGAGCGCGGCCCCCGCGTCGGCTGACGCGAGGGCCCCGATCCGGTCGGTGCAGACGACCACACGCACTAGGGCATCAACCCTTCGAAGCTGGAGTCCTCGCCGATCCAGTCCTGCACCTGCTCCACGGACGCCTCGGCGTCGGGGAGGATGACGTCGGAGTCGAGGAGGAGGTCGTCGTCCAGCAGCGTGCCCTGGGTGCGGACCTCGTCCAGCAGGCGCTCCAGCGCCCGCTTCAGCCAGTCGGCGTCGCCCGCCTGGGCGGCTGCCTCGACGTCGTCGTCCAGCGCGTTGAGCAGATCGAGCTCGGCGTCGTCGAGCCGGTACTGACCCTCACCGAGGATGCGGACGATCATGGGGCTTCACTCCCCCTGGCCGGCCGGCCTGCCCTCGGCCGGGGCGTCGGTGACCTCGGTCACGTCGGCGTCCACCGGCTCGCCGGGGGCTGCGGACAGCTGCGGGGTCGCCTGCGGCGCTGCGCCGGAGGTGATGGCCCCCATGGACGCCTTGAGCGATGCCAGCTCGTTCTCGACCTGGGAGGAGGACGCGAGCGTGTCGAGCTCGCGGGTGATGTCGTCCTTGAAGGAGCCCGACGGGTCCTCCAGGGCGCCGGAGGCGAGCAGCTCGTCGATGGCGCCGGCGCGGGCCTGCATCTGGGCCGTCTTGTCCTCAGCGCGCTGGATCGCGAGGCCGACGTCGCCCATTTCCTCCGAGATGCCGGTGAAGGCCTCGTTGATGCGGGTCTGGGCCTCGGCGGCGGAGTAGGTGGCCTTGATGGTCTCCTTGCGGGTGCGGAACGCGTCGACCTTGGCCTGCAGGCGGGTGCTGGCGCGGACGAGCTTTTCCTCCTCGCCCTGCAGGGTCGCGTGCTGCGTCATCAGGTCGTCCAGCTGCGACTGCAGGCCCGACTTGCGGGTCAGGGCCTCGCGGGCCAGGTCCTCGCGGTTGACCTCGAGCGCGCGCTGCGCCGACAGGGTGAGCTTCTTCATCTCGGCGTCCATCTGGTTCGCCTGGAGCTCCACGCGCTTGCGGCTGGTGGCCACGTCGGCGACGCCGCGGCGGACCTTCTGCAGCAGCTCGAGCTGGCGCTGGTAGGAGTAGTCGAGGGTCTCGCGCGGATCCTCGAGCTTGTCCATGGCCTTGTCGGCCTTCGCGTTGAGGACAAGCTTGAGGCGTTCGAACAAACCGGCCATGGTGGTCGTGGGTCCTTCCGTGGGAACGGGGGTTGCCCCGCCAGCCTAGCCGCGCCTCCCGAGCGGCGGGAGGGCGTCGCCGGGGGTGGTCCCCCGGAGCCGACCCTGACTCTGCAATAGAATGGTCGGCGACCCATCTCGACCCAGCCGAATCCGAGGAACCGTGGCCCTGTTCAAGAAGTCCGCCGAGCCAGAGCCGACGCCGCAGCTCACGCCGACGCACACGCCCGGGGGCAAGAAGTCGGCGCCGACGCCGACCCGCCGCGAGGCCGAGGCCGCCCGCCGCGAGCGACTGAACCCCACGCTGTCGCCCAAGGAGGCCAAGCAGCGCGACCGGCAGGCCCAGATGGCCGCCCGTGACCGCCAGTTCGCCGAACAGGAGAACACGCCGGCCCGCGTCCTCATGCGCGACCACGTTGACGCGCGCTTCAACCCGGCCGAGTTCGCGATGCCGATCCTGCTGGCGATCATGGCCGCCACGCTGATCCCGGCGCTGCTCCCCTACATCCAGTACCTCCTGTACGCCTCGTGGGCCTACATCGCGCTGATGGTGCTCGACGTGGTCCTGATGTGGCGCAGCTACAAGGCGAAGCTCGCCGCCACGCACCCGAACACGCCGCTGCGTGGCCTGCTGATGTACGGCTTCAACCGGCAGATGACGTTCCGCCGCTGGCGGCGTCCCAGCCCGCGCGTCAAGCGCGGCGAGGTCGTCTGATGTTCCGCTGGCGCACCGAACCGGTGCTGGACGCCGACACCGCGGCCGACGCGGGGCTGGGCCAGGAGTTCCCGACCCAGGCGGACGCCGAGGCCTGGCTGACCGCCTCGTTCGAGGACCTGCTGGACGCCGGCGCCGCCAGCGTCACACTGTTGGAGGGAGATCGGGTCGTGTACGGCCCGATGAGCCTGTCCGCCTGACCTCGGCCACCCCGAGCCCGACGCCGAACGCGGCGACGAGGACGCCCGCGCCCACCATCACTGGCGTGGAGAACTCCAGTGCCTCCAGGCGGTCCTCGTAGGTCTGCATCTTGGTGCCTGCAGCGTTGCTGCACGTGTCACCGGGCGCCATCGGTACGCCGCGGCAGGTGATGGACGGGTTGAGCAGGTTCGCGATCGCCCACAGCGCCACGGCGAGGCCGATCACGGCCACCGCGAGGTGGCCCAGGAATCGGCGGCTCAAGACTCGCGCACCTGTGTCTCGACGAACGGGGGCTTCACGACATCGAAGGTCTCCGTGCTCTTCCGCACGACGACGCCGACCTCGGTGCCGGGCTTGTACTCGTCGTCGAGCAGCGCCAGGCCGATACCGATGCCGAGCGTCGGCGAGAACGTGCCGGACGTGACGGTGCCCACCACGGAGCCCTCGCCGTCCACGCAGTCCATCCCGGGGCGCGGGATCGCTCGACCCGTCGACCGGATGCCGCGGATCCGGCGGGCCGGGCCCTCGGCGCGCTGGGCACGCAGGGCGTCCGCGCCCCAGAACTCGTCCTTGTCCCAGCCGACCGCCCAGGCGGCCAGCGCCATCACGGGGGTGATGTCGAGGCTCAGCTCATGGCCGTGCAGGGCGTAGCCCATCTCGGTGCGCAGGGTGTCGCGGGCGCCCAGCCCGCAGGCGGTGATGCCGTACTCCTCGCCGGCTGACATGACGGCGTCCCAGACGGCCGGGGCGTCCTCGACGCGGCAGACCAGTTCATACCCGCGCTCGCCGGTGTAGCCGGTGCGGCAGATCGTGAGCGCGCGGCCGTCCACGCTGCCCTCGCGGAACTGCATGTAGTCGAAGTCGGCCTCCGCGCCGAGCTTGGCGAGCACCTCGTCCGACTTCGGGCCCTGGACGGCGAGCACCGCGTGGTCGCCGTGCTGGTTGGTGACCGTGATGCCATCGGGCGCCGCGGCGGTCAGGAGCGCGACGACCTCGGTGTTGTTGGCCGCGTTGGGGATCAGGAACACGTCGTCGTCGGAGCGCAGGTACTGGATGAGGTCGTCCACCACGCCTCCGGCCTCGTTGCAGCACATCGTGTACTGCGCCTGGCCGGGGCCGATCTTGGCCAGGTCGTTGGTGAAGCAGCGGTTGACGAAGTCCTTCGCGCCCGGACCGGTGACCTGCGCCTTGCCCAGGTGGCTGACGTCGAACAGACCCACGCCGTCGCGCACGGCCTTGTGCTCGGCGACGATGGAGGAGTACTGGAGCGGCATCGACCAGCCGCCGAACTCGGCGAACTTCGCGCCGAGGGCGACGTGGCGGTCGTGCAGTGGAGAAGTCAACAACTCAGCCATGTCGGAGAACCTACCGCAGGTGGGTAGGGTGAGTTCCCGGACTCAGCCCACGAAGCCGACGAAGGAGAACGAACCCGTGCCGACCTCCGCGCTCCCCTCGCTCACCGCCGCATCCAGCCTCCCCAGGAACGCCGACCTGCTGGTCGTGGGCCTGGCGGACACCTCCGACGGCCCCGTGCTGGTCGGCGTGCCCGACGATGTCGAGAAGGCCTGGGCCAAGCGCCACGGCACGTCCCTGCTCGCCTCGGCCCAGTCGATGGGTGCGGCGGCGAAGCCGGGCACCACCGTCGTGCTGCCCAGCACACCGGGCGTCGTCGTCACCGGGCTGGGCGGCGTGGACGTGACGCCCGAGCAGGTCCGCCGCGCGGCCGGCAACGCGGTGCGGGCCGCTGCCAAGGTGGCCGGCGACCGGACCTTGTCGGTGGCCCTCAGCCTCGAGACCCTTGAGCCCGAGGTGCTGCGTGGCGCTGCCGAGGGCGCGCTGCTGGGCGCCTACGGCTACGCCAAGGAGACCCGCGAGGCCACCAAGCGGCCGATCGGCTCGCTGACCGTGCTGTCGGCGGCCAAGGACGCCGGCGCGCAGGTCGCCGAGGCCGCCACCGTCGCGACCGCCGTGGCCCGGGCCCGCGACTGGGTCAACACCCCGCCGAATGCCCTCTACCCCGAGAGCTTCGCCGAGGCCGCGCGCGCGCTGGCCAGGGACGCCCGCCTCGACGTCGAGGTGCTCGATGAGAAGGCGCTGGCCCGCGGCGGCTACGGCGGCATCCTCGGCGTCGGTGGCGGCTCGCAGCGCCCGCCGCGCCTGGTCCGCATCTCCTACGCGCCCCGCGGCGCCACCACGCACCTGGCGCTGGTCGGCAAGGGCATCACGTTCGACACCGGCGGCCTGAACCTCAAGCCCGCCGACGGCATGATCACCATGAAGTGCGACATGGCCGGCGCCGCCGCCGTGATCGCCGCCGTCCGCGCCATCGCCGACCTGAAGCTGAAGGTCAAGGTCACCGCGTACGCCGCCATGGCGGAGAACATGCCCTCGGGCACGGCCTACCGGCCCAGCGACGTCCTGACCATGTACGGCGGCAAGACCGTCGAGAACGCCAACAGCGACGCCGAGGGACGCCTCGTCATGGCCGACGCCATCGTGCGGGCCGGCGAGGACGATCCTGACCTGATCGTCGACATCGCCACGCTGACCGGCGCCTGCCTCGTCGCCCTCGGCGAGCGCGTCGCCGGCCTGATGGCGTCCGACGACGAGACCGCCGACGACCTGCTGGATGCCGCCGAGGCGTCCGGCGAGGCGTTCTGGCAGCTGCCGATCCCGGACGAGGTCCGCGCGAACCTCAGCTCGGAGGTGGCCGACCTGGCCTCCTCCGGCAAGACGCGCTACGGCGGCGCGCTCACCGCGGCGGCGTTCCTGCAGGCGTTCGTCGCCGACGGCGTCCGCTGGGCGCACCTGGACATCGCGGGGCCCGCCTGGAACGGAGGCGCGCCCTACGACTACGTGCCCAAGGGCGGCACCGGTGCGGGCGTCCGCACGCTGGTGTCGCTGGCGCGCTCGCTGGCGCAGCGTTCTGGCACCTGAGCGTCCGCGTCCGCACACCGAGGATGTGGATTGGACCGACGGAGGGCTAATGTGGAGTCCGTTACGGCCGGTCATCGAAGAAGGAGCCTGTGAGCATGCCGACGAATGTCCCCCTTCCCGCACTGGGTGAAAGCGTCACGGAAGGCACGATCTCCCGCTGGCTCAAGGCGGTCGGTGACACCGTCGAGGCCGACGAAGCGCTCGTGGAGGTCTCGACCGACAAGGTCGACACCGAGATCCCCTCCCCCGTGGCCGGCACCGTCCTGGAGATCAAGTTCGAGGAGGACGACGTCGCCGAGGTCGGCGCCATCCTCGCCGTGATCGGCGAGCCGGGTGAGGCCGCCGGTGGCGGCGACGCCCCCGCCGCGCCCACGGAAGAGAAGCAGGAGGTGGCCGAGACCGCCGCCGAGCAGCAGGCCGCCCCGGCCGACCCGAGCGCAGGCGAGCAGCCCGCCTCGACCGGCTCCGCCCCCGGTGGCGCGCCGTCCGGCGCCGCCTCGGGCACGGAGGTGACCCTGCCCGCGCTGGGCGAGTCCGTCACCGAGGGCACCATCAGCCGCTGGCTCAAGGAGGTCGGCGACACCGTCGAGGCCGACGAGGCGCTCGTCGAGGTCTCCACCGACAAGGTCGACACCGAGATCCCCTCCCCCGTGGCCGGCACCCTGCTCGAGATCCGCGTGAACGAGGACGAGACCGCCGAGGTCGGCGCCGTCCTGGCCATCGTGGGTGACGCCAACGCCGCGGCCGCGGACGAGGCCCCCGCCGCCCCCGCCGAGGAGGCCAAGCAGCCCGAGGACGAGGCGAAGCAGGAGCAGGCGCAGCTGGACGACACCGCTGCGTCGGTGCCCGCCGAGGGCGCCGCCTCCCAGGCCGAGGAGGAGAACTCCGAGAAGGCCGCCCCGCAGGCCCAGCAGGAGGCCCCCGCGGCCGCCCCGCGTCGTGCCGCCGAGGCCCCCGACACCGGCTACGTCACGCCGCTGGTGCGCAAGCTCGCCGGCCAGCACGGGGTCGACCTGAACACGGTCAGGGGCACCGGCGTCGGTCGTCGCATCCGCAAGCAGGACGTCCTGGCCGCCGCCGAGGCCGCCAAGGCCCCGAAGCAGGAGGCCCCCGCGGCCGCACCCGCCGCACCCGCCGCGCCCGCGGCGTCCGCCGCCGCACCCGCCCCGAAGGCCGACCCGGCCGCCGAGGCCAAGCGCGGCACGACCGAGAAGATGTCGCGCCTGCGCAAGATCATCGCCTCGCGCATGGTCGAGTCGCTGCAGGTCTCCGCGCAGCTCACGGCCACGGTCGAGGTCGACCTGACCAACATCAGCAAGATCCGCGCCAAGGTCAAGGACGCCTTCAAGGCCCGCGAGGGTGCCTCGCTGTCCTACCTGCCGTTCATCGCGAAGGCGGCGATCGAGGGCCTCAAGCAGTTCCCGAAGCTGAATGCGCAGATCGACAGCGAGGCCGGTGAGATCCACTACCGCGATGCTGAGCACGTCGGCATCGCCGTGGATACCGAGCGCGGCCTTCTGGTTCCTGTGGTCAAGGACGCCGGCGACCTCAACGTCACCGGCCTGGCCAAGAAGATCGCCGACATCGCTGCCCGCACCCGCACCAACAAGGTGGGCCCGGACGAGCTGTCCGGCGGCACGTTCACCATCACGAACTACGGCTCGGCCGGCACCCTGTTCGACACGCCGATCGTGAACCAGCCGGAGGTGGCCATTCTGGGCACCGGCGCACTGGTGAAGCGCCCGGTCGTGCTGAACGACCCGGAGCTGGGCGAGGTCATCGCGATCCGCGACATGATGTACCTGTCGCTGTCCTACGACCACCGCCTCGTCGACGGTGCGGACGCCGCCCGCTTCCTGTCGTTCGTCAAGGCCCGCCTCGAGGAGGGTGACTTCGGCGCCGAGTTCGGCGCCTGAGCCACCCAGCACGACCAATCGGCTGCCCGTCCCCGGTCCCGGGGGCGGGCATGTCGGCGTCCGGGTGCCGTGTCCGGGGTAGGGTCGCGTGCGTGCAGTTTCCCTCCCACCGCGACGGATTCACGTTCGACTACCTCGGATACGACGGGGCCGACCTGGCCCCGAGCGACTACCAGGAGACCTGGGACCTCCAGCGCGCCGTGCACGGCCGCGTCGTGGCCCAGGAGATCGGCCCGCAGGTGCTGTACGTGCAGCACCCGCCCGTCTACACGGCCGGACGCCGCACGCTGGAGTCCGAGCGCCCCTTCGACGGGACGCCCGTCGTGGACGTCGACCGCGGGGGCAAGATCACCTACCACGGCCCCGGCCAACTCGTCGGGTACCCCATCGTCACGCTGACGCGGGCGATCGGGCCTCTGGAATACGTCCGGCGCCTTGAGCAGGCGGTGATCGAGGTGCTGGAGCCCCTCGGCGTGCACGGCACCAGGGTGGACGGGCGCACCGGCGTCTGGCTGCCCGCCGACGCTGGACGCCCCGAGCGCAAGATCTGCGCCATCGGCATCCGCGTGGCCCGGATGACCACGATGCACGGGTTCGCCCTCAACGTGACCTCGGCGTCGTGCGGGCCGTTCGGCAACATCGTCCCCTGCGGGATCGACGACGCGGGCGTGACCAGCATCGAGGACGAGATGGGCGGCCCGCCCCCCTCCCTCATCGACATCGCCACCCAGCTGGAGCCGCTGCTCGCCCAGCACCTGGGCTTCGCCCTGACCCCGCGGCCCTAACCGCCCTAGAGTGGTCCCATGACCGTTCGCATCGGTGTGTTGACGTCGGGTGGGGACGCCCAGGGCATGAACGCCGCGGTCCGGGCCGTGGTCCGCACCGCCCTGGCCGCGGACGCCGAGGTCTACGGCATCCTCGAGGGCTGGCAGGGCGCCGTGGACGGCGGCGACTACATCCGCCCCCTGGGCTGGGACGACGTCAGCGGCATCACCGCCCTCGGCGGCACGGTGATCGGCACCGCCCGCTGCGCCGCGTTCCGCACCGCGGAGGGGCGCCGCACGGCCGTGGCCCACCTGATCGAGAAGGGCATCGACCGGCTGATCGTCATCGGCGGCGACGGCTCGTTGACCGGTACGGACGCCCTGCGCGCCGAGTGGCCCGACCACGTGGCCGCCCTGCTGGCTTCCGGTGCCATCACGCCCGAGCAGGCCGAGCGGCACCACAGCCTCGTCATCGCCGGACTGGTCGGCTCCATCGACAACGACATGGTCGGCACCGACATGACGATCGGCACCGACTCGGCGCTGCACCGCATCGTGGAGGCCATCGACGCCATTGCGAGTACCGCGGCATCCCACCAGCGCAGCTTCGTCGTTGAGGTCATGGGGCGCCACTGCGGCTACCTGGCCCTCATGGCCGCCATCGCGGGCGGCGCCGACTACGTGTTCATCCCCGAGCAGCCTCCCTCCGCCGACTGGCACGCCCACATGGCCTCTGTCCTGCGCAGGGCCCGCAACGCCGGGCGTCGCACCTCGATCGTCGTCGTGGCCGAGGGCGCAGCGGACGCCGACGGCAACCCGATCACCGCCGAGCACGTGCGCGCGGTGCTGTCCGACGAGATGGGCGAGGACGCCCGGGTCACGATCCTCGGCCACGTCCAGCGCGGCGGGACGCCGAGCGCCTACGACCGCTGGATGGCGTCCATGATCGGCCACGCGGCCGTCGAGCAGGTGCTCGGCGACGCCAGCGAGGCCCAAGTGGTCGGAGTGCGCGCCAACCGCCCGCACGCGCAGCCGTTGGTGGAGGCCGTGGCCGCCACCCGGAACATCGCCACCTTGATCGCCGAGAAGCGCTTCGACGAGGCCATGGCGGCGCGCGGGCACTCGTTCGTGCAGATGCACGCCGCCTTCCGGCGCCTGTCGGAGGCCCGGACCGCCGTCGAGACGCCCGACCCCGACAAGCGGGTCGCCATCATGCACGTGGGCGGGCTCGCCCCCGGCATGAACGCCGCAGCCAAGGCCCTGGTGCGCCTGGGCGTCGACCACGGCTTCACGATGCTGGGCGTCCAGGGCGGCTTCCCGGGCCTGATCGCCGGCGACGTCCGCGAGCTGCGCTGGGGCGACGTCGAGGGCTGGACGTCGACGGGCGGGGCCAACCTGGGCACGCGCCGCTGGATCCCCGGCGAGGAGGAGCTCTACGGCCTGGCCCGCTCCGTGGAGACCCTCGGCATCGACGGCATCGTCATCGTCGGCGGCTTCAACGCCTACCGCGCGCTCACGCTGCTGCAGGAGGAGAAGAAGCGCTACCCGTCGCTCAACATCCCGACCGTGGTGCTGCCGGCCTCCATCGACAACAACCTGCCCGGCCTGCAGATGGCGATCGGCGCCGACACCGCACTCAACGTGGCGGTGCAGGCGGTCGACCGGATCAAGCTGTCCGCCAGCGCGGCCAAGCGCGCATTCGTCGTGGAGACGATGGGGCGCCACTGCGGCTTCCTCGCCCTCGCCACCGGCGTGGCCGGCGGCGCCGAGCGCGTCTACCTCAACGAGGACGGCCTGAGTATCGGCGCCCTCGCGGCCGACATCGACGCCATGGTTGCAGCGTTCAGCGGGGGCCAGAGCTTCTGGCTCGCGATCCGCAACGAGGAGGCGTCCGCCTTCTACACCACTGACCTGCTCACCCGGATGTTCGAGGCCGAGGGTCACGGGCTGTACAGCGTGCGCGGCGTGGTGCTCGGCCACGTGCAGCAGGGCGGGACGCCCTCGCCATTCGACCGCATCAACGGCGTCCGGCTGGCGGCGGCCGTGACCGATTGGATGAACGAGAAGCTCGCCACCGGCGAGGGAATCCAGGCCTTCGCCACCCCGGACGGCATCCGGCCGGTCAAGGAACTGGACGACCTCGTCGACTGGGAGGTCCGGCGTCCGCTGGAGCAGTGGTGGCTGGTGCTCAAGCCCGTGCTGGCGGCGCTCGGACACCGTCCCGGCAGCGACGTGGCCAACACCTAGGATGGCCGGGTGACCGACACCCAGCCGCGACGGCTCCTGCGCATCGAGGCGCGCAACGCCGAGACGCCGATCGAACGCAAGCCCTCGTGGATCAAGACGAAGGCCGTCATGGGCCCGGAGTACCGGGACATGCAGAACCGCGTGAAGGACGGCGGCCTGCACACCGTGTGCCAGGAGGCCGGGTGCCCCAACATCTTCGAGTGCTGGGAGGACCGGGAGGCCACCTTCCTCATCGGCGGCGACCAGTGCACGCGCCGCTGCGACTTCTGCCAGATCGCGACGGGGCGCCCCTCCGGGTACGACCGCGACGAGCCGAGGCGGGTGGCCGAGTCGGTGCGCGAGATGGGCCTGCGCTACGCGACGGTGACCGGTGTCGCCCGCGACGACCTGCCCGACGGCGCCTCGTGGCTGTACGCCGAGACCTGCCGACAGATCCGCGAGCTGAACCCGGGCTGCGGCGTGGAGCTGCTCGTGGACGACTTCAAGGGCGAGCGCCAGGCGTTGGAGGCGGTGTTCGAGGCGGCGCCGGACGTCTTCGCGCACAACGTCGAGACCGTGCCGCGCATCTTCAAGCGCATCCGGCCGGCGTTCGACTACGACCGGTCCCTCGGCGTCCTGCGGCAGGCCCGCGACGCCGGGCTGGTGACCAAGTCGAACCTGATCCTCGGCATGGGCGAGACCCGCGAGGAGATCAGTCAGGCGCTGGTCGACCTGCGCTCGGCCGGCACCGAGTTGGTGACCATCACCCAGTACCTGCGCCCCTCGGCCAAGCACCACCCGATCGACCGCTGGGTCACGCCCGAGGAGTTCGGTGAGCTGGAGATCGAGGCGAAGGCCCTAGGATATGCAGGAGTGCTTTCGGGGCCGCTCGTCCGCTCGTCGTACCGCGCGGGGCGGCTCTACCGGCAGGCCATCGAGGCCCGCAAGAAGGCCCCGCAGAACCAGGACGTGGAGTGAAGCATGGCTAGCGAGAAGGCGAAGGAACTCGCCGCGAAGCAGAAGGCCGCCATCAAGGCCGAGAAGCTGCGCAAGAAGAACAGCGACGATCCCCGCGACTGGGGGCAGGTCCGACAGCTCCGGGAGGCCTACAAGCGGACGGCGGAGATCGACCCCGCGGTCACGTGGTGGATGCTCGGCGTCGGCGTCGGCATTGTCGCGGTCATCGCGATCATCGGCCTGCTCGCCAACATCGCCTGGTGGGCGTGGCTGCCTTTGGCGGTCGTGTCCGGCCTGCTCGGCGCGATGATCGTCCTCACCCGCCGCGTCAAGGGCGCGATGGTGAAGCGCTACGAGGGTCAGCCCGGCTCGGCCGAGGTCGCCCTCCAGCTGCTGAACAAGAAGAAGTACACCTACGACATGGGCATCACAGCCACCCGTCAGCTCGACCTCGTGCACCGCGTCGTCGGCCCCGGCGGCGTCGTGCTGATCGGCGAGGGCACCGTCGGCCGCGTGAAGCCGCTGCTGTCGGGCGAGGCCCGCAAGCACGAGCAGATCGCCTACGGCACGCCCGTCACCCAGCTGTTCCTCGGCAACGGTGACGGCCAGGTGAAGCTCGGCGACCTCGAGAAGCGCATCACCAAGATGCCGACCGTGCTGCAGCCCCACCAGGCCGCCGAGGTGCGCCGCCGTCTCGCCGCGCTGGACGCGGTGCGCCCCAAGGCCCCGATGCCCAAGGGCCCGATGCCCACGCCGAAGGGCATCAACCGCGCCATGCGGGGCCGCTGACCTCGTAACGCCGAAACTCCGTCGCAACGCCGATCCGATCCGCGTTGCGAGGGAGTTTCCGCGTTGGGAGCCTCGCCCTCAGCCCTCGAGGGCCTCCGACAGATCGAGCCAGCGCAGCTCGAGCTCCTCGACCTCGGACTCCAGCTCGCCGATGGCCGCCATCTTCGTGGCCAGGCCCGTGTAGTCGGTGTGGTCGTGCTCGGCCAGCGCCATCTTCGACGCGTTCACCTGGTCGGTCAGCTTGGCGATGCGCCGCTCGACCGACGCCAGCTCCTTCTGGGCGGCGCGCAGTTCGGCCCCCGCCAGGCCGGACGCCGGGGGCGCGGCCTTGACCGGGCCGGACGCCGGCTGCTTCCCGGACGTCGAGCCGACGCCGGACGCCCGCAGGCGCAGGTACTCGTCGACGCCGCCGGGCAGGTGGCGCAGGTGGGCGTCCATCACCGCGTACTGCTGGTCGGTGACACGCTCCAGGAAGTACCGGTCGTGCGAGACCACGATCAGGGTGCCAGGCCAGGAGTCGAGCAGGTCCTCCAGGGCCGCGAGCATGTCCGTGTCGAGGTCGTTGGTGGGCTCGTCCAGGATCAGCACGTTCGGCTGGGCCAGCAGGATGAGCAGCAACTGCAGGCGCCTCTGCTGCCCGCCGGACAGGTCGCGGATCGGCGTGCTCAGCTGCGCGCTCGAGAAGCCCAGCCGCTCCAGCAGCATGCTCGGCGTCATCTCCTGCGCCTTGGATCCGGCGCCGAACGTGTAGCTGGTGCGGAGGCGTCCGACCATCACCCGGACGGGTTCGTCGAGGTGCTCCTCCAGCCCACCCATCTGTTGGCTCAGCGTGGCGACCTGGACGGTCTTGCCGCGCTTCACGCGCCCCGACGTCGGGGCCAGGGAGCCGTCGATGAGCTTGAGCAGGGTCGACTTGCCGGCCCCGTTCACGCCCAGGATGCCGGTGCGCTCGCCCGGCGCGAGGCGCCACTCGACGCCGCGCAGCACCTCGTTGTCGCCGTAGGAGACGCAGGCGTCGTGCAGGTCGATGACGTCCTTGCCGAGGCGGGCGACGGCCAGCGACTGCAGGCCGACGGTGTCGCGCAGCGGCGGCACGTCGGCGATGAGCGCGTTGGCGGCGTCGATACGGAACTTCGGCTTGGACGTACGCGCGGGCGCGCCGCGGCGGAGCCACGCGAGCTCCTTGCGGGCCAGATTCTGGCGGCGCTGCTCGATGGCCGCGGCCTGCCGGTCGCGCTCGACGCGCTGGAGGATGTAGGCGGCGTACCCGCCCTCGAAGGGCTCGACGATGCGGTCGTGCACCTCCCAGGTCGCGGTGCACACCTCGTCGAGGAACCACCGGTCGTGGGTGACGACCATGAGCCCACCGGCGTTGGGGGCCCAGCGCTGCTTCAGGTGGCCCGCGAGCCACGTGATCCCCTCGACGTCGAGGTGGTTGGTGGGCTCGTCCAGGGCGAGGACGTCCCACTCCCCCGCCAGCAGCGCAGCCAGTGACACGCGGCGGCGCTGGCCGCCCGAGAGGTCAACGACGACGCCGTCCCACGGGACGTCGGCGAGCAGTCCCGCGATCACGTCGCGCACCTTCGGGTCGCCGGCCCACTCGTGCTCGGGCGCGTCGCCCACGACGGCGCGCGCGACAGTCAGGGTGGGGTCGAGCGTGTCCGCCTGGTCGAGGACGCCGATGCGCAGCCCACGGCGCGTGGTGACCTTGCCTGCGATCGGCTCGAGGCGTCCGGCCAGCATGGCCATCAGCGACGACTTGCCGTCGCCGTTGCGTCCCACGATGCCGATGCGGTCGCCCTCGTTGACCCCGAGCGTGACGGAGTCGAAGACGACCTTGGTGGGGAATTCGAGGTGGAGGCCTTCGGCCCCGAGAAGGTGTGCCATGTCGCGGCCAGACTAGTGGGTTGCAACGTCCGCGGCCCGAACATGGTTCAAGCCCGACACCACCGCTTTGTGGTGCCAGGCTTGGGTTGTCGTTTCGCTCGCCCGGAGTGGGAAGCGGGGGGATCGAATCCCCGGATTGGGTCAGAGCTGGTGCGCCTGAGCCATCTCCTCGGAGACGTTGTTCCAGATCTGCACGATGTCGTTGAGCTTCATGATCTTCTTCCTTTCTCTTTCTTTCTCTTTTTCGCCCTCCCTCGAGGACACTCCCAACTTATAGTCATCGAGACTAAAACTCAAGCCGGACGCCCGCCTGCGCGTGCAACCATCGGCAACAGCCCCCGCCGAGGGCTTGGGTTGGGACCGCCGAGGGCTTGGGTTGGGACCGCCGAGGGCTTGGGTCCAGCGCACTCTGGTGCGTTGAACCCAAGCCCTCGGCGGGTTGGAGGCAAGCCCTCGGCGGATTGGAGGCAAGCCCTCGGCGAAAGGTCAGCTGGGCTTCGGGGCTCCCGGGCGGGCGTAGCGCCACCAGGTGATCGCGACGCACATGACGGCCCAGGCGACGCCGATCCAGTAGAACGGCACCGCACCGAGCGTGGTGAGGCCGATGCCGAACAGGAACGGGCCGAAGGCGGCGATGGCGGCCGTCCAGCCGATGACGCCGCCAGCTTGGCGGCGCTCGAAGATCATCGGCATCTGCTTGAAGGTGGACGCGTTGCCGATGCCCGAGAACAGGAAGATCAGCAGCATCCCCCACAGGAACTGGTTGAAGCCGCCCTGCAGCGCCGCGGCCGACGAGGTGTCGGGCGTGAGACCGCCGATGGTCCACCAGATGGAGCCGATGAGCCCGATGCCCGAGATGAGCGTCCAGATGGCGCCGCCCATCTTGTCGGTCAGCGGGCTGAACAGGACCCGTGCGCCGGCGCCGACCAGCGGACCGAGGAACACGTACGCGGCCGGGTCGGGTATCGCATAGCCCTCGACGAGCACGCGGGCGGTGGCGCCGGCGCCCTCGACGATGGCGGCGTTGCCGGAGCCGTACAGGTTGTTCATGAGCAGGCCGAACTGGGCCGAGAGGCCGGAGAACGTGCCGAAGGTCATGATGTAGAGGATCGTCATCCACCAGGTGTCCTGGTTGGAGAAGATGTCGAACTGCTGCTTGATGTTGGCCTTGATGGGCACCGATCTGAGATACGTCCACGCCAGGTAGGCACCGATGAGGATGAACGGCAGCCATACAAACGAGGCGGCCTGGTACCAGACGGTCTGGGCGGCCTTGCCGGGGATCTTCATCTCCTGGCTGATGCCCATCCACCAGAACATGCCGAAGCCGATGATCCACGGCGTGAGCAGCTGCACCAGCGAGACACCGAAGTTGCCGATGCCGGCCTGCAGGCCCAGCGCGGTGCCCTGCATGCGCTTGGGGAAGAAGTAGGACGTCGAGGGCATGAAGCCCGAGAACGCGCCGCCGCCGATGCCAGCGAGGAAGGCCAGTACAAGCAGTTCCCAGTAGGGCGCCGTGCCCGGCAGCATGGTGCGCACGCCCCAGCCGAGCACCGGGAAGAACAGCAGCAGCGTGGTCAGCGCCACCATCTTGCGGGTGCCCATGATCGGGGGCAGCACCATCCAGACCAGGCGCAGGAGGCCGGCCGACAGGCCAGGGGTCGCCGCGAGCCAGTACAACTGCTCCTTGGTGAAGTCGTACCCGATCGCGTTCAGCTTCGGGATGATCGCGCTGGGGAGGAACCAGGCGACGAAGCACATCGTCAGGCAGAACGTGGTGATCCACAGGGTGCGCCAGGCCAGGGACTTGTCCCACGTGGCCTCGTTCTCCGGATCCCAGTTCGTCAACCACTCGCTACCCGACCGGACCGGTTCGGTTGCACTGCTCATGCGTGGATCTCCTCTCGGGTGCCGGACGCCCGGGCGTCGGCCATGGTGGCGGGCACCTCGACATCATCGCCGAGATGCGGGGACTGCGTGTGCAACATGCGGTGGATCGTGAGGTGCATCCACAGCAGGGAGACGGCCGTGACGGCGAACAGGATCGCGAACGTGGAGTTGGCCATGCCCGTGAAGGCTTTGGAGTAGGCGAACATCGGCGGCAGGAAGAAGCCGCCCAGGCCGCCGAGCATGCCGACCAGACCGCCGACCGAGCCGACGTTCTCGGGGAAGTACGTCGGGATGTGCTTGTAGACGGCGGCCTTGCCGATGCCCATCGCGCAGCCGATCACGAAGACCAGCGCCACGAAGAGCCACAGGTTGATCGCGTAGTGCATGACCTCGCTGCGGCCGCCGTCGGGCTGGTAGAGCACGATGTGCCCGTTGGGCATCATCAGGACGCCGGAGGCTGCGAGCATGACGAAGAAGGTGCCGTACATGGCCTTGCGGGCGCCCCAGCGGTCGCTGAACCAGCCACCGACCGGCCGCAGCAGGGAGGCCGGGAAGATGAAGGTCGCCGTGAGCAGGCCAGCGGTCGTGAGGTCGACCCCGAAGTTGTCGACGTAGTAGGCCGGCAGGGTCGCCGACAGCGCGACGTAGGCGCCGAACACGACGACGTAGTACAGCGAGAACCGCCAGACCCGGATGTCCTTGAGGGGCTCCAGCATCGCCGCGACGCTCTTGGTCGCGCCGGGCATCCGGTCGGCGTGCGGGGTGACGAAGAACAGGGTGACGGCGATGGCCAGCAGCAGCACGCCGTAGATGACCGGGATGAGTCGCCAGCCGCCCACGACACCGAGGCCGTACGTGGCCCCCGCGGTGGCCGCGATGATCGCAGGGCCGATGAACTTGGTCACCGAGGCACCCACGTTGCCGGCGCCGAACAGGCCCAGGGCGAAGCCCTTGCGGCGGTCGGTGAACCACGCGTTGTTCCACGCGACACCGACGCTGAAGCTGTTGCCGACGAAGCCGACCAGGAAGGCCAGCACGAGCAGCATGGGGTAGCTGTTGGCGAACGAGACCGCGAACGACGCCACCGCCCCGGACACCAGCAGGAACAGCATGACCTTCTTGCCACCGATGCGGTCGGCCAGCATGCCGGCCGGCAGGCGCCACATCGAGCCGTTGAGGACGGCCACCGCGCTGATCCAGCTGAGCTCGACGTCGGTCAGCCCGAACTCCGCCTGGATGGGCTTGCCGAGGATGCCGAACATCAACCAGACGGCGAACATCATCGTGAAGGCGATGGTGGACATCGCGAGGACGCGACCGGAACCGGGCGCTTCGTGGCGCTGCGGACCCTCGGGCATGGGGGCTCCTCCGATAGTTGGACTTGGATCCTTTAAATGAAGTCACCGCGATCAAACCACAGGCGATCCGACGCCGTCAACTACTTCCCGTAGTTGCGCAAAACGCCTAGTCAGTGACCATTTGAACGCGAATTCACCCAAGATTGTACGCGACACTCTCCGTGTGGCTACACTCGGGACCACCTTCCTCCAAATTATCCGCAAGCCGCCAACCCGAGGGACGAAGATGACCGAGGTGCCGGTCCAGCCGCTGGACGCGCTGGGCTCCCCCGTGCGCCGGACCATCCTCGACACGCTGGCCAACCTCCCCGCCCTCGCGTCGGCGGACGCCCCCAACCGCAGCACCGGGCTCACCGCGGCCGAGCTGGCCGAGCGGCTCAATCTCCACGTCACCACCGTCCGGCACCACCTCGACCGCCTCGTGCACGCCGACCTCGTGCAGACGCACAGCGAGCGCACCGGCGTCGGACGCCCGCGCCACCGCTTCACCGCCCACCCGGGGCACCTCACCGAGGTCAAAGCGCCCAGCGCCTACAAGCTGCTGGCCAAGGTGCTCGCCGACGCCCTGAGTTCGGACGCGCCCAGCGCGTCCGAGGCGGGTCGCCGCTGGGCCCTGCGGAACGCCCACCAGCTCATCGGCGAGCACGCCTCCACCGACCCCGCCCGCACACCCGGGCGCTGGCTGTCGAAGATCGGCACCCTGGTCGACCTGCTCGACACATGGGGCTACGAGCCGACCGTCACGACGACCGACTCCGGGCGCACCGCCGACCTGTGCCTCCACCGCTGCCCGCTGCGCGAACTCGCCGCCGACCAGCCGTCGGTCGCCTGCGGCGTCCACCGGGGCGTCATCGAGGGCACCCTCGAGGCGCTCGGCGAGTCCGGCGCCACCGTCCGCCTCGCCCCCTTCGTCCGACCCGACCTCTGCGTCGCCAGCCTGACCACCGCGAACTCCTTCTCCGACCGAAGCCCTAGCGAAAGGCCCACCCGATGACCGCCACGCAGCCCCGGCCCGCCCAGCCCGCAGGCCTCGACGGCCCCCTGGCCGACGCCCTGATCGGCGCCGGACGCTTCTTCAGCAAGGCCCCCGTCACCGCCGACAACCGCGCTGTGTTCAAGGAGGGTGGGCGCGGTGACTGGTTTTACCGAGACCGCTGGGCCTACGACAAGGTCGTCCGCTCGACGCATGGCGTGAACTGCACCGGGTCGTGCTCGTGGAAGGTGTACGTCAAGGACGGCATCATCACTTGGGAGGCCCAGCAGACCGACTACCCGTCGGCCGGCCCGGACAAGCCCGAGTACGAACCCCGCGGCTGCCCGCGCGGCGCTGCGTTCTCCTGGTACACCTACTCTCCCACCCGCGTCCGGTACCCCTACCTGCGCGGCGTGCTGCTGGAGATGTTCCGCGAGGCCAAGCGCGAGCACGGCGACCCGGTCGTGGCGTGGGCGTCCATCGTGCAGGACCCGGTCAAGGCCAAGCGCTACAAGAGCGCCCGGGGCAAGGGCGGGCTGGTGCGGGCCAGCTGGGACGAGGCGGTCGAACTGATCGCCGCCGCGCAGGTCTACACGATCAAGCGCTGGGGCCCGGACCGCATCGCGGGCTTCTCCCCCATCCCCGCCATGTCGATGGTCTCCCACGCCTCGGGCGCCCGGTACACCAGCCTCATCGGCGGCTCGATGCTGAGCTTCTACGACTGGTACGCGGACCTGCCGGTCGCCAGCCCGCAGGTGTTCGGCGACCAGACCGACGTCCCCGAGTCCGGCGACTGGTGGGACGCGGGCTACCTGATCATGTGGGGCTCGAACGTCCCGCTGACCCGCACCCCGGACGCCCATTGGATGACCGAGGCCCGCTACCGCGGCCAGAAGGTCGTGGTGATGGCGCCCGACTACGCCGAGAACGTCAAATTCGCCGACGAGTGGCTGCCGGTCGCCCCCGGCACCGACGCCGCGCTCGGCATGGCGATGGGCCACGTGGTGCTCAAGGAGTTCTTCGTCGACCGACAGGTTCCCTACTTCGAGAACTACACCCGCGCGTACACCGACCTGCCGTTCCTGGTGACGCTCGACGCCGTGGCCACCGGACCCGACGGGGCCGTGGTCTTCCGCCCGGGCAAGAACCTCGTCGCCGGCGACTTCGAGAACGACGAGTCCGGCAGCGAGAACGCGATGTTCAAGCCGGCGCTGTGGGACGCGGCGACCGGCGCGCCGGCGATCCCCAACGGCACCTTGGGCCACCGCTTCGGTGATGAGGGCCAGGGCAAGTGGAACCTCGATCTCGGCGACCTCCGCCCCGAGCTCACCCTGCTCGGGGAGGAGGCCGTCGAGGTCGAGCTCCCCCTGTTCGACTCCCCCGACGGCAGGCCCACCACCGTGCGCCGCGGCGTCCCGGTGCGCCGGGTCGGCGACCGGCTGGTCACCACGGTGTTCGACCTCATGCTGGCCCAGTACGGTGTCGCGCGTCCCGGCCTGCCCGGCCAGTGGCCGGCCGGGTACGACGACGAGACGGGGGCCTACACCCCTGCCTGGCAGGAGATGATCACCAACGTGCCGGCCGCGCAGGTCGAGCGCGTCGCCCGCGAGTTCGCGCAGAACGCCGAGGACACCCAGGGCCGCTCGATGATCCTGATGGGTGCGGGCACCAACCACTGGTACCACTCCGACCTGATCTACCGCACGATGCTCATGCTCACGACCATCACCGGTTGCCAGGGCCGCAACGGTGGCGGCTGGGCGCACTACGTCGGCCAGGAGAAGGCACGCCCGATCACCGGGTGGGCCCAGATGGCCTTCGGGCTGGACTGGAGCCGTCCGCCGCGCCAGATGATCCAGACCGGTTACTGGTACATCAACACCGACCAGTGGCGCTACGACACGTTCACCGCGGACGAGCTGGGTGCGGGCGAGGCCGGCAACGGGCTGTTCAAGGGCAAGGTCACCGCGGACCTCTACGCGCAGTCGGCGCGGTCGGGTTGGATGCCGTCCTACCCGACGTTCGACCGGAACCCGCTCGAGCTGGGTGACGCGGTCAGGGCGTCCGGCCGGGAGGTCGGCCCCTACGTGGTCGATGCGCTGAAGTCGGGCGAGCTGAAGTTCGCCGTCGAGGACCCGGATGCCGAGGAGAACTGGCCGCGCGTCCTGATGTTGTGGCGCGCCAACCTGTTCGGCAACTCGGCCAAGGGAGACGAATACTTCCTCAAGCACCTGCTCGGCACCGATCACGCGGTCAGCGCAGAGGAGAGCCCCGAGCACCTCCGCCCGAAGGACATCCTGTGGCGGGAGGAGGCGCCCCAGGGCAAGCTCGACCTGGTCCTGACGCTGGACTTCCGCATGACGAGTTCGACGCTGATGTCGGATGTCATCCTGCCGGCGGCGACCTGGTACGAGAAGCACGACATCAACACCACCGACATGCACCCGTTCGTGCACCCGTTCACCCCGGCGATCAACCCGCCGTGGCAGGCGAAGACCGACTGGGACAGCTTCGGACTGATCGCGGACAAGTTCTCCGAACTGGCCCGGACGCATCTGGGCACGCGCACCGACGTGGTGGCCGTCCCGCTGCTGCACGACTCGCCGGACGCGATGGCGACCCCGCACGGCATCGTGGCCGACTGGAAGACGGGCGAGGTCGAACCGATCCCCGGCGTGACGATGCCCAAGCTGGTGCTGGTCGAGCGCGACTACACCCTGGTCGGCGAGAAGTACGGCGCCATCGGCCCGCTGCTGGACAAGCTCGGTACCACCACCAAGGCCGTGACGGTCGACGTGAACTCGGCGATCACCTACCTCAAGGGCAAGAACGGCGTCCGGACGGGCGACGGGGTGGCCGCAGGGCGTCCGAAGCTGGACCACGGCATCCACGTGGCCGAGTCGATCATGGCGCTCGCCGGCACCACCAACGGCCACCTGGCCGTGCAGGGCTTCAAGACCCTGGAGAAGCGCACTGGCACACTGCTCCACGACCTGGCCGCCGAGCACGAGGGCAAGATCATCACGTTCAGTGAGATCGTCGGACAGCCGACGCCGGTGATCACGTCGCCGGAGTGGTCGGGCAGCGAGTCCGGCGGACGCCGCTACTCCCCGTTCACCATCAACGTGGAGCGGCTGAAGCCCTGGCACACCCTGACGGGACGCCAGCACTTCTACCTCGACCACGACTGGATGGCCGCCCTGGGCGAGATGCTGCCCATCTACCGCGGCCCGCTCAACATGACCCAACTCTTCGGCGAGACGCCGCTGGGTGAGCAGAACGAGCTGGGCGTGTCCGTCCGCTACCTGACCCCGCACTTCAAGTGGGCGATCCACAGCCAGTACCAGGACAACTGGTTCATGCAGAACCTGTCCCGCGGTGGGCAGCAGGTGTGGATGAGCGTGCAGGACGCCGAGAAGGTGGGCATCGACGACAACGACTGGATCGAACTGGTCAACCGCAACGGCGTCGTCGCCGCCCGCGCGATCGTGTCGCACCGCATGCCCGAGGGCACGGTGTACATGTACCACTCCCAGGACCGCCTCATCGATGTGCCCCTCACCGAGACCAACGGGCGCCGCGGCGGCATCCACAACTCGATGACCCGCATCCTGATCAAGCCGAGCCACATCATCGGCGGCTACGCCCAGCTGGCGTTCGCCTTCAATTACCTCGGCCCCACCGGCAACAACCGCGACGAGGTGACGATGCTGCGCAAGCGCACCGCCCCCCTCGAGTACTGACCCATCCCACGAGCCAAGGAGACGAAGAACATGCGCATCATGGCCCAGATGGCGATGGTGATGAACCTCGACAAGTGCATCGGGTGCCACACGTGCTCGGTGACCTGCAAGCAGGCCTGGACCAACCGCACCGGCCTGGAGTACGTCTGGTTCAACAACGTCGAGACGCGGCCCGGCCTGGGTTACCCCCGGCGGTACGAGGACCAGGAGACCTGGAAGGGAGGCTGGGAGCTCGGCCGCAACGGCCGGCTCAAGCTCAAGGGCGGCGGCCGCCTGGCCAAGCTCGCCACGATCTTCAGCAACCCCAAGCTGCCCGAGATCGAGGACTACTACGAGCCCTGGACGTACGACTACGAGAACCTGCTGAACGCGCCGGCCTCCAAGACGTTCCCGGTCGCCCGCCCGCACTCGCTGCTGGACGGCCGCCCGATGAACCCGCAGTGGGGCGCCAACTGGGACGACGACCTGGGCGGCACCTACAAGACCGGCCACGACGACCCGATGCTGAAGGGCATCGAGGAGAAGGTCACCTTCGAGTTCGACAAGTCCTTCATGTTCTACCTGCCGCGCATCTGCGAACACTGCCTCAACCCCACCTGCGCGGCGTCGTGCCCCTCGGGCGCGATCTACAAGCGCGAGGAGGACGGCATCGTCCTCGTCGATCAGAACCGCTGCCGCGGCTGGCGCATGTGCATCTCGGGCTGCCCGTACAAGAAGATCTACTTCAACCACTCCACCGGCAAGGCCGAGAAGTGCACCTTCTGCTACCCGCGCATAGAGGTGGGCATCCCGACGGTGTGTTCGGAGACCTGCGTGGGTCGCCTGCGCTACATCGGACTCATGCTGTACGACGCCGAGGCCGTCACGGCCGCGGCCTCGGTGAAGGACGACCGTGACCTCTACGAGGCGCAGCGGGGCGTCTTCCTCGACCCGCGCGACCCGGCGGTGGCCCGCGAGGCCGAGCGCCAGGGCATCCCACTGGACTGGATCGACGCGGCGAAGAAGTCGCCGGTGCTGCGGCTGATCAACGACTACAAGGTCGCCCTGCCGCTGCACCCCGAGTACCGCACGATGCCGATGGTCTGGTACATCCCCCCGCTGTCCCCGATCGTGGACGCCGTGCGCGAAACCGGGCACGACGCCGAGGAGGCCGGCAACCTGTTCGGCGCCATCGACGCCCTGCGGATCCCGCTGGAGTACCTGGCCAACCTGTTCACCGCCGGTGACGTCGAACCGGTCCGCCAGGTGCTCGACAAGCTGGCCGCGATGCGCTCCTACATGCGCGACATCAACCTCGAGCGGGAACCGCGCGAGGAGATCGCCCAGGCCGTCGGCATGACCGGCTCCGAGGTGAAGGAGATGTTCCGCCTGCTCGCCATCGCCAAGTACGACGAGCGCTACGTCATCCCCACCGCGCACGCCGAGCAGGCGCACGCGCTGGAGGAGCTCGCCACCGACTGCCCGGTCGGCGAGGGCGGCCCGGGCGCGTTCGGCGGCGGCTCCGGCGGGCCGGTGCCCGTCGCGATCCAGACGCTGCGCGAGACCAAGGAGCGCATGCAGGCCGACGACATGAGCCAGGTCCCCGGCTCGGTCAGCTACCTGCAGTGGGACGGCCGCGGCGTGCCGGGCAAGGCGTCACCCGAGGAGGTGGAGCACCGCCAGGGCATCCCGGGCGCCGGCCCCGACATCACCGCCGACCCGCGCGCCGAGGCGCCGCTGAAGGGCATGAGGGCACAGGAGGACCCGCAGTGAGCCGACGACCCGCCGAGTGGCTCGGCCGCCTCGTGGGGGGCGGCCGGCCGCAGCCCGCGGCGTCCGAGATGCCGGTGCGGCGCCGGCACCCGGCGCCGAGCCTGCCCGAACCCGCGCTCCGGACGGGCTGGCAGCTGGTCTCGCTGCTGCTGTCCTACCCGGACGACCGCCTGCTTGGCCTGCTGCCGACCATCCGTGAGGCGGCCGGCACGCTGCCGGACGCCGTGGGCTCGCCCCTGCTGCGCCTGGCCGGCCACCTGGCGGACGCCGACCCGCAGGCCGTGTGCACGGCCTACGTGGACACCTTCGACACGACCCGCAAGTGCGCGCTGCACCTGACCTACTACGCCCACGGGGACACCCGGAAGCGCGGCATCGCCCTGGTGCAGTTCAAGCAGGCCTACCGCCGCGCCGGCCTGGAGGTGGGCGAGGACGAGCTGCCCGACCACCTGTCGGTGGTGCTGGAGTTCGGCGCCACGGGCTCGGTCGCTGTGGCGTGGAAGCTGCTGAACGACCACAGGTCCGGGATCGAGCTGCTGCAGCTCGGGCTGGACGCCAAGGACTCGCCGTGGGCGGACGCCGTGAGCGCCCTGCGCGCGACGCTGCCCCCGCTGGACGGCTCGCAGGCCGAGGCCGTGGCCCGCCTGCTCGCCGAGGGCCCCCCGAACGAGGACGTCGGCCTCGACGGCTACGCGCTCGACCCGCGGCTCAACCCGCACCCCGCCGACGACGACCTCGATCTTTCTCTCGATCTGACAGGAGCCCCGCGATGAACACCTTCCTGTTCGGCGTCTTCCCGTACCTGGCGATGGCGGTGTTCGTCGTCGGTACGATTTGGCGCTACAAGTACGACAAGTTCGGGTGGACCACCCGCAGCTCCCAGCTGTACGAGAGCCGGATGCTCCGCATCGGGTCGCCGCTGTTCCATTACGGCATCCTGCTCGCCGTGCTGGGCCACGCGATGGGCCTGGTGATCCCGAAGGCGTGGACGGATGTCCTCGTGCCCGAGGACATCTACCACGCCGTCGCCGTCGGGGGCGGCATGACCGCGGGCATCATGATCGTCGTCGGATTCGTCATCCTGGTCTTCCGTCGCCGGACGGTGAAGACGGTCTTCAACGCCACCACCGTCAACGACAAGGTCATGTACCTGGTGCTGGGCCTCACGATCCTCTTCGGCATGTGGAACACCATCAGCACCGCGTTCGCACCCGAGGAGTACCACTACCGCGAGGGCGTCTCCCCGTGGTTCCGCAGCATCTTCACGTTCCAGCCCAACGTCGACCTGATCGCCGGCGCGCCCTTCCAGTTCCAGGCGCACGCGGTGACCGCGTTCCTGCTGGTCATGATCTGGCCGTTCACCCGCCTGGTGCACGTTTTCTCGGCGCCGTTCCAGTACCTGGCCCGCCCGTACATCGTCTACCGCAGCAAAGGCGACACCGGCCAGCGGCCTACACCCTCGCGCGCACCGCAGGGCACATGGAAGAGCCCCACGGCGTCCAAGCGATAACCTCGTGCCATGACCGACATGATCGCTGCGGAGACGACGTCCCCGGGCTTCCGCTCAGAGGCCGCGCCGGACCGCTTCATGCGGCGCCTGCTCGGGGTCAGCGGCGGCGGGGTGTCGGGGGCGGGGGCCCAGAAGGCGTTCCGCACCTCGGTGATCGTCTCGGCGATCCGGTGCATCGTCACCTACGTGGTCGTTCCTGTCGTGGTGCCCCTGCTCGCCCTGTCCGGGTGGGTGGCGGCCCCGATCGGCATCGCGCTGTGCATCTACGCCGTGGTCAACGGCATCGTGAGCCTGCGGCGCTTCTGGGGGTCGGACCACCCCAGTCGCTGGCTCTACACCGGGTTCATTGCCGTCGTGTTCGTGGTGCTCGCGTTCGCGCTGGTCTCCGACCTCGGCCGACTGGGAGGAATCGCATGACAACCGACGACAACGGCACGCTGCGGACCGCCGAGGAGGTCGCCGGGGACGAGGAGGGGGGCGGCGCGGTCGCCACCCTGATCAACGTGGCGCTCTTCGCCTTCATGGTCATCTTCGCCGTCGGCTGCGGTTTGCTGGGCTGGTTCGGCTGAGGCAGCGATGACCCGACCCCCCGTGGACCAGGCACTCTGGCAGCCCTGGATCGACCATGTGTGCGCCGCCGTCGGCGTCGACCCGGCGCTGGTGGACGCCCGTGCCATCCACGACCTGACCGGCGAGGTCGCTCGGGTCGGGGAGCGCCCGATGGCCCCCGTGTCGGCCCACCTGTGGGGCGTCGCGGTCGGCGCGGGCGCCGATGCGGACGCCGCGGGCGCAGCCCTGCTGGACGCCGCCCGTGACGCCGCCCGCGGGGGTGGGTCGTGACACCGCTGCCGCCGCTCGTGGCCCCCGGACCCCCACTAGGCCGGGACGAGGCCCAGCGCTACTCGCGGCACCTGCTCGTCCCCGCCATCGGCGAGGCCGGCCAGCGTCGGCTGCGGGCCGCCCACGTCGCGGTCCTGGGGGCCGGCGGGCTCGGCTCCCCCGCACTGCTCTACCTGGCCGCCGCCGGCGTGGGGAGGCTGACGATCATCGACGACGATGTCGTGGACGTCACCAACCTCCACCGCCAGGTGATCCACCCCGACCGCGCGGTCGGGCACCCCAAGGTGGACTCGGCCGCCGCGTCCGTCTCAGCCCTCAACCCGACCGTGGAGGTCGTGACGCACCGCGTCCGGCTGACGCGGGGGAACGCCGCCGAACTGTTCGGCGACGTCCACCTCGTGCTGGACGGCACCGACAACTTCGACACCCGCTACGCCGTCAACGACGCGTGCGCCGACCTCGGGCTTCCGTACGTCTGGGCGTCGGTGTACCGGACCCAAGCGCAGGTGTCGGTGTTCTGGGCCTCACCGCCGGCGGGGTCCGTCGGCACGGACCTGCGCGACCTGTTCCCCGAGCCGCCGGCCCCGGGCACGGTGCCCAGCTGCGGCGACGCCGGGGTGCTCGGGGCCCTGACCGGCCAGGTGGGCTCGATGATGGCCGCCGAGGCGGTCAAGCTCATCTGCGGCGTCGGCGACCCCCTGCTCGGCCGCGTCGCCTTCGTCGACCTGCTCGCCGCCACCACGACCTGCATCCCGCTCCTCCCCCGCCGCGACACCCCCCGCCGCCGCCGAGAGCCCCGGCTCTCTCCGCCGAGAGCCCCGGGTTCGTCCGCCGACAGCCCTGGGTCCGTGCGCCCAGACCCCCTGCCGACGATCTCGGCCACCGACCTGGCCGCGGCGCTGGCGTCCGACACCCCGCCCGTGGTGCTCGACGTGCGCGAGCCCGCCGAGGTCGGCATCGCCGCCATCGACGGGTCGGTGCGCGTCCCGCTGGGCGAGGTGCTGGCCGACCCCGCCGGCACCGGCATCGCCCCGGACGCCGACCTGGTCGTCCACTGCAAGGCGCAACCCCGCTCCGAGGCCGCGGCGCACGCGCTGCTGGCTGCGGGGCACACCCGGGTGCGCGTCCTGGCCGGCGGCATCCTCGCCTGGGTCGCCGACGTCGACCCGAGCCAACCCACCTACTGACAGCACCGATGAGGAGCGCGCGATCGTGAGCAGGGTCCTGCTGAATGTCGAGGAATACCTCGCCGAGGTGCTGGCCCTCGTCACGCCCCTTCCCGACGTCGAGCGCGTGGCCCTGCGCGAGGCGTCCGGCCGCACGCTGGCCGAGCCCGTGCTGGCCCGCGGCGACGTGCCCGCTTTCGCCAACTCCGCCATGGACGGCTACGCCGTGCGCTCCGCCGACCTCGTACCCGGCGTCACCCTGCACGTCGCCGGCGAAGTCCTCGCCGGCGCGTCGGAGGACCCGGTCTTCGGCGGCTGCGCCTGCGTGAAGATCATGACCGGCGCCCCCCTCCCCTCGTGCGCGGACGCCGTCGTGCCCGTCGAGCAGACCACGCCCGTCGAGGGCGGCGTCCGGATCGACGCCGTCGTCGAGCGCGGACGCCACGTCAGGCACGCCGGCGAGGACCTCCGCGCCGGCGACCTGGCACTGGACGCCGGCGTCCGGCTCGACGCGCACGCGCTGGCCGCCGCGGCCGCCGCCGGGGTTCCCACCCTCGCCTGCGTGCGCCGCCCCGTGGTGGGCGTGATCGCGACCGGCGACGAGCTCATCCCGCCCGGCCAGGCGCTGGGACGCGGGCAGATCTTCGAGTCCAACGGAACGCTGCTCGCCGCCCTGCTCACGCGCGACGGCGCCACCCCCCGCACCCCGGACGCGGTGCGCGACACCCCTGAGGACCTCACCGCGGCGCTGGACGCCCTCGCCCCCGCGTGCGACCTCATCGTCGTCTCCGGCGGCGTCAGCGTCGGGGACGCCGACGTCACCCGCATCGTGCTCGAGGCTGGCGGGGCGCGGTTCCGCCACGTCCGGATGCAGCCGGGCAAGCCGCAGGGCTGGGCGCGCTGGGGCGCGGGGGGCGTCCCCGTGGTCGCGCTGCCCGGAAACCCGCTGTCGGCCGCGATCAGCTACGAGACGTTCGTCGCCCCCGCCCTCGACCGGCTGCACGACCGCCCCACCCCCGGCTGGTCGGTCGCCGTGGCCACCGTGGGCTGGGACTCACCGCCCGGACGCCGCCAGCTCATCCCCGTCGTCCTCGACGTCGACACAACCGGCCGCCAGCTGGCCCGGCCCGCGCACCGCCGCGGGTCGGCGTCGCACATGGTCACCTCGCTCGTGCTCGCGGACGGGATCGCCGCCGTCGGCGAGGACGTCACCACGGTCGCCCCCGGCGACCTCGTCGCCGTCAGGAGGCTCCCGTGACCGAGATGCCGTTCACCCACCTCGACGCGTCCGGCAGCGCCCGAATGGTCGACGTGACCGCCAAGCAGCCGACGGTGCGCGCGGCCACCGCCGCGGCGTCCGTCGTCGTGTCCGCCGACGTGGTCGACCTGTTGCGTTCGGGCGACGTGCCCAAGGGCGACGTGCTCGCGGTGGCCCGCATCGCGGGCATCCAGGCCGCGAAGAAGACCCCCGACCTGCTGCCGCTGGCGCACGTCATCGGCGTCCACGGCTGCGAGGTCGACCTGACCCTGCGCGACGACGGCGTGGACGTCCGCGCCACCGTGCGCACCGCTGACCGCACCGGGGTCGAGATGGAGGCGCTCACGGCCGTCAGCGTGGCCGCGCTGGCGATCATCGACATGGTCAAGGGCTTGGACCGCTTCGCCCACATCGAGCACGTGCGCCTGCTCGCCAAGGAGGGCGGCCGTTCCGGCACCTGGAAGCGGGAGAACTGATGTACGACGCGATCATCGTGGCCGGCGGGCAGGGCTCGCGCATGGGCGGGGTGTCCAAGGCCGACCTCGACATCGGCGGACGCCGCCTGCTCGACATCGTGCTCTCGGCCGTCACGGGCGCCGCGACCACGGTCGTGGTGGGCGACGTGGCCGTGCCCGACGGCGTCCTGCTCACGCGCGAGGACCCGCCCGGCACCGGCCCCGCCGCCGGCCTGCTGGCGGGGCTGGACGCCGTGGGCGCCCCCGCGCCGTGGACGCTCGTGCTGGCCTGCGACCTGCCGGACGCCCCCGCCGCCGTCCGCCGCTTGACGGACGCCCTCGCCACGGCCCCCGAGGAGGCCGACGGCCTGTGCCTGCGGGACGCCGGCGGCGAACTGCAGCACCTGGCCGCCCTCTACCGGACGCCCGCGCTGCGGTCCGCGTTCGCGGCGTGGGGCGACCCCGCCAACCGCTCGGTGCGGGGCGTGATGGCGTCCCTGTCCCTGCTGCCGGTAGACCCGGGCGGCGCCTCGGTCGAGGACCTCGACACCCCCGAGCAGCTCGCCCACTGGATCGCCTCGCACCCCGCCGCCCCCGGCAGCGCCGAGGACGACAAGCGCGACTGGCGGACGTTCGTCGAGGACGCCTGCGCCCGGCTCGGCCTCGACCCGGCGGGCATCGACGAGCACGCGATCCTGCGCCTGGCGCGCCGCGTGGCCCACCAGGGCGCCCGCCCGATGGCGCCCGTGTCCGGATACATCCTGGGGCTGGCGCTCGGCGCCCGTCCCGACGCCGACCCCGCGATGGTGATGGCCGAACTGCAGGACGCCATCGCCACGGCCCCCGAACCCACCCTGGAGGACTGATGGCCCACGTCCGCTACTTCGCCGCCGCCGCCGAGGCCGCCGGCGTCCACTCCGAGTCGGTCGACGCGCCGACGCTCGGCGAGCTCCGCCAGGCGCTGGTCGTCGCGCACGGCGCGTCGTTCGCCGGCGTCCTCGACCGCTGCTCGGTCCTGGTCGACGGCGCCAACACCGCCGATCCCGGAGCCCCGCTGGCCGAGGCCACGCTCGTCGACGTTCTGCCCCCGTTCGCCGGGGGCTGACCGCCTGCGGCCGGGGTGTGTGCATTTCTATGGGGCGGAAACCGCCGCACAGCAATGCCCAGACCCCGGCGTCGACGTGTTTCGCCCCATAGAAATGCACACGGAAGGGGCGCGCCACAGGGCCAGACGGCCGAACCGCGACAGTTCAGTCAATGACGATGTGGGAGGGACCCTGGCCTCTCCTTGCCGACACGACCACGGCCAAGGCATCACGGAAGCGCCCCATATCCTCGTACAGGGTCCTCGGGGCGACGGGGACGACGTGGATCTGCTGCTCCTCATATCCCAGGTCCCTGGTCAGGGTCCGTTCCCAGCGATCCGCGCCCGCGGCGTCCACGCCACGGTGGTACTTCTTCGAGTGCACCTGCACCGCGACGCCCTCGCCGGGGAAATATCCGTCCGGCACCCCGACGAACACGCCTGCACGCGTGGACAGGCGCGGGTTCGAGAGCATCCGTGGGAACCGGTGATCCTGGCGGATCGCGTCCCCCAGCACCGCTTCGGGGCGCGACCATGCGCCCTGCCTGAACGCGACGATCGCTTCATGGACGCCGCGGGTTCCGGCGTCACCCCCGTCTGCCACCTCCCGAGCCAGGAGTTCCTGAGTCGTCCGACGCGCGTACAACATCGCCAACGTCGCAGCGAGCAGATCGTTGCCCGACAATTCCTTGAACCGGCCCGCATCGGCGAGTGAGCGCTCGAGGGAGGCGACGGTGACATCCGATCGGACGAACTTCCGGGGCGCCCGCCGTGAGCGGACGGTGAGCATGCCCAGGCTGTTGCGCCGGGTCCGGCAGTCGGGCGGGACGAGGAAGCGGATCACTTCCGGCTTGGGCAGATCCTCCACGCCCCAAAGCTTGAGCGACGCGACCCCCGTCAACGCCGCCGCCGGCCCGGCCCACAGCCCGCCGGCGATCCTCAGCAGCGGCTCGGGCCACGGACCCACCGTCGCGGCGTACACGGCCCGGGTGACGCGGCGTCCGGCCAGGGCGAACTCGTGCAGCTCCCACTCACTGAACCCACGCTCCCTGAGTTGGGCCGTCGTGGCGAAGCCAAACTGGCTGGGGATGGAGGGAAATGGTCTGTCGCTCATGCCGAGACGATGGGCGGTTGGGCGGCCGTCCTGTCACCCAATCTCCGAGCCTGTGGACAACGTCGCACACGCCCCTCGACCTCGTGTGCATTTCTATGGGGCACAACCTGCCCGCAGAGCCCCGCGGGCGCTTCTGTGCTGCGGTTTTCGCCCCATAGAAATGCACACGGGGGGGCAGCAAGGCCGTGCTACCGCGGCGGGAGGCCCGTGGCGAAGCCGTCGATGGAGGTGGCGTTCTTGTCCGCCTGGTAGCGGGCGATGCCGTCGGGGCCCTTGTTCTGGGCCCACTGCGGCATGAGGTCGCGCTGTCCCTCGTAGCTGTACAGGGGGACGCCGAACCCGCACGAGGTCTGGCACTGGTCCACGTCCACGACGTAGACCTGCCGGGCGCCATCCATGGGCGGGAACAGGGCGAGGAGCTCGTCCCACTCGGGGTCCGGCGGCTGCACCATGCGGGCGGTGCCGTACAGGCGCAGGATCCACGGCTTGCCCTCGACCGAGCAGAACATCAGCGTCATCCGCGGGTTGGCGAGCACGTGGGCGGCGGTCTCGTTGCCCGAGCCCGTCCCGTTGAGCCACGCGACCCGGTTCGGCCCCAGCACCCGGAATGAGTCCAGCCCCTTGGGCGACACGTTGACGCGCCCGGTGGGTGCAGCCGTCGCGACGAAGAACATGTGCTGCTTGGCGATGAAGCGCACGAGTTGGGGTTCGATCGTGTCGTAGAAGCTGCCCATGGCGCAGAACCTACCCCCCGATGGCGCTCATCGGACGCCGCGGCTGCAGGAATCCCGGGTCGTTGATGCCGTGCCCGGGCAGCTTGACCGCCAGACTCGCGTGGATGCGCCGGATGATCTCGCCCCGGTCGACCCCCTCACGCAGGGGCGTCCGCAGGTCCGACTCGGCCGTGGCGAACAGGCAGTTGCGCAGCTGGCCGTCGGCGGTCAGTCGCAGCCGGTCGCACGCGCCGCAGAACGGGCGGGTGACCGAGGCGATGATGCCGACGGTGCCGAGCGGGTCACCGTCCGGCTCGCCCTTCGACGAACTCAGGGACCCGAGGGGGCGGACGCGGTAGCGCTCGGCCGGGGCGGCCCCCCGGCCCGGGATCGCCTCCAGGTCGAACGCCTCCGACAGCCACGCCTGCACCTCGTCGGCGGTGACCATGCCCTCGCGCGTCCAGGTGTGGCCGGCGTCCAGCGGCATCTGTTCGATGAAGCGCAGCTCGGCGTCGCGCTCCAGCGCGAACCGCAGCAGGTCGACGGCCTCGTGGGTGTTCACGTCGCGCAGCAGCACGGTGTTGAGCTTCAGCGGCCCCAGCCCGGCGGCTCGGGCGGCCTCGATGCCGGCGAGGGTGTCGTCCAGGCGGTCGCGCCGGGCCATCCGCCGGTACGTCTCCGCGTCCAGGGTGTCGAGCGACACGTTCACCCGCGCCAGCCCCGCCTCGGCCAGCGGCTCGGCGAGCTTCGCCAGCCCGATGCCGTTGGTGGTCATCGACACCTCGGGGTGGCCCCCCGGCCCCGACAGGGCCGCGATGCTGGCCACGATCGCGACGATGTCGGCGCGCAGCAGCGGCTCCCCACCGGTGAGCCGCACCTCGGAGATGCCGGCCTCGACGGCGATACCGACCAGCTCCACGAGTTCGTCCAGCGTCAGCAGGGACGCCTTCGGCAGCCATGGGACGCCCTCGCCGGGCATGCAGTAGGTACAGCGCAGGTTGCAGTGGTCGGTGAGGGAGACGCGCAGGTCGCGGTGCTCGCGGCCGTGGCCGTCGACCAGCAGGGGCAGGTTCCTCACGCTCCGTCCCCCAGGCCGAGGTTCGACCAGACGCGGCGCCCCGAGGCCTCGGTCTGGTGCTTCCAGATGGGCAGCTCGGCCTTGACCGCCTCGACCAGGGCGGAACACAGCGCGAACGCCTCCGCCCGGTGCGGGGTGGCGACCGCGCACACGAGGGCGACCTCCCCCACGTTCAAGCGCCCCACCCGGTGCGACAGAGCGACGGACGCCTCGCCGGCCGGGTCGAGCTCGCCGATCACCCGCTCGGCGATCCGCCCCAGGACAGCCCCGGCGTCCGGGTGGTGGGAGTAGTCGATGCCGACGACCTCGCCGGCCGCCTCGGGGTCGTGGTCGCGGATGATGCCGGTGAACGTCGCCATCGCCCCCGCGCGCGCTGAGGTGACCAGCGCGGCGTGCTCGGCGACGTCGAGGACGCCGGTGGTCACGGCTGCCCGTTCCAGCCCCATCAGTGGTCTCCTCCATCCAGTTGATCGAGCAGGTGGGCGACCAGCGGGAGGACGACCTCCAGCCCCTCGGTGACGGCCCGGGGCGAGCCGGGCAGGTTGACGACGACCGCGTCGCCGGCCACGCCTGCCAGCCCGCGACTCAGGTAGGCGTGCGGTTTGCCGGACCACGCGCGCAACAACTCGGGGATGCCCGGGATCTCCCGGTCGAGGACGCCGCGGGTCCCCTCCGGCGTCCGGTCGCGTGGGCCGAGCCCGGTGCCGCCCGACGTCACGACCAGGCGTGCGCCGGACGCCAGCGCCGCACGCAGGGCGTCCGCCACCGACTGCTCGCCATCGGGGATGACCGATGACGTGACGTCGTAGCCCGCCCCGGCCAGCAGTGTGATCGCCGCGGGGCCCGATGCGTCCGCCCGCTCGCCCGCGTGGCACCGGTCGGAGACGGTGACCACGTGGGCGTGCGGGCGGACGGGCATGTGGGTCAGGCTACCTCGCGTCAGGAGACCAGGTGCTCCCGCTCGATGATCGCGTCGCGCAGCTCGCGGCGCTTGCGCTGCTCGTCGGGGTCGGGGACCGGGACGGCCGACAGCAGGCGCTGCGTGTACGGGTGCTGCGGGCGGGTCACGATGTCGAGGGTGTCGCCGACCTCGACCAGGTGGCCGCGGTGCATGACGGCGATGCGGCTGGACACCTGCTCGACGACCGCGAGGTCGTGGCTGATGAACAGGCAGGCGAAGCCGTACTGCTCCTGCAGCTCCTTGAAGAGCTTCAGGACGCGGGCCTGGACGGACACGTCCAGGGCCGAGGTCGGCTCGTCGGCGATCAGCAGCTTCGGGTTCAGCGCGAGCGCGCGGGCGATGCCGATGCGCTGGCGCTGGCCGCCGGACAGCTCGTGCGGGTAGCGGTTCCGCATCGCGCGCGGCAGGTGCACCGAGTCCAGCAGGTCCTCGACCTTCTTGCTCAGCGCGGCGCCCTTGAGGCCCTCGTGCAGGAACAGCGGCTCGCCGATGGACTCGCCCACGGGCAGGCGCGGGTTCAGCGAGGAGCCCGGGTCCTGGAACACGATGCCGACGGTCTTACGGAAGGGCTTGAGCTCCTTGACCGACTTGTTCGTGATGTCGAACCCGCCCACGGTCAGCTTGCCCTCGCGCACCGGCAGCAGCGCGACCGCGGCGCGGCCGAGCGTGGTCTTGCCGGAGCCGGACTCGCCGACCAGGCCGACGACCTCGCCCTGGTCGACGCGCAGGTTGATGTGCTCCGCGGCCCGGAACTCGGGACGACGCCCCTGCTTCGGGTAGACGATTGCGACGTCCTCCATGAGGAGGGCGGGCTCGGTGTTCGTGCGCGCGGCGCTGAGCGGGACGGGGTTGCCCTCGGTCTCGATGACCGTGTTGGGCCGGTCTGCCAGGTCGTCGTCGTCCACGTGTTCCGCCAGGTGCGGGACGGACGCCAGCAGCTGCTGGGTGTAGGGGTGACGGGGGTTCTTGAAGATGTCGTGGCTCGAGCCGTGCTCGACGACCTTGCCGTCCTTCATCACGATGATGCGGTCGGCCATGTCGGCGACGACGCCCATGTCGTGGGTGATGAGGATGATGCCCGCGCTGACCCGTTCGCGCAGCTCGCGCATCAGCTTCAGGATCTCGGCCTGGACGGTGACGTCGAGGGCGGTGGTGGGTTCGTCGGCGATCAGGAGCTTCGGCTCACACGCGAGCGCTTGGGCGATCATGATGCGCTGGCGCTGGCCACCCGAGAGCTGATGGGGGAACTTGTTGAAGCTGTCCTCCGGCTCGGGGATCTCCACCATGCGCATGAGCTCGATGGCGCGCGCCTTGGCCGCCGCCGGGTTCATCAGGTAGTGCGTGCGGAGCGTCTCCACGATCTGGAAGCCGACGGTGTAGACCGGGTTGAGAGCGGTCATCGGCTCCTGGAAGATCACCGAGATCTCGTTGCCGCGCACCTCGCGCAGCTCTTGGATCGACATGCCGACCAGCTCGGTGCCCTTCAGGTCGGCCGAGCCGGTGGCGCGGCCCGTGGGCGGCAGGAGGCCCAGCAGGGACATCGACGACTGGGTCTTGCCCGAACCGGACTCGCCCACGATGGCCAGCACCTCGCCGGCCTTGAGCTCGTAGCTCATGTTCTCGACGGCGGTGAACCACTCCTGGCCGACCCAGAACCGGACGGTCAGGTCCTGGACCTTCAGGATCGTGTCGCCCTTGGCCACCGGGCCGCCGGTGTCGCGGGAGAGCTTGATGGCGTCGGTGAAGACCGAGCGCGCCTTCTCGGGGTGCTGCTGCGGCTGGCTCACGGGGCCACCTCCTGGCTCTGGGCGGCGCGCGAGGCGGCCAGCTGCTTCTCGGCCTTGGCCATGGCGCGCGCGGACGGGATCTTCTTGGTGCGCGGGTCGAAGGCGTCACGCAGGCCGTCGCCGATGAAGTTGATGCTCAAGGCGATCAAGATGATGAACACGCCCGGCCACCAGAACAGCCACGGACGGGTGGAGAACGCACCCTGGTTCTCCGAGATCAGGCGACCCAGCGAGATCGTGGGCTCGGTGATACCGAAGCCGACGAAGCTCAGCGCCGCCTCGAGGGTGACGGCCGCCGACATCAGCAGGGTGCCGTTGACGACGATGACGCCGACCGCGTTGGGCAGCATGTGCTTGGTGATGATGCGCCAGTCGGACGCCCCGGCCACGCGGGCCGAGTCGACGAACTCGCGCTCGCGCAGGGTCAGGAACTCCGAGCGGACGAGGCGCGCCAGGCCGGTCCAGAGGATGCAGCCGAGCGCGACGGCCAGGATGACGGGCATGTTCTCGCGGATGCTCTGGGTCAGCTCCGGGCCGGCGTTGAGGCGCAGCGGAATCTTGCTGACCAGGGCGCCCAGCACGGCGCCGAGCACGATGACGGGCAGCGTGATGACCAGGTCGGTGAAGCGCATCAGCGCCATGTCGACCTTGCCGCGGTAGAAGCCGGCCAGCGACCCGACGGTCACGCCGAGCGTGATCGCGACGGCGCCGAGCACCACGGCCACGAGCAGCGAGGTCTGCACGCCGGTCATCACCTGGGCGAAGTAGTCGCGGCCCAGCGAGTCCTGGCCGAAGGGGTTCGCGCCGATGGCGAACTCGGTGGCGCCCCCGATGCCGGGGATGCTCAGGCTCGGGCGTCCGCCGTTGATGACGTCGCCGGAGCTGATCGTCTGGACGCGCCACAGGCCGTCGATGGGGCCGATGCCCATCGAGATGGCGGAGAAGACGAAGACTGCCGCGATGGTGATCAGGCCGAACATGGCGCCGCGATGGCGGACGAACCGGCTCCAGACGATCTGACCCTGCGAGAGGCCCTTCACGTCCTGGCCCTCGCCGACGCCCTCGCCGCGGCCGTAGGCCTCGTCGTCGGCGACCGTTTCGGGCACCTCGACCGCGGCCGCGCCGGAGTCGTTGGTGTCGACGGGGATCTCCGTGTCGTGCGGCGGCGCGTCGGGGAGCGCCTCCTCGATGCGGTCGGGATCGTCCGAGGAGTACTTCGGGGTGTAGTTGTCGTTGCTCATGCGTTCACCCGAATCCTGGGGTCGATGACGGCGTAGAGGAAGTCGGCCACCAGGTTGGCAATCATCGCCAGGCCGCCGGTCAGCATGATGTAGAACATGACCGGGTCGACCTCCTGGCCTCCGAGCGAGGTGAGGAACATGCGGCCCATGCCTGCCCAACCGAAGATGGTCTCGGTGATGACCGCGCCGCCGATCAGCGTGATGAAGTCGACGGGGACGATCGAGGCCAGCGGCATGAGCGCGTTGCGCAGGGCGTGGCGGACGATGACGACCCGCTCCGAAAGGCCCTTGGACCGCGCGGTGCGGATGTAGTCCTGGTTCAGCACCTCGAGCATGGCGCCGCGCTGGTAGCGGACGTAGGTGGCGAACGAGATCATCACCAGGGCGAGGGTCGGCAGCATCAGGTGGGTGGCCATGTCCAGCTGCCTCATCCAGAAGTCGGCGCTCAGGCCCGGCGTTGCGGCGCCGATCGTGGCGAGCGGCCTGCCCCGGATCTGAGGCGCGTTGTTGTAGGGCACCCAGGTCTGGAGGACGCGGTCGGCGAAGATCAGCACGCCGGTGAACAGGGCGACGATCATCGCGCCGCGGATGGAGATCTGGCGGTCGGGGCCGCCGAAGAGCAAGCCGATGAGGGCGGCCACGGCCAGCGAGACGGCCAGCAAGCCGAACATCCAGGGCCAGCTCATCTCCCAGTAGGCCCACAGCCACTGCAGCGGCCACCAGATGATGGTCCCGAGCAGGGCGGTGGTGAGGGCGGAGTAGAGGGCACGCTTGTTGTTCAGGCCGGCGAAGATCGCGGTAACGCCGAAGGCGAAGGCGATCGAGAGGACGCCAACGCCGACGACGCCGATCGTCGGGTTTTCGACCCACCCGGTGGCCAGCGTGAGCACGAGGACGGCGAAGGTCACGATGAGCGCGCCAAGAAAGACCTTGATCTTCTTGTCGCGCCGCCCGCCCAGTGCGCCGGTCCAGAACAGTGCCGAGATGAGGCTGAGTGTCACCACCAACGGCCAGTTGATCGTGGGGTTCTGCAGGTAGTCGTTGGCGCCGATGGCGAGGAATTGCTTCAGGAGGACCGCGACCCAGAAGATCGGCAGCGAGTAGAGCAGGAACGACACGAAGGTGATGACGTAGTCGAACGTCGTGTACTGGCGCAGCGCCGAGACGAGGCCGATCGTGACGCCGAGCAGGATCGAGATGATCGTGGCGGCGAGCACCAGCTGGACCGACGTGGCGATCGCGCCGCGGATGAGCTGGCTGACCGGCTGCATGGTGCGCCAGGCGATGCCGAAGTCACCCTGGACGAAGTGGCCCAGCCACAGGAAGTAGCGCTGATACCACGGCACGTCGAGGTTGAGCAAGCGCACGCGGTTCGCGATGAGCTCGGCGCGGTTGGGAGCCGGGTTCTCCCGCAGGTCCTGCAACGGGTCGAGCGCGAACTCGAGGAGGCCGTACATGAGGAACGACAGGATGAACAGGGTGCCGAGGGCCAGGCCGAGCCTTCGAGCGATGAAACGTGCCATGGACTACTCCCAGTCAGGGGCATGCGGCGGACGGACGATCGGGTGCATCGTGTGATAGTAGCGAGGTCGACTCGCGCTGTGGGGCGCCAGGCTTGCCTGGCGCCCCACAGTCTTGATACCTAGCGACCTTCGACCATGGTCAGGCCACGGTCTCCCACTCCCAGAAGTTCCAGAAGAAGGTCGGCGACAGCGGGATGGACGAAACGCCCTTCACCTTGGTGGTGTCGATGCCGGTGATCTCCGGGAACTGGAAGATGGTCAGACCGAACGCATCCTCGACGAGAATCTTCTCGACCTCCTTGACGATCTCGCCTTGGCGGGCCGTGTCGGTGGTGGTGTTCAGCTCGTTGAGGAGCTTGTCGACCTGGGCGTTGCTGTAGCCGCCGTAGTTGTTCTGCCCATCGGACAGGTAGTTCGGCGGAACCTGCGAAACGCCCAGAGCGGTGGACTGCCACCCGAACAGCGATGCGTCGTAGACGTCGTTGGTGCTCAGCAGCTGACCCCAGTCCGTGCTGGAAGCGTCCACGATCGTGAAGCCGGCCTGCTCGGCGGTCTCCTTGATCAGCTGGAACTCCTGCTGACGGCGGGTGTTGTTCTGGGCGAAAAGCATCCGGACGGTCGGGTTGGTGACGCCGGCCTCGGCCAGCAGCTCCTTGGCCTTGTCGACGTTCGAGCCGCCGCCGTAGGTGGCCTCCATGCCATTGGCCTCGGCGGTCGCGTCGTACTCGGGCGAGCCGGGGACGACGTTGAAGGTGTTGCGGACCGTTGCCTCGGGGTTCAGCGGCTTGATGATGTTGTCGATGATCCGCTGGCGGGGCAGGGTCTGGAGGAACGCCTGGCGAACCTTCCTCGCCTTCTCCGCGTCACCACCGTAGGACTTGGGGTCGAACGGCCCGCCGTTGTTGAAGACAAGGTCCACGTGCTCGTAGGTGCCGCCGGACTGCGTCAGGGTCTCGACGTTGGGCGCGAGCGCCTGCAGCTGCTGCAGGATGTCGGCCGTCGACTGAGGCTGCGTGACTGCGACCTCACCGTTCTGCAGGGCCTGCACCGACGCCTGGGCGTCCGGGATGATGCGGACCGTGAGCTTGTCGATCTTCGGAGCGCGCATGCCCTTGTAGTTGGGGTTCTTCTCGACCGTGAGGTACTGCTCCTCGACGAGTTCGGAGATGACGTACGGGCCGGACCCGACCAACAGTTCCTCGTCGGACGGCGTCGACTTGAAGTTGAAGTCGTTGTTCCAGACCTTGGCGATCTTGGCCAGGCTGGCTCGGTCGTTGTTCTTGAACGCGTCGATGATGGCCTGCTCGCCGGCCTCGGCGTCGGCGGTCTGCAGAGCCCGCTTGGCGACGACGTGCGCGGGAACGCCGACCGGCGACATGGCGAGGATCTCCCAGTCGACGAAGGGCTCCGACCAGGTGTAGGTGATCTCCTTGCCGTCCGCCGAGATCTCGGGGAAGTCCTTGACCAGCGTGTACCCGGGCGAGGCAGCGTTGAAGTAGACGTTGTCGCCCTCGACGCCGGAGACCTCACCGGTGTTCTCGTCGGTCTTGACCGCGTCGGACTCGACAGTGTTGAAGTTGGTGGAGACCGCGCCCCAGAGGAGGACGGCGTCGGCGGCGGTGACCGGGGTGCCATCCGACCACGTGGCCGTGTCGGCCAGGGTGATCTTGACCTTCAGCGGATCGTCGGAGACCTTCTCGTACTTGCCGAACGAGGAGTTCTGGGCGATCTCCAGATCCTGGTCGTAGTACCCGATCGAGTCGTTGGTCAGGTACAGGATGTTGGCGTTCGCGGTGGCGTTGCCGTAGTCGGTGTCCGAGTTGCGGCTGTAGAACGCCTGGTTCCAGGCGACGCTGAGCGCCGTGGGGCCCGTCGGGGCGGCGCTCGTGCCGGCGGTGCCGGCGGGGGCGGTCGGGGTCGCCGGCGTGCACGCCGAGAACGCCAACGCGCTCGCCACAGCGATGCCCGCCGTGGCCAGAAGCTTGCGCTTGCTCAATGTTCCTCCATGGGTTCCGGGAGGCTCCTGCGGTAGGGCCCCCGTGCGGACCAGTCTGCCCCCGGGTGTGGGCAGTCGGGCGTCGTGAGTGAACCGTACACAGCCACCTCGATGCGGAGGCAACAGGTGTCGCCGAACAGAGGTTGATTCGTTATCCGACCGTGACAGGAACGACAAAAACCCCAAGTCGCCAAGTGAAAAGTGATCGGTTTCAGCGACGATTGACGACCACGGTGCCCAGCAGCAGGTCGTTGATGCCGCGCCGGTCCGGCCCGATCACGACGGCGGGCACCACGAGGCTCACCATCGCCGCGCGCGCGATCGCGCGCAGGGGGCCGATCGGGGAGCCATCGACCCTTGTCACGCCGATGCGCGAAACGAGTTGCCCGAACGAGCTGCCCGTGAGCGCGGTGAGCACGGACTTCTGCACGAAGTAGGTGGCCAGCACCATCCAGGCCTTCCAGCCGCTCTCGGTGAGGACGCCGCCCCCGAAGGCCCCGATGGCAACGATCATGCTCGCGCCCCAGTCGAGGACGAGCGCGCCCAGCCGACTCGCCCACCGCGCCAGGGAACCCGGCCCGGTGGCGGGCAGGCCCAACGACTGGCCCGGGTAGGTGTCGACGTCGGTCACCCGCGTCACCCTACCGGCGGGCGTAACACCACCGAAACACGGACGACACCGAGCGGTGACGTCACCGGCCTACCGTTCCATCGTCAAGCCCCTACCTATTCGGAGGATCCATGTTCAAAGACGCAGACGAGCTCCTCGCCTACATCGAGGAGAACGACGTCGAGACCGTCGACGTCCGCTTCTGCGACCTGCCCGGCGTGATGCAGCACTTCACCATCCCGGCGAAGTTCCTCACCCAGGACATCATCGAGGAGGGCCTCTCCTTCGACGGCAGCTCGATCCGTGGGTTCCAGAAGATCCACGAGTCCGACATGGCGCTCCTGCCGGATGTCACCTCGGCCTGCCTGGACCCCTTCCGCAAGAGCAAGACGCTCAACCTGAACTGGTTCGTCCACGACCCGATCACCCGCGAGCCCTACAGCCGCGACCCCCGCAACATCGCCCGCAAGGCCGAGGAGTACCTCAAGTCGACCGGCATCGGCGACACCGCCTTCTTCGGCCCCGAGGCCGAGTTCTACGTGTTCGACTCCGTCCGCTTCGAGACCAAGTCGAACGCCTCCTACTACTTCATCGAGTCCGAGGCCGGCGCGTGGGCGTCCGGCTCGGAGACGGACCTGGACGGTCGCGCCAACCGCGGCTACAAGGTCAAGTACAAGGGCGGCTACTTCCCGGTGGCCCCGGTCGACCACTTCGGTGACCTGCGCGACGACATGGTCCGCCACCTGCAGGACGTGGGCCTCACGATCGAGCGCGCCCACCATGAGGTCGGCACCGCTGGCCAGGGCGAGATCGCCACGAAGTTCGACACGCTGATGCGCGCGGCCGACAACATTCAGAAGTACAAGTACATCATCAAGAACACCGCCTGGGAGGCCGGCAAGACTGCCACCTTCATGCCGAAGCCGATCTTCGGCGACAACGGCTCGGGCATGCACGTGCACCAGTCGATCTGGGCGGGCGGGGAGCCCCTGTTCGCCGACGAGGCCGGGTACGCGGGCCTGTCGGACATCGCCCGGTGGTACATCGGCGGCATCCTGCACCACGCGCCGTCGCTGCTCGCGTTCACCAACCCGACCGCGAACTCCTACCACCGCCTGGTGCCGGGCTTCGAGGCACCGGTCAACCTGGTCTACAGCCAGCGCAACCGCTCGGCCTGCATCCGCATCCCGCTGACCGGCCCCTCCCCCAAGGCCAAGCGCATGGAGTTCCGCTGCCCCGACCCGTCGGCCAACCCGTACCTCGCGTTCGCCGCGATGCTGCTGGCCGGCCTGGACGGCATCCAGAACAAGATCGAGCCGCCGCAGCCGATCGACAAGGACCTCTACGAGCTCCCGCCCGAGGAACACGCGGAGATCGCGCAGGTGCCCGGCTCGCTGGGGGAGGCGCTGGACGCCCTCGAGGCCGACCACGACTACCTGCTCGCGGGTGGCGTGTTCACCGCCGACCTCATCGAGACCTGGATCGAGATGAAGCGCGAGGACATCGACGCCATCCGCCTGCGCCCGCACCCCCACGAGTTCGAGCTCTACTTCGACCTCTGAGCAGTTCGGACGCCCCGGCCCACCTCGGGCCGGGGCGTCCGTGCGTTCGCAGGGCGTCCGGTCAGACGGACAGGCGGCCCGTCGTGTCGATGGGCGTCTTGCTGCCCGGCTCGACACCGGTCGCGGCCGGGCGGTCGGTCGCCGCGTACTGCGACCACGACCCGGAATAGAGCCGGCCCCGACCCAAGCCGGCGTGCTCGAGCGCGATGAGGTCGTGGCAGGCGGTGACGCCCGACCCGCAGTAGACGACCACGCCGGTGGCGTCGGTGATCCCGTGCTCGGCGAAGCGCTCGCGCAGGGCGTCCGGGGAGAGGAAGCGCCCATCGGCCAGGTTGCCGGAGAAGGGCACGTTCACGGCGCCGGGGACGTGCCCGGCGCGGGGGTCGACCGGCTCGGACTCGCCGCGGTAGCGCTCGGGGGCGCGGGCGTCCACGACCAGCGGCGCCGTGGCGGCGTCGTCGATGGTGGCCAGGGACGCCGGGTCCCACGGCCGGGCGGTGAAGGTGGCCTGCTCGCGCGCCGGGGCTCCCGTCTCCAGGGGCCCCTCCCAGGCCGCCAGCCCGCCGTCCAGCAGGGCGGCGTCCACCCCGAGCGTGCGCAGCATCCAGACCAGGCGGCCCGCCCAGGCGCCCGTGCCGTCGTCATAGGCCACCACGAGGCTGTCATCGCCGATGCCCAGGGCCGCCATCTGCTCGGCGAACACCGAGGGCTCCGGCAGGGGGTGCCGGCCGGTATCGGGGCCGGCAGGGGCGGCCAGCGCCGCGTTCATGTCGACGAATACCGCCCCGGGCAGGTGCCCGTTGGCGTAGGCGTCCGGCTGCGGCCCGTCCGCCAGCGTGTAGCGGACGTCGGCCAGCACGGCATCCGGGTGGTCGGACAGGAAAGTGGCGGGCACGACCGGTGGGATCATGCCCGCCACTGTAGCGACGGCGCGTTTCCTGAGGTGCGACCGCTCAGCGTCGTGGCAGCTTCACCAGGTCGTCGATGCCGTGCAGCGTGGAGACCGCCGGCTCGTTCTGCAGGGTCGGGTCGACGGCCAGGTAGGCCTTCGTCTCGCGGGCGATCAGGCCCGAACAGATCAGCAGGCCGATCAGGTTCGGGATGGCCATCAGGCCGTTGGCGATGTCGGAGAACGTCCACACGAGCTCGAGCTCGCTCACGCAGCCGAGGAAGACAACCGCGCTGAACAGCAGGCGGTAGGGCACGACGCCCTTGATGCCGACCAGGCGTTCCACGTTGCGCTCGCCGTAGTAGGCCCAGCCGAGGATCGTGGAGTAGGCGAAGAACACGACCGAGATGGCGACGATCACGCCACCGCTCGTACCGGGGAGGCCGAGGGAGAAGCCCTCGGCAGTCAGCGAAGCGCCCTTCTTGTCGCTCATCCACGCGCCGGTGGAGACGATGACCAGGGCGGTCATGGAGACCACGATGATGGTGTCGATGAAGGTCTGGGTCATCGAGACCAGGCCCTGGCGGACGGGGTGCTTGGTCTTGGCCGCCGCGGCGACGATGGCCGCCGAGCCCATGCCGGACTCGTTGGAGAAGATGCCGCGCGCGATGCCGTACTGGATGGCTTGGGCCACGACCGAGCCCAGGAAGCCGCCCGCGGCGGCCGTGCCGGTGAACGCGTCGGAGAAGATCAGGGCGAACGCGCCGGGCAGGGCCTGCCAGTTGAGGCCGAGGACCACCAGCGCGCCGACGACGTAGATGATGATCATGACGGGCACGAAGCCGGCGGTGACGCGACCGATGACCCTGATGCCACCCAGCAGCACCGCCGCGGTGAGCACCGAGACGAAGATCGCGGTGACGATCGGGTCGACCGCGAACGTCTCCTGCAGCGTGTGCGCCACGGTGTTGGCCTGGGTCATGTTGCCGATGCCGAACGAGGCGATGACGGCGGCGACGGCGAAGAACAGGGCCAGGAACTTGCCCAACCCGCCGCCGATCGCCTTCTGCAGGTAGTACTGCGGGCCGCCGGAGATCTCCCCCTTGGCGTCGAGCGTGCGGAAGCGCACCCCCATGAACGCCTCGGAGTACTTGGCGGCCATGCCGAAGATGGCCGAGACCCACATCCAGAACACCGCACCGGGGCCACCGAGGGTGATGGCCGTGGCCACACCCGCGATGTTGCCGACACCGACGGTGGCGGCCAGCGCCGTGGTCAGAGCCTGGTAGTGGCTGACGTCACCGTCCTCCTCCAGTCCGTCGTGACGGTTGATGAACGCCAGGCGCAGGGCCGGCACGAGCTTGGTGAACTGCAGGCCGCCGAGGCGGACCGTCAGCCAGATGCCGGTTCCGAGCAGCAGGGGCAGGAGCACGAACGGCCCCCAGACGATGTTGGCGATGTCGCCGAGCACTTGCTCCAGCACGATGTTCCTCACGACGGTTGGACGGGCGCTACATGAGACCATCCCGAAAACCGTCGTGGCAAGCACCCGGCCGACCATTCCACGCCTTGGTCGCTCCAAGCGTTGACGGGCAGGCCGCGTCCAGGGTGTGCCTGGGCGGCCCGCCCCAGGTCTATCGCTCAGATGGGCAGGCGCTGGAAGATCGGGGCCGGGATGTGCCGCAGGACGAACATGACGGCCTCGAACGCCGGGGGCGTCCAGACGACGCGCTGGCCCTTGCGGGCGGCCGTGACCACCAGCGAGGCGACCTCGTCCGGGTTGAGGGTGAGCGGGGCCTCCTTGACGTGCGCCGACATGCGGGTGCGCACCTGGCCCGGGCGGACGACGAGCACGTTCACCCCCGACGGCGCGAGCGCGTCGCCGAGGTTGGTGTAGAAGCCGTCGAGGCCGGCCTTGGTGGAGCCGTAGACGAAGTTCGAGCGGCGCACCTTGAGGCCGGCGGCCGAGCTCATGGCGATGATCTGGCCGAAGCCCTGGGCCTTCATCCGCTGTCCGAGCAGCACGCCGACGCTCAGCGCCCCGGTGTAGTTCACCTGCGCCGCGAGGACCGCCTTGCGCTGGTCGGTCCACAGCTCTTCGTTGTCGCCGAGGACGCCGAACGCCACGATCGCCACGTCGACATCGCCGCCGGCCCATGCGGACTCCATGAACGCCGGGTGCGCGTCGAAGTCGGTGGCGTCGAAGTCGAGCACCTCGACCTCGCGCGCGCCGGCGTTGGTGAGGGCGGACACGGTGGCGTCCGTGCGGTCGTCGCCGGGCTGGACGCCCAGGACGACGCGGGCGGGCGCGTGGGAGAGGTACTCCCCCACGATCGCCAGGCCGATCTCGGACGTGCCGCCCAGCAGCAGGATGGTCTGGGGGTTGCCGGTGGCGTCGATCACATCAGCTCCAGTCGTCGGGCCATGTCGGAGGCGAAGACCCCCGTCGGGTCGATCTCGCGGCGCGTGGCGATCCACGCGTCGATGTCGGGGTACATCGCGTGGAAGGTCTGCGCGGTCGTCCGCGAGTCCTTCGAGGTGTAGAGGCGTCCGCCGAATTCCAGCACGCGGGCGTCCAGCCCACCCAGGAACTCGGACAGTCCGGCCTTGATCGGGAAGTCAACGCACACGTTCCAGCCGGCCATCGGGTAGGACAGCGGTGCGCGGTTGCCCTCGCCGAACAGTTTGAACACGTTGAGGAAGGAGTAGTGCCCCGAGGCCTGGATGCTCGCGATGATCTTCTTGAACTCCCCGACCGCGTCCGGCGGCACCACGAACTGGTACTGCAGGAAGCCGTTGCTGCCGTAGGCGCGGTTCCACTCCCCGAACATGTCCAGTGGGTGGTAGAAGCCGGTGAGGCTCTGGATCTTGTTGGTGTACGTGCCCGACTTGGCGTACCAGACCTGGCCGAGCGTGCCGAAGGTGAGCTTGTTGGCCAGCCCGTTGGGGAACACATCGGGCAGCGTGACGAACGTCTTGCCGCCGAACTCCAGTGGGCGGGCCGCGAGCTTGGGCGCGAACTCCTGCAACTGGGCGAGCGTGGCCAGCGAGCCGCGCGAGATCGCGGCCCGGCCGAGCTTCGGCGGTGCGGAGATCGCGTCGAACCAGGCGCTGGAGTAGTCGTAGCGCTCCTCCGAACCGTCGGAGTGGACGGCGATGGTCTCCTCGAGGCTGGAGGTGATGATGCCGTCGGCGAGGAACCACGCCGTCTCGACCCGCTCCATCGCCAGCGTTGCGCGCAGGATGATGCCGGTCAGTCCGATGCCGCCGACGGTGGCCCAGAACAGGCGGCCGTCGGGGTCGTCGGCGCTGCCCTCGGGCGTGAGGGTGAGGACGCGGCCGTCGGCCACCAGCAGGTCCATGGAGCGGACGTGGTCGCCGAAGCTGCCCGCCGAGTGGTGGTTCTTGCCGTGGATGTCGTTGCCGATCGCCCCGCCGACCGTGACCTGGCGCGTGCCGGGCAGGACGGGCACCCACAGCCCGTGCGGGAGCGCCGCCTTCATGAGGGCGTCCAGGCTGACGCCGGCCTCGACCGTGACGGTGGCGTCCGCGTCGTCGATGTCGAGGATGCGGTCGAGCGCGGTCATGTCGACCACCAGGCCGCCGCCGTTCTGTGCCACGTCGCCGTAGCTGCGGCCCAGTCCGCGGGCCAGCACGCCGCGCCCGACGCCGGACGCCCGCCGCTCGGCCTCGCGCGCCACGGCCCGCGCAATCACCCCCGCGTCGGTGGTGCGCAGCACCTCGGCGGTCGTGGGCGCGGTGCGCCCCCAGCCGGTCAGCTTGGAGGGTGTGGTCGTGAGGGACTCGGTCACCCCGCCAGCCTAGTCCTTCGGCTCAGCCCAGTCCCCAGAAGACCCGGTCCATCACCTCGCGCGAGAAGCGCGCGCGGCGCGACCAGTCGTCGATGAGCAGGGACGCCTCGCCCCTGGCGTAGCCGAGCAGCTCGGCCACGGCGGAGCGCTCGCGGGCGTCGGTGGGGATGGCGTCCGAGGCGCGCCCGCGCAGCAGCATCGTCGCGTTGCGGATGCGGGTCGCCATGACCCACGCCTCGCGCAGGGCCGCGGCGTCCGACTGCGAGAGGAACCCGCCGCCGACCTCGGCCTCCAGCGCCGCCAGGGTGCGGGGCGTCCGGAGCGCGGGCGCCTCGTGGCTGTACTCCAGCTGCAGCAGCTGGACGCACCACTCCACGTCCGAGAGGCCGCCCGGGCCGAGCTTGACGTGCCGTCGCGGGTCGAGGCCGCGGGGCAGCCGCTCATTCTCCATGCGCGCCTTGAGCCGCCGGATCTCGTTGACCTGGCGTGCCGAGATGCCACCCTCGGGGTGCCGGACGGCGTCGATCACGCCCAGCAGCTCACGCGAGAGCGCGGCGTCGCCGGCCCCGTGACCGGCCCGGACGAGGGCCTGGGCCTCCCAGGTCGAGGACCACTTCTCGTAGTAGGCGCGGTAGGACGCCAGCGTGCGGACGACGGGGCCGTTCTTCCCCTCGGGGCGCAGGTCCAGGTCGAGTTCCACCGCCGGGTCGGCCCCCGGCTGGCGCAGCAGCTCGCGCAGGCGCGAAATGACCTTGGTGCCGAGCGCGACCGCGTCACCGTCGGCGTCCGCCACGACGACCATGGCGTCGGCGTCGGAGGAGTAGGACAGCTCGTTCCCACCCCAGCGGCCCAGGGCGATGATGGCCAGGTCGGGCGCGCCCGGAACCTCGCGGCGCGCGACGTCGAGGGCGGCGTCCATCGTGGCGCACATGACGTCGGTCAGGCCGTCGCCGACGGCCACGACGTCCATGCGGCCCAGCAGGTCGGCCATGGCGATGCGCAGCAGCTCCTGCCGCCGGACGCCGCGGATCGCCTCCACGGCGGCGCGCGGGTCGTCGTGGCGGCGGGCGATGGCCGCCATCTCACCGAGGATCTCGGCGCGCGTGCGCACGAGGCCGTCGGTGCGGACGAGCAGCTGGGCGGTTTGCGGGGCCCGGAGCAGCAGGTCGACCGCGAAGCGGCTGGACGACAGCACGCGGGCGAGGTTCTCGGCCATCGCCCCCTCGTCGCGCAGGGCGCGTAGGTACCAGGACGAGGAGCCGAGCGCCTCCGACACCTGGCGGAACGCCAGCAGGCCGTGGTCGGGATTGGGCCCGTCAGCGAACCAGCCGAGCATCGCAGGCAGGAGCTGCCGCTGGATCTCCGCCGGGCGGGACATGCCCGCAGACAGCGCCTCGATGTGGCGCAGCGCGGCCCGGGTGTCGTTGAAGCCCAGCGCGCGCAGGCGGGTCTCGGCGGCCTCCGAGGTGAGCCGGACGGCCCCGGACGGCACGCGGGCGACCGCCTCGAGCAGTGGCGAGTAGAAGATGCGCTGGTGCAGTCGCAGGACGCGTCGGGTCGAGGCGCGCCATGCGGACGTCAGCGCGGTGGCGTCCGCCAGCCCCATGCTGCGGGCGATCCGGCGCAGGCTGAGCTCGTCGGTGGGCATGAGGTGGGTGCGGCGCAGCTGGAACAGCTGGAGGCGGTGCTCGACCACGCGCTGGAACCGGTAGGACTCCCCCAGGCCCCGCCCGTCGGCGCGCCCCACGTACCCGGCGGCGACGAGGGCGTCCAGCGCCGCGAAGGTGCCGCGCAGGCGCAGGCGCTCGTCCGCGCGGCCGTGGACCAGCTGCAGCAGTTGGACGCTGAACTCGGTGTCGCGCAGTCCGCCCGCACCGAGCTTGATCTCGAGGTCGGCCTCCTTCGCCGGGATGTGCGCGATGACGCGCTTGCGCATGGCCTGGGTCTCACCGACGAACCGGTCGTCGTCGGCAACCGCCCACACCCGGGGTGCGACGAGGTCGACGAACTCCTGGCCGAGCGCACGGTCGCCGGCCATCGGGCGGGCCTTGAGCAGGGCCTGGAACTCCCAGTTCTTGGCCCACTTCTCGTAGTAGGTGCCCATGCTCGCCAGCGACCGGACCAGCGGCCCGGCCTTTCCCTCGGGCCGCAGGTTGGCGTCCACCTGCCAGATCGTGCCGGCGGCGGTGTGCGCGGAGCAGGTGCGGGCGATGGACGCCGCGAGCTTGGTCGCGACCGTGATCGCCTCGCCCGAGCTGACCAGCGGCTCGCCGGCACCGTCGAGCGCCGGCTCGGCGACGTAGAGGACGTCCACGTCGGAGACGTAGTTGAGCTCGCGGGCCCCGCACTTGCCCATGGCCAGCACCGCGAGCCGGACGCGCTCGTGCCCCGGGACCTCAGCGCGGGCGAGCGCCAGGGCGGCCTCCACGACGGCGTCGGCGAGGTCGGCGAGCTCGCGGGAAATGTCCTCGACGGCCTCGAAGGGGTCGGGCGCGATGAGGTCCCGGGCGGCGATGCGCAGCAGGGCCTCCCGGTAGGCCAGGCGCAGGCGGTCGGACGTGCCCGCCTCGGCGACCGGGGCCGGGGCGTCCGGGTCGGCGCCGACGGCGCGCAGGAGGTCGGCACGCAGGGCCTCCGCCCCGCGCGGTTCGGGCCAGTCGTGCAGGACGCCCAGCGCCTCCGGCCGGACGCAGACGTGCTGGTTGAGGGCCACGGACGCCCCCAGGACGCGAGCGACCCGGCGGACGCGGTCGGGGTCATCGATGACGGAACGGAAGATGTCGGGGTGGGCGTCGAGCCGGGCGAAGCCGCTCATCGCGAGGTCGGGGTCGGCGCTGGCGAGGATCTCGTCGACCAGCCGGCGGATGAGTGCCTCGTCCTCGCAACGCTCGATCCACGGCTCGATGACGGTGACGGCGTGGTGGGGGTCGCCGAAGCCACGGCGGGCGAGACGTCCGGCGGGGGTCGACATCCGGTCCATGACCGGATGCTAGTGCAGCCCCCGACCTCGGGCCGGGACGTCCCGAGCGTCGACTACGCTGGAGCGGCACCCGCCGAACCCAGGAGTCGCCATGAACGAGCCGCGCCAGCGCGAGCCCTGGTCGCGCCGCCGCGTGGCGTTGGTCGCAGCCCTCGCCCTCCTGGCGGTCGCCGCCGCGGCCGTCCTCGTCATCTGGAACTCGGGGCGCAGCGCCGCCGAGCCCGGCACCCAAGTGGTCCGCGCGCTGATGTCGGACGAGACGACCACCGTCTCCCTCGCGGGCGTCCTGGCGCCGCAGCAGCAGGCCAACGTGTCCTTCGCCGTGCCGGGCACGGTGCGAACCATCGACGTCAAGGTCGGCGACGAGGTGACGGTCGACCAGCCGCTCGCCTCCGTCGAGGACCGCGACCTCCGCAACGCCCTCACGCTCGCCGAGGCCCAGGCCACGGCCGCGCGTGCCCAACTCCAGACGGTCCGGGACTCCGACCGCGCCACGTCCGGCCAGATCGCGGCGGCGCGCGCCCAGGTCGAGTCGGCGGACGCCGGGGTCGCCCAGGCCCGCGACCGGCTCGACGACGCCCTCCTGACCTCCCCGCTGGCCGGGGTGGTCGCGGCGATCTCCATCGAGGTGGGCGACCAGGTCTCCGGGACGGGTTCGGTGGCCACCGGTTCGCTGGGCAGCAGCCTCGGCGGCCTCTCCGGCATGGCGGGCATCGGCTCCACCGGCCAGGTCTCCGGCGGCGGGGCCGCGCACATCGTTGTCGTGGTGCCGGACGCGTGGAAGCTCGAGGCCAAGGTCGGCACCGCAGACCTGCCGCTGCTGGCCCCCGGCCAGCCCGCCATCGTCACCCCAACGGGCACCTCCCAGCACGTGTCGGCCACCGTTGACACGGTCGGCATCGTCGCCGAGGCGGCGTCCGGCCAGGCCGCGACCTTCCCGGTGACGCTGAAAGTGACCGACGCGTCCGCCACCCTCTTCTCGGGCGCGAACGCGGACGCCGTGGTCACGACCGGCACCGTCACCGACGTCCTGACCGTCCCCGCCGAGGCCATCTGGATCGCCGACGGCCGACCGACGGTCCGGCGCCCCTCGGGCGAGGCCGTCGAGGTCACCACCGGGCGCCGCTTCGGCGAGCGCATCGAGATCACCACCGGTCTGGCCGAGGGCGAGGAGGTCGTCGCGCGGCAGAGCATGGTCGTCACCGCCCCGGCACGCCCGCAGTTCGGCCCCAACGGCACCATCGCCTCCCCCGACCCGACCCCGGGGCGATGAGCGCGCTGCTGCGGATGGTGGGCGTCCGCAAGACCTACGACACCGGGGCCATCCAGGTGGAGGCGCTGCGGGGCGTCGACCTGGCCGTCCAGCAGGGCGACTTCGTGGCGATCATGGGGCCGTCGGGTTCGGGCAAGTCGACCCTCATGCACATCCTCGGCTGCCTGGACGTGCCCAGCGCGGGCACCTACGAGCTGGACGGCGTCGATGTCAGCCACATGACCGAGGCCGAACTGGCTGACGTCCGCAACCGGCGCATCGGCTTCGTCTTCCAGCAGTTCAACCTCCTGCCGTCGATGACGGCCCTGCGCAACGTCGAGCTCCCCCTCGTCTACGCCGGAGTACCACGCGCCGAGCGGCGCGAGCGGGCCCAGGAGGCGCTGCGCCGCGTGGGCCTGGCCGATCGGGTCGACCACCGCCCCGGCGAGTTGTCGGGCGGCCAGCAGCAGCGCGTGTCGGTCGCGCGCGCCCTGGTCACCGACCCGGCGCTGATCCTGGCCGACGAGCCGACCGGCAACCTCGACTCGGCCTCCACCCACGACGTCCTGGAGCTGTTCCACGAGCTGCACGACGCGGGCCGGACGATCGTGCTGATCACCCACGAGGCGGAGGTCGCCCAGGAGGCGCGCCGCGTGGTCCGCATCACCGACGGGTTGCTGTCGGAGGGCGCGGCGGTGCCCTCATGAGTTGGTCCGAGACGTTCCGCACCGCCGTGGAGGCCCTGCTGGGCCGACGCATGCGCTCGCTGCTGACGATGCTGGGCATCCTGATCGGCATCGCCGCCGTGATGCTCACCGTCGGGCTCGGCGAGGGGGCACGGCAACAGATCACCGCGGAGATCAACAAGCTGGGCAGCAACTTGCTCATCGTGATGCCCGGGTCGCTGTCCAACGCCAGCCTGCGCTCCTCCTCCAGCGTGATGACCCTGACCCTCGACGACGCCGACCTCATCGCAGACCCGGCCGTCGCCCCCGACGTGGCGGGCGTCGCGCCCGTGATGGGCACGCGGGTCAGCGTCCAGTACGGCACCGACGACTGGTCGTCGCAGGCCACCGGGACGACGACCGCCTGGCCGGAGGTGCGCGCCCGCAACCTCATCGACGGCCGGTTCTTCACCGAGGTCGAGCAGGCCTCGGCCGCCCAGGTCGTCGTACTCGGCCCGACAACGGCCGGCAACCTCTTCTCCGACACCCCGGCCGTCGGCCAGGAGGTCGTGATCAGCGGGCAGACGTTCCTGGTCGTCGGCGTCCTGGAGTCGGTGGGCGCCAACTCCATGACCAACGACGACGACCTGGTCGTGCTGCCGATCACCACCGTCGCGCAGCGGCTCGTGCCGCCGTCCTCGGCCCGGAGCCTGCAGGCGATCTACGTCGCCGCCCGCGACGACGCCGCGATCTCGTCGGCCCACCAGCAGATCACGCGCGCGATCACGGTGAACCACGCGAGGACGACCGCCGACCAGGACTTCTCGATCATGACCTTCCAGGCGCTGCTCAGCGCCATGGACACCATGACGGCGGTGCTGACCACCCTGCTGGCCGGGCTGGCCGCCATCTCGCTGGTGGTCGGCGGCATCGGCGTCATGAACATCATGCTGGTGTCGGTCACCGAACGCGTCCGGGAGATCGGCCTGCGCAAGGCGCTGGGCGCGACCCCGGCGCTCATCCGGCGCCAGTTCCTCGTCGAGGCCGGCATTCTCGGCCTTCTGGGCGGCGCCCTGGGCGTCGCGCTCGGCGTCCTCGGGGCGGCCATCCTGACCCCGCTGCTGGACCTGCAGGTCACGGTCTCGCTGCCGGCCACGCTGCTGGCGCTGACCGTGTCGCTGGGCATCGGCATCGGCGCCGGCACCTACCCGGCCGCCCGGGCCGCCAACCTGCCCCCGATCGACGCGCTGAGGAGCGAGTGATGAAGCGCACCCGAGTGCTCGTCGGTGTTGTCGTCGCCGCCGTCGTGCTGGCCCTCGTCGCGTGGGCGGCGTGGCCGCGCGCCGCTGAGGCCGCCTACGTGACCGCCCCGGCTTCCCGCGGGGGCATCACCCAGACCATCTCGTTGGTCGGCCCGGTCGAACGGGACGGGCAGGCGGAGGTCACCTACCGCAGCAACGGCATGGTCACCGCGGTCCACGTGCGCGTGGGCGACCAGGTTGCTGCCGGCCAGCAGGTCGTCAGCATCGACTCGGCCCCGCTGCGGCTGGCCGTGTTGCAGGCGCAGGCCCAGGTCGCCCAGGCCGAGGCGCAGTTGGACGCCGACCTGGCGGCCCAACGGTCCGGCGCCCCGGCCATCGGCACACCGTCCACCGGCAACCCGCCAGCCGCCGCAACCCCCGGATTGCTCCCCGGCACCCCGTCCCCGGGCGGCCCGTCGCCCGGAAGTCCCCCGGCCGACGCCGCTCCGCCGGCCTACCTGACCCGGATGAACACCTCCCTGGTTAGCCTGCAGCAGGCCGTCCAGTTCCAGCAGCAGCAGTGCACCCCGGTCTTCCAGGCGCTCCAGCAGCTGCGCGAGCTCCAGGAGAACCTGCCCACCGCGATCCCCACGGCGCTGCCGACCGCCCTGCCCACGGCCGTGCCGACGGCGCTGCCCACCCGACAGCCGACCGCCGAGCCCACCGCGACGCCGACCCCGCAGGCCTCCCCCGAGCCCACGGCGTCCGCCTCCCCCGAGCCCACGGCGTCCGCCTCCCCCGAGCCGACGACCGGGCCCACGGCGTCCGCCTCCCCGAGCGCGACCCCGACGGCCCTCCCGTCGATCCCCCCGCTGGATGAGCTGACCCCCGAACTGCGCCAGCGTCTGGCCGAACTCCTTGGCATGGCCGGGCAGCTGGAGGCCTGCTCCGAGGCGATGGTCGGGCTCGCCCGCGCCGAGGGCGAGGCGGGCACGGCGATCGGCGAGGCCGTCCAGGGCTTCGCCGCCCAGACCCAGCAGGCGCAGGTGGCCCTGTCGCAGGCGCGGGCCGAGCTCGAACAGGCGATGCAGGCGGCCCAGGCGCAGGTCGAGGCCGCCGCCCGCAAGGCCGCCGAGGACGCCATCCGTCAGGCACAGGCCCAACTCGAGGCCCAGATGGCCGCCACGTACGGCGGGGTGGTGACCGACGCGACGATCGCCAGCGACCGCGCGCGGCTCGTGCAGGCCCGCCAGCAGCTCGACTCGGCGCAGGCCGACCTGGCGGCCGCCACCCAGTCCACCCCCATCGCCGGCGTCGTCGGCGCGATCGACTACGCGGTCGGCGAGAGCTCCGCCGGTCGATCGGCGGTCATCGTCGGCGACGGCGGGGCTCGCGTGAGCGTGGACGTCCCGCTCGCCGTCCGCGGTCTGGTCGCCCCCGGCGTCCCCGCCCGGGTCGGCCAGCTGGCCGCGCCCGCCACCCTGAACGGGCAGGTCACCGGGGTCAGCGTGCTGCCCAGCACCGCCACCGGGCAGTCCTACCGCACCGAGGTCGTCGCCGACGACCCCGACCAGACGCTGCGCTCCGGGTCGTGGGCCGACGTCACGCTGACGCTCGCGCAGGCGTCCGACGTGCTCACCGTGCCGGCCTCGGCGGTGACCAAGATCACCGACACCACCGCCACCGTCGAGGTCGTGGACGCCCCCCTCGACCAGACGGCGCGCACCGTGACCGTCGTCACCGGCCGCACCGGCGGCGGGCGGGTCGAGATCGTCTCGGGCCTGGCCGAGGGGCAGATCATCGTGCTGTCGGACACGCGCCTCCCCGTACCGGGCGGCATCGACCAGTACCAACCGATGGCCCGTTCGGGCGGCGGCGCGACCCCCACACCGGCACGATGAGGCGCGTCCCGGACGCGGCGGCGCTGGTCGCCGCGGGCAAGGTGGCGGCCCGGCTGGAAGCTGGCGACGAGGTCGGACGCTCCGAGCTCGCCACGGCCGTCCGCACCACTCTCGCGTGGCTGGCCCACGCCCACCCCGGGAAGCTCGTCGAGGTCCGCGTCCCGCCGTTCGGGGCCGTGCAGGTGGGCGTCCCGGGCCAGGACTCGGCGCACACGCGCGGCACGCCGCCCAACGTGGTCGAGTCCGACCCGCGCACGTGGCTGGCCCTGGCGTCCGGACGCCTCGGCTGGGCCGACGCGCTCGCCGCCCACCGGGTCAGCGCCAGCGGGGCCCACGCCGACATCGCCGGCCTGCTGGCGGCCTTCGCCCAGGACGCGTAGTCACCCCGACCACGAGTCCTGGCGCAGGCGCTCAGGAGTGGCGCCGGGCGGCGAGGACGATGACGTCGGCGTCCGGGCGGGCGTCGAGGCGACAGAGGATGCCGTCGGCGTTGGCGAACACCACGCCGGGCACGACGAAGTCGTCGGTCACCTCGCGGAAACCCAGCTCGGCGTGCAATGTGCGCGAGGCGAGGTTGCTGGCGCTGACGACGTAGAACACCGACGAGTCGCGTTCGAGCACCCACTCCACGCGCGCCCGGGTGAGGCGGCGTCCGACCCCGCGCCGCCGGAAGGGCGGGGCCACCACGACGCCGCTGAGGTACCACCCGTCGGGGGCGTCGCGGCCGCCGTCCGCGCCGGGGGTCAGGTAGGCGAGCCAGCCGTAGGCGATGATGAGGCCCTCGTGCTCGGCCACCAGCAGTGCCTGGCAGTCGTTGTCCAGCCGGCGGGCGTGCTGGGCGGCCCACTCGGCCGGGTCACCGCCCTCGCGCGACGCCGTCAGCGCGCCGGTGAAGGCGACGTCGTCGGCGTCGGCCTCCCGAATGGTGACGCCGGCCAGCGGGACGCCGTGGGCGTCCGGCTGGTAGGGGGCGAAGAGCGTGTTCACGATGGGGAACACACTGGCACAACGGATCGGCCCGACCCCGCGCGTCCCAAACCGCGGGGGCGCACGATCAGAGCGCCGGGAGCTGCTTGCTGAGCTCGAGCGGGGTGACCTGCCTGCTGTACTCAGCCCACTCGGCGCGCTTGTTGCGCAGCACGAAGTCGTACACGTGCTCGCCGAGGGTGTCGGCGACGAGCTGGCTGTTCTCCATCGCGCGGACGGCGGCGTCCAGGCTGTTGGGCAGCGGCTTGATGCCCAGCGCCTCGCGCTGCTTCTCCGTCAGCGACCAGACGTCGTCCTCGGCCGGGTCGGGCAACTCCATCTCGTTCTCGATGCCGGACAGGCCCGCGGCCAGGATGAGCGCATAGGCGAGGTACGGGTTGACCGAGCTGTCAAGCGACCGGATCTCGATGCGCGCCGAGCTCGCCTTGCTGGGCTTGAACATCGGGATGCGCACCATCGCCGAGCGGTTGTTCTGGCCCCACGTGATGTAGGCCGGGGCCTCGCCGCCGGCGGCGAGCCGCTTGTAGGAGTTCACCCACGGGTTCAGGACGGCGCTCAGCTCCGCCGCGTGGTGCAGCAGGCCGGCGACGAACTGGCGGCCCGTCCGGCTGAGGTTGTACTCCCCGGAGGCGTCGTAGAAGGCGTTGGTGTCGCCCTCGAACAGCGACACGTGGCTGTGCATGCCCGAGCCCGGCTGGTCGGCCAGCGGCTTGGGCATGAAGGAGGCGAACAGGTCCTGCATGACCGCCACCTCCTTCACGACCACGCGGAAGGTCATGATGTTGTCGGCCATCGTGAGCGCATCGGCGTAGCGCAGGTCGATCTCCTGCTGGCCGGGGCCCCCCTCGTGGTGGCTGAACTCGACCGAGATGCCCATCTGCTCCAGCATCGAGATCGCCGTCCGGCGGAACTCGGTGCCGGCGGTGTCGGTGGTGTGGTCGAAGTAGCCCGAGGTGTCGACCGGGGTCGGCTCGACGCCGGGCACGATCGGGCGCTTGAACAGGTAGAACTCGATCTCCGGGTGTACGTAGAAGGTGAACCCCATGTCGGCGGCCTTCTTCATCGTGCGCTTCAGGACGCCGCGGGGGTCGGCGAAGCTCGCCGACCCGTCGGGCAGGCCGATGTCGCAGAACAGGCGGGCTGTCCCGCCGGCGGCGCCGCGCCACGGCAGCATCTGGAACGTGGACGGGTCGGGGTGCGCCACCATGTCCGACTCGTACACACGCGCGAAGCCCTGGATGGCCGAACCGTCGAAGCCGATGCCTTCGCTCAGGGCGCCCTCCAGCTCGGCCGGGGCGATCGCCACGGACTTCAGGAACCCCAGCACGTCGGTGAACCAGAGCCGGACGAACCGGACGTCCCGCTCCTCCATCGTGCGCAGGACGAAATCGGTCTGCTTGTCCATGCACCCATCTTGGTCGATGCGGTGTTACACGCGGGTTACGTGGGTGCGTTGTCTACGGCTTGAAGGTGTCGAACGCCGAGGTGCCCCAGTCGGACTCGCCATCGCCGTCCGCGTCGTCCTCGTCCGGGTCGTTGAAGCGGGGGTCGTTCTCCCACTGCTCGTTGCGGAGCTGGGCGTGCTCGAGGGCCTGCTGGGCCTCCTCTCGGGAGCGGTACGGGCCGAGGCGATCCTCCGCCCGGCCACCCTCGTACTGCTCGACCTGGCCCGTGACCAGGTTGTAGTACCACTCGGTGTCGTGCGTCATCGCCTCCACCCTCCTCGCTGAGCCCGTCGGTGCACCCACACTATGATCGGCGCGTGACTCCCATCAAGCCTCACCCGATCTCCGCGCGCCGTCCCGTCCCCGCCTCCATCGGTCGCCCCCACTACGTGGACCGCCCCGCGCCGGAGCGCTACACGGGATCGCACGTGCAGTCCGCGGAGACCATCGAGCTGATGCGGGAGAGCTCGCGCATCGCGTCCGGCGCCATGTACGCCGCGGCCGCGGCCATCGCGCCCGGCGTCACCACCGACCAGCTGGACGCCGTCGCCCACGAGTACATGCTCGACCACGGCGCCTACCCGAGCTCACTCGGCTACCGCGGCTTCCCGAAGGCGTGCTGCACGTCGGTGAACGAGGTCATCTGCCACGGCATCCCGGACGCCCGCCCGCTGGAGGACGGCGACCTGGTCAAGATCGACGTGACGGCGTTCAAGAACGGCGTCCACGGCGACAACTGCGGCACCTTCCTCTGCGGCGACGTCGACGAGGAGTCCCGCCTGCTCAGCGAGCGCACCCACGAGGCGATGATGAGGGCCATCCGCGCGGTCAAGCCGGGGCGCGAGACGAACGTGATCGGCCGGGTGATCGAGGCCTACGCCAAGCGGTTCGGCTACGGGGTGGTGCGCGAGTACACCGGCCACGGCGTCCACACCGCCTTCCACTCCGGCCTGGTGATCCTGCACTACGACAACGAGGTGTACCGCGACGTGCTGGAGCCCGGCATGACGTTCACCATCGAGCCGATGCTCACGCTCGGCGACCCCAGCTCCCACGTCTGGGACGACCAGTGGACCGTCGTCACCAACGACGGCTCGCGCTGCGCCCAGTGGGAGCACACGGTCGTGGTCACCGACGACGGCGTCGAGATCCTGACCCTGCCGCCGGACCAGGCCGCCTGATGCGCCAGCTCGTGGCCGTCCTCGGCACCGGCGTCGTCGACGCGTCGGACGCCGTGGTCACGGCCGACGACCTCGGCATCAACCGCGGGGACGGGGTCTTCGACGCCGCCCGCGTGGTGTCGGACGCCGCGGGCGTCCGGGTGGAGTTGCTGGAGCCACACCTGGCCCGGTTCGCCCGGTCGCACCAGAAGATGGGTATGGCCGAGCCCGACCTCGCCGCCTGGCGCGCGCTCATCGAGGAGGCCGTCGCGGCCTGGGACGTGCCGGGCGAGGCCATCCTGAAGCTGATCGCCACCCGCGGACTGGAGCACGAGCCGGGCGCACCCGGGGCGTCCTTCCTCACCCTGACCGCCGCCGACACCGCGCCCTGCCCGCCGCTGCGCGTCATCACCCTGACCACCGGCCGGGCCTCGGACGCCTTCGCCGACGCCCCGTGGCTGCTCGGCGGGGTGAAGTCACTGTCGTACGCGGTCAACGTCGCCATGGCCCGCGAGGCCAAGCGCCGGGGCGTGGACGACGTGCTGTTCACCTCCAGCGACGGCTACTGCCTGGAGGGCCCGCGCTCGGGACTCCTGGTCCGGTTCGGGGACGCCTTCGTCACGACGCCCGTGGCGGGCACGGGCATCCTCGACTCGGTCACGATCGGGGTCGTCGCCGAGGGCCTGCGCTCGCGCGGCCTGGCGTTCTCTGAGCGCTTGGTCACCCCGGCCGAGCTCATCGCCTCCGACGGCGGGTGGCTGCTGTCGGCCGGGCGCGGCGTGGCCGAGATCGTCGCGCTGAACGGCTCCCCCCTCGCGACGGACGCCGAGGCGTCCGCCCTGCTGTGCGAGCTGGCGGGCTTCGGCACCGCCTGAGCCTCGGGGAACTCCGGGCACTGTCGCGCTAGACTGGTCCACTGGACGAGTCGGCTGGGTGATCGCGGCGGGAAACCGTCGAGGAAAGTCCGGACTCCACAGAGCAGGGTGGTGGGTAACGCCCACCCGGGGCGACCCGCGGGACAGTGCCACAGAAATCAGACCGCCCCCATGGGGTAAGGGTGAAACGGCGAGGTAAGAGCTCACCGCGTTCCTGGCGACAGGGACGGCACGGCAAACCCCACCCGGAGCAAGACCAAGAAGGGCTTCGGCCCGCGGAGGCCGTTCGAGCGTTGCTCGCGCGAGGTCTCCGGGTAGGTTGCACGGCACGGTCGGAAGGTCGTGTCGGAGGCGGCTGGCAACAGCCGTCACAGATGGATGATCACCTCTCGCGAGAGATCAGAATCCGGCTTACGGCCGGCTCGTCCCCCATCCCCAGCCCCCGTCAGGCGCGGAACTCGACCTCACCGGTCCGCACGTCCGCCTTGGCCAGGCGTGCCGCCACCTCCTCGCCGAGTTCCGGACGCCGGCCCGTCAGCCGGGCCGCCACGGCGGGCTCGGCCAGCTGGATCTCGCCGTGGTCGTCCTTCTCGTTCCACTCCACGAGGGTGCCGGTGAAGGTCTCCCCCACGCGGTCGGCCAGCACCAGCGCCTCCACGAGGTCGAGGATGCCCCGCTCGTACTTGTTGGAGCGCTGCGTCGCCGACCCCATCGCCTTGGGCAGGGCGTCCAGCTCGGCGCGCACCCAGTCGGGCACGGGCTCCCCCGCGCACAGCGCGAGGCAGGCCTCGCCGACGTAGCGGTCCACGAGCCGGCGCAGCGGCGCGGTGGCGTGAGCGTAGGCGGCGTTCATCGCACCGTGCAGCGGCTGCTCGGGCACCTCACCGTCGAAGGCGGCGTATCCCGCCCCGCGGAAAAGCGCCGTGCAGGCGTTCAGCATCGCCAGGTGCTTGGGCTGGGCGGGGTCGAGCGAGCGGACGAACTCGGGGTAGTTCACCTTGCCAGGCCACGTGATGCCGAGCCCCTTGGCGACGCGGCGCAGCTTGTCGATGCCGTACTGCTGGGCCGGCGGCAGCGTCCGCAGGATGCCGACCTTCGCGTCCAGCATGATCCCGGCCGCCTGAAGGCCGGTGAGCAGCGAGATCTGGGCGTTCCAGCCCTCGACCGGCAGCGTGCGGCGGAACTCGAGCTCCCAGCCGCCCGAGGAGGTGACGCGGATCTCCTGCTCGGGGATCTGCAGGCTCACGCCGCCGCGCGCCGCCTCGAGGGCCTCGCGCTTGCGTCCGACCTCGCGCAGCAGCTGCAGCGACTCGCGCGCGGTGCCGGCGTCGATGGCGTCCTGGACGCCCGCGTACGTGAGCTGCTCGCGGCTGCGGACCCGAGCGCGGACCACCGTGGTGGAGAGCGCCTCGCCCGCGGCGTCCAGCCTGTGCTCCCAGAGCAGGGCCGGGCGGAGTTGGTCCGGCAGCAGGGACGCCGCCCCCTCCGACAGCACGGGCGGGTGCAGGGGCGTCCGGCCGTCGGGGGCGTAGAGCGTGACGCCCCGCTCGTGGGCCTCGCGGTCGATCGCGCCGCCGGGAGTGACGAAGGCGCCCACGTCGGCGATGGCGTACCAGACGACGTACCCGTCGCCATCGCGCTCGATGAACACCGCCTGGTCCAGGTCGGTGGAGCCGGGCGGGTCGATGGTCACCAGGGCCAGGTCGGTGCGGTCGAGGCCAGGCAGGTCGACCGCGGACGCCGCGCGCTCGGCCTCGGCCAGCACATCGGCAGGGAAGTCCCCGGGGACCTCGAGTTCCTCGCGCAGCCGGGCCAGGCCGGCGCGGATCGGCTCGGGGGCGCCGTCACGGATCGCGAGGTGTAGTGCCGGCACGGGTCAGAGACCCGACTCGGACGTGCGCACGAGGATCCGGTTGCACTCCTCGCAGCGGAGCACCTCGTCCTCGGCGGCGGCGCGGTAGCGGTTCAGGTCGGCGGCGTTCGCCTCGAGCTGGCAGCCGCCGCAGCGCCCGTGCTGGAGCAGGGCGGCGCCGACGCCGCCGGACTTCTCGGCAATGCGGGTGTAGAGCGCCAGCAGGTCGGCCGGGACGGCGGCTGCGATCGCGTCGCGCTCGGCCTCGTGGCGGCCGCGTTCGGAGGCCAGCTCCGCCAGCTTGTCCTGGCGCACGGACAGGACCTGGCGCAGCCCGTCCTCCAGTGTGGACTTGGCCTCCACCGCGCGTTCCGCGGCCTCGCGGGCGGTCTCCAGGCGCTCCATGGCGTCGAGTTGGGTGTCCTCCAGTTCGCCGATGCGGCGCTTGAGGTGGCCGATCTCCTCCAGCAGGCCCTGCAGCGCCTTCGGGTCGGTCACCGACCCGTCGGCCACGCGCTGCTCGTTGCGGGCCAGCCGCTGGCGGACGGGCTCGAGGTCGGACTCGGCCTTGGCCTGCTCGCCCTCGAGGTCGGAGACGATCGTCTCGGCGGCGATGACGCCCTCGGCGGCACGCGCGCGGTCGGCCTGCAACGCCCGGGCCCGGGCGGTCTCGGGGAGGGTGTTGCGGCGGTGGTCCAACTGGGCGATCGCGGTGTCGCTGGCCTGTAGGTCGAGCAGCCTGCGCTGCGCCTCGGCGGCAGCCTTCATGGGGGAATCCTCCTGATCGCGACGGCGTGTTGGCACGATACCGCAGCGCGCGCGGGCCCCTGGTGCGACGATGGCGCCATGACGATCCTGTACCTCGTCCGCCACGGTGAAACCGAGTGGAGCAAGTCGGGCCAGCACACCTCCCACACCGACCTCGACCTCACCGAACGGGGCGTCGAGCAGGCCCGCGCCCTGCGCGAGAAGCTCGACCCGGCCGAGTTCGGGCTCGTGCTGAGCAGCCCCCGGCTGCGGGCGCGCAGGACGGCCGCCCTGGCTGGGTTCGGTGACCCCGAGGTGACCGACGACCTCGCCGAGTGGGACTACGGCGACTACGAGGGGCTGACCAGCCAGCAGATCCGCACCAACCACCACCCGGGCTGGCGCCTGTGGTTCAACGGCGTCCCCGGCGGCGAGACCCACGACGAGGTGCGCGAGCGGCTCAGCCGGGTCGTCCGTCGTGTCCGTGACTCGGGCGTGGACAAGGCGATCTGCTTCGGGCACGGCCACGCCTCGCGGGTGCTGGCGCTGTGCTGGCTCGACTTCCCGCTCATCTTCGGGCAGGCCTTCCCCGTCGAGACGGCATCCGTGTCGATCCTCGGGCGCGAAAAGGAGTCGTGGGCCGTCCTGCGCTGGAACAGCTGAACGCCGGCCCCGCGTAGAGTGGGCGTGATCCGTGCGCTCGACCCGAGGGGAACCCACCATGACGCAGAAGGAACCCAGACTGCCCAACCGGCAGGTGCCCTTCTCCGACGCCTTCATCGCCTTCATCCCCCAGGACTGGGCCCCGTACCCGTCCGAGTTGCCCGCCCGCCTGGCCACCGCCGAGCACACGCAGGCGCGCCGCGACGCCGTCAGCGCCGCCTACCCGGGCGAGCGCATCGTCGTCCCCGCCGGCGGGCTGAAGGTGCGCAGCAACGACACCGACCACCGGTTCCGCCCGCACTCGGCCTTCGCCCACCTGACCGGGCTCGGCACCGATCGCGAGCCGGACGCCGTGCTCGTGCTCGAGCCGATCTTCGTCGACTCGCCGGACGCCACCCACGCCGTGGACGACGCCGGCCACGTCGCCACCCTGTACTTCAAGCCACGCGCCCCGCGCACCGACCCGGAGTTCTACGCCGACGCCCGCTACGGCGAGATGTGGGTCGGCCAGCGAGAGTCGCTGGAGGAGATGCAGGCCATGACCGGCCTCCAGTGCGAGGCACTGGCCGCGCTGCCTGGCGCCCTCAGCGTCCACCTCGACCGCATCCCGAGCCGCGTGGTCCGCAACGTCGACGACCGGATCACCACGCTGCTGGACGAGCTCCGCCGCACCCACGAGGTCGACTTCGACGTGTGCGTCGACGAGGAGCTCGAGACCATGCTCAGCGAGCTGCGGCTCATCAAGGACGACTTCGAGCTCGAGCAGTTGCAGCTGGCCTGCGACGCGACGACCGTCGGCTTCGAGGCCGTGGTCGCCGACTTCCCGGCCGCCGTGGCCAACGGACGCGGCGAGCGCTGGTGCGAGGGCGTGTTCGCCCTGCACGCCCGCCACCTCGGTAACGACGTCGGCTACGGCAGCATCTGCGCCGCCGGCGACCACGCCACCACCCTGCACTGGGTGCGCAACGACGGCGAGCTGCGCGAGGGCGACCTCGTCCTGCTCGACATGGGCGTCGAGGTCGACACGCTGTACACCGCCGACGTCACCCGCACCCTGCCTGTCACCGGCCGGTTCACCCCGGCCCAGCGCACGGTCTACGACGCGGTGCTCGCCGCCCAGCAGGCCGGCATCGACGCGGCCCGCGCCGGGCGCACGTTCCACGAGGTGCATGACGCCGCGATCCGCGTGGTCGCCGAGCACCTGCACGCCTGGGGCATCCTGCCCGTCTCGGTCGAGGAGTCCCTCGACCCGGTCACCGGCGGCCAGCACCGCCGGTGGATGGTGCACGGCACCTCGCACCACCTGGGCATCGACGTCCACGACTGCGCCCAGGCCCGCAAGGAGTTCTACCGCGAGGGCACCCTGCGGCCCGGCATGTGCATCACCGTGGAGCCGGGCATCTACTTCAAGTCGACCGACCTCCTCGTCCCCGAGGAGCTGCGCGGCATCGGCGTCCGCATCGAGGACGACATCGTGATCACCGACGACGATCCACTCATCCTGTCCAAGGCGCTGCCCCGCGAGGCGGACGCCGTCGAGGAGTGGATGGCCGGCCTGCTCGGGCGATGACCGTCCACGACTGGGAGGACATGCGGCAGCGCCTGGCCCTGCCGCGCGAGGACCCGGCGCGCCCCCACGTCGGGTGGCACTGGTACGTCGACGGCCAGGAGCGCGAGGAGGTCGTCCTCAACATCGCCGCCGAGCGCGCCCGGACCGGGCAGGGCTTCGTCTGGTGCGGCCTGAAGGACCCCGACGACGTCACGATGGCCACCTTCCAGCAGCTGCTCGGCCTGCACGAGCTGGCCGCCGAGGACGCCGTCGAGGGGCACACCCGCTCCAAGCTGGAGGTCTTCGACGACGCCCTGTTCATGGTGATCTCCACCGTCGACTACGTCGCCCACGCCTCGGTCGACGACACCTCCGAGATCGTGTCCACCGGCCAGGTCATGGCCTACGTCGGGCCGTGGTTCGTGCTGACCGCCCGCCGCGGTGGGCGTCCGTTCATGAACGCGATCCGGCGCGACCTCGAGGCCCAGCCGACGCTGCTCGCCGAGGGGCCGTGGCGGGTCCTGTACCGGATCCTCGACCACGTCGTCGACGACTTCACCGAGACGGTCACCGAGATCGAGCAGGACGTCGAGCTCGTCGAGGAGTCCGTGTTCGCTCCCGGGGTGCGGCCCGACGTCGACGGCGTCTACCACCTCAAGCGGGAGCTGATCGAGTTCAAGCGCTGCCTGACGCCGCTGGCGGCCCCGCTGCAGCGCCTGGCCCAGGCCGACCCGAGGCTGCCGAACGTGCCCGAGCAGGCGCGCGCCTACTTCCGCGAGGTCTCCGACCACCTGACCGCGGCCCGCGAGTCGACCATGGCCCTGGACGAGGTGCTCGGCGCGATCATCCAGGCCGCCCTGACCCGGGTCTCGCTGGCCGACAACCAAGACATGCGCCGCATCTCAGCGGCCGTGGCCATGTTCGCGGTGCCGACGACGATCGGCGCCATCTACGGCATGAACTTCGACAACATGCCCGAGCTGCACACGGCCTACGGCTACTACGTCGTGCTGGGCGTGATGGCCCTGTCGATCATCGCGCTGGCGGTGATCTTCCGGCGGCGCGGCTGGCTCTGAGGACGCCCCGGTTGGACGCGCCGCGAGATGCCCGCCGCGGCATCCGGCCTCGGCCTAGAGTTTTGCCATGGCTGATCCCACAAAGGTGTTCCTCGACGAGGACGACATCCCGACGCACTGGTACAACATCGTCGCCGACTTCCCGACGCCCCCGCCGCCGCCGCTGCACCCGGGCACGAAGGAGCCGCTGGTCCCCGACGACCTGGCCGCGCTGTTCCCGATGGGGCTCATCGCGCAGGAGGCGTCGACCGAGCGGTGGATCGAGATCCCCGAGAAGGTGCGCGAGATCTACCGCCTGTGGCGTCCCAGCCCGCTGCACCGCGCGCGTCGCCTCGAGGCCGCCCTCGGCACCACCGCGCGGATCTACTACAAGTACGAGGGCGAGAGCCCCGTGGGCTCGCACAAGACCAACTCGGCGGTGCCGCAGGCGTACTACAACGCCCAGGAGGGCCGCATGCGGCTCACCACCGAGACCGGGGCCGGCCAGTGGGGATCGGCGCTCGCGTTCGCCACGCAGATCTTCGGCCAGACCTGCGAGGTGTGGCAGGTCCGCAACACCTACGAGAGCAAGCCGTACCGCCGCATCCTCATGGAGACCTTCGGCGCCACCGTCACGCCGAGCCCGTCCGACAAGACCGAGGTGGGCCGGGCGCTGCGCGAGCGGTTCCCCGACACCACCGGCTCTCTCGGCATGGCGATCTCGGAAGCCATCGAGGAAGCCGCGAAGGACCCGGGCGCCTCCTACTCGCTGGGGTCGGTGCTCAACCACGTCACCCTCCACCAGAGCATCATCGGCCTGGAGGCCATCAAGCAGCTGGAGAAGTTCGGCGAGCAGGCCCCCGACCTGCTGTTCGCGTGCGCGGGCGGCGGGTCGAACCTGGCCGGCATCGCGTTCCCGTTCCTGCGCGAGAACATCGAGGGCCGGATGAACGTCAAGATCACCGCCTGCGAGCCGGCCGCCGCGCCGTCGCTGACGCAGGGCGAGTACCGCTACGACTTCGGCGACTCCTCCGGCATGACGCCGCTGCTGAAGATGTACACGCTCGGCAACGAGTTCGTGCCCGACCCCGTCCACGCGGGCGGCCTGCGCTACCACGGCATGGCGCCGCTGGTCTCGCACGCCTACCACGAGGGCCTGATGAAGGCGATCGCGGTCAAGCAGCGCGACGCCTTCGCCGCCGGCGTGGAGTTCGCGCGCGCCGAGGGCATCGTCCCGGCGTCCGAGTCCAACCACGCGATCGCCGGCGCCCTCGCGGCCGCCCGCAAGGCGACCGAGGACGGCACCTCACCGGTCATCCTGATCGGCGTCTCCGGCTCGGGCCAGCTCGACCTGCCGGCCTACTCGGAGTTCCTCGCCGGCAACATGCTGGACGCCTGAGGCTGGGCAGTGCGCCCACCCGCCCCGAACTGCAACAAGAGTGGGTCAGCGCTCGGTCGGCGTGCTGGGGCTCGGCGGACGGTAGGGGCCGTCGGGTTCGGGAGGCGGCTGCGTGCCCGTTCGCTCGGCCGGGTTGGGCGCCGCCCAGCCCTGATGCTGCGGGGGCTGCTGGGGCGCCGGGGGCTGGTTCGGCCAGCCCTGCTGCTGGGGTGCCTGCCACGGCTGGCCCTGCGGGGTCTGCTGCTGCGGGTACGGGTAGCCCGGCTGCTGCGGGTACGGCTGGCCCGGCTGCTGCGGGTACGGGAAGCCCTGCTGCGGCTGTTGCTGTGGCCAGCCCTGCTGGGGGGCGCCCTGCTGCCAGGGCGCCTGACCCGGGTTGCTGAACTGGGACGCCCGCGCGCCGGGTGCCTTCGCGAGCAACTCGCGGGCCTGGCCGACGACCTTGTGCTCGCAGAGGATCTCGTACTTGGTGGCGATCGTCTGGGTGACCGACGTGAAGTCGCGCTGGCCGCGGCTGACGACGTAGCCGAGGATCGCGAACAGCAGGCCGATGGCCACACCGATCACGAGCGCCGTCAGCAGCTGGCCGAGGAAGTTCTGCGAGGGGAACAGGATCATCATGAAGATCGCGACGATGAAGCCTGTCGACAGGCCGCTCATCACTCCCTGGCCCAGCACCGTGCCCCACGTGCGGCGTCCGGTCACCCGCTCGACCAAGCGCAGGTCGGTGCCCACGATGGCGAGGTTGCCCACCGGGAAGTTGTTGTCGGCCAGGTGGTCGACGGCCTTCTGCGCGTCGGCGTAGGTGTCGAACACCCCCAGCGACTGCGGGTACTCCAGCCGGAACAAGGCCTGGTTGCCCGCGATCGGGTTCTGCTGTTGTGTCATCGGTGTTCCCTTCCTGCCCCTACGCCGGCGGCCTGTCCACGCGCCACGATAGCCGCGGCGAGCTTGACCCCGGCCTCGTCCACCATCTCGTCGTCGACCATGATCGCGCCGGTCGCCCCACCCCGTGCCGAGGTGGCGTCGGCGTAGGCGTCCATGATGCGGTGCGCGCGCTCGTAGTCCTCAACGCGCGGGCTGAAGGCGGCATTCCCGGCCTCGACCTGCGCCGGGTGCAGCACCCACTTCCCGTCGTAACCCAGCGCGGCCGCGCGGGCGGCGGACGCCTCGAACCCGGCCACGTCGCGGATGGCCACGAACGGCCCGTCGACGGCCTGCAGCCCGTTCGCGCGGGCGGCGACGAGGATCGACATGAGCACGTGGTGGAAGGCGTCCGCGGGGTAGCCGGCGGGCTGGGACCCCACATTGAGACCGCCCATGCCGAGACTGGCCATGAAGTCGCCGGGCCCGAAGACGAGGCTCTCCAGCCGCGGCGACGAGGCGGCGATCTCGGCGACGTGGAGCAGGCCCACGGCGTCCTCGACCTGCGCCTCCACCCCGATCATGCCGACCCGTAGGCCGGCGTCCTGCTCGACCTGGGTGAGCAGGAGGTCGAGAGCGACCACGTGATCGGCGCGGGTCACCTTGGGAAGCACGAGGCAGTCGATGCGGGCGCCGGCGCCGCCGACGACCTCGGCGACGTCGCGGAAGGTCCAGGGCGTGGTCCAGTCGTTGACGCGGACGGTCACGGTCGGGGCGGCGAACCCGCTGGGGTCGTTGAGGGCGTCCGCGATGCGCTGCCGCGACTCCTCCTTGACCGCGGGCGCGACGGCGTCCTCGAGGTCGAGGAACAGCGCGTCGACGCGCAGGTCGCGGGCCTTGGCGATGAACCGGTCGGACGACCCGGGCACGGCGAGCACGGTGCGCCGGACGCGGGCGGGACGGGACGGGCGGGACATGCGTCCCAGCCTACGGGTGGTTCGCTCCTTGGCCGGGACGCGGGCGGCTGGGGTGCGCGGGTGACCACCGACCGCTCCACGACCCGGTGGCGCTCTCCAACGTGGCCACCGGCACCGCCTCGCTGCTCGGCGCCGCCTTGGCCCTGGTGCTCGGCGCCGCCGCGGACCGGGGAGTTCTCCCCTGATGTCGGCTCAGGCCAGCGGCACGGCCAGGTTGGCCCCGTAGGCGGTGAGCCCGAGGCGTCCGGCCACGCCGCGGGAGGCCGCGTTCGTGCGGGCGACCCGGAACGCCGCGAAGCCCGACAGGGCGACGCCGGCCGCCAGCGCTGCCGCCGCGACCCGCGACCCGAGGCCGCGGCCCCGGGCGTCCGGGGCCACGAGGATGCCGACGTCGACGGGCCAGCCCCACAGGGTGGTGAGCACGGAGGCGGCGATCAGCCGGTTGTCCTCGACGACGCCGAAGCTGGCGTGCGGGGTGCGGTCGAACCCGGACTCGCGCCACTCCGCGTCCGGCACCTGCGCCCGCAACTCGTCGCACTGCTCGGGATCCAGCGGGTCGGCGCCAGCAGGCAGCGCGGTGTCGTGGTCGGCCCAGAAGTGGTCGGCGGGCCCCAGGACGGGGCGGGACGCCTGGGGCGTCCAGACGTACGGGTCCAGCAGCTGGGCGGGACCGTTGGCCAGAGCCAGGCCAGCGACCTCCTCGACGCGGCCCAGCGGGGCGTCGACGTAGGCGTGATCGCCGAGCAGGACGACCAGGGCGGCGTCCTCGTACCGGCCTGAGGCGCCCACCATCACCGGCGCCAGGCCGGGGACGGGCATGCCGAAGCGGCGCGACCAGTGCCCGTCGATCCGGGAGCGTGTCTCAGGCTGCACCCTCGAAGCGTAGCGCCCGGCCGCCTCCCGCGGGGGGGCACCGGGCGCGGCATGATGGGCGGCATGAGTGATGCCACCACCGTCTCCCTGAGGCGCTTGGACCTGACCCACTACGAGGCCACCAACGGCCGCGGCGCCCGCATCGAGGTGGGCGGGGAGGGCAACTTCTCCCCCGTCGAGCTGCTGCTGGCCGCCATCGCGGGCTGCACTGCCGTCGACGTCGACGTGATGACGTCGCGCCGCGCCGCACCCGAGGTGTTCGAGGTCGTCTCGTCGGGGCGCAAGTCGACCGAGGGCGGCAACCACATGGAGGACCTCCAGGTCACCTTCCGCCTGCGCTTCGCCGAGGGCCCCGACGGTGACAAGGCCCGCGCGCGCATCGAGCCCGCGGTCCGCGCCTCCCACGAGCGTGACTGCACGGTCTCCCGCACCGTCGAACTGGGGACGCCGATCCGCTTCAAGGTCGCGGAGGGCTGACGCGGCGCACCCGTGCGACGGAGCTGGCTGACGCGTCCGCGTGCCGGGTGACAAAGCTGGCTGACGCGTCGCACGCCCTGGCGTGGGTTCTGTCACTCAGACATGTCGCCCGGACGCCGAGGCGTCACTCAGACCCGCAACCCACCTTGGGCAGGTCAGTTCACCACCAGGTTGAGCTTGCGTCCTGCCAGCCCCCGCTTGCGGGACGCCAGCCGCTCGGCAAGCCCCGTCAGCGCGGCGGCCGCCGGGTTGTCGGCGTGCGTCTGCACCAGCGGGACGCCCGCGTCACCGGACGCGCTCATGGCCGGGTCGAGCGGCACCTCGGCCAGCAGCGGCACGTCGTAGCCCAGGCGCAGCGTCAGCGCCTCGGACACCCGGGCGCCGCCGCCCGTGCCGAACAAGTCGACGCGGTGGGTCTGGTCGCAGTGCGGGCAGGTCGACTCAAGGTAGGCCATGTTCTCGATGACGCCGACGACTTTCTGGTCGACCATGGACGCCATCGTGCCGGCCCGCTCGGCCACCTCGGCGGCGGCCTGCTGCGGGGTCGTCACGACGATGACCTCGGCGTTGGGCAGCTTCGAGCCGAGCGACATGGCCACGTCGCCGGTGCCCGGGGGCAGGTCGACGAGCAGGAAGTCCAGGTCGCCCCAGTACACGTCGGCGAGGAACTGCTGCAGCGCCCGGTCGAGGATGGGTCCGCGCCACGCGATCACCTGGTCGCGGGACTGCTTGAGCATGCCGATCGAGATGACCTTCATGTCGCCGACCGGCACGGGCAGGATCATGTCGTCGATGCCGGTGACGTCGGCGTCCGCGATGCCGAGCATCGGCGGGATCGAGTGGCCGTAGATGTCGGCGTCCAGCACACCCACCTTCTTGCCGCGGGCCGCGAGGGCCTGGGCGAGGTTGACGGTGACCGAGGACTTGCCCACGCCACCCTTGCCGGAGGCGATCAGCAGCACCTGGGTCAGGTTGTCGGCCTGCGCGAACGGGATCACCCGCTCCTGGACGCCGCCGCGCAGCTTGGTCTTCAGTTCGTCGCGCTGCTGGTCGCTCATCACGCCGAACTCCAGGTCGAGCCCGGTGATGCCCTCCACGCCCTGCAGCGCGGCGTGTACGTCGTGCTCGATGGTGTTGCGCATCGGGCAGCCGGAGATCGTCAGCAGCACCTTCACCGACGCCTGGCCCTCGTCGTCAACCTCGACCTTCTCGACCATGCCGAGCTCGGTGATCGGCTTGTGGATCTCGGGGTCGTTGACGCGGGACAGGACGTCCCAGACGGCTTCGGTCAGGCTCTGAACAGACATGCGCCCCACCTTACCGAGCCGCGCGCCCTCCCCCGGTCACTGCTCGGGGCGGCGCTTGGCGGGCTTGTCCCGGCGTTCGCGGCGGGGTTCGGCGTCGGTGTCCGCCTCCCGGTTCAGCTCCTCGACCAGGTCGCGCAGCTCGCCGCGGATGAAGTCACGGGTGGGCATGTCGTTCATGCGCATGCGCAGCGAGGCGATCTCGCGGGCCAGGAAGTCCATGTCGGCGCGCGACTGGGCCGCCACCTGCCGGTCGTGCTCGGCGGTGACGCGGTCGCGGGCCTCCTGCCGGTTCTGGGCGAGCAGGATCAGCGGCGCCGCGTAGGAGGCCTGCAACGACAGCAGCAGGGTCAAGAAGATGTAGGGGAACGGGTCGTTCAGCAGGTCGGGGGCGATGTTGTTGACCACGATCCACGCGATGATGAACACCGTCATCCAGATGAGGAACCGTGCGGTGCCCATGAACCGGGCAAAGGCCTCGGCGAACGCGCCGAACGCGTCCTCGGAGAACTTCACCTTCGGTAGCCAGGTGCGCTGGCGTCCGGGCGTGTTCAGGCGGTCGGACGGACGCTCAGCCATCGCTCACCCCTTGCGCGAGCTGGATGCCGCGCCAGTCGGCCGGGAGGATGTGGTCCAACACGTCGTCCACGGTGACCGCGCCGACCAGCAGGCCGGCGTCGTTGACCACGGGCGCACAAACCAGGTCGTAGGTCGCGAAGTAGCGGCTGACCTGGGCGACGTCGTGGTGCGGGTGCAGGGGCGCGATCGTGCTGTCCACCAGGCCGGCGGCCAGTACGGACGGCGGTTCGCGCAGCAGCCGCTGGATGTGCACCGCACCCAGGTAACGCCCGGTCGGGGTGTCGAGCGGAGGCCGGCAGAGGAACGCCAACGCCGCCAGGGCGGGAGTGACCTCCTCGTTGCGGAGCAGGGCCAGGCAGTCGGCGACCGTGGCGTCCGGGCCGAGCACGACCGGCTCGGGAGTCATCAGGCCGCCCGCGGTGGCCGCGTCGTAGTTGAGCAGCAGCCGGACGTCCTCGGCCTCCTCGGGCTCCATCCGCTCCAGCAGGGTCTCGGCCAGCTCGGGGGCGAGCTCGGCGATGAGATCGGCCGCGTCGTCGGGGTCCATCTCCTCGAGGATGTCGGCGGCGCGTTCGGTGTCGAGGGCCTGGATGACCCGCACCTGTTCGGCCTCGGGCAGTTCCTCCAGCGCCTCGGCGAGCAGCTCGTCGTCGAGCGCCTCGACGACCTCGGCCCGCCGCTCGGGGCTCATCTCGTGCAGCTCGCGGGCGACGTCGGCGGGCTTCATCTCCGACAGCTGGGCCAGCACCTGGTCGGTGCCCTGCCCGGAGTCGTTGAAGAAGTCGGGCACCTCGTCCCAGTCGACGACGACCACGTGGCCGCGCGAGAACGGTGAGCGGCTGGTCACCTCACGCAGGGCGACCTCGCCCACCTCCCAGCTGCCGCGGGTGCGGGTCTGCTCGATGGCCACGTCGAAGATGGTGGACGCCGGAGCCCCGGCCCGGTTGACCTTCTTGTCGAACAGATCCTCGAACACCAGCGCCTCGGTCTCGCGCCTCTGGAACGCGACGGTGTTGACCACGCCCGAGATGATCACCTGTTGGGCGTCGATCGAGTGGACGCGCTCCATGGGCAGGAACACGCGGCGCAGGCGCAGCAGCTCCACCACGAACCCCTTGACACGCGGCGGCCGCGCATTCGTGCGGCTCTGGACGACCACGTCGCGGACCTTCCCGACCTGGTCGCCGCTGGCGTCCAGCACGGGCAGGCCCTTGATCCGCGAGACGAAGATCGATGACGGCGAAGCACTCACGGTGCGAAGGTTAGCGCAGAGGAATCAGCGGCGGGTCAGGTCGCCTCGGGGTCGAACGGCACGTGCACCGCGGCGGCGGCCACAGGCTCCGTGCCCGCCTTCTCAACCCCCGCACCGGCGGATCCGACGGCGTCCGGGGTGGGTTCGGCGGTGTCCATGTCGGACGCCGCCGTGCGGCCGCTCTCCAAGGTCTCCCGCACCAGCGAGCCGCTGGCGATCGCCTCCTCGCGGATCTGGCGCAGATCCTCCACCTCGTCGCCCGAGAGCAGGTGCTTGGCGACGAACGTCTTCGGGTTGAGGTCGGCCAGGCTGATGTCGGCGAACTCGTCGCCGAGCTCCTTGCGGAGTTGCCCGCGCGCATCGTTGCCGATGCGGCGCAGGTAGTTGAGGACGCGGGCGGCCTTGCGGGCGAGCTCGGGCAGCTTCTCGGGGCCGAACACGATGATCGCGAGGACCACCAGTCCGGTGATCTCCCACAGGTTGAAGTCCATACCCGAGAGGCCCCCGCCGCGACGTGCCGGGCCTAGAGCCCGGCCGCCTCGAGCAACTGGACGAACGTGCGCGCCTGCGACGGGCTCGCGGCCTTCAGCGGACGCCGCAGCACCGTCTTGTTGAACCCGCGCGAGGCGAGGCCGGCCTTGACGAGCATGCAGCCCTGGGTCGCGAAGACGCCGGTGTAGACGGGCAGGAGGCGCCGGTAGATCTCCAGGGCGTCCTCGTGGGCGCCCTCGGCGACCAGGTCCATCCACTCCTTGGTGGCCGCGCCGCTGAAGTGCGTCGAAGTACCCACGACGCCGACGCCGCCCACCGCCATCAGCGGCAGGGTCAGCGCGTCATCGCCGGAGTAATAGGCCAGGTCGGTGACCGACATCACCTTGGCGGAGCTGACGAGGTCGCCCTTGGCGTCCTTCACCGCGACGATGCGCGGGTGGCGGGCCAGCTCGATGAGCGTGTCCTCGGGGATCGGGATCGCCGAGCGGCCGGGGATGTCGTAGAGCATGACGGGCAGGTCGGTGGCGTCCGCGACGAGCAGGAAGTGCTCGAGCAGCGCGTCGGCCGGCGGCTTGCTGTAATACGGGGTGACCACGAGCAGGCCGTCGCAACCCGCCTCCAGCGCGTCGCGGCAGCGCTTGATCGTCGCCGCTGTCTCGTTGGTGCCGACGCCGGCGATGATCTTGGCGCGGTCACCGACCTCGTTCACGACCGCCTTGAGCAGCTCGCTCTTCTCGCCGTCGTCGGTCGTCGGGGATTCGCCGGTCGTTCCGTTGATCACGAGCGCGTCGTTGCCCTGCTCATCGACCAGGTACGCCGCCAGGCGGCGCGCCTCGTCGAGGTCGAGGGAACCGTCATCGCTGAAGGGCGTCACCATGGCCGTGATGAGGCGCCCGAAGGGAGGATTGGCCATGCTGAGCAGTCTAGGACACGCCCGCCACAGCTCTGGCGATAGGGTGGGCGCGTGAACGCCGCCGCGAAGCCCGCCGCCCCCCGCCCGTCCGTCTACGCCTGGGCGGAATCCTTCGTGCCCGAGGCCGAGGCCGCCCGCGACGCACGCTCTGCCGCCGAGCGCATGGGCATCGGCTCAGTCTCCCCCGGCGTCGCCGGCGTGCTCGGCTTCCTCGCCGGCACCATCGGCGCCCGCGCGGTGGCCGAGATCGGCACCGGCACCGGCGTGTCGGGCCTGGCCCTGCTGGACGCCATGGCGCCCGAGGGCGTCCTCACCTCGATCGACTCCGAGCCCGAGCACCAGGGCGCCGCGCGCACGGTCTTCACGGCCGCCGGCCACGCCAACCGCCGCGCCCGCCTGATCGCCGGCGCGGCGCTCCAGGTGCTGCCCAAGCTGAGCGACGGCGCCTACGATCTGGTCTTCGTCGACGGCGACCCGCTGGAGTACGTCGAGTACGTCGAGCAGGGCCTGCGCCTGCTCCGCCCCGGCGGCCTGCTGGTGCTGCACCACGCGCTGGCCGGCGGCCGCGTGGCCGACGAGTCGAACGAGGACGACGAGGTCGTCATCATCCGCGAGGCTCTGGCCGCGGTGAAGGAGTCCGAGGAACTCTCCCCCGTCCTGCTGCCCCTCGGCGACGGCCTGCTGGTGGCCCGTCGCGCCTGAGGCGGACCTCCTCCGGAACGCGGAACGGCCCCGCGGGATCACTCCCGCGGGGCCGTTCGCCGTGCTGGTCAGGCGTTGACGCTGCCGTTCTTGCTGACGACCGTGATGCCGGAGTCCGACACGTGGAAGCCACGCGCCAGGTCGGCGTCCCGGTTGACGCCGACCTCGGCGCCGTCCTCCACGTGCACACCCTTGTCGAGGATCGCTCGGCGGACGACGGCGTTGCGACCGACGCGGGCACCGGAGAAGATCACCGACTCCTCCACCTTCGCCCACTTGTCGACGACGACGTTCGGGCTGAGGACGGAGCGGTCGACGTCGCCGCCGGAGATGATGCAGCCGGCCGAGACGATCGAGTCCTCGGCGGTACCGCGGAGGGTGAACTTCGCACCCGGGGCCTGGTACTGCTGCGTGAAGATCGGCCAGTGCCGGTTGTAGAGGTTGAACTCGGGGTCGACGCTGACGAGGTCCATGTGGGCCGCGTGGTAGGCGTCGATGGTTCCGACGTCGCGCCAGTAGTTGCGGTCCTTGTCGGTCGAGCCGGGGACGTCGTTCTTGGTGAAGTCGTACACCTGGGCCTGGCCCTTGTTCACGAAGAACGGGACGACGTTGCCGCCCATGTCGTGCTTGGAGTCCGGGTCCTCGGCGTCCGCCTTGAGCATCTCCACGAACGCCTTGCGGGTGAAGATGTAGTTGCCCATGGACGCGAACGACTCGTCCGGGCTGTCCGGCAGCCCCGGCGGGTCGGCCGGCTTCTCGAGGAACTGGAGGATCTTGGCGTCGTCCGCGGCGTCGATGATGCCGAAGGCGGACGCCTCGGAGCGCGGCACGCGGATGCCGGCCACGGTGCACTCCAAACCGGAGTCGATGTGGGCCTCCAGCATGGCGTTGACGTCCATGCGGTAGATGTTGTCGGCACCGAAGACCACGATGTAGTCCGGCTCCTCGTCCGTGATGAGGTTCAGGGACTGGTAGATGGCGTCGGCACTGCCCATGTACCACTGCTTGCCCGTGCGCTGCTGCGCGGGCACCGAGGCCACGAAGCTGCCCAACAACGTCGACATACGCCACGTCTGGGCGATGTGCCGGTCGAGGGAGTGCGACTTGTACTGGGTGAGCACGGCCATCTTCGTGAGGCCGGAGTTCGCCAGGTTGGACAGGACGAAGTCGATGAGGCGGTACGTGCCGCCAAAGGGAACCGCCGGCTTGGCCCGGTCGGCGGTGAGGGGCATCAGCCTCTTGCCCTCGCCACCGGCCAGGACAATCGACAGGACGTTCGGTCGATTGCGCATGAACCCAACCTAGGCCACCTCGAGGGCAAAGGGCACCGAAATCGGAGAATGGTCACGCCACCGTCCCCCCGGCGTTCGCCCCACGGGCGGTCTCGCCTGTTTCCCCTCCCCGGAGGGCACGCTGTGACACGATCGGGCCATGCGCGTTTCGATCCTCACACGTGAGTACCCCCCGTTCATCTATGGCGGCGCCGGCGTCCACGTCGGGCAGCTCGTCCCCCAGTTGGAGAAGTTCACCGACCTGGTCGACGTCCAGTGCATGGGCGAGCCCCGCGAGGGTGCCACAGCCCACGCCGAGAACTACCCGGCCGGCGCGAACGGCGCGATCCGCACGCTCGGCGCCGACGTGGCGATGGCCGCCGCCATCCCCGAGGTGGACGTCGTCCACGCCCATACCTGGTACGCCCAGTTCGCCGGCATCATCGCGAGCCAGTTCCAGGACATCCCCCTGGTCGTCACCGCCCACAGCCTCGAGCCGGACCGCCCGTGGAAGGTCGAGCAGCTCGGCGGCGGCTACCGCGTCTCAAGCTGGATCGAGAAGACCGCCTACGAGAACGCGGACGCCGTCATCGCGGTGTCGGCTGCCATGATCAAGAACATTCAGGACGCCTACCCGTTCGTGGAGACAGAGCGCATCCATGTGGTGAAGAACGGCATCGACCCCCAGGAGTTCAAGCCCGACCACGACACCGACGTCGTCGAGGGCCTGGGCGTCGACCTCTCCAAGCCGATCGTCACTTTCGTGGGCCGCATCACCCGCCAGAAGGGGCTGATCCACCTCGTCCGCGCGGCGAAGATGTTCGATCCGGACACCCAGGTGCTGCTGTTGGCCGGCGCCCCGGACACCCCGGAGATCGCCGCCGAGTTCAACGGCGCCTTCGCCGAGCTCAACGAGGCCCGCGGCAGCGGCGTGAAGTGGGTGCAGGAGATGCTCCCCCGCGCGTCCGTGCGCCAGGTGCTCACCCACTCGACCGTGTTCGCCTGCCCGTCGATCTACGAGCCGCTCGGCATCGTCAACCTCGAGGCCATGGCCTGCGAGCTGCCCGTCGTGGCGTCCGCGGTCGGCGGCATCCCGGAGGTCGTCGTCGACGGCGAGACCGGCCTGCTGGTGCCCTACGACCCCGCCAGGGCGGGCGACGCGGAGTTCATCGCGAACTTCGAGAGGACCTTCGCCGACAAGGTCAACACCATCACGCGCGACCCGGAGCTCGCCGAGAGGATGGGCAAGGCCGGACGCCAACGCTGCATCGACGAGTTCAGCTGGGAGAAGATCGCCCAGGAGACCGTCGAGGTCTACAAGGCGGCCCAGCAGCGCAGGCAGGCGCGTCAGGGCTGAGTCCGCGGCGGAGAAACGAAAGCGTCCCCCGGGTTGAACCCGGGGGACGCCCTGCTTCTCGTGGGGTGTCTCAGCCGACGACGCTCTTGAGGGCCTCGAGCAGCTCGGCTGCCTCGGTCGCGTTCATCTCGATCACGAGCCGGCCACCACCATCGGCCGGGATCCGCATCGCGATGACGCGGGACTCCTTCGCGACCTCGATGGGGCCCTCACCCGTGCGGGGCTTCATTGCTGCCATGTTCTCCCTCTCTGCCAGACTGCGAGAACTCGCTGACTTCCATTATCGCAGACGCGGGGAAAGGCCCGTCCAACTGGCCCGCAAGCCGGTCCAGCAGCTCGTCCACCTGGGCGATCGAGTAGCCGCGCGCCGTCACCGCGAACTGCAGGCCGCGCACGTCCGCGCCGCTCAGGTCGCGCTCCGGAAGGTCGAGGACGGGGGCGTCGTGGACGGGCGGCGGCATCTCCCCGAGCCGCCCGGTGGCAGCCACCGCGGCCACGGCGAGGACAACGGGCACGAGCAGCCACAGGAACCACTCCATGCTCAGCCCTCCACCGGCGGGACCGGCACGGCCCCGTTCTCCCGGAAGCTGGTGACGATGCGGACCGCCTCGTCGATGTCGTCGGTGATCTGCAGCATGTCCAGGTCGTCGGGGTTGATGTACGCCGAGCCCGCGACCTCCTGGCGGAGCCACTGGACGAGCCCGGCCCAGTACTCGCTACCGAACAGGACGATCGGGAAGCGGGTGATCTTGCGCGTCTGCACGAGCGTGAGCGCCTCGAAGAGCTCGTCGAAGGTGCCGAAGCCGCCCGGCATGACGACGAAGCCCTCCGAGTACTTCAGGAACATCACCTTGCGCACGAAGAAGTAGCGGAAGTTGATGCCGAGGGAGACGTACCTGTTCAGCTGGTCCTCGAACGGGAGCTCGATGCCGAGCCCGACCGAGACACCCCCCGCCTCAAGGGCCCCCTTGTTGGCGGCCTCCATGATGCCGGGACCACCGCCGGTGATGGTCGCGTACCCAGCCCCGGCCAGCCGGCGGCCGACCTCGACCGCCGCAGCGTACATCGGGTGGTCCTTCGGCGTGCGGGCCGACCCGAACACGCTGATGCCCGGCCCCACCTTGGCCAGGGTGCCGAAGCCCTCGACGAACTCGGACTGGATACGCATGACGCGCCACGGGTCGGAGTGCACCCAGTCGGTGTCGCCGCGGCTCTCGAGCAGTCGCTGGTCGGTCGTCGTCGACTGCACCTGGTCGTGCCGTCGGATCACCGGCCCCTGGTGGCGGGTGCCGCGCCGCTTGCCCTTGTCCTTGCCCACGCCCGCAGCCTAGCCGTCAGCCCAGCCAGCGCAGCAGGGCGTCATGGCAGGCGTGCAGGTCGGCGACCGGGCAGAACTCGTCGTCGGTGTGCGCCTTGCCGGGGTCGGCCGGGCCGAAGTTCACCGCCGGGACGCCGAGCGCTGAGAAGCGCGCCACGTCCGTCCAGCCGTACTTGGCGCGCGGCTCGCCGCCGACCGCGGTGAGGAATTCGGCGGCGGCCGGGCGGTCCAGGCCGGGGCGGGCGGCGGGCGACTCGTCGGTCCAGACGAGGTCGTGCCCGGCGAACACCTGCGCGCAGTGGGCCTTGGCGTCGGCGATGTCGCGGTCGGGCGCGAACCGGAAGTTGACGGTGATCGTGCAGCGGTCGGGGATCACGTTGCCGGCGATGCCGCCGGTGATGCCGACGGCGTTGAGGCCCTCGCGGTATTCAAGCCCTTCGACCTCGACCGTTCGCGGCTCGTAGTCGGCCAGCGTCCGCAGCAGGACGCCCGCGTTGTGGATGGCGTTGTGCCCCAGCCAGCTGCGGGCCGAGTGCGCCGCCGTGCCTGACGTGGTGACCTCGAAGCGCAGGGTGCCCTGGCAGCCGCCCTCGATCCGGGCACCCGTGGGCTCCATCAGCACCGCGAAGTCGCCGGCGAGCAGGTCCGGGCGGTTGCGCGCGAGGCGTCCGAGGCCGTTCTTGACCGCCTCGACCTCCTCGTTGTCGTAGAAGATCCACGTCACGTCGTGGCGCGGCTCGGACAGCTGGGCGGCCGCGGCGAGGGCGACGGTCACGCCACCCTTCATGTCGCACGTACCGCGTCCGTAGATGAGGTCGCCCTGGCGCCACGACGGCAGGTTGGCCGCCAGCGGGACGGTGTCGAGGTGCCCGGCGACCACCACGCGGGTGCCGCGGCCCAGCGTCGTCCGGGCCACGACGGCGTCTCCGTCGCGCTCGACCGTGAGGTGCGGGGGGGCAACGAGGGCCTCCTCCACGGCGTCGGCGAGGGCGCGCTCGTTGCCGCTGACGGACTCGATGTCGGTCACGGCCATGAGCAGGTCGGGCAGGGCGGCGGAGAGGTCCAGTGCCATGCCGGTCAGCCTAGCCCTGCGCCCCCGTGGCAAAATGGCTGTCAATGCCGAAGCCAGGAGACCCCATGCAGCACCCCGACGAGCCCACCCAGGCCCTGCCCTCGTTCGAGGCGGCCGGCGACACCCCCGAGCTCGACACCACCGTCGAGGGAGGCTCCACCGTCGCGCCCGACGGGCCCGACGCCAAGCCGAGCGGGCCGCGTCCGCTCGTGTGGCTGCTGTCCGCGCTGCTCGTGGTGGCGCTCATCGCCGGCGTCGTCTGGTTCGCCGTGTCGACCAGCCGCGCCAACCGCGAGGCCGCCATCCGCGACACGGCCACCAGCTACCTGACGTCGGTGGCCGACGGTGACGCGGCGCTGGCCCTGGAGCACCTCGCCGAGCAGCCTGCCAACACCGCGCTGCTCACCGACGCCGTTCTCGCCGCCTCGAAGGAGGCGGCCCCGCTGACCGACGTCCAGGTGGGCGCGATCGGCGGCGAGGAGAACGCACCGACCGTGGACGTCAGCTACCGCCTCGGGGACCAGCCGGTGGAGACCCGCCTGCAGTTGACCGGCGACGGCCGCTCGTCGTGGAAGCTCGTCGACGGCCTCGGCGAACTGACGCTGGCCAACCTCGACGCCCTCACCGTCAACGGTGCGGAGCTCACCGAGGCGACCAACCCGGTGTTCCCGGGCACCTACACGGCCGCCCCGGTCAACGACAAGGTGCAGCTGCACGGCGAACCGACGGCCACCATCGCCTCCCCCACCCAGGACCCGTTCCGCATGGACGTCGTGCCCGGCCTGTCCGAGCTCGGCCACCAGACCGTGCTCAACGCGGTGAGGACCCGCTACGACGAGTGCCTGGCCGCCACCGAGTCCCGCCCGGCCAACTGCCCGTTCGGCGTCTCCACCGACGGCGTCGAGGTGGCCGAGGGCTCGGTCCGCTTCGCTGGCGCCAACGACCCGTGGGCGGCCTTCGCCCCCGTGCTCGACCCGGCCGCGATGACCGCCGGCGGGAAGATCCCGTTCACCGTGAACGCCACCGCCACCGTGACCCGCGACGGTCTCACCACCGAGGCGACCACCGTCCTCAACGGCGAGCGCGGCTACACCGTCGACCTGACCCAGGACCCGGCCGTCGTCACCTGGTGGTGACCCACCTGACGTAGGCTGATCCACGCTTCGGGCCCTAGGCGGGCCCTGCCCGAACGACCCGAGGAGACCTTGAGATGACGACTGCCGCGCGCCCCGCCTGGGGCTGGGGACTGGCCACGACGACCGACGCCGGGGACGTCCTCGACGTCTGGTACCCCGCCCCGGCCCTCGGCTCCCCCGAGGCGGACGCCGTCACGCCGGCCGCCCTACTCGCGGCCCAGGTGGCCGACGACATCCGCGGCGTGCGCACCGAGGTCGTCCAGACCGTCATCGACCTCGACGCCGCCCCGGCCTCGACGGCGGACGCCTACCTGCGCCTCCACCTGCTGAGCGCCCGGGTCTGCGCGCCGCGCACCCCCAACCTCGACGGCATCTTCGGCGTCCTGCCGAACGTCGTGTGGACCTCGGCCGGCCCCTGCGCCGTCGAGGGCTTCGAGGACGTCCGCGGGGCGCTACGCGCCGCGCGTGGGCACCTGACCGTCTTCGGCGTGGACAAGTTCCCGCGCATGGTCGACTACGTCGTGCCCTCCGGCGTGCGGGTGGCGGACGCCGACCGCGTCCGCCTGGGCGCGCACCTCGCCTCCGGCACCACCGTGATGCACGAGGGCTTCGTGAACTTCAACGCCGGCACCCTCGGGGCGTCCATGGTCGAGGGCCGCATCTCGGCGGGCGTCGTCGTGGGCGACGGCTCCGACGTTGGCGGCGGCGCCTCGATCATGGGCACGCTGTCCGGCGGCGGCAAGGAGCAGGTCTCGGTCGGCGAGCGCTGCCTGCTGGGCGCCAACGCCGGCATCGGCATCTCGCTCGGCGACGACTGCGTCGTCGAGGCTGGCCTGTACGTCACCGCGGGCACCAAGGTGACCCTGCCGGACGGCCAGGTCGTCAAGGCCGCCGAGCTGTCCGGGTCCGACGCCCTGCTCTTCTTCCGCAACTCCGTGACCGGTGCCGTGGCCGTCCGTCCCCGCAAGGGCCAGACGGTCCAGCTCAACGCCGCGCTGCACGCGAACTGAGCGGGCGACCCTTGACGGCGATCCGACGCGTCCTCGTGGCGCTGGTCATCACGGCGCTCGTGATGACCGGGATCGTCGTCGGGCTGTGGGCGCTGTACGCCTGGAACAAGGAACCCATGCCCCTGGGCGACCAATGCTCGGCGTCCGTGGCGGACATGACCGTGTCGGTCACGACCGAGCAGGCCGAGAACCTGTCGATGATCGTCGGGGTGGCGACCCAGCGCGGGCTCGCGCCGCGGGCGTCCACCATCGCGATCGCGACGGCCTACCAGGAGTCGGGCATCCGCAACCTGACCTACGGCGACCGCGACTCGCTGGGGCTGTTCCAGCAGCGGCCCTCACAGGGCTGGGGCAGCCCGACCGAGGTGCGCGACCCGTATCACGCGTCCAACCGGTTCTACGATGCCCTGGTCAAGGTGCCGGACTGGCGCAACGGCGACGTCAACGACGTCGCCCAGGAGGTGCAGCGCAGCGGCCACCCCAACGGCTACGCCAAGCACGTGGAGAACGCCCGCCGCCTCGCGAGCGCGCTGACCGGTGAGACGCCGGCCTCCTTCACCTGCCGCGTGTTCGACCCGCCGACGGGCGACCCAGAGGGGCTGGCGACCTTCCTGGAGCGGACGCTGCCGGCGTCCAGCCGCGTGACACGGACCGCGGACGAGGTGACCATCGAGGCGGAGTCGGCCCAGCTGGCCTGGTCGGCGGCGTCCCTGTCGGTCGCGAACCACCACCGCTTCGGGCTGGCCGGCGTCGACGTCGCGGGCCGCACGTGGACGCCGAGCTCGCGCGAGCTGGCGACGTGGGAGGGCGAGCCGACGGGCGGCACCACCGTCGTCGTGCGCTTCGATGTGCGCCCGACGCCCACACCGACCCCCTGATCCTTGCGGCGGGCCCTTCGAGGCTCCTTCGTCGCAGCTCAGGGGCCGCGGAGCGTCAGCCGAGACGGGACCCCGCGGCGGCGATGCGCTCGTCGGAGGCGGTCAGCGCGATGCGGACGTGCCGGCCGGACGCCGCACCGTAGAAGTCGCCCGGAGCGGCCAGGATGCCCCGCTCGGCGAGCCAGTCGACGGTGGCGCGGCAGTCCTCGCCGCGGGTGGCCCACAGGTAGAGCGACCCCTCGGAGTGGTCGATGCGGAAGCCCGCGGCCTCCAGGGCCGGCTTCAGCACCGCCCGGCGCGCGAGGTAGCGTCCGCGCTGCTCGGCGACGTGGTCGTGGTCACCCAGCAGGGCCACCATCGCGTCCTGGACGGGGCCGGGCACCATCAGCCCGGAGTGCTTGCGCACCTCCAGCAGCTCGCCCAGCAACGACGAGCAGCCGGCGAGGAACCCGGCTCGGTAGCCCGCCACGTTGGAACGCTTGCTGAGCGAGTGGGCGGCGATCAGGCCCTCGGGCGTCCCGCCGCAGACGTCGGGGTGCAGCACCGAGACCGGCTCGACGTCCCAGCCGAACTCGCCGTAGCACTCGTCGGAGGCCAGCACGGCGCCGACGGAACGGGCGGCGTCCACCCACGCGCGCAGCGCGTCGGCGCCGAGGATGGCGCCGTGGGGGTTGGCCGGGGAGTTGATCCAGATGAGCCGCGGGCGGGCAGCGGCCGCCTCGACGGGGTCATCGGTGGCGAGCACCTCGGCGCCGGCGATGCGGGCGCCCACCTCGTAGGTCGGGTAGGCCGTGGTCGGGATGACCACGGTGTCGCCGGGGCCCACGCCGAGCTGGAGCGGCAGGTGCGCCACGAGCTCCTTGGTGCCGATCACGGGTAAAACGTTGGCGTCCTCCAGCGGGACGCTGCTCCAGCGCCCCTCGAGGTAGCCCCGGATCGCCTCGCGGAGCGCGGGCGTCCCCCACACGGTCGGGTAGCCCGCCCAACCGGACGCCGACGCCGCGAGCGCGTCGAGGGCCAGCTGCGGGACGGGGTCGACGGGCGTCCCGACCGAGAGGTCGCAGATGCCGTCGGGGTGCGCGCGGGCGCGGTCACGCGCCCCCGCGATGGTGTCCCACGGGAAGTCGGGCAGGCGGCCCGACAGTCCGGTCACTCGCCCTGGGGCGGGAGTGCTGCGACGACCGGGTGGTCGGCGTCGATCTTGCCCATCTTGGCGGCGCCGCCGGGGGAACCGAGGTTGTCGAAGAACTTGACGTTGACGTCGTAGAACTCCGCCTGGTCGGCGGGGACGTCGTCCTCGTAGTAGATGGCCTCGACGGGGCAGACCGGCTCACAGGCGCCACAGTCGACGCACTCGTCGGGGTGGATGTAGAGCATCCGGTTGCCCTCGTAGATGCAGTCGACGGGGCACTCCTCGACGCACGCGAGGTCCTTCACGTCGACGCACGTCTGGGTGATGATGTAGGTCATCGAATACGCTCCTGACAGTTCCCTCGCTTGACTCAGGGCCCCACCATACAACGCTCAACAGGAGGTTCGATGCCCGCGCCGAACGATGTCGTGGGATCGTTGGATCCGCCCCCGTCGCAGGGCGAGCGGGTGAGCCTGCGGGTGCTCTCCGACGCGGGCGCGCGGGAGGTGATCGGCTTCGTGACCGGCCTGTCGGCGACGGGTGTCAGGGTGGTGGACCGGCGGGGTGTCGAGCACGCCCTGGAGCGCGCGCAGGTGGACGCCATCCGTCGCGTCGCCGTCGCGCTGGGCCGGCGTCCCGAGGCCACCCCCCGAGACCTGCTGGACGCCCTCGCCCAGCGTGCCGGGGCTTCCGGGCCGGCGTGGGTGGGGCGCATCTCGTCCCTGCTCGAGGGCCGGACGCCCCCGGCCACCGTCCCGGCGTGGGGCGAGTGGGCCGAGGTCGACGGCGTCCGGGCGCGGTTCGAGGGCGAGTGGGTCACGTTGCCCACGGCGTCCGACTCGACGGTCGTGGCCGCGGCGTGGTGGGCGACGCGCATGGGCGCGCGCTCGGTCCAGGTCCGGGGCGACGCCGCCCCGGACGGGTTCACGCTCCTGGGCTAGGACGAGTCCTCGCCGGTCGTTGCACGAGTCCTGGGCGCATCAGCGCTCGATGCGGTCCGCCCGGCGGTTCGGGTTGGTGCACTCCACCGGCGTGAGGGTGTTGTACGTCCACTTGAACGGCTCGGTGCGCACCAGCGACCCACCCCGGTAGAACAGGCGGTTGTAGGTCACCGTGAAGCCGTTCATGGCGCTCTGGGGGCTGCAGACCGGCGAGTTGTCCTTGATGGCGGGGCCGGGCGTCTTCACGTTGCTGCGCACCGGGTCGGACGCCTTCACGTCGTACGTCTTGGTCGACCACACGCGCACCGTCACCGATCCCTGGCCGCCGACCTTCGGGTTGTTCGTGAAGGCCTGCATGAGGACGCCGTAGTCGGTGTTGTTGCGGAACTTCATGTCGACCGAGTTGTAGTCGAGCGTGGCCTCGCGCCCCATCGGGTAGCGGCTGAAGTAGAGCGAGTGGGGCTTGTGGTAGATGTCCTCCAGGCCGGCGAAGAAGATCGCGTTGAAGGTCGTCGTGGTGGTCTGCGAGATGCCGCCGCCCATGCGCTCGACGACGCGGCCGCCGTCGATGGCGCCGCCGGCCATCCAGCCGCGGGCCAGGGTGCGCGGACCGAGCACCTTGTTCATCGAGAACTCCTCGCCCGGCTTCAGGAACACGCCGTTGATGAGGCCGGCCGACTTGCCGATGTTGTTGACCCGGTAGGCGCTGGCCGGGAAGTTCGTGGTGAACTCGCCGGTGATCTCTTTGACGCCCATCTTCTCGGCCATCTCGGTGGTGAAGTCGGCCTTCTTCTGGGCGACGGTCACGGTGCCGGTGCGGTCGCCGGCCTTGACCATGGCGGCCTGGACGACCTGGACCAGTTCCTCCTTGTCCACGCCCATGCCGTCGACGGACGGCACGATGACGGGCTTGCCGCCCTCGAAGCGGAAGCGGGCGTCCTGCGGCTCGTCCAGCCCCAGGCCCTTGAGGGCGGTGCTGGCCTCGTCCATCAGGATGTCGGGGTCGACGTTGGCCTTGATGCCCCCGTCGGCCGCCTCGAAGGAGAGGGCCTTGGCGATCATGCCCGGCTCGACGGCGAACGTCTTGTCGCCGGCGGTCAGCGTGACCGGGGCCGAGAGCGCCGGCGCCGCGACCTCGTCGAGGGCCTGCTGGGCCTCCTCGGTTGTCACGTCGGGTTCCTTCTCGACGACGACGGCCGTCACCTCGGTCGCGTCGAGGTAGGCCGCGGCCACGGCGTCCTTGGTGGCGGCGGCGTCCAGCTTGACGCCGGGGGCGCCCTCCTTGAGCGCAGGCTTGCAGTCTTCCATCACGAGCTCGGCGTTGACCGGGTCGACGTCGGTGAGCTGCGCGAGTTCGGATGCCGTGGCGTCCAGCTTGGCGTCGTCGCGGGTCAGCACCGCCTCGTACGCCTGGCCGCCGACGAGGTTCTCCCAGATCTCGAGCGGGTTGAACGACGCGCCCACGCTCGCGGCGGCGACGGACGCGGGGGCGTCCACGCCCAGGCCCAGCTCGGCCGGGCTCTTGGTGAGCGCGTGCTCGCCGGCCTTGACGGTGATCGGTGCCTCGGATCTAGCGGCCAGCTCGGTGGTCAGCTTGGTCTGGGCCTCGCTGGGGGTCAGCCCGCCGACCGGGACGCCCTCGACGGTCGTCTTCGGCGCGAGTGTCTCCCCGGAGAGCATGTATCCGGCACCGTAGGCGCCGCCGGCCAGCAGGACGATGCCACCCACCAGGACGGCGGCGATCGTGCCGCCGCGCTTTTTGCGGGGGGCTGGGGCCGGTGCTGCGGCCTGGGGGTCGGTGTAGGTCATGCGTTCCACTTCTGCGGGGGTTTTCCGAGTCATGGTAGGCGAGGCGGGGTTGGTCCTCCGAATCACCGGCGGGATCGTTGCCGAACATTAGCCTCATCACCGGACGAGAAGGGCAGCGTGCGCACCATCATCATCGGCGGCACCGGCATGCTGGGCACCGCCATCGCCGCACGGCGCGTGGCCGAGGGTCACGCGCTAGTCACTTGGCTGGCCGCGGGCCATGGAACTGTCCGGCACCCACGGAACTGGCATTGCAACGCCAGCTGAGTGCACGTTGGCCCGCGGGGTGGACGATGCCAAGCTGCTGCCTCGGACGAGGGCCTGGGAGACCACCCCGCGGACAGCAAAGAGGGCACCATCCGCGAGGATGGCGCCCCCTTGGTGCCGGCTGGATCAGCCGATCAGGGCCTTGGCCTTCTCGACCGCCGCGTCGGAGGTGATGCCGAACTCGGCGAACAGCGTCTTGGCGTCGGCCGAGGCGCCGTAGTGGTCGATGCCCACGGCCTCGGTGTTGGCGCCCAGCAGGTCCTTCCAGCCGACGGGGGTGCCGGCCTCGATGACGACCCTCGGGACGTCGGGGGGCAGCACCTCGGCCTGGTAGGCCTCGTCCTGCTCCTTGAACCACTCCACACACGGCAGAGAGACGACGCGAGCGGGGACGCCCTCGCCCTCGAGCTTCTCGGCCGCGGCGACGGCGAGCTCCAGTTCCGAGCCGGTGCCGACGAGGATGACCCTCGGCTCGGCCGAGGACTCCTTCAAGATGTAGCCGCCCTTGGCCACGCCGGACGCCGCGGCGAAGCCGGAGCCCTCGGAGCGGTCGAAAGTGGTCACGTTCTGGCGGGACAGGATCAGCGCGGACGGGTGGTCCTTGGTGCGCAGGATCTGCGCCCACGCGTGCGCAGTCTCATTGGCGTCGCCCGGGCGGACGACGTTGAGGCCCGGCATGAGCCGCAGGCTCATCACGTGCTCGACCGGCTGGTGGGTGGGGCCGTCCTCGCCGACGCCGACGGAGTCGTGCGTCCACACGTACACCGGGTTGACGTGGCTCAGCGCGGCCAGGCGCGGCGGCGTCCGCATGTAGTCGGAGAACACCAGGAACGTGGCGCCGTAGGGCCGGGTCAGCCCGTCCATGGCCATCGCATTGATGATGTTGCCCATCGCGTGCTCGCGGACGCCGAAGTGCAGCGTCCGGCCGCCGGGGCGTCCGGTGAAGTCGTGGCTGCTGCGCTCCTCGGGGATGAACGAGTCGACGCCCTTCATCGTCGTGTTGTTCGAGCCGGCGAGGTCGGCCGAGCCGCCCCACAGCTCGGGCACGGCGGACGCCAGCGCGTTGAGCACCTGCCCGGACGCCGCGCGCGTGGCCAGCGAGCCCGGCTCGAAGACCGGGAGCGCCTCGTCGAGGCCCTCGGGGGCCTCCTTGGCCAGGATGCGGTCGAGCAGCTTGGCGCCGACGGGGTTGGCCTCGCGCCACGCCTGGTAGCGGGGCTCCCACTCTGCCTTGGCCTCGGCGGCGCGGTCGGCCGCGTTCTGGCGGGTGTAGGCCACGACGGCGTCGTCGATGGCGAACGGGGTGTTCTCGAAGCCCAGCAGCTCCTTCATCGCGCCGATCTCGTCGCCACCCAACTTGGAGCCGTGGACGCTGTGGTCGCCGGCCTTGTTGGGCAGCGGCCAGCCGATGATCGTGGTGACCTTGATGAAGTGCGGCTTGTCGGTGACCTGGCGGGCCTTCTCGATGACGTCGTAGAGCTCGGCGACCTTCTCCTCATAGGTGGTGAAGCCGTTGGTGAAGTCGACGTGGTGGGTGTCCCAGCCGTAGGCGGCGTAGCGGGCCTGGACGTCCTCGGAGAAGGCGATCTTGGTGTCGCCCTCGATCGAGATGCGGTTGTCGTCGTAGAACAGGAACAGGTTGCCCAGGTTCTGGGTGGCGGCCAGCGAGGACGCCTCGGAGGCGACGCCCTCCTGCATGCAGCCGTCACCGGCGATGCAGTAGACGTCGTGGTCGAAGACCGACTCGCCCGGGACGGCGCTCGGGTCGAGCATCTCGCGGACACGGCGGGCGCTCATCGCGAAGCCGACCGCGTTGGCGACGCCGGCGCCCAAGGGGCCGGTGGTGCACTCGACGCCCTTGGTCCAGCCGAACTCGGGGTGGCCGGGGGTCTTGGAGTTCCACGTGCGCAGCGCCTGCAGGTCGGCCATCTCGAGGCCGTAGCCGGCCAGGTACAGCTGGGAGTACTGCGTGATCGAGCTGTGGCCCGCGGACAGGACGAAGCGGTCGCGGCCGAGCCAGCGGTCGTCGGCGGGATCTCCCTTCATCACCTTCTGGTAGAGCAGGTAGGCCAGCGGGGCCAGGGAGATCGCAGTACCGGGGTGGCCGTTGCCGACCTTCTCGACGGAATCCGCGGCGAGCACGCGCGCGGTGTCGACCGCCTTGCGGTCGAGGTCGGTCCAGGTGAGTTCAGACATGGGCGAAGTAATCCTCCGGTCGGCGATCGGGCAAGCAAACTGCTTCGTTCGGAGCCTAGGGCACCGTGGCCGGGCTCGTGCCCGATGCGTCAGGAGTTGCCAAACCCGTTCGCCGAGGGCTTGGGTCCAGACCGCCGAGGGCTTGGGTCCAGACCGCCGAGGGCTTGGGTCCAGACCGCCGAGGGCTTGGGTCCAGACCGCCGAACTCAAGCCCTCGCCAGGTTGGAGGCAAGCCCTCGGCGGGTTGAAGGCAAGCCCTCGGCAGGTTGAAGGCAAGCCCTCGGCGGGAGGGGTCAGGCGGCCAGGGCCGTTGCCCGCTGCTCGGGCAGCAGCAGCGCCGCACCGGCGGCGACGAGGAACGCGACGCCGAACACGCTGAACGGCAGGGCCACGCCACCGGCGGCGAGAAGCACGGGCACGAACCACGGCGAGGTCGTGATGATGGACGCGATGCGCCCGAACCCGGCGGCCGCGCCGGTGCCGGTGCCCCGGACGCCGGTCGGGTAGAGTTCGGGGCCCACCGCGTACAGCGCACCCCAGGCGCCGAGGTTGAAGAAGGACAGCATGCAGCCGAAGACGATGATGAGGGTCTCGGTTGGCGCGAAGCCGAACAGCCCCGCAGAGATCGCCGAGCCGAGCAGGAACACCGACAGGGTGATGCGGCGTCCCCACACCTCGATGAGCCAGGCGGCGACCGCGTAGCCGGGCAACTGGGCCAGCGTGATGACCAGCGTGAAGCCGAAGCTGCGCACCAGCGGGAAGCCCCGGCCGACGAGGATGCTGGGGATCCAGATGAAGGCGCCGTAGTAGGACAGGTTGATGCAGAACCACACGATCCACAGCGCGGCGGTGCGGACGCGGTACTGCGGCGACCAGATGGACTCGGTCCCGGTGTTGGCGGACGCCCCCTGGTCCGGGCTGGGCACGGCCTGGACGCCGGCGGCCTCCTCGTAGCTGCGGACGGCGGCCTCGGCCTCCTCGACGCGGCCCTGCTTCTCGAGGTAGCGGACCGACTCCGGCAGCCCGAAGCGGACGTACAGCGCGTACAGGGTCGGCACGATGCCCACGCCGAGGGCCCAACGCCAGCCGTCCTCGCTCACGGGGATGAGGAAGTAGCCGAGCAGTGCCGCCATGATCCAGCCGACGGCCCAGAAGGCCTCCAGGCCGACGATGACGCGTCCGCGGATAGCCTTGGGCGCGTATTCGCTGACCAGCGTGGACGCCACGGGCAGCTCGGCGCCCAGGCCGAGGCCGACGAAGAAGCGCAGCGTGGCGAGGATCGCGACCGCCGCCATGATGCCGATGCCCTCGGGTCCCGGCACGAGGGCGGACGCCCCGGTTGCGATGCCGTACACGACCAGCGTCAGCGCGAACACGTTGCGGCGGCCGATCCGATCGGCGAACCAGCCGCCGAGCGAGGCGCCGACGGCCATGCCGACGAAGCCGATCATGGCGATGTAGCCGAGCATGTCGGGGGCGAGGCCCCACTGGGCTCCGAGCGCGGCCATCACAAACGAGATGAGGCCGACGTCCATGGCGTCCAGTGCCCAGCCGACGCCGGACCCGACCAGCAGCTTGGTGTGCTTGCGGGTGAACGGCAGCCGGTCCAGCCGCTGCGCGCGGGTCATCGTCTCAGCCATCGAAGAGCCCCCTCTGGGCGTCGCACCCCTCTCCGGCGAGGGGATTCCCGCACAGAGTAGGGCGACCGGTCGTCCGGACGCCACCTTGTTCTAGTACTCAATACAAAATCGAGACCGTCGAGTGACGAGCGCCCTGACCGCGACTTTCGACCGACAGCCGCGGGCGTCCTGACGCGCATGACGTCGGTCGAAATCGAGAGTCGCTGGGTCAGCGCGCCTCGACGAACACGGCCGTCGTCAGCCCCGGGACGCTGAACAGGCCGTCGTCGCAGCGGGCCTCCCGCACGACGGGGTCGGCGCCGTCCGCCTGGACGGGGTGCAGTGCGCAGGGGCGTCCCACGACCGGCGGGACGAGCTGGCGCACCGGCCACGGGTTGGCGTTGAACACCACCGCCAGGGTGGCGAAACGGTCGTCGACGGGGACTCCGACGCGGTCGTCCAGCACCATCACGACCACGCCGTCCTGCTGCGCCCACGAGCCCGACACCGGGAACGTGACCTTCGCGCGTACCTGGCCGGGATCGGCGAGCCGGAACAGGCGGCTGGAGGCGCGCAGCCGGAGGAGGTCGAGGCAGATCGCGTGGGACAGGCGCATGTCCTCGGGGCCCGGCTTGAGGGCGGGGTCGGCGAGCAGGGGCTTCATGTAGACCCACTTGTCGGCGTTGTCCGCGGCCGGGGGCAGTCCGGCGCCGAAGCCGTTGTCGGTGAGCGTGAAGTCGAGGTAGTTGAACCAGTCGCCGGAGGAGTAGGAGTTGCGGTCCAGCGACTTCGACCGCAGGAAGTCCGTGCCCGCGTGCCACATCACCGGGCTCTGCCCGAGCGTGGCGACGGCGAGCGCGAGCGCATTGGCGCGGACGCGGTCGGCCATGGGGGCGTCCAGGGGCAGCTTGAGGGTGAGCGCGTCGAAGAGGGTCTCGTTGTCGTGGGCGTCCACGTAGGTGATGACCTCGTCGGGGGCGTCCGCGTAGCCGGCCGACACACCCTTGAAGGGCACCTCGTCCCCCCTGATCGGACGCCGCGTGAGGGCCGAGGTGAACGTGTAGTCGCGCAGGTTGCCGGCCAGCCCCAGCTGGATGATGTCGGTGTAGCCCAGCAGCCGCTCGCGCTGCAGCGCCGGGACGCCGTTGGCGGGCGACCCGTTGGGGGCGCCGGCGAGCCCGGTGGCGAAGCCTTGGCGGCGGGGGTCCTCGTCGAACGGCCCGCCGCCGCGCACGGCGTCCCGGAGGCGGTCGGAGAACGTGGCGATCTGGGTGCCGCCGAGCTGGCCCTGCGTGGCCTGGACGAAGCGGGCGTTGCCGGCGACCTCGCCGAAGTCCCAGCCCTCGCCGTACAGGGTGACGGCGCGGCCGTCAACGCCGTCGCGTTCGGGCGTGAGCATGTCCAAAGCGGCGCGGACGGCGAGCATGTTGGCGCGGGTGTGGTGGCCCATGAGGTCGAAGCGGAACCCGTCCACGCGATAGTGCCGCACCCAGTGGACCACCGAGTCGACCATGAGCTTCTCCGCCATCGCGTGTTCGGTGGCGACATTGGGGCAGCAGGTGGAGCGGGCCACGGCGCCGACGTCGTCGCGCCGGTGGTAGTAGCCGGGGACGATCCGGTCGAGCACCGAGGTGCCGTCCTGCCCCTCCCCGTCGGTGTGGTTGTAGACCTGGTCGAGCACCACGAGCAGCCCCAGCGCGTGCAGGGAGCCCACCATGAGGCGGGCCTCGCGGACGCGCCCGCCCCCGTTGATCGCCCCTTCGGTGCAGAGCGACCCCTCCGGTACCTGGTGGTGCCACGGGTCATAGCCCCAGTTGTACGCCGGCCGCGGTGTGCCCAGGACCGCCCGCTGCTGGGCGTGGGAGTCGGGGGCTTCCGCCTTGAGCGCCTCCCAGTCGGGGGCGGCCTGACGGCAGGGATCCTCTTCCACGGAGGAGTAGTCGAAGATGGGCAGCAGTTGCACCGACGTCAATCCGGCCTCGGCGAGCCGACGCAGGTGGCGGGTGCCGTCGCTGTCGCACGCGAACGCGGCGAAGGTGCCCCGCACGGCGTCCGGCACGGTCTTGTCTGCACGCGAGAAGTCGCGCACGTGCAGTTCGTAGACCACTTGGTCGACCGGGTGCGCCAGCGGTGGCGCGGGGGTGTCGCGCCAGACGTCGGGAGCGAGGTCGGGATCGGCGAGGTCGAGCACGAGCGAGTGCGTGGAGTTGAGGGTGAGGCCGATCGAGTAGGGGTCCGTCACGCGGTTCTCGACCACCCGCCCGTAGCTGGGCGCGTAGACGGTGACCGCGTAGAGGTAGCGGGCCCCCTTCCACGAGCCGTCGCCGGTGGCGGCCCATGTGCCGTCGAACGCCCGGGTCATGCTGACGCGCTCGGGAGCGTCCTGGAGCGAGCGACCGGACTCCCACAGCAGGAGGTGCACCTGGTGCGCGGTCGGCGCCCAGACCCGCAGGGTCGGGACGCCGTGGTTCCAGCTGACGCCCAGGGTCGCGCGGGAGGCGTCCGCGTAGAGGGAGTCGAGCAGGTGGGCGAGCTGGACGCCGCTGGCGTCCAACACCCTCCCGTTGGGCAGGCGAGCCGTGACTGCCACCTGACCTCGGATGAGGGCTTCGATGTCGTCGCGAGCCGGCACTGTGAGGACGATGTCCTCGGCGAGGTGCGGGACGTGTCCGCCGGCCAGCGAGGGCGGCGTGGGGTCGAGCCTGAGCGGGATCGTCGTCCACGGGAGGGGCTCGCGCCTCTCGGGGTCGATGCCGCCCGCTTGGGAGCAGTGCAGGGTCCAGTCGAGGGCGGCCGGGTCGACGTCGGAGGGGATCGCCTCGCGCGGCCACACGATGGTCCGCGGGGCCACCCAGTGGGCCCGGGCCAGTCCGAGGTCAGTGGCCGTCAGCATGCGCCCCAGCCTACGACGGACCTCAGGCCACGAGAGCCGCGTAGCGTCCGTCGGCGGCGACGAGTTCGTCGTGCGAGCCGCGCTCAACGATGCGGCCGGCGTCCAGCACGACGATCTCGTCGGCGTCGCGCACCGTACTGAGGCGGTGGGCGATGGTGAGCGTCGTCCGGCCCTCGGCGAGGGTGTCGAGGGCGGCCTGGAACTCGCGCTCGGTCTCGGTGTCCAGAGCGCTGGTGGCCTCGTCGAGGACCAGCACGCGCGGGTCGGCCAGCAGGGTGCGGGCGACCGCGACGCGCTGGCGCTCGCCCCCGGAGAAGCGGTGGCCGCGGGCGCCGACGATGGTGTCGAGGCCGTCCGGGAGGCGGCGCACCGTCTCCCCCACCTGGGCCGCGTCGAGGGCGACCCACAGGTCGGCGTCCGTCGCGTCGGACTTGGCCTGCAGGAGGTTCTCGCGGATGGAGGTGTGGGCGAGGTAGGTGTCCTGGGTGACGACGCCGATCGCGCTGGCGAGATCGGCCGAGGAGAGGTCGCGCAGGTCGACGCCGTCGAGGGTGACGCGGCCCGTGGTCGGGTCGGCCAGCCGGACGAGCAGCGTAGCCAGCGTCGACTTGCCCGAGCCGGTCTCCCCCACCACGGCGATGGAGCGGCCGGGCGCGAGGTGGAGGTCGATGCCGGTGAGCACGTCGTTCTCCCCGTCGGGGAAGCGGTAGGAGACGTCCTCGAAGCGGACGTCACCGCGCACCCGCTCCTTGGGCACGGGCGTGGGGTGGGTGGGCTCGGCGACCTCGACGGGCAGGTCGAGGTAGCCGAAGATGCGGCTGAGCAGGGCCATCGAGCTGATCCACTGGGCGCCGACGTTGAGCAGGCCCATCACGGGCCGGAAGATCTGGCTCTGCAGCGCGGTGAACGCCACGACGGTGCCGATCGTGATGTTGCCGGTGAGTGCCGGGAAGCCTGCGGCCAGGTAGATCAGGGCCGGGATGGCGGCGAAGATGATGCCCATGGTCGCCATGCGCCAGCGTCCGGCGAGCTGGCTCTGGACCTCGAGGTCGACCAGCTGGGACGAGGTGTCAGCGAAGGCGTCGACGCGGGACTGGGTGGCGCCGAGGGTCTTGGTGAGCATCGCGCCGTTGACGCTGAGGGCCTCGTCGACCTGCGCGTGGAGGTCGGCCATCGCGCGCTGCCGCTGGGTGGTGATCTCTCGGCGGACCAGCGCGACCTTGCGGGTCAGCGCGATCGCCGGCGGCAGCACGATCAGCGAGAGCAGCGAGAGGCGCCAGTCGAGGACGACCATGGCGACCGCCGTTCCGACGGCGGTGGTGAGGTTGGACGCGACCGACGTGGCGGTCGTCGTGATCACCGACTGCAGGCCGGCGATGTCGTTGATGAGGCGGGACTGGATCTCGCCGCCCCGGGTGCGCTTGAAGAAGCTGATGGACTGCTTCTGGATGTGGCTGAACACGTCGGTGCGCAGCGCGCTCATGACGCGCTGGCCCATCGTGGTGGCCAGCCAGGTCTGCACGACGCCGAGCACGGCGGTGAGGATCGCGACGGCGACCATGCCGCCGACGAGCCACGCGAGCAGTTCGGTGTTGCGGTTCGGGAGTGCATCGTCGATCACGGCGCGCAGCAGGAACGGCTGCGCGAGGCCGACGATGGACGCCGCGACGACCGCGGCGATGACGATGGCGAGAGCCCCCGCGTGGGGCTTGAAGAGTGCGGCCACCCTGGCCGCGGAGACGGGCGATTCGATGAGCTGGGCGCGGTCGCGCGGGTCGATCCGCTGCGGTCCGCGCGCGTCGGGGCCTCCGATCATCTCAGTCATGGGGCCTCCTTCGAGGAAACTAGTTATGCTGAGGTTACCTCAGTATAAACGGGAGGACGTCGTGGATATTCCCGAGACCGAACTGGCCGACCTGATCCTGCGCGTCGCCCGGCGCCTGCGCCGGGCCAACGCGATCGAGCTGCAGGGGTTGCCGGTTAACCCACACCAGGCGCGTGCGCTGCGTTTGGTGGCACGCCTGGAGCCCGTTCGTATGGCGGACCTGGCCGAACACCTGCACGTCGCCGCGCGCTCGGCCACCGACGTCGTTGACTCGCTGGTGGCCGGCGGGTGGGTCGCGCGCTCCCCCGATCCCGCGGACGGCCGGGCCCGGCTCCTATCGCTCACGGCGTCAGGCGAACGCCTTCTCTCCGAGGTGCTGGACGCCCGCACCCGCGCCGCCGACGGCGCGCTCGCGGGGATCTCGCCCGAGACGCGGACGCACCTCGCGGCCGCTCTCGAAGGTGTGCTGGAGGCAACGGAAGCTGGCTAGCAGGCGAGCAGTTGCCAAACCGTTACCTGCTTCGCCCAGAGGTTGCCATCTCAAGGGGACTTGGAGCTTGCCCCGAGGGGGAATAACGCTGATATGTTGTGCCGTGAGAATGAGTCACTGACACAGGGGGACCCCACACCATGACTGAAGAGACCAAGTCCGGCATCTCGCGCCGGACCCTGGCCAAGGGCGCAGCATGGAGCGTCCCGGCTGTTGCGGTTGCGGCAGCTGCGCCGGCCTACGCCAAGTCCAGCGGCGGGCCGACTGTCACCGTCCTCAGCGCCTGCAAGCAACCCGGCAACAGCTGCAACACCGGCAACCGGCCGTTCGGCTTTGTGAAGGGTTACACGTTCACAGTCGCCCTTTACAACCCGACCGGCGAGACGATCTACGTCTACACGTCGCAGCCCTCCACTCCCCCGGGGCCTTATCACCCACGATTCCAGGTGACCAGCGCGGTGCCTTTCTCGTACACCACTGCGCGTTACTTCACGCCCGGTCAGGTGCCTCCGGGCAGCGGCATCGGAGCTCCTGTGGGCGCTTATGTCACCCTTACCCCCGGCCAGACCGTTTACCTCATCATCAACGCGGGGGCCAACGACAACAGCGCCAACCAGTCGGCGTCCGGCTCGCTGTTCTTCGCCTGGGGGCACACGACTACCGCAGGCGCAGACGCGGAACACAGCTACACCCCGGTGCCGCCGCCGCTGGCGACCGCGGGTGAGGGGTGGGTAGGGGACTCGTTCACCTTCCCCGACATGCCGCCTTGCGACGATTGTGTCCCAGGCGTGCCCACGACGACGACCACCACCACGGTCGCATTGCGCCGGGCCGCAGAGACCGAAACGACGACTCAAGCGCCGGTCAAGACCGAGACCACCACCCAGGCGGTGATCGAGACCGAGACCACCACCCAGGCGGTGATCGAGACCGAGACCACCACCGAGGCCCCGGTCCAGACCGAGACGACCACTCAGGGCTGATCCCGCACAGCACGACCTAAGGGCCGGAGAAGTTCCACTTCTCCGGCCCTTGGTTGCTCCCCCGCCCGCGTCGGCCGAAGGACGATCTCCTTGGAGTTCCTGATCCCCCTCCCCGACCACCCGTACTACCTCTGGCAGATGCTGGTCCAAACGACCCATCTCCGAGAGATGGGTTACGAGGAGAACACCCACTACCTCGTCGTGTACTTCGACGGTGCGCCAACCGAACAGCTCCGCACCTTCTTCGAGTCGGACGATCTTCGGTGCTACCTCCACGCCTATCCGGATACCCGGGAGGACAGGTCCTACGGCCCCTCGATGAAGCCGTGGCTCCTGGCGCAGTTCTTCGACCAGTTCCCCGAGGAGGGGCGCAAGGCCTTCAACTACCTCGACCCGGATGTCCTCTTCACCCGGCCGATGGACTTCTCGCCGTTCGAACGTGAAAACGGCTGCTGGTACGGCTCAGACACCGGCAGCTACACGAGCGCCTCCTACATCCGCAGCAAGGGCGAGCAGCTGTTCCTGGACCTGTGCCTCATCGCGGAGGTCGACCCTGACCTGGTGTTGGCCCACGACCACAACTCGATCGGGGCCCAGTACTTCATCAAGCAGACCGACGCGGAGTTCTGGAGGCACGTAGAGCGGACCTCCGTCGCCGCCCACCGCCACATGGTCGAGACGGCCGAGCAGTACCACCCCGAGGGCCACGAGCACCCGATCCAAGCGTGGTGCGCTGAGATGTACATGCAGCAATTCGCGACCGTCCGTGCCGGCATCACGCCGATCGCCAGCCCGTTGATGGACTTCCACTGGGCGGACGCACCCGCGGACAAGTGGGCCGAGAAGGCTTACTTTCATAATGCCGGGCAGACGGCGGAGAACGGCGGGCATTTCAGCAAGACCACCTGGCAGGTATCCCCTTTCGGGAAGGACATCCAGGTGTCTTCGACATCCGCTTCCTCGCGCTATGTGGAACTCATCAGGCGCACCGAAGACATCTTTCCCGACCTCATTTGGGAGTGATATGGCCGACGACGCCTTCGAACCGGATTATCATCGCATGGCCATACCCGCCGTGTCCGTACGTGATGCCTCCGGCGGCTTAGTGGGGCTATCAACGTTGGCCAAAGACCGAGCTTGCCTGCTGATCCTCCTGGAAGGGGCGAGCGAGCCGCCCATCGACATCACCGATATGATGGCGTGGCTCGACGACACGCCCCAGCTGCTCGTCCACCCGATGGTGGCAACCACGAGCCGAGTGCCCTTGTTACCTCCCGAAGCACAGGCTCTGTGCCTCTTCGACCCCACGTGCGAAGCCAGGGACGCCCTCGGCCTGGATGGCACGGACGTGGGGGCGGTACTACTCGGCGTGGACGGGTTGCTCGCGGGCGGTCCCGTGACGGGCCGACACGAAGTCTTGGCCTTCGCAGCCGAGATCCGAAGTGCGTTGACGAGTGCCTTCGCCCCGCAGGGAGGTTTCCCCGACAGCCCGAGCGACCCGGCCTCCTCAATCGACCTGATCATCCCCTTCAGGGCAGCATCGCCGCAGCGGATGCGGAATCTGCTGTTCACCGTTTCCTACTACCGCTCACACCTGCCGCAGGCCCGCATCATCCTGGCGGAGGAGAACAACCGGACCACGCTGCCGATCGGGACTGCCGTCGACGAGCATCTTGTCGTAGAGGGCGATCCCGACCTGTTCAACAAGTCGCGTCTGCTGAATGCGGCGGCCGCCCTCTCCCACGCTCGTTACCTCGTCTTCGCCGACGCCGACTGCGTTCCGGAGGTCGCAACCCTTGCCACGCTGGAGGGCACACTGCGTTCGATCGGAAACAGCTACTTGGTGCCGCACTCGGAGGTGCACTATCTCACGCATCGATCCAGCCTCGACATCATCAGGGAAGGGCGCGTGAACGATGGTTCCGTCGACGGTCTGGCACGCCACCAGATGGCCGTGACGGTGGGCGGCCTGACAGCATGCGCCGCCGAGTCGTTCGCCAAGATCGGCGGGTACGACCAACAGCGCTTCCTGGGGTGGGGCGCCGAAGACGACGATCTCTACAACCGGTTCTCGGTCTCAGAATTCGGTGTGTGGCGCACTGAGTATTCGGTCTTCTGAGCGCCATCTGTATTGGGTTTGAGCGCCATGTGATGGTGGTCGCGTTCGCGTCCGTGGGCGCCACCGAGTATTCGGGGTGAGCGCCAGTTCCTAGGCTCCCCCTGCCGTGTGGCCAATCACGCGGCAGGAGGAGTGATTTCGGATGGTACGCAAGATCAGGGCGAAGCTGGTGCTTCGGCTCCGGGCCGAGGGGTTCTCGGGTCGGCAGATCGCCGCGCAGGGCATGTCCCGTCACAGCGTGGCGGCCGTCATCGAGGCCGCCGACCGGGAAGGCGTCGGCTGGGACGACATCGCCGATCTGGACGAGGTGGCCGTGTATGCGCGGTTGTTCCCTGGCCGGGGTGAACACGAGAGCGTCCACGCCCAACCCGACTGGCCGGTGGTGCATCGTGAGCTCGCGCGGGTGGGGGTGACGTTGAAGCTGCTCCACGGCGAGTACGTCGACCGGTGCCACGCCGAGGGGTCGACGGCGATGGGATATGACCGGTTCTGCAAGAACTACTCCCAGCACGTGCTGGTCGCGGGGGCGGCCTCACGGGTCAGTCACAAGGCCGGTCAGAGCGTCGAGGTGGACTGGTCGGGGCCGACGATGTCGTTGACCGACCCGGTGTCGGGGCAGGGCCGGCGGGTGTTCTTGTTCGTGGGTGCCCTGCCCTTTTCGCGGTACGCGTTCGTCGAGCCAACCCTGGACATGCGGCAGGACACGTGGCTGCGGGCGCACGCGACGATGTTCGCCTGGTTCGGTGGCAGTGTGCCGCGGATCGTGCCAGACAACCTGAAGACCGGCGTCATCAAGCATCCCGCCGAGGGGGAGGTCGTCCTCAACGACGCCTACCGGGAGTTGGCCGCGCACTACTCGGCAGCGGTGCTGCCCGGCCGGGTCCGCAAACCGAAGGACAAGGCCAGTGTCGAGAACACCGTCGGGAACATCGCGACGTGGGTGATCGCCGGCCTGCGGGACCGCCGGTTCGCGACGCTGGCCGAGTTGCGGGCAGCCATCTACGAACGGGTGGAGGCGTACAACGCCGAACCGTTCCAGAAGCGCCCGGGGTCCCGGCAGGCTGTGTTCGAGGTCGAGGAGAAGCCGCTGCTGCGGCCGCTGCCGACGGTTCCGTTCGAGATCAGCCGGTGGACGTACGGACGACGGGTGCAGCGCAACGGACACGTGGTGTGGGAGAAGAACTTCTACTCCGTCCCGTACGCGCACATCGGCCGCAGTGTCGACCTGCGCGTCACCGACACCACCTTGGAGGTGTACGCCGGCCAGCAACGCTTGACCAGCCACCTGCTCGCCCCGCCCGGGGTGGTCAACGAGTACCGCACCCACGACGCCGACCTGCCCGAGGGGCCCCGCTATCGGCAGTGGGACGCCGCGAGGGTCCGGGAATGGGCGGGTCGGGTCGGGGAGCACGCCCTCACCGTCGTCAACCGGATCTTCGAGTCCGTACCGGTGGACGAGCAGGGCCTGGATGCCGCGTTGGCCGTGCTGCGCCTCACGCAGCGTTACTCGGCGGCCCGCGTGGATGCCGCCTGCCGGATCGCGTTGACGCGGGTCCGGTCGCCCCGCTACGCGCACCTGCGCCCGATCCTCGACAGCGGCCAGGACCAGCCCGGTTGGGGCCGACCAGACCCTGAGACGGCCGGCCCCTTTGCGTCGGCCGGGTACGTGCGTGGCGCCGACTACTACGGGGGTGCCCAGTGACGCGGATCGACACCGAGACCAAACGCAAGCTCCGCGAGATGGGCGTACCCGCCCTGATCGACGCCCTCGAAACCCAGGACGACACGCTCACAATGGGGATGTCGTTCGAGGAACGGATCAAGCTGGTCGTCAACGACGCCCACGCCACGTTCACCCACGCAAAGGTCGAAGGACTGATCCGCCGCGCGGGACTGCGGTACCCGAACGCGGACCTGCGCCGCCTCGACCTGGTCGAGCAACGCGGCCTCGACCGAGGGGTGATCGCCCAGCTGGGGACCTGCACGTTCATCGCCAGGCAGCAGAACGTCGTGTTCCAAGGCTTCACCGGATCCGGCAAGTCCTACCTCGGTTCAGCGTTGGCCAAGCAAGCCTGCGCGCACCGCTACCGGGCCCACTACATCCGCATGCCCGACCTCGAGGAGTCCTGGGCCGCGGCCCGTGACAGGCCCGCCGGGAAGGAGAAGTGGCTCCGCAAGTACGCCGCGTTCACCCTGCTGGTCATCGACGAGTGGCTCCTCGATCGACCCGACGATCAGGTCCGCAGCATGCTCCTGGAGTTGCTCGAGCGCCGCTACGACGCTACGTCGACCGTGTTCTGCACCCAGTACCCGAAGAAGGACTGGCACCAACGGCTCGGCTCCGGTGTCCACGCCGACGCGATCATGGACCGCATCGTGCACAACACCATCTGGATCGAGACCGGCGGCACCAACATGCGCGAACACGTCGCCAGCACGGCCTGACCCAGAGTCGGTGAGCGCCACCGGCACCACGGCGCTCACCGACGCCGCCAAGCGGCGCTGAAACTGAATATCGACTGTGCCCTACCCCGATACCCAGCGGCGCTCAACCGGGCAAATACTCAGCGCACGGACGGCAACCTCCTCCACCTCGACCACCCGGGCAACGTGTGGCACGAATTCACCGCCGCCGAGGTGGATACGAAACGCGCAGCCATCCCCCGCCCCAGCATCCCCTCGGTGGCCATCAGGCGAAAGCAGCTCGCCGACTGGTTCCGGGATCGCAGGGTGCGTCTGGCGACGAATACCCAGAACGAGGCACTCCTCAGGCGATCTCGCCTGTTCTCCGAGCCCGCCTTCCCCCAGTTCCACCGCGTCGATGGCAGTTTTGGAGCATACGGGCTGCCAGTTTTTCGGGAACTCCTCGGCGCAGGCCTCGAGGGATCATGGGACTACCTCCTGTACACCGATGAGGACAACTTCATCGTCGACTGGCCAGAAGTTCAGGCGGCCTTTGACGCGTTCGTCAGCGGGGGCTTCGGCTTCGCCGGAATGCCGGACGGCGGCGTCGTCAGCCATCGATTCCACAATCCGATCGCGATCAATCCCTTCATGGCATTCTTCGACCTGCGCCAGACACGTCACGCGCTCCACAAGTCGGAGGAGTCCTCAGATCGCTTTGGCCCCGACCTCATTCAGCACTGGCCCGCCTCGTTGATCAAGCAATGGGACGGGAATCTTCCCCACCGTCGGATCCGAGTCGTAGTCGAAGAAGGATTCGTACCGTACGGTACGGCGCTGGATGACTTCGAGCCCTACTACTCCCTGTGTCGAACTCCTCCGCAAGGGCTTGGAGCCGATGTACTTGGATGCGCGTGATGCGCCCGAGATGGACGACGATGGCGCCTGCACCGCGTTGCTGGGTCCATCGGGACGCGTGATGGCCTATCACACGTGGTTCGCGCGTGGCTACGGCCATGACCGCGAGCACACGATCAGGATCAACAAGACTTCCCAGCGAGCACGCAGCCACCTGCGATCGTGACTTGAGAATGATTCTCACTATGCTCTATTGTCGAGCTGTGCGTTCGACCATCCTCGCGATTCTGTTCCTGCTGACCCTCGCCGCGTGCAGCCCGACCGGGCCTGCGGCGTCCCCGCCTGGCGCCCCCTCGAGGGGTGATGGCCCGGTGGCCATCGCGACCACGACGCAGCTTGGGTCGATCCTGACCGACATCACGGCGTGCGCGGGCACCACGTCAGCCACCCTGATGGGCGCGGGCGACGACCCACACGAGTTCTCGGTGTCGTCACGCGACGTGGCCAACCTCACGAAGACGAAGCTTGTCGTCGCCAACGGCCTGGGGCTCGAATCAGGCCTGGAGGTTGCCCTCGACGGCGCCCAGGGTGACGGCGCGACGATCTTCGAGGTCGCTCCCCTGCTCGAGCCGCTGACCTATGCCGACATCGAGGCCAAGGCGGCCGAGCAGCACGCCGGGCACGACCACGCGCACGACGACCACGCTGATGAGGGCCACGACGACGGGCACAACCACGGCGAGTTCGACCCGCACGTGCACATGGATGTGAAGCGCATGGCCAAGGCCGCCTCCCTCATCGGCGCCGAGCTGGCGAAGGTCATCGGCGACGACAAGTACGCCACCTGCGGCACCGAGGTCGAGACCAAGCTCAACCAGACGGACGCCGAGGTGCGGGACATCCTGAGCGCCGTCCCCACCGAGAGGCGCGTCCTCGTCACCGACCACGAGGCCTACAACTACTTCGCGGCGGCCTACGACTTCGAGGTGGCCGGGGTGGTCATCCCGGGCGGGTCGACCGACGCCGAGCCCAGCTCCCAGGAGCTGGCCGACCTGGTCGCGGTCGTCCGCGAGGACAAGGTGTCCGCAATCTTCTCCAACAACACCGTTAACCCGCGTCTGGTCGAGGCCGTCGCCGCCGAGGCGGGCACCGACCTGAAGGTCGTCCAGCTGTTCGAGGGCTCCGTGGGCCCGGCCGGCTCGGGCGCCGAGACGTACTCCGACATGATGCTCACCAACGCCCGGCTCATCGCCGACGCCCTGAAGTAGGTTGTTCCTCCGTGGACTGGTTCCTTGAGCCCTTTCTCCTGGGCTTCCAGCAACGCGCGCTCATCGGCGGCCTCGCCGCCGGCCTCATGAGCTCGATCGTGGGCGTCTGGCTCGTGCTGCGCGGCATGAGCTTCTTCGGTGACGCGTTCGTGCACGGTGTACTGCCCGGCATCGCCGCCGCGGTGATCTTCGGCTTCAACCCCTACCTGGGGGCGGCCATCGCCGCGCTGGTGATGGTGGGCGGCATCGAGCTGATCCACCGGCAGACCGCCCTGAAGGAGGACACGGCCATCGGCCTGCTCTTCGTCGGCATGATGGCCCTGGGCGTGGTGATCATCAGCAAATCGAACTCCTACACGGGCTCGCTCACCAGCATCCTGTTCGGCGACATCTTCGGCGTGAACGCCGAGACGCTCACGGCGATGCTCGTGCTCGGCGTCCCCGTGCTGGTGGGCTCGCTGCTGCTCTACCGCCCGCTGCTCGCCTTGTCGTTCTCGGCGACCAAGGCCAAGACGCTGGGCATGAACCCCCGGTTCACCCACGCCGCCCTGTTGGTTCTGATCGCGACCGCGGTGATCGCCAGCTTCCAGGCGGTGGGCACGCTGCTGGTCTTCGCACTGCTGGTCGGCCCGCCGGCCACCGCCGCGCTCGTCACGCGCACGATCCCGCAGATGTTCGTCATCTCGGCCGCGCTCGCGGCGTTCACGGTGTGGCTCGGACTGGTGCTCAGCTACTACTGGGGCACCGCGGGTGCCGCCACCATCGCGCTGGTCGCCATCGCGCTGTTCTTCGTGACACTGGCGGTTAGGCCGCTGTTCCGCCAGAAGGAGGCCACGACGTGAGCAACGACGAACTGTTGGTCGAGGCGTCCGATGTGGTGCTGGGGTACGAGCGCAACATCGCGGTCAAGGCGTCGAGCTTCACGATCCCACACCGCAAGGTGACAACGATCATCGGCCCCAACGGGTCCGGCAAGTCGACGATCCTCAACGCGATCGCGGGCGTCATCGAACCCCTGTCGGGCGAGATCAGCGTCTTCGGGCGCAAGCCCGGCGGTCGGCACAGCGAGGTCGCGTACGTGATGCAGTCGCTGGCGTTCCCCGAGGGGACGCCGATCACCGTCCGCGAGGCCATCGCGATGGGGCTGTACCCCAAGCTGGGCTGGTTCGGACGCCCCAGCGCCGACGATCGCGCCCGCGTCCAGCGCGCGATGGAGCGCCTCCGCGTCACCGACCTCGCCCACCGCCACCTCGACGAGCTCTCCGGCGGCCAGCGGCAGCGGGTCTACGTGGCCCAGGGCATGACCCAGCGCCACGAGGCCCTCCTGCTCGACGAGCCGCTGACCGGTCTGGACATCCTGTCCGCGCGCACCATCGACGAGATCATCCACTCCGAGCGCGACCGGGGGCACGCCGTCGTTCTCACCACCCACGACCTCGACGAGGCCCGCGCGGCGGACTGGGTGATCCTCATGAGCGGGCACGTCGTGGCGGCCGGGCCGCCGGCCGAGGTGCTGACCCGCCGCAACCTCGAGACGGCCTACGGGCTGGGCTCGTTGCACGCGTCGGACGGCGACTTCCTCGACGACCCGCACATCGACGGTGACCACGAGCACGAACACTCGCGGCACCAACACCCCCATTGAGGCTATGGTGGAGTCGGCTACTACAACGAGTCGGAGACACTCCACCATGACGACGGTCCCCCGCTGGGTAAAGATCCTGTTCCGCACCGCAGGCCTCTTCACACTGTTCGCCGTCATCGGCGGGTCGCTGGTCGCCGCCACACACTCGGGCTTCGAGTGCGGCAACTGGCCCGGCTGTGACGCCGACGCGATCCTGCCCGGGGGGCCCGTGAACGAACTGCTCTACCGCAACCCGTGGATCGAGATGGCGCACCGCGCCTCCGCCGTCCTGTCCGGGCCGCTCGCGCTCATCTCGGGGATCGTCGCGCTGCGGCTCAAGGGCGCCCACCCGCTGGTCAAGGTGCTGCCGTGGGTGACCGTGGCCTGCGCCATCGTCGCGGGCTTCGTGGGCCGCGGCATCGTGCTGGGCGAGGTCTACCCCACGTGGGTCGGCGCCGCCGACCTCGGCGCAGCGCTGGTGGCCCTGACCGCCATGACGACGGCCACCATCGCCCTCGAGCGGACGCCCGCGCAGTGGTTCACCACCCGCACCGGCGTGTACGCCTGGGGCGCCCTCGCCACCCTGCTGGTCATGCACCTCGCCGGCCTGTGGGCCGCCGGCCCCAGCTCCTTCACGCGCGTTGTGAGCTGGCCCGTCTGGCGCCTTCTCGAGGCCGACGTGCACGGCAGCCTGTTCGCCCAGTGGCTCCGGTTCCCGCTCGTCGCGGCCGCTGCCCTGCTCATCTTCCTCGCCGCCCGCGAGGCCAAGGCCCTCGGCCTGTGGCGCGAGGGCATCACCGCGACGGTGCTGGCCATCGCCAACCTGGCTTTCGGCGCCGGCATCGCCCTGAGCGGCACGGACGCCCTCGGCGTCCCGTTCGCGATGAGCTCGGTGGCGGTGTTCTTCACGATGATCCTGCTGGCAGCCCGCTCGACCGTGCTCGCGACGCAGGCCGCCGCCTCCCGCAGGATGAGCGACCCCACCCCGGCGCCTGAGGCCCCAGGACGCGCCCGCCCCTAGGCCGACGCTTGTAGGCGGATCTCGTGCTGACGATCCGCCTCGGTGCCAATCTGCCCATATGCCCACGCCAGTGTGCACTTCGAGGCGGCGAGCCCATCGCTGTGGCGCTAGTTCTGTGAGCTCGAAGTGCACACGGAGGGCTGTGGACCAAGCCGGCGAAACTGTGCGGTTGTCCACAGGTGGGGAATCCGGTGACCGGAAGTGACCCTCACCACCGACTGTCCGGGCATGAGTTCCAGCACGTTCCCTGACATCCCCGGCCAGCGGGGTTTCGCCACCACCCAGCAACTCCTGAAGGCCGGGGCGTCCGTCTCGCACCTGCAGCACCTCGTCCGCGTGGGCCGCAGGCCTTTACGAACCGTCTACTCGCGTGCCCCCGGCCCTTGGTCGGACGCCGACCTCCTCTTGGCGGCCACACTCTGGGCTGGGCCACGATCCATCGTGACGGGAGTGCACGCGCTGCACCTGCATGGCTTCGCGCAGGGACACGACGCCCCGCCTGTCGCGACCCTCCTGGTACCCCAGACCTGTCGGACACGCATGCGCGCCGCTGGGTACGAGACGCTGCGGACCAAACGTCTCCCCCGAGCGGTCATGATCCAGGACGTGCGTGCGGCGCCCATCGAGCGGGCACTCGCGGATGCGATGCGACTGCGGCAGCTGACCGACCACCAACTGCGAGGGATCTGCCTTGCGGCGCTCCAGAACCGGCGCACGACGGCTGACCGCGTCACGCGAGAGATCGAGTGCGGACGCCCCAACGCGGACGGAGGCATGGTCCGAGCCGTCCTGGACTACCGGCGGGGTGCATGGTCCGTGCCCGAGGCGCAGCTGGCCGCTGCCGTCCGTGAGCACCCAACCCTGCCTGCCATGCTCCTGAACCCGCGCTTGACCACCACCGACGACAAGCTCATCGGCAAGCCCGACGGCTTCTTCCCCGACGCAGGCGTCGTGGTGCAGGTTCACTCCCGCCAGTTCCACGAAGGCCACGATGAGGTGGAGGGAGATCGCTGGGCGTCCACCGTCGACCGCGACCTCGACTACCAGACCTACGGGATGGTCGTCGTGCCGGTGACCCCGGCCACGATCCGCGACGACTTGCCACGCTACGTCGATCGACTGAGCGCAGTAGTCCGGCCTCGGCTGGGCTGGCAGTCGGGTCGTGTCCTGGTCGGCTGAGCCGATCCTCTGGGACGAGACCACCCCCGGTGTGCGCTTCGAGCTCACAAAACTAGCGCTACAGCGATAGACCCGCCGCCTCGAAGTGCACACCCGGGGTGGGGTGGAGGCCGGTGAGGCCGATGGGGGGTGATGGATGGCCCTGAACCGCTGGTGCGGCACAATGACCGGGTGATCATTGCTGCCGCAGACGGTTCGTCGCTGTCCAACCCAGGGCCCGCCGGGTGGGCCTGGTTCATCGACGGGGACCGCTGGGCGGCCGGCGGCTGGAAGCACGGCACCAACAACATGGGTGAACTCATGGCGGTGCTCGACCTGCTGCGCCAGACCCGCGACGCCGACGACGACCTGCTGGTGATGTGCGACTCCCAGTACGTCATCAACGCCCTGACCAAGTGGCTGCCGGGCTGGAAGCGCAAGGGCTGGCGCAAGGCCGACGGCAAGCCGGTGCTCAACGTCGAGCTGCTGCAGGACCTCGACCGCGAGCTGCAGGGTCGCCGCGTCACGTTCGAGTGGGTCAAGGGCCACGCCGGCCAGGAGTTGAACGAGGCCGCAGACGCCCGCGCCCGCGCCGCGGCCACCGCGTTCCAAAAGGGCCTGCCAGTGAACGAGGGCCCCGGCTTCTCCGCCACCGTCATCCGGACGCCCACGCCCGACCTCTCCCCCGGGCCACGCCGCGAGCCGGACCTGTTCGACGCGGCCCCCGACCCGGCGGAGGATCCCGACGAACACCCCGTCGTCGCCCTCCAGCGTCAGTGGGTCTCGGACGCCGTGCGCTCCGACCGCTCCGCTGCCGAGGCGCTGCTGCACCCGAAGTTCCTGGAGCACGACGTCGCGGGGCGGGCGTCCGGCAAGGGGCGGACCCTGGCGACGCTCAAACCCTACGACGACCCCGTCACCGTCGAGGTCGAGGGCATCGACGAGCTCGCGCCGTGGGTCGTCCACCTGCGCTGGCGCGCGCGCTCCCGCAGCGCGGTGAGCCTGCGCTCCTCCATCTGGGTGAAGGCCAACGACTCCTGGCGACTGCGGTTCGAACAGCAGACCCCCGCTTCGCGCTGATCGACTCCTTGGCACCATGTTCCGGCCAGGTGCCCGACTGGTGAACCATCACCCACGCGGGCGGGATCAGCCCTACCGTGCGTCGTATGACCGACACCCTCTCGATCAGGAGCGGTGGGGCGAGCTTCGACCTGCCGATCACCGACGGCACCATCAAGGCGAACGACCTCAAGCAGGTCAGCACGGCCCAGGGCCCCCTCGCCACCTACGACCCCGGCTTCATGAACACCGCCGCCTGCCGCAGCGCGATCACCTACATCGACGGCGACGCGGGCATCCTGGAGTACCGCGGTTACCCGATCGATCAGCTCGCCGCCAGCGCCACCCACCTGGAGGTGGCCTACCTGCTGCTGAAGGGCGAGCTGCCGAACGCCGACCAGCTCGCCTCGTGGGAACACACGGTCAACACCCACCGGTTCGTGCACGAGAACGTGGGCAACTTCATCCGCTCCTACCGCCACGACGCGCACCCTATGGCGAAGATGATGGCCGCCGTGGCGTCCATGCAGACGTTCTACCCGAGCTCGCGCCGCCTCGACGACCCTGAGGCCCGCGAGATGAACATCGTCCGGCTCATCGCGAAGATCCCCACCATGGCCGCGTGGTCCTACCGGCACTCGATCGGCCGGCACTACGTCTACCCCAACGACGAACTCGGCTACGTCGACAACTTCCTGGCCATGCTGTTCCAGAGCCAACAGCGCGTCTACCAGGCCGACCCGCGGGTGTCGCGGGCGATGGAGATCCTGTTCATCCTGCACGCCGACCACGAGCAGAACTGCTCGACCAACGCCGTGCGCGCCGTGGCGTCGGCCGGCAACGACGTCTACACCTCGGCCGGCGCCGGCATCGGCGCCCTGTTCGGCCCGCTACATGGCGGAGCCAACGAGGCCGTCCTGAAGATGCTGCGCGAGATCGGGTCGGTCGACCGGGTGCCCGAATTCGTCGAGGGCGTGAAGAACGGCAAGGCGCGCCTGATGGGCTTCGGGCACCGCGTCTACAAGAACTACGACCCGCGCGCCCGCATCATCAAGAAGGCCTGCGACGACGTGTTCGAGGTGACCGGGGTGAACCCTCTGCTTGAGATCGCCGTCGAGCTCGAGCGGATCGCTCTGGAGGACGAGTACTTCGTCAAGCGCCGCCTCTACCCCAACGTCGACTTCTACTCGGGGCTGATCTACGAGGCGCTGAAGTTCCCCCCGGAGATGTTCACCGTGCTGTTCGCGGTGCCCCGCACGGCCGGGTGGGCTGCCCAGTGGCTCGAGGGTGTCACCGACCCGGAGCAGAAGATCATGCGCCCCAAGCAGGTCTACACCGGCCACCGCGAGCGCGACTTCGTCCCGGTCGAGGCGCGCTGACCCAACGCCGCCAGGCTGCTACCAGGGCAGCCCAACGGTCGAGGACGCCACCCCGACGGCCGTGCCCACGATGAGGGCGGGTCCCATGGGGACGTCGGCCTTCAGGTCCCGCGTGAACGCGAGGACGAGCAGGGACGCGAGCCCATGCCGCCGCCAGGACCGCTGCCCACACTAGAGTCACCCGCTGGGTGCCTCCATGATGGGGATGATCGCAGGCCCGTGGGCGACCTCACGCTGCACTGGACGAGCCAGCGCACCCGGACGCTCGGCATGGTGAACGACGGCCTGGTCAGCTGACCGGGACCTCCAGGAACTCTACGTCGGCGTCGACGTCCACGGGGATCGGGGCACCAACCAGATGGGGTGAGTCCATCAGTGGGGCTCCGACGAGGCGCAACCGGTCGATAAGGCTGGCCGCCAGCGACTCCACGCCCGCGAAGTCACCTGCTGCGATGAGGTCGACGATGCGCGCGTCGGGGCGCAGGGTGTCGCTCAGGAGGCCATGCTCGACCGGAACCCTCAACCCCTCGTACGCGGTGCGCTCCCCCAACTCGGTGCAAACCCGGGCGAGCTCCGGGTTGGGGTGCAAGGACAGCAAGGTGGCGAGGAACGCGTTGTCGGCGCGCCGGAACGCGAGGTAGTCACGGGCGGCCACTGCTGCCTCGACCTCGTCCGCCAGGTTCCGCAGGGTGATGAGGTCGACGGGGCGAGCGTGCTCGGCGGCCGTCCGCAGCGTGGTGGGCTCGAGCATGCGCCGGACCTGGATGATTCCGTCACCGGGGGCCTCGACGCGGTCGCGTACCCGGACGGCGTCCTCGCCAACCCGCTCGAGGAAGCCGTCGCGGCCCAACTCCATGAGCGCCAGCAGAGTGGCCGTGTCGTCGACGCCCAGCAGCTCCGCGATCCGCTCGATCGCGACCGGCTCGCCGGTGGGGATCGTGCCGTCGACCACCATCATGCGCAGCCTGCCCACAAGGTGGGCTGGGGGGCGCGGTGCGCGCCCGTCGGAGCTTGACTTCAGATGCACGGGCCTGGGCCTTTCGGTCTCACCCCTGCCGGGGTGATGACTCGATGCTAAAGGCAATCGACCGACTGTTCAGCCGGTTACACCGTTGCACGATGGATCGATCGTCGGCCGAGCCGACGGCCGGTGGCCTGGGCGACAATGCTGGCTGACGCATGGCGCGCCTGGGCGTGTGTTGCGTCAGCCAGATATGCAACCCGGGCTCCATGTCGTCCCGGGCGACAATGCTGGCTGACGCATGGCGCGCCTGGGCGTGTGTTGCGTCAGCCAGATATGCAACCCGGGCCCCAGAGCCGCCACTCAGATGTGTCGCCCGAGTCACCGGGCAACCGCCCTCCCCCGAGACCTGGGCCCCTCCATCCGGGCGGTGCCCAGCGCGATCGCCGGCGTCGCGAACCCGGGTGGACGCCGCCGGCTCGAGCGGAGCTGGGCGTCGCTGTCGTCGGGGACGCCGGCCAACGCGGCCGGACGCCTCGACGAGTTCACCCGTACGGTGCGGTCCACCACCCAGCTCTCGGACGGCGAGGAGGCCGCCTCCTGCGGGCGCTTGCGGGGCTGCGCGCACGGCTCTGAGCGGCGCGGCCTCAGCCCCTGACGGCCAGCCCGGCCAGGCTCGTGGCGCCCAGCGGCGCCGACTCGACCCACTCCATCCGCCCCGACCCGTCGTCGCGCAGCCGCACCAGCACGCCGTGGGGCGCGTCCAGGGTCACGACGTGGCCGACCCAGTGCCCCCAGCCGACCCACGCGCCGGACGCCGCGACCTGCAGCCGCCGCCCGACCCACGTCATCTCGCCGCGCCGCCAGTGCCCGAACCCCACCGGGATGCGGTTGTCGCCGCCGTCGGCGTCCACCCAGCGCAGCTGCCAGCCGTCCGCGTCGTCCATCAGGTGCCACCGGTTCGTCCGGTTCTCGAAGCTCAGGTGCACCGGACCGCCGCGCTCCCCGCCGACCGTGGGCAGCGCCGCGCGCGCGAGGCGTCCGGCCAGCTGGTGGTCGTCGCCGGTGCCGGGGCGGTCGAACGCGGGCAGCAGCGACGCCCAGACCTCGTCCAGCACCTCCTGCATGCGCAGCGTCAGGCCGGTCAGCACGAGCACAGCCTCCTGCGTCGGCATGATGATGCCGAACTGCCCGAACGCGCCGTCGCCGCGGTACCCGCCGTGGGTGTCGTGCCACACCTGCCAGCCGTAGCCCTGCGCCCAGTCGGGGTTCTGCTGGGTCGGGGCGGTCTCGACGTGGCGCTGCCGGTGGCGGGTGACCCACTCCACGGGGAGGATGCGCTCGCCGTCGCGGACGCCGTCGTCAGCCAGGAGCTGGAAGAAGGACGCGATGGCCTCCGGCGCGAGGCGCAGCCCCGAGAAGCCGAGGACGCGGCGGGCCGGGTCGGTGTCCCAGGTGGCGTGCGTGATGCCGAGGGGGCCGAACACGCGGGCGCGCAGCAGGTCGAGCACCGACGACCCGGTGGCGTGCCGGACGACCTCGGCCAGCGTCCAGGTGGCCCACTGGTTGTAGCAGAACGTCGCGCCGGGCTCCCCGTCGGGCTCGACGCCGAGGGTGGTGCGCCACGGCGAGCGGCCGGGGGCCTGGGCGACGCGGGGGTTCCAGACCGTGTCGGAGGTGTGGCCGGTCGCCATCGCGAGGCAGTCGCGCACGCGGATGCGGGAGGCGATGGGGCCGGCGTCCGTCACCACGTCGGCGAACAGGTCGACGAGGCGGTCGTCGTAGGAGAGGGCGCCGTCAGCGACGGCCAGCCCGACCGCGGCCGAGCAGAAGGTCTTCGACAGCGAGTAGAGCAGGGGCGCGTCGTCGGGGCGGTACGGCGCCCAGGTCGCCTCGGCGACCAGCCGGCCCCGGCGGAGCAGGTGGAGGCTGTGCAGGTCGATGCGCCGGCGGGCCAGCCCGTCGAGGAATGCGTGCACCCCGGCCGGGTCCACCCCGGCTTCGGTCGGGAGGGCGCGGGCAAGGGGCCGGTCGATGCTCACATCAGCCAGTCTGGCACGGTTCTCCACAGGGGGTTGGGTATGGATTGTGGATGTCCACCGACTCCCCTGTGGAGGGATCGACTCCCCTGTGGACGACACGCCGCCGGCCTTGCTCGGAGCCTCCGGCGGACGCTAGACATGTCCCTACACGTCGAGCCGCGAGGTGCGGCGTGGGATGGCACGATCGAGTGGCCGTCGGTGGTCTGCAGTCCACCGCTTCACCCGGGTGACGTGGGTGAAGGCACTTTCCCTCGTGTCATCGGCCGGAATCGTCACACCATCTCCGGTCAGAACAGATGTCGGGCCCCCATCGCTCATACCGATGGGGGCCCCATCGGGTTCCTCCGGGCCGACGGCGACCCGATAGGGTGGAAAGTGCATCACTGGACACACTCAAGGGAGACCCGAGTCCGTATGGCCAAGATCATCTACACGCTCACCGACGAGGCGCCGCTGCTCGCCACCCACTCCCTCCTGCCGATCATCGAGGCCTTCACCTCGGCCGCCGGCGTGGAGGTCGAGACTCGCGACATCTCGCTGGCCGGCCGCATCCTCGCCGCCTTCAACGACGTCCTGCCCGACGCCCAGCGCGTCCCGGACGCCCTCGCCGAGCTCGGCGAGCTGGCCAAGACGCCCGAGGCGAACATCATCAAGCTGCCGAACATCTCGGCGTCGGTTCCCCAGCTCGAGGCGGCGATCGCCGAGCTGAACGCGCAGGGCTACGACCTGCCCTCCTACGCCGACGCGGACGCCGACGCCAAGGCCCGCTACGACGCGGTCAAGGGCTCGGCCGTGAACCCCGTGCTGCGTGAGGGCAACTCCGACCGCCGCGCGCCGCTGGCGGTCAAGAACTACGCGCGCAAGCACCCGCACTCGATGGGCGCCTGGTCTGCCGACAGCAAGACCGAGATCGCGACCATGGCCCGCGACGACTTCCGCAGCAACGAGCAGTCCGTCGTCATGCCCGAGGCCGACACCCTGCGCATCCAGCTCGTGGACACCGCGGGCGACGTCACCGTCCTCAAGGACGACCTCAAGGTCCTCCAGGGCGAGGTCGTGGACGCCACCGTCCTGCGCGCAGCCTCCCTGGACGCGTTCCTCGCCGACCAGGTCGCCCGCGCCAAGGAGATGGGCGTCCTGTTCTCGGTGCACCTCAAGGCCACGATGATGAAGGTCTCCGACCCGGTCATCTTCGGCCACGTCGTGCGCGCCTTCTTCCCCAAGACCTTCGCGACCTACGGCGAGGAGCTGAACGCGGCCGGCCTCAACGGCAACAACGGTCTCGGCGCGATCCTGGCCGGCCTCGAGGGCCTGGAGAAGGGCGACGAGATCAAGGCGTCCATCGGCGCCGAGCTGGCCGACGGGCCCGCGCTGGCCATGGTGAACTCCGACAAGGGCATCACCAACCTGCACGTGCCCTCCGACGTGATCGTGGACGCCTCCATGCCCGCCATGATCCGCATCGGCGGGAAGATGTGGGGCCCCGACGGGAAGGAGGCCGACACCCTGGCCGTCATCCCCGACTCGTCCTACGCCGGCGTCTACCAGGCCGTCGTCGACGACTGCAAGGTCAACGGCGCCTACGACCCGGTCACGATGGGGTCGGTGCCCAACGTCGGCCTCATGGCGCAGGCGGCCGAGGAGTACGGCTCGCACAACAAGACCTTCGAGATCACCCAGAACGGCAAGGTCCAGGTCGTCACGGCGTCCGGCGAGGTGCTGATGGAGCACGACGTCGCCCCCGGCGACATCTGGCGCGCCTGCCAGACCAAGGACGCCCCGATCCGCGATTGGGTGAAGCTGGCCGTGACCCGTGCCCGCGTCTCCGGCACCCCGGCCATCTTCTGGCTGGACGACGAGCGCGCCCACGACCGCAACCTCATCGCGCTGGTCAAGAAGTACCTCGAAGACCACGACACCGAGGGCCTGGACATCTCGATCATGAGCCCCGTCGAGGCCACCAAGGCCTCCGTCGAGCGCATCCGCCGCGGCGAGGACACGATCTCGGTCACCGGCAACGTGCTGCGCGACTACAACACCGACCTGTTCCCGATCCTCGAGGTCGGCACGTCGGCGAAGATGCTGTCGGTGGTTCCGCTGATGAACGGCGGCGGCCTGTTCGAGACCGGAGCTGGCGGCTCGGCACCCAAGCACGTGCAGCAGCTCCTGCAGGAGAACTACCTCCGCTGGGATTCCCTCGGTGAGTTCCTCGCGCTGGCCGAGAGCCTGCAGCACCTGGCCCGCTCCACCGGAAACGCCCGCGCGGGCGTCCTCGGTGCGGCGCTGGACGCCGCGACCGGCACCCTGCTCAACGAGGACAAGTCGCCGGCACGCCGCGTCGGGCAGACCGACAACCGCGGTTCGCACGCGTGGCTCGCCGTGTTCTGGGCCGAGGAGCTGGCCAAGCAGACCGACGACGCCGAACTCGCCGCGGCCTTCGGGCCGGTGGCGACCGAGCTGCGGGCGCAGGCGGACGCCATCGCCGCCGAGCTGATCGACGTGCAGGGCTCCCCGGTCGACCTGGGCGGCTACTACCGCCCGGACGCCGGGAAGACCGACGCCGTGATGCGCCCCTCCACCACCCTGAACGGCATCATCACCCGGCTGGCGTCTCCGGGCGCCTGAGCCGACCGGCTCAAAGGCGGGGACCGCGAGCGGGATTTCGATCCTGCCCACGGTCCCCGCTTCGTCGTGCACGGGTTCCACGGTGGCCGGCCCGCCCTGCGCTGGACGCCACCGCGAACCGCTCCAGCACTGCTCGCGCTCCGCCTCCGGGACGCCGCGGGCCCTGGGCGTGACGTGGGAGGATGGCGGGCGTCGGAAGGAGGGTGCGTGCCACCGCAGTGGGATGCCGAAGCGCTGTTCCGCTTCGTCGACGTGATGGGCGTGGTCGCCAACGGGCTGCTGGGGGGCGCGGTCGCCCGCTCGAAGCGCTTCGACATCGTCGGGTTCGCCACGCTGGCGATCATCTCCGGCCTGGGCGGCGGCATGATCCGCGACGTCCTGCTGGGTGCGGGGTACCCGGTCGCGCTGGTGGACCCGGCCTACCTGTCCGGCGCGCTCATCGCCGCGTTCGTGGCCTACCTGATCAACCTCGAGGGCACGTGGCCCCGCCGGGCGCTGGCGCTGGCGGACGTGCTCGCCCTGGGCTGCTGGTCGGCGACCGGCACCATCAAGGCGGCCTCCCTGGGGCTGCAGCCCGTGTCATCCATCATGCTCGGCGTCATCACCGCCGTCGGGGGCGGCATGCTGCGCGACGTGCTGGTCGGGCGGACGCCGGCCGTGTTCGGCGGCAACACCCTGTACGCGTCGCTGGCGGTGGTTGGCAGCATCGAGGCGCTCGCCCTGTTCCACCTCGGGATGGCCGACGACGGCATGGGCGTCTCGATCGTCACCTGCGCCGTGCTGGGCCTGCTGGCCCGCCGGCTGGGCTGGATGCTGCCTGAACCGATCGACTTCAACCTGCGCTCAGCCCTCAAGCCGCTCGACCCGCGCGCCAACGTGCTGCGGCTGAAGGAGCGCAACGACCGGCGGGCGAACCGCAACCGGGAGGCGTCCGCTGCGGACGCCGACGGGGATCAGTCGGGCTCGTAGGCCAAACTGAGCGATAGGCTCGACGCGTGCCGGAGACCCCCGCCCGCGTCGTGAACGCCCCCGACGTCGCCCTCGTGTTCGAGGGGGGCGGCATGCGCGTGGCGTACACCTCGGCCGTCGTGGTCCGGCTCGTCGAGGAGGGCCTGGTGTTCCCGTTCGTCGCGGGGATCTCTGCGGGGGCGTCCAACACCGTCAACTACCTGGCCGGCGACACGTGGCGGGCGCGGGCGTCCTTCACCACGTTCGCCGCAGACCCCAACTTCGGCAACTGGCGCACCTTCGTCCGCGGCCAGGGCCTGTTCAACTCCGACTACATCTACCGGCGCACGTCCGGGCCCGACGAGGCGCTGCCGTTCGACCGGACTTCTTTCGACGCCCACCCGGGCGAGTTGTCGATCACGGCCTTCCGGGCCCGCGACGGGGCGACCGTCCGGTGGGGGCGCGCCGACGTCCACGACACCCACGACCTGATGGTGCGCGTGCAGGCGTCCTCGACGATGCCGATCGTGATGCCACCGGTCGACATCGACGGCGACCTGTACGTGGACGGGGCCCTCGGCGCATCGGGCGGCATCCCGATCGACGCGGCGCGCGAGGCCGGCTACCGGAAGTTCGTGGTGGTCCTCACCCAGGAGCGCGGCTACACCAAGAAGCCGGCGTCCAACCCGTGGCTGTTCCGGCGTCACTTCCGCCGCTATCCGGCCGTGGCGGACGCCCTCATCGCACGTCCGGCGCGCTACAACGAGACCCGCGAGGAATTGTTCGAGCTGGAGCGCGCAGGCGACGCGTGGGTGTTCGCACCCGAATCGATGCAGATCTCCAACGGCGAGCGCAACGTCGCGAAGCTGCAGGCCGCGCACCAGCGGGGCCTGGCCCAGATCGGGCGCGAGCTAGGTGGCCTGAGGGAGTTCCTGGACCTGGGCTGACGCGAGGCAGCGGCGCCGCATCGCGAAGCGGCGTGGGCGCGCCGAGGCCCCGCCCCGTGAGGTGTGGCATGCCCCCAGCCCAGGCATGGGCATAGGCTCGCGCCCATGAATGTCGCCATCACCGGAGCCCACATCGTCCCCGTCACCGCCGAGCCCTTCGACGGCACCATCGTCCTCACCGACGGTCGCATCAGCGCCCTCGGCCCCGACGTCGACGTCCCCGAGGGCCACGAGGTCGTGGACGCAGCGGGCGCCTGGGTGCTGCCCGGTTTCGTGGACGCCCACGTCCACCTCGGCGTGTGGGAGGAGGGCGAGGGCTGGGCCGGCCAGGACACCAACGAGATGACCGATCCGGTGATGGCCGGCGCCCGCGCGCTGGACGCCATCAACCCCTTCGACCAGGGCTTCGACGACGCTGTCATGGGCGGTGTCACCGCGGTCAACGTGAACCCCGGCTCGGGCAACCCCATCGGCGGCCTGACCGTCGCCATCAAGACGTGGGGCCGGATCGTCGACGAGATGGCGCTGCGCTCGCCGTCCGGGCTGAAGGCCGCCCTCGGCGAGAACCCCAAGCGCGTCTACGGCGAGCAGAAGAAGACCCCCTCGACCCGGCTGGGCACGGCGCTGGTGATCCGCAGGGCCTTCACCGAGGCGCGGAACCACGCCGCCAAGGACGACGCGGGCGGCAACCTCGTCCACGAGGCGTTGCTGCAGGTGCTGAACCGCGAGATCCCGTGGCGCCAGCACTGCCATCGCGCCGACGACATCGCCACCGCGATCCGGATGGCCGACGAGTTCGGCTACGAGCTCGTGCTCGACCACGGCACCGAGTCGTGGAAGATCGCCGACCTCGTGGGCGGGCGCGGCATCCCGGTGCTGTACGGGCCGCTCATCGTCACCCGCTCGAAGGTGGAGGTGCGCGACCGCTCGCTGGCGGCCCCCGGCATCCTCGACCGGGCGGGTTCGCCGGTGTCGCTGATCACCGACCACCCGGTGGTGCCCATCGAGTATCTGGTCACCCAGGCGGCGCTCGCGGTACGCGAGGGCATGGACGCCGACGCCGCCCTCCGGGCGATCACCATCAACCCCGCACGGGTGATGGGCGTGGCCGATCGCATCGGCTCCCTGGAGGTGGGCAAGGACGCCGACGTCGTCCTGTGGACGGGCAACCCCCTCGAACTGGCCCAGCGCGTCCTGCGGACGTGGGTCTCCGGCGAGCAGATCTACTCCTGGGACGCCGAGGCCGGTCCGGTCTGGGCGAAGCGCTTCTGATCGTGGATGCCCACGGTCCTTCAGGTGCGAGTGGAGCGCGCCTCGAAGGGCCCCACCTAACCTGCCCAGCATGACCTGCCCCCTCGACGCAGTGCGCGCGACGCACGACGCGTTCGTGGCCGAGCGACCCCCCGGCGCCGACGAGGACGTGCACATGGTCGCCGCAGTCGTGGACCACGTGATCGAGCGCTGCACCGAAACCGGCGGCGTGGTGTTCGACCCGTTCGTGGGGTTCGGGACGACCCTCGCCAGGGCCATCGCGCTCGGGCGTGAGGCGTGGGGCATCGAGCTTCTGCCGGAACGCGTGGCGCTCGTTCGGGAGCGGGTGCCCACGGCGTCCGTCATCGAGGGCGACGCCCGCGCCCTGCTGGACGTCCTCGCCGAGGCCGACGCTCCGATCGCGGGCCGGGTCGACCTGGTGCTCACCTCCCCGCCGTACATGACCGCCACCGACCATGAGGCCGACCCTCTCACCGCCTACGAGCGGGACGGCGGCGACTACGCACGCTACCTGCGTGAGCTCGGGCTGGTGGCCGCCCAGTGCGCCCGGGTCGCGAGACCGGGCGGCTTCGTGGTCTGGAACGTGGCCGACATCCACCACCGTGACCACACGACACCACTGATCGCCGACTGCGCCCGGGTGCTCGGGGCGCACCTGGACTGGGTCGGTGTGGTCCCCATCGAGTGGGACGCCCTCCCCCACGATCTCGTCGCCGATGCGCTGCTGGTGTCCCGGCGTCCGGCCTGATGAATCAGCGCCCCTGCCCGTCTGGGTGGGCCCGCGCAGATGCACCTCGAAAGTGAATCCGCTCCTGCTCCATCGGGCGCAGATTCACTTTCGAGGTGCATCTGTGAGGTGACGCTCGGTCGATCGGGCTGGATCGCCCGACCAGCTCACACGTTGAAGCGGAACTCGACCACGTCGCCGTCAGCCATCACGTAGTCCTTGCCCTCCAGACGCATCTTGCCGGCGGCCTTGGCGGCGGCCTCGGACCCGGCGGCGACGAGGTCGTCGAAGGAGACGACCTGGGCCTTGATGAAGCCCTTCTGGAAGTCGGTGTGGATGACGCCGGCGGCCTCGGGGGCGGTGGCGCCCTTGCGGATCGTCCACGCGCGCGACTCCTTGGGGCCGGCAGTCAGGTACGACTGCAGCCCGAGGGTGTCGTAACCGACGCGCGCGAGCTTGTCGAGGCCCGGCTCCTCCACGCCCATCTCGGCGAGGAAGTCGCGCGCCTCGTCCTCGTCCATCTCGACCAGCTCGGACTCGAACTTGGCGTCCAGGAACACCGCCTCGGCCGGGGCGACCAGCGCGCTCATCCGCTCGCGGAGGGCGTCGTTGGCCAGCTCGTCCTGGTCGCAGTTGAAGACGTAGATGAATGGCTTGGCCGTCAGCAGGAACAGGTCGCGCAGGTGCTCCGTGTCCATCCCCGAGGCGAAGATCGTCTTGCCCGCGTTGAGCACCTCCTGAGCCGCCTGCATCGCCTCGAGCTTGGGGCGCGCCTCCTTCTTGATGCGCGCCTCCTTCTCGACCCGCACGATCGCCTTCTCCAGCGTCTGCAGGTCGGCCAGGATCAGCTCGGTGGTCACCGTCTCGATGTCGTTGCCAGGGTTCACCGACCCGTCGACGTGGGTCACGTCGGCGTCCTCGAAGACGCGGGTGACCTGGCAGATGGCGTCCGCCTCGCGGATGTTGGCCAGGAACGCGTTGCCCATGCCCTCGCCCTGCGAGGCGCCCTTCACGATGCCTGCGATGTCCACGAAGGACACCGTCGCCGGCAGTTGCTTCTCCGACCCGTAGATCTCGGCCAGCTTCGCCAGCCGCGGCTCGGGGACGCCCACCACGCCCACGTTCGGCTCGATCGTCGCGAACGGGTAGTTCGCCGCGAGAACGTCGTTGCGGGTGAGTGCGTTGAACAGGGTCGACTTGCCCGCGTTGGGGAGACCGACGATTCCAATGGTGAGTGCCACGGGAGACCATCCTAGATGGCCGGATGCGCGCGCCCGAACCGAGCCCAAGCCCTCGGATGAGCGACCGGGGCGTCAGGCCCCCGCGTAGTACGCGGTGAGCGCGCCGGCCAGCCAGGCCGGGTCCTGAACGCCGGCGAGTTCACGCGTCGAGTGCATGCTCAGCAGCGGGATTCCCACGTCGCACATCACGATGCCCAGACGCTCGGCGGTCATCGGCCCGATGGTCGAGCCGCACGGCACGGCGTTGTTCGAGACGAAGTCCTGGGTCGGGACGCCCGCCGCGGCGCACGCGCGCCGCCACAGCGCGGAGCTGGTGGCGTCCGAGGTGTAGCGCAGGTTGGCGTTGTGCTTCAGCAGCGGGCCGGCGTTCAGCACGGGCCGGTGGTCGGGGTCGTGCACGTGGGCGTAGTTGGGGTGGACGGCATGGCCTGCGTCCGCCGAGATGCAGGACGAGCGAGCGAGCATGCGGTGCCAGCCGTCGGTGTCCACGCCGACCGCACCAGCGAGACGGCGGAGCACCTCTTCCAGCAGCGGACCGGCCGCGCCCGAGCGCGAGGACGAGCCGACCTCCTCGTGGTCGAAGCAGGCCAGGACCGTGATGTCGTCGGACGCCTCGGCCTCGAGCAGCGCGACCAGCCCGGCGTGCACCGACGACAGGTTGTCGAGCCGGGACGAGGCGAAGAACTCCCCCGTCGGACCGAACACGGCCGGCGCCTCGGTGACGTAGGTGTAGAGGTCGTGGCTGGCGACGTCGGCGGCGTCGAGGTCGGCCTCGTCGGCGATGAGTTGCAGCAGGTCGAGGTCGGGGCGTCCGACCGAGAAGACGGGCTTGAGGTGGGCCTGCTTGTCCAGCTTCAGGGCCTCGTTGACCGAGCGGTCCAGGTGCGGGGCCGGCTGGGGCACCCGCAGCCACGCGGGCGTCCGGACGAGCACCTGCTCGCCCGAGCGGGTCACCACGCGCCCGGCCACGCCGAGCTCGCGGTCGAGCCACTGGTTGAGCAACGGGCCGCCGTAGACCTCGACCGCCACCTGCTGCCACCCGAACGCGGACGCCGTGGGCTGCGGCTTGAGCTTCAGCGCGGGTGAGTCGGTGTGGGCACCCACGATGCGGAAGCCCGAGTGCGCGGCGTCCAACCCGCTGGGGGCGTGCCACGCGACGACCGCTCCGTCGCGGACCACGTAGCCGCCGCCGGGTTCGAGGACGAACCGCTCGTCCTCGGGCTGCTGTGTGAAGCCGGCCGCGTCCAGCCGCCGGGCGACCTCGCCCGCGGCGTGGAAGGAGCTCGGGGACGCGCTGACGAAGGCGGCCAGGTCGCTGATGTGGTCCAGTGCCATGACGTCCATCCTGCCGCACGTCAGAGGGCGAAGAGCACCAGGCTGCAGGCGACGACGGCGAGTCCGGCGATCATGCCGTAGATGGTCTGGTGCTTGTCGGTCTGGTAGCGCCACGCCGCCGGCAGGAGCTCGTCGAGCGCGAGGAAGATCATCATCCCCGCGACGAGGCCGTACAGGACGCCGAACAGCGACGCCGGCAGCACCCACGCGATCAGGGCGGCGGCCAGCAACCCGCCCAGCGGTTCGGTCAGGCCGGACGCCGTGGTCCACCAGAACGCCTTGCTGCGCGAACCGGTGGCCGCGTAGACGGGGGCGGCCACCGCGATGCCCTCGGGCACGTTGTGGATGGCGATCGCCGTGGCCAGGGTCAGGCCGAGCGCTGGGTCGGAGTAGGTGGCGACGAACGTGGCCATGCCTTCTGGGAAGTTGTGCAGCGCCAGCACGACGGCCACGAGCAGCCCCGACCGCAGCAGGGTGCTCGTGCGGCGTTGCCCCTCGCCGGAGGACAACTCGGATTCGCGCCCCTCGGTCTCGTTGGGGTTGAGCGGCTCGGGCAGGAACCGGTCGATGACCAGCACCAGCGCGATGCCGGCGAAGAATGCGAGGTAGGTGGCGCCCATCGCGGGGCCGCGCTCCATGGTCTCGGACAGGGCCGCGACGCCCTTGGGCAGGATCTCCCCCATGCTCACCATGAGCATCGCGCCGGCCGCGAACGCCAGGGCCACCGCCATCATGGGGCGTCGCGGCGTCCGCTTCCAGATGACGATGGCGCCGCCGACGGCGGTGGCCAGCCCGGCCAGCAGGGAGACGAGGAGCGCGAGCAGCATCAGGTCGTGATCCTCCGGAAGCCTGCTCCGCTGCTCGTGTGCACGGCCACCATCCTGCCGCAGGCGGCGGGGCGTGCGGGAATTGTCGGAGGCCCCTGACAGGATCGAGGCATGGACAACTTCGGCATCCTCCTGGTCGCCCTGCTGGTCGGCGTCGTGTTGGGCGCGGCCGCGGCCTGGTTCGTGCTGCGCCGCACCGCCGATGCCGCCTCCGGGGTCGAGGCCGAGCGGCTGCGCGCCCAGGCCCAGGGCGCGCGGGCCGACGCCGAGCGGGCGCGGGCCGACGTGTCCAACGCCGAGCTGCGGGTGAGCCAGGCCGAGGTGCGCGTCCAGGAGGCGCGCGCGGAGGCGGAGCGTGCCCGCGCCCAGGTCGCCGAGGCGCGGGCCGCGGCGTCCGACTCGCAGGCCGACGCGGCCGAGCACCAGGCGGCGGTGGCGGCGCTGCAGGCGAAGGTGGTCGCCGCCGAGGCCGAGAAGGCAGCCGCGGTGGCGCGGGCGATCGAGGTGGCCGCCGACCGCGACGCGCTGGTGAAGGAGTTCAAGCTGCTGTCGGGCCAGGCGCTCGACGAGCAGGGCAAGAAGGCGGACGCCACGGCCGAAGCCCGGCTCAAGGCCACCGACCAGCTGATGACACCGATCCGCGAGAGCCTCGCTGCGTTCAACGAGCGCCTCACCGAGGTGGAGAAGGCCCGGGTCGCAATGTCGACCGAGCTGGCGCAGCAGGTGAAGGCGGTGCAGTTCACCGGCGAACAACTGCGGCGTGAGACCAACGCCCTGTCGACGGCCCTGCGTAAGCCCCAGGTGCGCGGCGCGTGGGGCGAGCTGCAGCTCAAGCGGGTCGCCGAACTCGCGGGCATGCTCGAGCACTGCGACTTCACCCAGCAGTCCACCTCCACGACGTCGGAGGATCGGGTGATCCGCCCCGACCTCAAGGTCACCCTCGCCGAAGGCAAGTTCGTCTACGTCGACGCCAAGGTGCCGCTGTCGGCGTTCCTCGACGCCCAGGAGACCGAGGACGAGCGGGATCGCGAGCACCATCTCGCCCTGTTCGCGAAGAATGTGAAGGGCCACGTGGATGCCCTGGGCGGGAAGAACTACTGGAAGGCCGACCCGGGCACGCCCGAGTTCGTCGTGATGTTCGTGCCGAACGAGGCGCTGGGCTTCGAGGCGCTGCGGCTGATCCCCGACCTTCACGAGTACGCCAGCGGTCGCAACGTGGTCGTGGCGACGCCGTCGACGCTCATCGCCATGCTGCGCTCGGTCGCCTACGGGTGGAAGCAGGCCAAGCTGGCCGAGTCGGCCGCCCAGGTCTCGACGCTGGGCCGCGAGCTGTACGAGCGGCTGGGCACGATGGGCCACAACGTCGACAAGCTGGGCCGCGCGCTGGGGTCTGCGGTGAAGGCGTACAACGCGTCGGTGGGCTCGCTGGAGACCCGCGTGATGGTCACCGCGCGCCGGTTCCGCGACCTCAACGTCACCGAGGCCGAGCTGGGCGAGTTGACCCCCATCGAGGAGCCGCTGCGCCAGATCGCAGCGCCCGAGCTGGTCGCCGACGCCACCGCCGTCCCTGCCGTGATCGGGCGCAAGGCGTCCAGCGAGCTGCCCGAGGCGTCCGCCCTCCAGCGGGGCGAGCCCGACCTGTTCGACCTGGTGGGCGAGACCTCCCCCGAGGTGGCGCCGCCGGTCCGCCAGCACGCGTGAGTGGGACGCCCCCGAACCACGACCACCGACGGGGGCACAATGGGCGGGTGAGCCACCTGCCCATCGATGCGAGCCGCCGCCCCCTGCCGGTGACGGCGTCCGACGTGGACGCCGCGGCCGCCCGCCTGGCCGGCGTCATCACGGAGACGCCCCTGCAGTACAACGAGCGCCTGTCCGCCGCGACGGGCGCTGAGGTATGGCTCAAGCGCGAGGACCTGCAGCCGGTGCGCTCCTACAAGATCCGGGGCGCCTACAACTTCATCGCGCAGCTGTCCGAGGAGGAGCGGGCCGCTGGCGTGATCGCCGCGTCGGCCGGCAACCACGGGCAGGGCGTCGCCATGGCGTGCGCCGAGCTGGGCATCAAGGGCCGCATCTACGTGCCGAGCACGACTCCGCGCCAGAAGCGCGACCGCATGCTGACCCTGGGCGGCGCGTTCGTCGAGCTGATCGTAGTGGGCGACTCGTACGACGAGGCGTCCGCCGTCGCCAAGCAGGCCGCCGAGGAGACCGGTGCCGTCATGGTCGCCGCCTTCGACGACGCCCGCACGATCGCCGGCCAGGGCACCGTTGCCAAAGAGGTCGTCGAGCAGCTCGGCCGCGAGCCGGACCGCATGGTCGTCCCGGTCGGCGGGGGCGGCCTGCTGGCCGGCTGCCTCGTGTGGCTCAAGACGTTCAGCCCCCGCACGACGGTCGTGGCCGTCGAGCCGAGCGGGGCGGCGTGCATCGCTGCCGCGCTGGACGCCGGCGGGCCGACGACGCTGAAGCGCATCGACACGTTCGTGGACGGCGCCGCCGTGCGCCGGGCCGGCGACCTCACCTACGCGATCGCCGCCCAGCTCGCGCCCCAGATGGTGTCGGTGCCCGAGGGCGCCATCTGCTCGGAGATGCTGGCGCTCTACCAGACCGAGGGCGTCATCGCGGAGCCGGCCGGCGCGCTGGCGTCCGCGTCGCTGCGGCAGGCCAAGCCGAACCCCGGCGAGGTCGTCGTGGTCGTCATCTCCGGCGGCAACAACGACGTGTCGCGCTACGCCGAGATCGTCGAGCGGTCGCTGGTCTACGAGGGCCGCAAGCACTACTTCCTGGTGAACTTCCCGCAGGAGCCGGGCGCGCTGCGGCGGTTCCTCGACGAGGTGCTCGGCCCCGACGACGACATCACGCACTTCGAGTACGTCAAGCGCAGCAACCGCGAGATGGGGCCCGCGCTGGTCGGCATCGAGCTGGGTGACCCGACCACGCTCGGCGACCTGCTCGGACGCCTCGAGCGCAGCCCGATCCGAGCCGAGCCCGTCGACCCGGACAGCCCGTTCTACCGCTTCCTGATCTGATCCTCATACCCATGGGGGTATCGTGGGCGACAGTCGTTCGCCGAACCGAGGAGTCCCCGTGCGCACCCGCCGCTTCGCTTCCGTGACCGTCGCCGCCCTGGTGGCCCTGACCGGGGCCGCGTGCACCGCGTCGGAGCCCGCCGCGGGAGGCCGGGCCACAGCCTCGGCCGAGGCCTCCCGCGCCTACGGGGCCACGCTGAACGCCGCCGAGTTCGCGGTTTCCCTGGACACGCCCGGTGTGATCGTGCTCGATGTGCGGACGCCGGCCGAGTACGCCGCCGGCCACCTGGAGGGCGCGGTGCTGGCCGACATCAACGGGGACTTCGAAGCCGCCGTCGCCGGCCTGGACCGCGCCGCCCCCTACGCCGTCTACTGCCGGTCCGGCAGCCGGTCGGGAGCCGCGATCGAGGCGATGAAGCAGCTCGGTTTCGGGGACGCCTGGCACCTGGGCGGCGGCATCGGAGCTTGGCAGGCGGCCGGCGAGGACGTGGTGACCGGCGGCTGAGGCAGGCCATGATGGGCGCATGAGCTTCTGCGCCCGCCGTCCCGGACGTCTGGCGTCCCAGCTCGTGGGGGACGTTTTTGTCGCGGTCTGGGCCATCGGCTGGTGGTTCGGGAGCCGCTTCGTGGACGGCACGATCCGGGCCATCGCCGAGCCGTCGCGCCAGACCCAGCGCATCACCAGCGACCTGGCCCGGCAGACCACGGAGGCCGCGACCCAAGCCGCGGGGGTCCCGGTGGTGGGGGCGCAACTGCGGCAGCCGTTCGACGGCATCGCGGGGAGGATCGGCGACCTGTCGGCCTCGGCGTCCGACCAGGTGGCGCAGGTCGAGCGGGTTGCGACCGTACTGGGGTGGCTCGCGTTCCTCGTGCCGGTGCTGCTCGTGGCGTTGTGGTGGGTGCCGCGGCGGCTGGCGTTCGTCGCGCGCTCCCGGGAGCTGGCGCAGCTGGCCGCCTCGCCGGAGGGGAACGAGTTACTGGCCCTCCGGGCGCTGGCCAACCAGCCGCTGGGCAGCCTGCGCCAGGTGGCGTCCGACCCGGTGGCCGCGTGGCGGACGGGCGACGCCGCCGTGATGACCCGGCTGGCCGACCTGGAGCTGGCGTCGGCCGGGCTGGGCCGGCCGCGGCGGTCACGTCACTGAGTGCGAGCGTTCGGGTCCCGGAGGTAGGAGCGGAGCGAGCCTCGAAGGGCCGTTCCCGCTCGCTTCGCCGGGCACCTACTCTGGTCGGGTGACATCCCCCAAGCGGCCGCACCGGCCCGTGCTCCGATCGCCGGAGGCCCTCGAGGCGCTCGGGCAGGGCACCGACCCGATCGCGCAGCTGCATGCGGCCCACGAGACGGCCGCCGCCCTGCTGCGCGTGGGGCGTGCCGCCGAGGATCCGAGCGTGGCCGCCCGGCTCGTCGCGCTCGTGGACGAGACCGGGCTGTCGACGCTGGCCGACCTGTGGGCGCACCGCCCGGCCGCCACCCTGCCGGGCGCCCTGTGGCGGCTCTACCTGCTGCGCGAGTGGATGGTGTCCGACCCGGACGGGGCCGCGCGCGAGTACGGCGCTGGCGTCCGCTTCACCGAGCCCAACCACGCCGTCGCCGGCGTCGACCCGCCCGGTCCGGACGAGGTTCGCCGGGTGGCGGACGCCATCCTGCGCGGGGTGTTCACCGGCGACTTCGCCATCGCGCTGGAGCGCGCCGCCGCGTTCTGCCATGTGGTGGCCTCGGGACGGGCGGAGGTCGCGCGGGGTCACAGTGAACTCGACCGCGCCGTCAAGCTGCAGGACATGGCCCACGACCTCGCCGAGAACGCCCGCCTGTGGCGCAACGGCGACCTCACCTGAGCCCGCACTTGGCTCACACGGGCGCGGCGCCTATCCTCGTACAGGCGTCGGGCTGCGGTAGCCCCGGGCTCCACTCATAGCCGCTACGAGCGGCCACGCGCCGAGAGGCGCTCCCAGCCCGACGCTCACCCCACCCCTCCGCCGACAGCCCCGGTCGTTTGCGCCGACAGCCCCGGTCGTTTGCGCCGACAGCCCCGGTGTCGTCTGCCGACACCTACGACAGCGGTCGCGGATCCCCGCCGCGCGAGCGAGCTCGGCCTGCGCGCAGGCGAGCCCACCGTGTTCGAGCCCAGCCATGTGGCTGGTGCCGCGCCAGAGGGTCCGTCCGTTCCGGCGCACGGTAGCCGTCATGCTCCCGTGGAGGTGCTCCAGCGCGCCGGGGGTGTTGCGGTGCTCCCCGGGCTCGCCGTGACCGGCTTCTCCGGGTTGCCCAGGCGCACGACCGTGACGTCCGGCAGGCGCACCGCCAGATCGGTAAACCTCGGTGCGCAGCGGGCCGGAGTGGATCTGGCCGCCCGCGAAGGCCACGCAGGCCTCGCGCTCGTCGAAGGCCTGCGCCTGCCCCCACCAACAGGCGTCGGGGAACCCGCCGCCTCCCAAGTTCTTCTCGCCGTCGACCTGCGCGGGGATAGGGGCTACCGGCGCATAGGACCGGGGCTCTCGGCACCAACCACCGGGGCTCTCGGCACCAACCACCGGGGCTCTCGGCACCAACCACCGGGGCTCTCGGCACCAACTGCCGGGGCTTTCGGCGCTTCGCTCCCACCGAGCCGCGGCGGATTGGGTCACTCGTGGGGCTGCGTCTCGACCCACGCCGCGAGCTCGACGCGCGGACCGGTGAAGAACGGGGTCTCCTCCCGGACATGCAGGCGGGCCTCGACGGCGCGCTGGGCGCGCATGGCGTCGGTGAGGCGGTGCAGTTCGTCGGCCTCGAAGGCCAGCAGCCACTCGTAGTCGCCCAGCGCGAACGCCGAGGTGGTCGAGCCGAGCACGTCGGGGAAGTCCTTGGCGGCCATGCCGTGGGTGCGCAGCATGTGGGAGCGCTTCGAACCGTCCATGTAGTACCACTCATAGGAGCGCACGAACGGGTACACCGTCAGCCACGGCCGCGGCGCGATGCCGGAGAAGCAGGCCGGCGTGTGCGCGTTGTTGAACTCGGCCGGGCGGTGGACGCCGACGTTGCTCCAGCGGGGCTCCAGCACCTCACCCAGCGTGGATCGACGCAGCGCGTGGTAGGCGGCCTGCAGCTTGGTCGGGTCGTCGGCCAGCAGCCAGACCATCAGGTCGGCGTCGGCCCGGAAGCCGCCCACGTCGTACCAGCCGCGGATCGTGACGCCGGTCGCCTCGACGGCCGCGACCGTCTCGGCGGCGTGCTCCGCGCGCTCGGCCGCCTCGCCGGCCATCAGGCCGGCCATGGTGAACACCGAGTACATGACGTAGTGGGAGCCGGAGTTCACGTCCTCGGGCGCGACGTAGGAGTCGCGCGGGTCGCCGCTGAACGGGGCGCCGGAGGTCTTGCCGTGGGGTGCCTGGGACATGGTGCTCCTCGCGTTCGGGATGGTTCGTGGTCAGGGAGTCTCGGGGGCCCCGCACGCGGCGGGGAGTGCCGGGCCGCCGGGGCGTCCGGAGCCGCAGCAGGTGGCCGTGCAGGTGCGCAGCCCGCCGAGCAGCGAGCGCGCGGGGTCGGCCGCGGGGTCGAATCCACCTTCGCCGCGACCCAGGGCCGCCTCGACCGCGTCGGCCAGCATGCCCACGAACGCCGGGTGGACGCCCACGGTCGCGGCCCGCACGTAGGCGAGGTCGTGCTCGGCCGCAGTCTCGCGGGCCTGAGTGTCGAGGTCGTAGACGACCTCCATGTGGTCGTTGACGAACCCGAACGGCACGGTGACGACCGAGCGGACGCCCTCGGCGGCCAGTTCGGCCATCCGGTCGTTCACATCGGGCTCCAGCCACGGGATGTGCGGGGCGCCCGAACGCGAGCAGTACGCGATCTCCCAGGCGTCGTCGGCCAGCCCGGCCGCGGCGGCGACCCGCTCGGCGACCCGGCGGTGCTGGGCGGAATAGGTGTTGGCTTCGCCGGGCGCAGCCATCCGGGAGCCGGGCTCGGCCGACCGGGGGCCGGGCCCCGACGCCGCGTCCATCGCGGTCGGGATCGAGTGGGTGACGAACAGCACGCGGGCGTCCGGCAGTTCGGCGACGGCGGCGCGCACGGCGTCGGTGTTGGCCGCCACGAAGCCGTCGGTCTCGGCGAAGGGCCCGATCTTGGTCAGACCGAAGGACAGGCCGGTCTCGGCGAGCGCCCCGGCGAGGTCCTCGCGGTACTGGCGGCAGCCCGAGTAGGAGGCGTAGGCCGCCGTCGCGAGCACGAGCAGGTCGCGGGCGCCGGACGCCGCGAGGTCGCGCAGGGTGTCGGCCACGTACGGCGTCCAGTTGCGGTTGCCGATGACGATGGGCAGGTCGATTCCGCGTTCGCGGAGGACCGCGCCGAGGGCGTCCATCAGCTCGCCGTTGCGCTCGTTGATCGGGGAGACGCCACCGAACATCTGGTAGTGCCCGGACACCTCGACCAGCCGCTCGTCCGGGATGCCGCGCCCGCGGGTGGCGTTGCGCATGAAGGGCAGGACGTCCTCGGGGCCGCGGGGGCCGCCGTAGGAGAGGACGAGGATGGCGTCGGTCACAGGGCCTCCAGGTGTCGGGACGCGCCCAGATCGGACAGGCGCAGCCCGGTGATCGGGCAGGTGTCGCAGTCGAGCGTATCCGGCGGCACGATCGCGGACTGCTCGCGGTCGCCCAGCAACGGCTCAGAGGCCGGGTCGATCTCGAGGTTGCGCAGCACGGGCCGCACCTCGGGCTCGATCCCCCACAGGGCGGAGAGCGCGGTGAGGTACTCATCGGTGCGGCCCTCGTTGGCGGCCTGGCGGGCGCGGACGCTGGGCACGTGCACCAGCCGGGCGGCGAGCCGGCGCAGCGCGTGGGCGGCTTCCTCGGCGGTGAGCTGGCGGCCCTGGGGCAGGCGGGCCACCTCGTCGGCGACCATCGCGTTCACGGTGTCGCGCAGGGCGACTACAACCGGGTCCATCTCGCGTCCCTTCAGGCGGCCGACCAGGTCGCGGACGCCCGCGTCCACCAGCGAGCGGGCGCGGCCGATCTCGCGGTGGGACGCCTCGGGCACGTGGCGCTGGATGGTGGGCAGGTCGAGCAGCATCACGCCGGGGTGGGCGGCGGCTGCAGGGTCGATGTCGCGGTAGACGGCCAGGTCGACCAGGACCAGCTCCGCGCCGTCGCGGCGGGCCATCACGGCACCGATGTCCTCTGCCGACAGGATCGGGGCGCCCAGCCCGCGACAGGTGACCACGACGTCGGCCGCGGCCACGGCGTCCAGCAGGTCGGGGCCGGCATCGCGCGTGCCGAGGTGGGTGGCGACGAACGCCCCCGCACGGCCGGACGCCGACCACACGACCACGTCGGTGGCGCCGCGCTGGTCCAGGTCGGCGACGACGGCGCCCGCGTAGGCGCCGGTGCCCACGAGCAGGACGCGGGTGGTGGCCCAGTCGCGGCGCAGCAGGTCGAGGCCGACCGACACGACGGAGCGGCCGGTGGCTGCGAGACGGGTCAGATGAGAGACCTTGCGGGAGGTGCGCAGGGCCTGCTCGATCGTCTCCGAGAGGAGGCCGGTGGCCAGGCCCTCCTCGCGGGCCTGCTTGAGGGCGCGGCGCAGTTGGCCGGCGATCTCGCGCTCGCCCACGACCATCGAGTCCAGGCCGGCGCCCACGTCGAAGAGGTGCTGCAGGGCGTCGGCGTTCTCGCGCACGGTCATCGAGGTCTCCCCCACCTCGGCGCGCACGACCTCGGCCACGACGTGGGTGGGAGCGTCGGCGTCCACGTACACCTCGACGCGGTTGCAGGTGGCGAGCACCACAGCGCCACGCACCGCGTCCGACGCGGCGACGACGCGGCGTCCGAGACCGGGCACCGCGGGGGTGGCGGACTCGACTGCGCCGAGCCCGTGCTCGGCGTGGTGGATGGAGACGAGGTGCAGCGCCATGACCCGACCCATTCAACCACTGCGCGCCGACGATCCCGAATCCGGCACGACGGTCGGGCACCCGGCTCCGCCTGCCCCCGACCCGCCTATGATCAGGGCCGTGACTCCGACCGGCCCGACACCTCCGCTGCTGCGCGCCCTCACCGGCGATCGTCCCCAGACCCACCCCGTCTGGTTCATGCGCCAGGCCGGGCGCTCCCTGCCCGAGTACCGCGAGGTGCGCCGGGGCACGGGCATGCTCGAGTCCTGCCTGATCCCCGAGCTCGCGGCCGAGATCACGCTCCAGCCCGTGCGCCGCCACCGGGTGGACGCCGCCATCTTCTTCAGCGACATCATGATCCCGCTCAAGCTCGCCGGGGTGGACGTCGACATCGTCGCCGGCGTCGGCCCGGTCATCGCCGAGCCGGTGCGCACGGCGTCCGACGTCGACCGGCTCGTCGCCCACAGGTTGGGCGACACCGCCATGATCACCGAGGCCATCCGGCTCATCACCACCGAACTCGCCACCACGCCGTCCGGCGAAGCGGCCTGGACGCCCCTGATCGGCTTCGCCGGCGCCCCCTTCACCCTCGCCGCCTACCTCGTCGAGGGCCGCCCCAGCCGCGACCACCTCGCCGCCCGCTCCCTGATGGTCGCCGACCCGGCCGCCTGGGAGAAGCTGATGGCCTGGTGCGCCGACCTGTCCGGCGCCTTCCTCACCCTCCAGGTGGACGCCGGCGCCTCGGCCGTCCAGCTGTTCGACTCGTGGGCCGGGTCCCTCCCGCTGGCGGACTACGCCGCGCGCGTCGCCCCGTGGTCGCGCCGCGCGCTGGCGTCGGTCGAGGGGCGCGTACCGCGGCTGCACTTCGGCACCGGCACCGGCCACCTGCTGGAGGAGATGGCGAAGGGCACGGACGCGCTGGGCATCGACTACCGCACGCCGCTGGACGAGGCCGCCGCCCGCCTGCCCGGCATGCCCCTGCAGGGCAACATCGACCCCGCCCGCCTGCTCGCCGGCTGGGACGCCCTGGAGAGCCACGCCCGCGAGGTGCTGGACCGCGGCCGCGCCGCCCCCGCCCACGTGGTGAACCTTGGCCACGGGGTCCCGCCGGAGACGGACCCGGCGATCCTCACCCGTCTCGTCGAGCTCATCCACCAGCCATGACGCACCTCGACGCGATCGTGGTCGGCGGCGGCATCGGCGGCCTGCACGCAGCGCTCACGCTGGCCAAGGCGGGGCACGCCCCGCTGCTGCTGGAATCCCGCGGCACGTGCGGCGGGCTGGTCTTCGGCGCCCCCATCGGCGGCGTCTGGGTGGACCTCGGCGCCGAGTCGTTCGCGAAGCGTTCGGTCGCCACCGCCGAGCTGTGCCGTGAGGTCGGCCTCGACGTGGTCGACCCGTCCGGCCAGTCGTGGCTGTGGTCGCACCGCTCGGGCGGGTTCGCGACCCGCATCCCGCACGGCGTGCTGGGCATCCCCACCGACTTGGACGACCCGATCGTGGTCGACCTGCTGTCGCCCGAGGGCCTGGCCCGCGCGCGGGACGACCTGACCATGGGCCCCGAGACCGGCGCGGACGCCCCCGACCTGGCCTCGTTGGTCGTCGCCCGCCTCGGCGAGGAGGTGCTGACCCGGCTGGTCGACCCCATCGCCGGCGGCGTCCACTCGGCGCACCCCTCGGAGCTGTCGGTCGACGTCGTCTCCCCCGGCCTCCGCGCGGCGCTCGTCCGCGAGGGGTCGCTGGTCCGGGCCGCTGCCGCCCTGCGCGCCGCCGCGCCCCCCGGCGCAGTCGTGAGCTCGGCGTCCGGCGGCCTGTTCACGCTGCCGCGCGCGATGGTCGAGCGCATCGGTGGGCTTGGCGGCACGGTCGCGACGCGGCGGGTCGTCACCTCCGTCGAGCGCGACGGGGACACCTGGCGCGTCACCCACCACGAGGCCGGCCGCGCGCCGAACCCCGCCGACCCGCCGGTCCCGGTCGGCGAGCCGCAGGTCGACACCACCGGCCGCCTGGTCGTCGCCCTCGACGGTCGCGCCGCGCTCGACCTGCTGCGCCCCTTGTCCGACCTGGCCATCGGCGACTGGGAGCTGCCCCGCGGGGCCGACCTCGCGCAGGTCTGCATCGTGCTGGACGCACCCGAGCTGGACGCCGGCCCGCGGGGTTCCGGGCTGCTCGTCACCCCGGACGCCGAGGGCGCCGAGCGGCGGGTCGGCTGCAAGGCGATCACGCACTACTCGATCAAGTGGCCCGGCGTCGTCGCCGGCACCGGCAAGCACGTGCTGCGGGTCTCCTACGGGCGCGCCGGCGTCCCGACGCCCGAGCCGACGCTGGCCGGCGCGCTCGCCGACGCGCGCGTCCTGCTCGGCATCGACCTGGCCGAGGAGCAGGTGGTCGGCCACGGCGTCATCCACTTCCCCAACTCGCTGCCCCCGCAGACCCCGGCGCACCGCGTCCGGGTCGACGAGCTGACCACCCACCTGGCAAACACTCCGGGCCTGGCCATCACCGGCGCCTGGTTCGCCGGCACGGGGCTGGCCGCCGTCGTCGCCCACGCGTCACGGGTCGCCGGGGAGCTGGCGGCCCCATGAACACCGCGGACGGCCGCCTCCACCTGCGCCTGGGCACGCGCGGCTCCGAGCTCGCGCGCACGCAGTCCGGGCACGTGGCGGACGCCCTCCGCGCGCTGGGGCACTCCGTCGAGCTGGTGACGATCCGCTCCGAGGGCGACGTCACGTCGGGATCGCTGCTCGAGGCGGGCGGCCTGGGCGTCTTCGCCGCAGCCCTGCGCCTGGCGCTGCTGCGCGGCGCGGTGGACCTCGTCGTCCACTCCCTGAAGGACCTGCCGACCGCCCCCGTCGAGGGGTTGGCCGTGGCGGCGATCCCCGAACGGGAGCTGCCGTTCGACGCCCTGTGCGCCCGCGACGGCCTGACGTTCGCCGAGCTGCCCCCGATGGCGCGCGTCGGCACCGGCTCGCCGCGGCGGGCCGCCCAGCTGCGCGCGCAGCGTCCCGACCTGACCGTCGTCGAGATCCGCGGCAACGTCGGCACCCGTCTCGCGCGCGTGCACGGCCACGGCACCGAGCCGGGCGACCTGGACGCCGTGGTGCTCGCCCGCGCCGGGCTGGCGCGGTTGGGCCGTTTCGACGCCGCCACCGACACCCTCGACCTGCTTCCCGCGCCCGGGCAGGGGGCGCTCGCGGTCGAGTGCCGCACGATCGACGTCGGCCTGCGGGAGGTGCTGCTGCAGCTCGACCACGCCGACACCCGGCTCTGCGTGACCGCAGAGCGCACCGTGCTGGCCACCCTCGAGGCCGGCTGCGCCGCGCCGGTCGGCGCGTACGCCCGCGTGGTGAACGGCCACGTCGAGTTCACCGCCTCGGTGTTCAACGCCGAGGGGACGTCGTCGGTGACAGCCCGGCGCAGCGCCCCGTTGCCCGTCGACGCCGGGGCCCTGGGCCACGAGGTCGCCCTGGAGCTGCTCGCGAAGGGGGCTGCCGACGTCACGCCACTCGGCGAGGCCCGCGCCAGCCAACTCGAGGACTTCCACCACGAGCAGGCCCTGTGGGCCCCCGGGACCGCCGAGGCGCTCGTGGGGCGCCGCGTCCTGCTGCCGCGCCCCGAGGGACCTTTGGCGCAGGCGATCCGCGCCGCCGGCGCCGAGGTGGACGCCGTCCCCGTCACCGAGACGCAGTCGCTGCCGTTCTCGCTGCCCGGCCGGGTGGACTGGCTCGTGCTGACCTCGCCCGTCGGCGTCCGGATGCTCTCCGAGGCCGGCGTGGAGCTGGCCGACCTGGCAGACCGCATCGCAGCCGTGGGCCCCGCGACGGCCGCCGCGATCGAGGCCTTGGGCGTCCGGGTGGACATCGTGCCGTCTGGCCGGTCGGACGCCGGCGCCCTCCTCGGCGTCCTGCCCCAGGGGCCGGCGTCGGCGCTGCTGGCCGGCTCGGCGTTGGCCGGGCCCACCATGGCCGACGGACTGGCCGCGCGCGGCTGGGACGTCGACGTCGTCCACACCTACACGACCGCCACGGTGGCGGACGCCCCGGCCGTGCGGCCGTGGTCGGACTACGACGCCGTCGTGGTGACCGCCGGGTCCATCGCCCGGGCGGTCGTCGACCTGCTCGGCATGCCCGAGCCCCACGTCGCGGTCGTGACCCTCGGCGAACCCAGCGCCGCGGCGTCCGACGCCGTGGGACTGCGCGTGCACGCCATCGCCGACACCCAGGACGGCCCCGGCGTCGTGGACGCCCTCGTCCACGCCCTCACCGAGGAGAAGCAATGACCACGATCCGCCCCCGCCGCCTGCGCACCACGCCCGCGATGCGCGCGCTGGTCCGAGAGACCCGCGTCTCCCCCGGGCAGCTCGTGCTGCCGGTGTTCGTTCGCGACGGCATCGACGCGCCGGCGCCCATCGCGTCCATGCCGGGGGTCGTGCAACACACCGTCGACTCGCTGCGCCGCGAGGCCGTCCGCGCGGCGAACGCCGGGGTCGGCGGGCTGATGCTGTTCGGCGTGCCCCTGGAATCGGACAAGGACGCGGCGGGGTCCTCCGGCGAGGAGCCCGACGGCATCCTCAACCGCGGACTGCGCGCCGTGCGCGAGGAGGTCGGCGACGACCTCGTCGTCATGGCCGACACCTGCCTGGACGAGTTCACCTCGCACGGGCACTGCGGGGTGCTGGACGCCCGCGGTCGGGTCGACAACGACGCCACCGTGGACGCCTACGTGCGCCTCGCGGTCGCCCAGGCGGACGCCGGCGCCCACGTCGTCGGTCCGTCGGGGATGATGGACGGCCAGGTGCTCGCCATCCGTTCGGGGCTGGATCAGACGGGGTACGCCGATGTGTCGATCCTGGCGTACGCGGCGAAGTACGCCTCGGCGTTCTACGGGCCGTTCCGCGAGGCCGTCGGGTCGTCGCTGCGCGGAGACCGGCGCACCTACCAGCAGGACCCGGCCAACCGGCGGGAGGGGCTGCGCGAGACGCTGCTCGATCTCGCCGAGGGCGCCGACATGGTGATGGTGAAGCCGGCCTCGCACTACCTGGACGTGCTCGCCGACGTCGCCGCGGCGTCCGACGTGCCGGTGGCCGCCTACCAGGTGTCGGGCGAGTACGCGATGATCGCCGCCGCCGCCGAGCGGGGCTGGATCGACAGCGAAGCCGCCGCCTCCGAGTCGGTCACCTCCATCGTCCGGGCCGGCGCGGACATCGTCCTGACCTACTTCGCACTGGACCTCGCCTCCCGCCGCTGACCCGCCGAGGGCTTGCCTTCACTCCGCCGAGGGCTTGCCTTCACTCCGCCGAGGGCTTGGGTCCCCTCCGCCGAGGGCTTGGGTCCCGTCCGCCGAGGGCTTGGCCTCGAGCGTGTTTGAATGGCGGCCATGGGCGAACTCTGGACGAACATCGGCATCAGTCCCGACGGCGCACTCGGGGTCGCGGTCGCATCCGCGTTGCTCTACATCCTGTACTCCGTGGTGCTCACGCTGTGGGGACCGCGGCTGTTCTCGAGCTCGTCCACGCTGAGTGTCGCGTTGCTGACGGTTCTCGGCAGCCTGGTCGCGCGCGCGATGCTCGGCGAGTTCCCGACGCTCGGCGGCGCCCTGGTCGCCGCCACGACCCTGCTGGTGATGGAGGCCGTGATCGGACGCCTCCGCCGGTTCTCCAAGCCGGCCTGGGCCCGGCGCGGCCCGCGCCACAAGCCGCGCGTGGTGATGATCGACGGCCGGTTCGTCGACCGTCCCCAGCGCGAGCGCGTCACGACGGACGCCGACGTCCTGCTCCGCCTGCGCACCGCCGGCGTCCGCCACGTCAACGACGCGGCGCTCGTCATCCTCGAGTCGCGGGGCGGCGTGACCGTTCTGCGGAGCGGGGAACGCATCGACGCGCGGTTGCTGGCCGACGTCATGGGGGCCGACCTCGTGCCGGAGCACCTGATCGACGCCCGGGGCGCCGAGAGCGAGCCCTCGGCGGGCTGAACCCAAGCCCTCGGCAAGCTGAACCCAAGCCCTCGGCGAGCTGGAGGCAAGCCCTCGGCGGATGGGGGAAGATGGGGACGACTGAACGAGAGGAGCCAGTGTGCCCAGCCACCTGTCCATGGAGGAGGTCTATCGCCACGCCTGTGAGGTCATCCCGGGCGGGGTGAGTTCGCCGGTGCGCGCATTCGGCAGCGTGGGCGGGACGCCGGTGTTCCTCAGCGCGGCCCGCGGGCCGCACGTTGTGGACATCAACGGACGCGAGTACGTCGACCTCGTCTGCTCATGGGGGCCGGCGCTGCTCGGCCACGCCCATCCCGAGGTCGTCGCCGCCGTGCAGGAGGCCGCCACCCGCGGCCTGTCGTTCGGCGCCCCGACGACGGCCGAGGTTGAGCTGGCCGACCTGATCCGCGGGCGCATCCCGTTCGCCGAGAAGGTGCGCTTCGTCTCCACCGGCACCGAGGCGACCATGACGGCGATCCGCGTCGCCCGCGGCGCCACCGGCCGCGACGTGATCGTGAAGTTCGCCGGCTGCTACCACGGCCACTCGGACGCCCTGCTGGCCGCCGCCGGGTCCGGCGTCGCCACCGCAGGACTGCCCGGATCGGCCGGCGTCACGCAGGCCGCCGCCCGTGACACGATCGTGGTCGAGTACAACGACGCCGAGGCCCTCAAGGCCGTCTTCGCCGAGCGCGGCTCCGAGATCGCGTGCGTCATCACCGAGGCCGCCCCGGCCAACATGGGCGTCGTCCCGCCCGACCCCGGCTTCAACGCGACGATCCGCCGCCTGACGCTGGAGCACGGCGCCCTGATGATCCTCGACGAGGTGCTCACCGGGTTCCGGGTCGGCCCCGCCGGCTGGTGGGGCAACGAGGCGTCGCTGGGCGAGGCCCCGGTCACCCCCGACCTGGTCACCTACGGCAAGGTCGTCGGCGGCGGCCTGCCGCTCGCGGCACTCGCCGGCCCCTCCGAGCTCATGGACCTCCTGGCACCCGTCGGCCCGGTCTACCAGGCCGGCACCCTGTCCGGTAACCCGCTGGCCACCGCCGCCGGCATCGCCACCCTGCGGCTCGCCCACAACGCCGTGTACGCCCACGTCGACCGCGCGTCGCGCCAGGTGCAGGACGCCCTGGCCGCGGCCCTCGACGAGGTCGGCCTCCCCCACCGGATCCAGACGGCTGGCAACCTGTTCAGCTGCTTTTTCGGCGAGGAGGCCGCGACCCACGGCGTCCGGAACTACGACCAGGCCAAGGCGGCCGACGGGTTCCGGTACGCGCCGTTCTTCCACGCGATGCTGGACGCCGGCGTGGCGCTCCCGCCCAGCGTGTTCGAGGCGTGGTTCCTGAGCGCGGCGCACGACGACGCGGCGCTGAACAGGATCGCCGAGGCACTCCCGGCCGCCGCGCGGGCGGCGGCGTCGGCCCGGCCCTGAGACAGCGGTGAGCCCGTGCCCCCCGGGTGGGGCACGGGCTCACCGCGTCGGGCTCAGCCGAAGAGCTTGCTGAAGAAGCCACCGGACGGCGCCGGGGCGGCGTCCTTGTGGCCGTCGCACCACTGACCGGCGGGAACGCCGGCCTTCACGGACGCGATGTGCTGGCCGCAGCCAGCCCAGGTGGTCTTGCCGCACTGCTTGCACGCAACGGGACGACACATGTTCTTTCTCCTACGATCTCGGGTACCAACGGATTGGCCCCAACCATACCCCTGGGGGTATGTTCGTGTCCATGCGAGTCATCATCATCGGTGGGGTCGCCGGGGGCATGAGCGCGGCCACGCGCCTGCGCCGGCTCGACGAGAACGCCCACATCATCGTCCTCGAGCGCACGGGCCACGTGTCGTTCGCCAACTGCGGCCTGCCCTATCACGTGGGCGGCGTCATCCCGGAGCGTTCGTCGCTGCTCCTCCAGACCCCCCAGTCGCTGGCCGCCCGCTTCCGCCTCGACGTGCGCGTCGCCACCGAGGCCACGCGCATCGACCGCGAGAACAAGGTCGTCCACGTGCGCAACCTCGCGACCGGGGCGACCGAGGAACTGCCTTACGACAAGGTGATCCTCTCGCCCGGCGCGCGCCCGGTGCGCCCGCCGATCCTCGGCATCGAGCGCGCCCTCACCCTGCGCGACATCGAGGACACCGACGCCATGGTCGCCGCCGTTCGCGGTCAGAAGACCGCCGTCGTCATCGGCGGCGGCTTCATCGGCATCGAGGTCGCCGAAAACCTCGTCCACCAAGGCCTGGAGGTCGCGCTCATCGAGGCCCTGCCCCAGGTGATGGCCCCGCTCGACCCCGAGATGGCCGCGCCCGTGCACGACGCCCTCCGCAAGGGCGGCGTCGACCTGCACCTCGGCTCGGGCGTCACTGCCATCGGCGAGGCGACGGTCACGCTGGCCGACGGCACCGAGCTCCCCGCCGATGTGGTGGTCGCCGCCATCGGCGTCCGCCCCGACATCACGCTGGCCGCCGAGGCCGGCCTGACCGTCGGCGAGCGCGGCGGCATCGCGGTCGATGCGAACCACCTCACGAACGACCCCGACATCTACGCCGTGGGCGACGCTGTCGAGAAGATCGACGCCCTCGACGGCAGCGCCACCCTGGTGCCGCTGGCGAACACCGCCAACCTCGCGGGGCGCCGCGTCGCGGATCACATCGCGGGCCTGCCCACGTCCAACCGCCCGGTGCTGGGTACCGCGATCGTCAAGGTCTTCGACCTCACCGTCGCCGCCACGGGAGCCAACGAGAAGCGCCTGCAGGCGTCCGGACGCCCCTACCGTGCGATTCACACCCACCCGGCCTCGCACGCCGGCTACTACCCCGGCGCGGAGGGTATGGCGCTGAAGCTGCTGGTCGACCCCGAGACCGACGCCATCCTGGGCGCCCAGGGCGTCGGCGGCGAGGGCGTGGACAAGCGCATCGACGTCATCGCGACCGCGATCACGGGCGGGCTCAGGGCGTCCGACCTCGCCGAGCTCGAGCTCGCCTACGCCCCGCCCTACGGCTCGGCCAAGGACGCGGTGAACATGCTCGGCCACGTCGCCGACAACCTCCGCTCGGGCGTGACCCGCTCGATCCAGTGGCACGAGTTGGACGCCGCCGTCGCCGGCGGGGCGACCGTCATCGACGTGCGCACGCCCGGCGAGTTCGCAGCCGGGTCCATCCCGGGCGCGCGCCTCGTCCCGGTGGATGAACTGCGCGACCGCGTCGACGAGCTGCCCGAGGGCCTGCTGGTCGTGCACTGCGCGGTCGGCATCCGGGGCCACACGGCCGTCCGCATCCTCGCCCAGCTGGGTCGCGACGCGGTCAATCTCGACGGTGGCTACAAGACCTGGGCGGCGGGCCGCGACTCCCGGGACTGATCCGCGGGGGTGCCACCACACGTAGCGCCATGCGGACCACACCCTGGCCGGATGGCGCTCCGGCGTCCCCGGGATCACCCCTTGTGGGAGCCAGATGGCCTGAAGGTGTCCCGGAGTCATGTGGTCCAGATGGCGCTACCCGGCGGACGATGGGCCCCCGCGGCCCGGTAGACTGGAGCAACCAGCAGAGAGGCGCACCCTTGACCCCCTTCCTGATCATCGGAGGCATCGGCATCGCCCTCGCCGTGGTGGCCCTCGTGATCGGCGACGTGCTCGACGGGGCGCTCCACCTGGACGCCCTCGACAGCGACCTCTTCTCGGTCTCCTCGATCTCCGCCTTCATCGGCGCCTTCGGCTTCGGCGGCGCCCTGGGCCTGGCCCTGGTCGACAACCTGGCCGTCGCCGTGGTGTCCGGCCTCGTGATCGGCGCGCTGGCCGCCTGGGGCGCGATCCGCCTGACCCGCGCGCTGCGCCAGGGCGAGGACGCCGCGTCCTTCCGCACCGACTCCCTCGTCGGGCACCCTGCGCGCGTGATCACCGCCATCCCGGAGGCGGGCCTCGGCGAGGTTCACGTCTCCACGGGCGGCCACGTGCGCAAGTTCAGCGCCCGCGCCGACCGCCCGATCCCGTCCGGCACCGACGTGTGGGTGTCCGCAGTGGTCTCACCGACAGCCGTCGAGGTGCGCCTCGCCGACGGCACCCCCGAACTCGCCCCGTGAACGCCCGCCACCGAGAGGAACCCACCCCGTGCCCGAGATCCTGATCGCCGTCGGAGGGCTCATCGCCCTCATCGTCCTGGTCGGCCTGCTCGTAGCGAGCCGCTACAAGGTCAGCAAGCCGAACGAGGCGTACATCATCACCGGCCGCAAAGGCCGCGAGGTGGTCAACCCCGAGACCGGGCTCATGTCGACCGACCTGTCCGGGCAGCGCGTGGTCATGGGTGGCGGCGTGTTCGTGGTCCCGTTCATCCAGCGGCTGCACGTGCTCGACCTGAGCTCGCGGCGCATCATGGTGACGATCCGCAACGCCGTGTCGGGCCAGGGCATCAAGCTCAACGTGGACGGCGTCGCGATCGTCAAGGTCGGCGGCAACGAGGATTCGATCCGCGCGGCCGCCCAGCGCTTCCTCGGCCAGCAGGACGAGATCGAGACCTTCACCCAGGAGACCCTCGCCGGCTCGCTGCGCTCGATCGTCGGCTCCCTGACGGTGGAGCAGATCATCCGCGACCGCGCGGCGTTCGCCCAGCGGGTCACCGACGAGTCGGAGTCCTCGCTGACCGGCCAGGGCCTGGTGCTCGACACCTTCCAGATCCAGGACATCAGCGACGACGGTTCCTACCTGTCCGATCTCGGACGCCCCGAGTCCGCCCGCGTCGGCCGTCTGGCCGCGATCGCCGAGGCGGAGGCGCGGCGCGAGGCCGAGCAGGCCCGCATCGCCGCCGAGGAGCAGATCGCCATCTCCCAGCGCGCGCTGGTGCTGAAGCAGGCCGAGATCCAGTCCGAGACGGACGCCGCCCGCGCGACCGCCGCCTCTGCAGGCCCGCTGGCCCAGGCCGACCGCGACCAGGCGATCCTGCTCGAGCAGGAGAAGGTCGCCGTTGCACAGGCCGCCCTGAAGGAACGCCAGCTCGACACCGAGGTGCGCAAGCCGGCCGACGCGGAGCGCTACCGCGTGGAGACCGAGGCGGCAGCCAAGCGCCAGGCCGCGATCCTGACCGCCGAGGCCAACAAGGCGGCGTCCATCGCGAACGCCGAGGCCGAGGCCGAGAAGGCCCGCCTGACCGGTGAGGGCGAAAAGTCCCGCCGTTCGGCGCTGGCCGAGGCGGAGGCGATCGAGGGTGCCAAGCGCGGCGAAGCCGAGAAGGCCCGCCGTATCGCCGAGGCCGCGGCCGTCCGGGCCGAGGGCGAGGCGCAGGCAGCCGCGGTGCTGGCCGTCGGCCAGGCCGAGGCCGAGGCGATGGACAAGCGCGCCGAGGCGTTCGCGCACTACAACGACGCGGCCGTCCTGCAGATGCTGGTCGAGGTGCTCCCTGAGATGGCCGAAAAGGTGGCCGCCCCGCTGGCGTCCATCGACAAGCTGACCGTCATCTCCACCGACGGTGCGGCCGCGCTGCCCAAGCAGGTGTCGGAGAACCTGATGCAGACCCTGCAGCTCGTCAAGGACACGACCGGCTACGACCTGACCTCGATCATCGACCGCTTCGCCCACCGCGAGGGGCAGAGCGCCCCGCAGCGGCGCGAGTCGGCCCCGACCGTCGTCGAGGGCGAGGTCGAGTAGCAGGGTCGGGCCCCTGACCCTGCCGAAGGGCGGGCGCGGTCAGGCCAGCGAGAGGAAGAGCTTCTCCAGTTTGGCCGCGTCCATGGCGTTGTTCTCGGGGTCGACGAGGCAGGCGCGAAGCCCCGTCGAGATCGTCAGGAAGGCGGCCCGGTCGACGGCCTTCCCGACGGCGGCCAGCTGCGTGACGATGTCCTCACACTCGCGGCCCGCCTCGATCATGGCGATCACGCCGCCCAGCTGGCCCTGGGCCCGCTTGAGCCGGGTGACGACCGCGGACATCTCCTCCGGTGGCAGGTGCATGGAATCTCCATTCGCGAGTGGTGCCACCCACGATACCCCGGGCCGTATCGGTTGCCATCAAAAGGCCCCGTCGGACGCCCCTCGATAGGATGGCCGGGCCCATCCATCACGTTCCCGGGAGCACCCACATGGCACAGGCCACCCCCGACCGGCGCGGTCGCCAGCTCAAGGCACTCGCGTCCGAGGTCAAGAAGCTGCGCGGTTGGGCGGCTTCCGACGAGTCCGTGGCCGAGCGGCTGACCGACGCCCTCAACGAACTGACCGCCCAGCGCCTGCTGGCCCACCAGTACGCCCCGGCCATCGAGGACGCGCAGGACGCCCTCACCCGCGCGAACCGGCTGGTGGCCGCCCATGGTGCCGTGGGCCCGTTCACGCCGATCGATGACGGCGTCCGCTTCTTCACCGCCACCACGCACCTGGCCGCCACCCAGGCCGGCGCCGGCCACCCCGGCCCCGGTGGGCAAATGGCTGCCGCGCTGCGCGGCTGGACCCGCCTCCTCCCCCACGTCGACCTCACCCCCTACGTCGGCGCGCGCACCGCGACTTGGCTGCTGATGGCCGAGGCCCGCGCCGCGCTGGCGTCTGGTGACGTCGGCCCCGCCAACGCCTGCGCGGACGCCGCGGTGGCCCGGGCGCGTGAGGGCGGGTTGGCCGGCACCGACGACGCCCCCGCCCTGGTGGACGCCCTCCGCCTGGCCGCCGATGCGCGCTGGGTCGCCGGCATCACCCACGACGCCGTTGCCCTGGGCCGCGAGGCCGTCGCCGCCGCCGAGGACGCGGCCCGGCCCGTCCTGTCGGCGTCCGGACGCGTCGCGGACGGCCTGGCCGCTCGCCAGCTGGAACCGTTGGTCGAGGCGCGGCGCGACCTCGCCGACCGGCTGGCCGGCTCCGGCGACGCCGAGGCCGGGCTCGCGGAGCGCCACGGGCTCATCACGCTGCTCGAAGGCGTGGCCGGACGCCTCGGCACCCCCGCCCGGGCTGCCCTCGGCCACGCGCTGGCCGACCTGTCCCACGACCTGCTGGCGCTCGACCGCGACGAGGAGGCCCTGGCGGCCGCCGGGCGCGCGGCCGAGGTAGCCGGCGACCTGGTCGCCCACGAGGGCACCGTCGGTGAGCACCTCGACGTCCAGTTCGCGGCCGTCACCGCGCTGGCGCGGGCCCTGCTGAGCCGTGACGAGCACGACGAAGCCGCCGAGGCGCTGGCGTCCCTGTTCGCACGATTCGCCTCGCTGCGCCGGCCGGGTGGGCACGACGCCGGGCTGGCGGGTGCCACGCTGGCGCGCGCCGAGGTCGAGCGGGCGTCCGGCGACCACGAGGCTGCCGAGCGTTCGCTCCGCGAGTTCCACGCCCTGGTGGCGGGCCTGCGCGAGGCAATGCCGGGTGCGGCGGCACTGTACGCCGACGTGCCCGCCGAGCAGTTCGCGCGGGACCGGTTCCGGGGCGTGGTCACCCGCTCACCGCTGCCGTCGCCGCCCTGGTCGAACCTCTCGGACGCCGACGCGCTCGCCCTCGCCACCCGCGCCCCGCTGACCGTGCCCGGGCCGGACGCCCCGGTCGAGCCGGTCGAAGCACTAGAACCCGCGCCGGTGTGGACGCCGGAGCCCATCGTGGAGCCCGAGCCCATCGAGGAGCCCGAACCCATCGTGGAGCCTGTCGGAGTGCCCGACCCCGAGTCGGTGTGGACGCCCGAACCCGAACCCGTCGTGGAGCCCGAGCCGGCGTGGACGCCCGAACCCGAACCCGTCGTGGAGCCCGAGCCGGCGTGGACGCCCGAACCCGAACCCGTCGTGGAGCCCGAGCCGGCGTGGACGCCCGAACCCGAACCCGTCGTGGAGCCCGAGCCGGTGTGGACGCCCGAACCCGAACCCGTCGTTGAGCCGGAGCCGGAGCCCGTGAAGGAGCCCGAGATTTCGATGGAGCCAGCCATCCGGACCGCCGAGCTGGACGCCGCACGCGGGCAGCTGCGCGCGGCGCAGGCCGCCGGACAGCGACGCGAGGCGTTGGCCGCGGCGTCCACTGTCGTCGACCTGCTGCGCCCGCTCGCGGCGTCCGACGCCGGCACCTGGGGGCCGCCGTTGGTCACCGCGCTGGAGGACCTGGGCGACGCCAAGTTCCGCGCCGGCGACTGGTGGGGCTCCCGCGCGCCGAAGAAGGAGGCCAAGCAACTCGCCAAGGACCTCGGCCTCTAGGCACAGACGCACCCCGAAAGTGAATCTGCACCCGCTGTAGCGGGTGCAGATTTCGTTTGCAGGTGCGTCTGTGCGGGGCGCCGGTCAGCCGCGCTTCTTGAGGTCCTTGCGGAGTTCGGGCGGCAGGGCGAAGGTGAGGTTCTCCTCGGTGAGGCGCTCCTCGACGGCGGCCGGGTAGCCGCGCTCGGTGAGGTAGTCCAGGACGCCCTCCACCAGCACGTCGGGCACCGAGGCGCCGGAGGTGACGCCGACCTTCTCGACACCCTCGAGCCAGGCCGGGTCTATCTCGCCCGCGTTGTCGACGCGGTAGGACGCCTTGGCGCCAGCCTCCAGGGCGACCTCGACGAGGCGCACGGAGTTGGACGAATTGCTCGAGCCGACGACGATGACGAGGTCTGAGCCCTTGGCGATCTGCTTGACCGCCGACTGTCGGTTCTGGGTCGCGTAGCAGATGTCGTCGGAGGGCGGGTTCATCAGCAGCGGGAACTTCTCGCGCAGCTTGGTCACGGTCTCCCACGTCTCGTCGACGCTCAGCGTCGTCTGGGAGAGCCACGCGAGCTGCGAGGGGTCGTCCACCTCGACGTTGGCGACGTCGTCCGGGTGCTCGACGAGGATCGTCCGGTCGGGCGCCTCCCCCATGGTGCCCTCGACCTCCTCGTGGCCGGCGTGGCCGATGAGCAGGATCTGGCGGCCGTCCGCGGCGAAGCGCTTGGCCTCGTTGTGCACCTTGGTGACCAGCGGGCAGGTGGCGTCGATGGTCTTCAGCTGGCGCTCGGACGCCTCGGCATGCACCGCCGGGGAGACGCCGTGCGCGGAGAAGACGACGGTGGCGCCCTCGGGCACCTCGTCGAGTTCCTCGACGAAGATGGCGCCCCGTTCCTCCAGGGTCTCGACCACGTGCTTGTTGTGCACGATCTGCTTGCGCACGTAGACGGGCGGCCCGTACAGGTCCAGGGCCTTCTCGACGGTCACGACGGCCCGGTCCACGCCCGCGCAGTACCCGCGCGGGGCGGCAACGACAACGCTCTTGCTCATTCGGCCAGTGTACGGGCACCGCCGGATCGGCCCGTTGCCACGCGATTTGACGCCGAATACTGGTCGCTTAAACTAGAAATGTTCCGTGACGACAGAAAGGAGATCCGGACATGCAGTTCATCGACATGAACAACGACCTGCTCCGCCAGTACATCGCCCTGAGCGTTGCCGCCGACGAGTTGGCCATCGCCGAGGAGCACGCGGCCTCTTCCAACGGTCGCTGACCCCTCCCCCTCCACCCGTGGTCGGCTTAGTGCGATCGGGACGCCGAGGGGGCTTGGGCGTCCATCAACCGTTCGCTGGAGCGCCTCGACACCGATCACGTGGACCTCATCCAGCTCCACGAGGGCTGCTCGCGAAGGTCATCCGGGGCGAACGCGTGCGCGCGTCGCTTCCGGCCGAGGACGCCGCCGCCCTGCTGGACGCCCTCCCCGCCGAGGAGTACGAAAGCGTCTACGACGAGAGGCCCGCCCCGTTAGGCTCGGGCCCGTGCCGTTGACCAGCTCCCCCGAACAGCCGCAGCCGCTGCGTGAGGTCGTCCGCCTGCTCAAGGGCTGGGTCGAGCGCACCGGCGCCGTGTGGGTCGAGGGTCAGGTCATCCAGCTCAAGCGCCGCGCCGGCAGCTCGATCCACTTCCTCACGCTCCGCGACAAGCTGGCCGACGTGAGCGTCCAGGTGAGCGTCAGCACCGCGACGCTGGACGCCGCGGGTCCGGTCACCGAGGGCGCGCTCGTGGCCGCCCACGTGAAGGCCCAGGTGTATCCGGCGAACGGTTCGCTGACCTTCGCGTGCGACGATCTGCGCCCCTCGGGCGAGGGTCGCCTGCTGGCCCACCTCGAGCAGCGCAAGCGCGCGCTGCAGGCCGAGGGCTTGTTCGCCCGCGAGCGCAAGCAGCGGCTGCCGTTCCTGCCGCGCAGCATCGGGCTCGTGACCGCGCGGGAGTCCGCCGCGGAGCGCGACGTGGTGGAGAACGTCCGTCGCCGGTGGCCGGGTGCGGTCATCGTGACCCGGCACGCGCTCATGCAGGGGCTGCAGGCGGTCGAGCAGGTGACCGACGCCCTGCGCTCGCTGGACGCCGACCTCGCGGTGGACGTCATCGTCATCGCGCGTGGCGGCGGGTCGGTGGAGGACCTGCTGCCCTTCTCCGACGAGGGCCTGGCGCGCGCCGTGTTCGCCTGCCGGACGCCGGTGGTCTCGGCGATCGGCCACGAGACAGACACCCCGATCCTCGACCTGGTGGCGGACGTGCGGGCGTCCACCCCCACCGACGCCGCCAAGCTGGTGGTGCCGGACGCCGCGGACGAGGCCCGCATCATCGCCACCGGGCGCGACCGCCTCCGCGCCGCCATCACGGCGCGGGTCCGCAGCCAGCAGGAGGCGCTGGACGCCCTGCGCTCCCGACCCGTCCTCCGGGACCCGTCGGGCGCGGTGGTGCTGGCGTCCCAGCGGGTGTCCGACCTGCAGGAGCGCCTGCACCGTGCGGTGCGGCGCGCCGTGGAACGGGAGCAGGACCAGCTGGAGGGCCACCTCGCCCGCGTGCGCACCCTCTCCCCGCGCGCGACGCTTCAGCGCGGGTACGCCATCGTGACCACCGACGACGGCCGCACGCTGGCGTCCGTCGCCGACATCGAGCCCGACGAGATCATCATCGCCCGCCTCATCGACGGCGACATCGCAGCCGCGGTGATCGACGTCGAACCCAACGAACAGGAGTCCGCATGAGCGACGAGAAGCCCCTCTCCTACGAGGAGGCCCGCGACCAGCTCGTCGACGTGGTGCGCCAGCTGGAGTCCGGCAGCGTGCCGCTGTCGCAGTCGATGGAGTTGTGGGAGCGCGGCGAGAAGCTCGCGACGGTCTGCCAGCAGTGGCTGGACGGCGCGAAGGCGAAGATCGAGGCGGCCCGCCCCCCGTCCGACTGACGCCACGTACCCGGCCAGGGCCTGATCCGTCCCGCCCGCTGAGTTGGGGCGGCTCCGCGCTGTGCCCTAAGCTGGGGCAGCCCTGTCCCCATCGTCTAGCGGCCTAGGACTCCGCCCTTTCAAGGCGGCAGCGCGGGTTCGAATCCCGTTGGGGATGCGACACGGTCGGCCCGGTCGAACACTGTTCGGCCGGGCCGCTTCGTCGTTCTGGCCAGGGTGGTGGCCCGATTTCGCACCGACGGAGGGCCTACGCTATGCTTCTCAAGCTGTCCGAGAGGGCAGCGGCCTTCACAAGAGGCCCCGTAGCGCAGTTGGTTAGCGCGCCGCCCTGTCACGGCGGAGGTCGCGGGTTCGAGTCCCGTCGGGGTCGCTGCTCCATCAGGAGCAGACCGGCCAGGTAGCTCAGTTGGTACGAGCGTCCGCCTGAAAAGTGGAAGGTCACCGGTTCGACCCCGGTCCTGGCCACCATCCTCACCCCGAACGCGGATCCTCCCGGGTCCGCGTTTCGCGTCCCCGCTCCCCGGAAGACGGGGCGTGCAGACCTCCCGGCCGCCGCCGGGCTCGCCGGGCCCTCCCTCTTCACTCCTCCAGCGGCAGCGGCGAAGGCACGTAGGCGCGCAACCAGCGCGCGATGGACTCGAACCACGCCGTCCGGGCCGGCTCGGGCGACAGGGACAGGTCGTGCGTGCCGCCCTCGATGCGCGAGAGCGTCACCTGGTTGCCCAGCCGCCAGGCCACGCCGTTGATGCGGTTCACGTCCAGCACCGTGTCGACGCCGCGCGCCTCCTCGCGGTACTTGCGCAGGAAGAGGGTCTTGGTCGACGTCGTGACCAGCACCGGGCAGGTGATGTCGAGCCCGAGCGCCACCTTGGCGTGGCCTTGCAGGATCGCCCGCAGCCAGCCGACACGGATCGGCTCCGAGGCCTGCGTCTTCAGGTCGAACGAGTAGTCCCACTCGCCGCCGTGCGAGGCGTGCATCGCGCGGGCGTACACGTTCTCCTCGCTCTCGGGCAGCGGGAAGGCCGAGGTCGGCGCCCGGCGGCTCCACTCCTTGAGCAACGGCTTGAGCATGGACGTGACCGCCGGTGGGCCCCACATGTCCAGCCAGGGCGAGTTGAGCACGACGCCGGCCAACTCGCCGGGGCGCTCGGCGGCGTACAGGCACGCCGTCAGGCCGCCGGTGGAGTGCCCGGCGAGCACGACGGCGTCGTGGTCCTCACGGACCATGGCGAGGGCGGCGTCCAGCTCCTGTTGATACGCGGCCAGGTCGTCCACGTAGCCGCGCAGGTGCCCCTCGCGCAGGCTGCGGCCGTAGCGGCGCAGCTCGAGGGCATGGAAAGCGAAACCCTGCTGGTGCCAGAACTCGGCAACGTGCGGGTGGAAGAAGTAGTCGTTCCAGCCATGCAGCTGCACCACCGCGCGCCGGTGGGCGCGGCGGCGGGGTTCGCTGGGGCGGACGAGGGTGGCCGTCAGCGGCTCGTCGCCCTCGGCTTCAAGCGGCTCGGCCTCCAGCGGGAGCGAGCGGCACTCGAACCCGTCCAGGAGCGAGTCCGGCGCCCAACGGTCAAGGGGTGCAGCGACAGGCCACTCCGGCTCTGCCGGTGGCGCCTCGGGGAGTAGCTCGGCCGGCACCTCGCCCGGGACGATCTCCACGGGCACGGCGGGCTTGGCCGGAACGGGCTCAGCCGTAGTTGCGGCCCTGTTCCGGATACTCATCCTCGTCGTCGTCCTCTTCTTCGTCCGGCGCGTACGGATCGTCGTACTCGTCGGCTTCCTCACCCGCCTCGGAGAACTCCTCGAAGGGCTGCGATCCCCGGAGCTCCCGTTCGAGGGAGGAAAAATCAGTGTCGAAGGTTCGGTACTTCAGATCGCGAGCGACCTTGGTCTGCTTCGCCTTTGCACGGCCGCGCCCCATGTCCGGGTCGACCCCCTTAGCGTCTTCTGGCGGCCTGGCCGCGTGAGGATGTGTTTGTCGTGACGCCGATGGTACCCGAGTTCGGGATGGGGACAAAGCAGATCCCATCCGCGCGCGTCCCCTCCGAGGGACGCGCGCTCGGTGCCCGACGTCAGCCCGCGTGGCTGCCGGTGAGGTCGACGCGGGCGTCCCCCTCGACCGCTACGGTCTCGCCCAGCACCCACGCGGTCAGCCCGCGGTCGGACGCCGTGCGCACCAGCTGGTCGACGGCGTCGGCGGGGGCCACCAGGGCCATGCCGACACCCATGTTGAGGGTCGCCTCGATGTCGGGCTGGCTGACCTGTCCGACCTGCTGGACGAGCTGGAAGATGGCCGGGGGCGTCCAGCTGTCGCGGCGCAGGGTGGCGGCCAAACCGGCAGGCAGGACGCGGGCCAGGTTGTTGGCAAGCCCGCCGCCGGTCACGTGGCTGATCGCGTGCACCTCGGCGGCTTCGATCAGGGCGAGGATGTCCTGGGCGTAGACCTGCGTGGGCGTGAGCAGTTCCTCGCCCAGCGTCGTGCCCAGCTCGGGGACGTCGCGGTCGAGCGCCCAGCCGGCCCGGTTCAGCAGGACGTGGCGCACCAGCGAGTAGCCGTTGGAGTGCAGGCCCGAGGACGCCAGCGCGACGACCACGTCGCCGGGTCGGACGCGGTCGGGGCCGAGGATCTTCGAGCGCTCGACCACGCCGGTGGTGGCGCCGGCGATGTCGTACTCGTCCGGGTCCAGCAGGCCGGGGTGCTCGGCGGTCTCGCCGCCGAGCAGGGCGGCGCCGGCCACCTCGCAGGCGGCGGCGATGCCCTTGACGATGTCGGCGATCCGCTCGGGGACGACCTTGCCGCAGGCGATGTAGTCGGTGACGAAGAGCGGTTCGGCGCCCACGACGACGAGGTCGTCGACGAGCATGCCGATCAGGTCGAAGCCGATGGTGTCGTGCTTGTCGAGGGCCTGGGCGATCGCGACCTTGGTGCCGACGCCGTCGGTGGAGGTGGCCAGCACGGGGTGGTCGTAGCCCTTGAACGCCGACGCGTCGAAGAAGCCGGCGAACCCACCCAGCCCGCCGAGCACCTCGGGGCGGCGGGTGCGGGCGACGTGCGCCTTCATCAGCTCGACGGCGCGGTCGCCGGCCTCGATGTCGACACCGGCGGCGGCATAGGCGCTGGTGGCCTCAGTCATCGTCGTCACCTTTCTGCGCGATCAGGCGCATCTGCTCGGCCGCGCCCGGGGGCACGGGGATGGGGTACTGGCCGTCGAAGCACGCGCGGCACAACCGCTTCTTCTGCAGGCCAGTGGAGGCGACGAGCCCCTCCAGCGAGATGAACGCCAGGCTGTCGGCGCCGATCGAGCGGCAGATCTCGTCGGTGTTCATGCCGGGCGCGATCAGCTCGGCGCGCGTGGCGAAGTCGATGCCGTAGAAGCACGGCCACTCCACGGGCGGGGAGGCGATGCGCACGTGCACCTCGGCGGCGCCGGCCTCGCGCAGCATCTTCACCAGCGCCCGCTGGGTGTTGCCGCGCACGATGGAGTCATCGACGACGATGAGCCGCTTGCCGTCGATGACGTCGCGGATCGGGTTCAGCTTGAGCCGGATGCCGAGCTGGCGCAACGTCTGCGACGGCTGGATGAACGTGCGGCCCACGTAGCTGTTCTTGACCAGGCCGAGGCCGTAGGGGATGCCGGACGCCTCCGCGTAGCCGACCGCGCTCGGGATGCCGGACTCGGGTGTCGGGATCACGAGGTCGGCGTCCACCGGCGACTCCAGCGCGAGGGTGCGGCCGATCTCGACGCGGGTGGAGTGGACGCGGCGGCCGGCGATCACGGTGTCGGGGCGGGCCAGGTACACGTACTCGAACAGGCAGCCCTTGGGGTTGGCCTCCGCGAAGCGCTCCGAACGGAGGCCTCCCGAGTCGATGCAGACCAGCTCGCCGGGCTCGACCTCGCGGATGAAGGTGGCGCCCACGATGTCCAGCGCCGCGGTCTCGGACGCGACGACCCAGCCGCGCTCGAGGCGTCCGAGCACGAGCGGGCGGACTCCCTGGGGGTCGCGCGCGGCGAAGAGCGCGTTCTCATCCATGAAGGTGAAGCAGAAGGCGCCCCGCAGGCGGGGCAGGACGGACAGGGCGGCGTCCCAGGTCGACCCGGCGAAGGTCGCCATCAGGGCGGTGACCAGCGCGGTGTCGTTGGTGGAGTCCATCGAGTCCTTGGACGCGACGCGGGCGCGCGCGTCGCGCTCGTGGAGCCACTCCTCCAACTCGCGGGTGTTGGTCAGGTTGCCGTTGTGCGCCAGCGCGAGGCCGCCGGTCGGGGTGGCGCGGTAGGTGGGCTGGGCGTTCTTCCAGACGGACGCCCCGGTCGTGGAGTAGCGGGTGTGCCCGATCGCGAGGTGGCCGGTCAGGGAGTTGAGGGCGGGCTCGTCGAACACCTGGGAGACCAGGCCCATGTCCTTGAAGACCATGATGCGCTCGCCGTTGCTGACGGAGATGCCGGCCGACTCCTGGCCGCGGTGCTGCAGCGCGAACAGGCCGAAGTAGGTGAGCTTGGCGACCTCCTCGCCGGGCGCCCAGACGCCGAAGACGCCACACTCCTCGTTGGGTTTCGGGTCCCCCAGGGGATCGAGGGCGACCGAGGTGCCGCGCGGGTCCTTCACCCGACGGAGTCTAGCGGTCACGGGCGCCCTTCCCCGCCGCGTCCCGGTGCGGCAGCCCGAAGGCAACACGTTGATGTTTCAACCTTTCCCTGTCATGATTGAAACGTGAACAACCTCAGCATCATCGTGTCCTCCACCCGCCCCGAGCGCGTCGGCGCCCACGTCACCACGTGGGTCCGCGAGACCCTCGGTTCCGACTGACCACGCTGCTGGAGAACGTGAAGGCGCACGTCGTCGGCTCGCTCGGCCTGTTCTTCAACACCGACCTGAGCACCTCGGGCGAAATGACCCCGACCGACGGCAAGGCCCAGGAACTCCGCGCCCTGTCGCGGCAGCTCAGGGCCGCCCTCGCGGAGCGGTCCCAGGCCGCCTGAGCCCGCCGTACCGAAGGGCCCGACCTCACCGAGGTCGGGCCCTTCGCCGTGTCAGCGGACGATGCGCAGCGTGAACGGGTAGCGGTGCGTCCGCCCCCGGATCGACTCGACGGTGGCGACGATGCGCAGCACCACCGCGAGCAGGAGCAGCAGGACCAGGAACAGGAACCCGACCAGCACGTGGGCCAGCAGCGCCGAGAGCAGCAGGCCCAGCCACAGCGTGATCTCGAAGTTCAGCGATTCCCTGGCGTGCTCGCGCACGCGGGCGTTGCGCTCGCCGATGGTCAGCAGCAGCACCAGCGGGCCGAGCCAGGAGGTCAACAAGGGCAGCCAGTGCGACGCCGGCACCCACGCGCGTTCCTCCCCCGCCAAGGGACGTCCGCCCCACAGGTCGTCGCGACGGCCCGAAGCGAACGGCGGAGGCTGCGGTGGCGACTGCCCCGACGGCGGCCCCCAGACCGGCTCACCCACGGGCGGGGGCGCCCACACCGGCTCCCACCCCGGGCGCACCGCGGCAGAAGTCGGCGGGCCCCACTGGTCGCGCTGTGCCCAGGGACGCGCGTCGTCCGGGGCGGGCGACGCGAACGGGTCGATGCGCGTCCACTCCACCTCGGGCTCGACGTGGCGGTCGGGCTCGCGCTCGGGCTCGGGCTCACGGGGCGGCTCCCACCATGGTGGGCCCTCGGGGTACTGGCTCACCGCACCCCCACCGCGTGGCGCAGCGGGGCCTCCCAAGGGGCGCGCAGCGCGTGGAGATCCAGGTTGAACTGACCGTGCACCTCGATGAACGGCTGGTCGAGCACCTCGCCGAGCCGCTCCACCGGGACGCCGTGCTCGGCGCACAGCGCGGTGAACGCCGCGTAGTGCTGCCCCGACAGCGACACCAACGCTCGCGCGGGGCTCTCGGAGAACAGCCACACGGTCGGGTCGCCCTCGGGCAAGGTGAGTGAAACCCCCAGGCCGTGGCGCAGCGACGACTCGACGAGCGCCTGCGCCAGCCCCCCCTCGGACAGGTCGTGCGCCGAGGTCACCAGCCGGTCGGACGCCGCCGCCACGAGGACGGCGGCCAGGGACTTCTCCGCAGCCAGGTCCGGCATCGGGGGCATGCCCCCCAAGTGGTGATGGACGGCCTCGGCCCAGGCCGACCCGGACAGCTCCTCCCGGGTGGAGCCGAGCAGCAGGACGGCGTCCCCGGCGTAGCCGAACCCCATCGGCGTCCGGCGGCCGACGTCGTCGATCACGCCCCACACGCCGACCACGGGCGCCGGGTGGGCCTCCGCCTGCGTCGGGTCGGGGCCGAGTTCGACGCCGCCCACCGGGACGCCCAGCGCCACGGCGGCGTCCGCCAGTCCGAGCCCGGCCTCCGCGAGCCGCCAGCCGACGGCGGGGTCGTGCTCGGCGCCGGTCGTGACGGACGCCGTGGCCGCCACCGGTTGGGCGCCGGTGCAGGCGACGTTGCGGTGCGCCTCGGACAGGGCCAACTGCGCGCCGAGGTAGGGGTTGAGCAGGCAGTAGCGGGGGTTGTGGTCCAGCGCGACGGCGATGCCGGGGCTGTGGGCCGACGGAACCGGGGCTGTCGGCAGGGAAGACCGGGGCTGTCGGCCGTCAAGCCCGGGGCTCTCGGCGCAATCGGGGGCCAGGCGGAGCAGGCCGGCGTCCTCGGGGTGGGCGAGGACCGTGTCGCCGCCGGCGTAGCGGTTGAAGCGGTCGGTGAGGGGGCTCCGGTCGCACAGGGCGGGCGAGCCGGCCAGCTGCAGCACCTGGTCGCCCAGCTCGGCGCCGGACGACGCCCGGGGCAGGCGCTCGGCTGCGTCCGCGTTCAGCGCGTCGATCCAGTCCGGACGCGCTGCGTCACGGCCCCCCAGCACGTCGGGTCCGACCCCAGGGCCCCCCTCGATGCGAGAACCGATCCCCACCGCCAGCAGGACGACCGACGGGGTTCCCCGGTGGTCCGCGTCGAACACGACCTCCCCGCCGATGACCGGCACGGACGCCTCGTGCGCACGCGCGCCGAGGCTGGCGACCACCTCGGCGAGTTCAGCGGACGTGCCCGAACCCAGCGGGCCGCAGCGCACGGCGTCCAGCAGGGCGACGGGCCGGGCGCCGCGCACCTCGAGCCCCCGCAGCAGGGCGCCGACGTCGTCGTGGGCGGCGATCGCGAGCGTGACGAACCGGCCATCAGCCAGCGGCACCGCGGGCGCGCCGGAGGGGGCGCCGGCGCCCTCCGCCTGGTTCACACCCGTGTCGACCACGGCGTCAATCTACCGTGCCGTCAAGGGGCGCAGCCCGTCCGGGGCCTGCCCCGGCGAGGGGGGCCGGGGGTAGGCTGGCGGTGTTCCACGATCCGCCGTGGCACGAAGGAAGGAGGCCCCCGGTGTCCGACCACCTCACCCGCCTGGCGGTCCACGCAGGCCAGTCCTCGATCCGCCTGCGCCTGGTGGGCACCGGCCGCGAGGGCACGGCGCCCGGCATCACCCTCGACCGCCCCCTCCCCCCACAGTGGGCCGCGGCCGTGACGACCTTCCTCACCGACAACCCCGACGTGCACGTCGACACCGTCACGATGGGCTGCAGCGGCCTGGGTCGCCACACCGCCCACGACGTCCTGCCGCTGCTGGCCCACGCCGACATCAAGCGGGTGGTGCTGGCGCACGACTCGGTCACGAACTTCCTCGGGGCGTTCGGCGACGGCGAGGGCTGCGTCATCTCCGCCAACACCGGCACGATCTGCCTGGCGGTCGGCCCCCGCGAGACCGCCAGGGTGGACGGCTGGGGGCACCTGATCGGCGACGCCGGCTCGGCCTACTGGATCGGCCGGACCGGCCTGGAGGCCGCCCTCCGCGGTCACGACGGACGCCGGCAGATGACGTCGCTGACCCGCGCGATGGCCGACGCCTACCCCGAGGTCGAGCACGCCCATCTCGACCTGCAGGCCAGCCCCGACCGGGTGGCCCGCATCGCGGCCTTCGCGACCGCGGTGATGAACGCGGCCGCGACCGACCGGGTGGCGGCGAACATCCTCGACAAGGCGGCCGCCCACCTGTCGGAGGCGGTGCAGGCCGCGGTGAGGCGCGTCCACCTCGGCGGGCCGGTGGCGCCGCGCGTCGCCGCGGTGGGCTCGGTGTTCCGCAACCAGCAGGTGCTACGCCGGTTCACCGACTTCCTCACGCTGCAGTGGCCCACCTTCGCCCTCGCCGAGCCGAAGGGGGACGCCCTGGACGGCGCCGCCTCGCTGGCCACGCTCGCCCCGCACCACCCGCTGTACGGGCGGGTCACTGCGGCCGAGCGCTGACTCAGGCGCCCAGCGCGTCGTCCAGCCACCCGCCCAGCCACGAGGCCGCGCCGGGTCGGAACGCGTACACGCACGCCATCCGCAGCCGTGTCGATCGCGCGTAGCCACCCAACCGGGCCGGGGTCGCACCCACGGCGTCCGCCACCGGCGCGAGCAGCGCGCGCACCCGGCGCACGTCCGCCCCGGACAGCACGCCCTGGCGCTGCCGCAGGTCGAGGTGGACGTCCAGGTTGGCCAGGTCCAGGGCGGGTTCGCCCACGGCGGCCGTGTCGAGGTCGAGCAGCCCCAGCCGGCCGTAGGGGGCATCCCAGAGCACCTGCTTGTCGTGGAGGTCGCGGTGCACCAGCCCGGGCCGGTCGGGCTCGCCCCCGGTCAGGTCGGCGGCAACCGCCTCGGCGGCCCGGCGCAGCGCACGCGCCTGCGTGGGGAACGCCCCGAACGCCTCGGTGTGCCCGACCCAGGTGAGCAGGGTGTCGGCCTCGCGCGCGGCGTCGTGGGTGGCCGGGCCGGTGGGCTCGTGGGCGAAGGCCGGCCAGGCCGCGGCCAGGGCGGCCCAGCCGGTGAGGCCGTCGCCCCCCAGGTCGTGGAGGGTCCGCCCGGCCAGGGGCGCGAACGTGATCGTGTCGTCGCCCGCCGCGAGGACGGACGCCGTCTCCAGCCCGGCGCGGGCGCACGGCCCCGCGACCGCCTCGGTCGCGGCGAGGACGCCCGCGGCCCGGCCGCGCCGGAGCACCTTCACGTAGGCGCCGTCGCGGCGTACCACCGCGCGCTTGTGCAGGCGGTGGACGAGCAGGTCGTCCCCCGCGGCGAGCGCCAGCCCGGGCAGCTTGCGGTCCTGGCCGTGGTCGGCCAGCGCCAGCCCGTCGGCGTCGAGGCGTCCGGCACGCAACCGACCGGAGGCGTCACGCCCCTCGACGGTCAGCGAGCCGTCGGCGCCGGGCCAGGCGCGCACGGCGTCCAGCTGGCCGCTGGCCCGCGCGAGCAGGTCGAGCACGGTCATCGCAGCACCTCCGCGAGGCGGTCCAGGCGCGCGGCGATGCCCGCGCGCCAGTCGGGGTCGGCGTCCCGCAGCGGCGCCATCACGCGCGAGAACAGGCCGGTCGCCCGCGCCGTCACCCGGTCGGACGCGCTGGGCAGCGCTCCCCCGGCCTCGGCGTAGCCGGCGAGGAACGCGGCGTCGAGCGGGCCGCCGTCGCCGACGGCCAGCCACGAGCCGAGGTCCAGGGCGGCGGGGCCGACGGCCGCGCGGTCGAAGTCGTTGAGCAGGCGCCGGCCGGTGGCCGTGTCCACGAGCACCTGGTCGGCCGAGGCGTCGCCGTGCAGCAGCACCGGCGCGCCGCCAGGGGCGGGGCGGGCCCCGAGCGCATCCGCCAGTTCGGTGGTGCGGCGGCCGAGGTCGGCGTCGAGCCGCGCCAGGTCGTGGGCGAGGCGGTGGGGGTCGGCGGTGGCGGGGCGGTGGTGCAGGGCGGCCAGTTCGGGCTCGTCCAGCAGCCTCGTCCCGCGGGCGTGCAGGTCGGCGAGCGTGCGCCCGGCCCACGCCATGCCCTCGGGCGACGGCGTGCGCAGCAGGTCGGCGTCGCCGAAGAAGGGCCGCACCGACACGTCCGGCACCGAGCCGTCGTCCAGGGGCGCGGGCACCGGCAGGCCGACCCCGGCCAGGCGGGTCAGCAGGCGGTGGCCCAACGCGTCCGGCTCCGCCGCGAGGCGGACGACCGTGGCGCCGTCCCGGACGAGGACCCGCCGCAGCGGGTTGTAGCGCAGCACGGCGTCCGGGCGGTCGACGAGGTCGCGCAGGCGCCGCGGCCGCAGCGCGCGGACGCCGTTGGCGAGGGCCGGGTCGCTCCCGACCGTGCCGGACTGGAGCAGCAGGTCCCCCAGCGGCCGCTCGGTCAGCGGCTGGCCGCGGCGGGCGGCCCGCTCCGCCACCTTGGCGGCCTTGGGGCGCAGGGCGGGCCACAGCACCCGCACCCAGCCCGCGGTGCCGCCGGCGGGGTCCTCCAGCCCGAGCGTGACCTGGGCGCCCGGCTTCACGCGGGCGCTGCGGGCGACGACGTCGCGCCCGAGCAGCTCCGAGAGGCCGGCGGCGTCCAGCAGGGTGTCCAGCAGCGCGTCGGTGCCGGTCATGTCGTGGCCCCCACGCGGATCGAGTCGCGGTCGCCCTCGCCGGCGGACGCCCAGGCCCGGAAGGTCGGGTTGGACGCCGCCAGCCGCTCGGGCGTGTCGGCGAACAGGACGCGCCCGCCCTCGATCCAGACCACGCGGGTGGCGGCGAGCGCCACCTTCACGTCGTGGGTGACTGCGATGGTGGTGCGGCCCTCCATGAGGCGCTCGATCGCCCGCAGCACGTCCGCCGAGGCGGCCGGGTCGAGGCCGGTGGTGGCCTCGTCGAGGACGACGACGGGGCTGTCGCGCAGCAGGGCCCGGGCGATGGCGATGCGCTGGCGCTGGCCGCCCGAGAGGGTGCCGCCGCGCTCGCCGACGGCCGTGTCGTACCCCTCCGGCTGCGCGAGGATGAAGTCGTGCGCCTGCGCGGCGCGGGCCGCCTGCTCCACCTCCTCGTCGGTGGCCAGGAGGTTGCCGTAGCGGATGTTGTCGCGGATCGTGCCGGTGAACAGCACGGCCTCCTGCAGCAGGATCGAGACCTGCTCGCGCAGCCGGTTGAGTTCCAGGCTCGTCAGCGGGTGCCCGTCGAGGCGGACCTCGCCGTGCACCGGGTCCATCCCGCGGACGAGCAACGAGACGAGCGTCGACTTGCCCGAACCCGACGGGCCGATCACCGCGATCCGCTCGCCGGGCCGGATGGTCAGGTCGACGTCGCGGAGCACGGGGTGGTCGCCGTACAACGCGGTGACGTGGTCGAACTCGACCCAGCCCACGACGCGCTCGGGCAGGAACGGGCGCCGCGCCTCGACGACGGCGGAGCGCTGGTCCATCAGGTCGGCCACCCGCTCGCCGGAGGCGGCGGCCTTGGCGATGCGACCGGTGTACTTGGCCATGTCGCGCAGCGGCTTCATCGTGGTCTTCAGGTAGGTGGTGAACAGGACGAGGTCGCCCGGGGTCATCGCCCCCTCCAGGACGCGGAGTCCACCGCCGATGAGGATGGTGGCGGTCGCGAGGCCGACGATCACGTCCGTGCGGCGCTCCAGCCCAGCGGCCAGGCGCCGCGAGCGGACGCCCTCCTTCAGCGCCTTCGAGTTCGCGCTGCTGAACCGGCCCGCGATGTGGTCCTCCAGCCCGTAGGCCTGCACGACCTTGATCGAGGACAGCGACTCCTGCGCGGTGTTGGCCAGCTGTGCCTCGCCCTTGCGCGTCTTGCGGGACGCCTCGGTGATCTTCTTCGTCGAGCTCTTGGAGCCGGCCAGGAACAGCAGGGCGGCGACGACGACGGCCAGCGACAGCAGCGGGTCGATGACGACCATGACGACGAACATGACGACGAGGGTGAGCAGGTTGGCCATGAGCGGGAGGCCCGCGGTGACGGCCACCTCCTGCAGTCGCCCCACGTCGGTGACGATCCGCTGGACGGTGTCGGCAGAGCGGTTGGTGGAGTGGAAGTCCTGCGACAGCGCCTGCACGTGGCGGAACAGCTTCGCGCGCAGCGCCGAGGACGCCCGCGACCCGACGAGGGCGAACGCGACCGTGGCGAGGTAGTTCATCAGGGCGCGCAGGCCGGTGATGACCACGAGCGCGGCACCGCAGACCAGCAGCAGGCTGAGGCTCGCCGGCGCGGGGCCGCCACGCAGGTCGGCGCCCAGCGAGGTGGACACGGCGTCCACCACAATCTTGAGGGGCCACGGCTCCAGAACGCGGAAGACGACCTCGGCCAGCAGGGCGGCGATGCCGCCGCCCATGAGGACGCGGTGCTCGCCGAGCTCGGGGCGCAGCAGGGCAAGCGTGCGCTGCAGCGGCCGCTTCTCGATCTTGGGCCCGCCGGTGCGGGTGAGGGTGAGGCTTGTCATCAGGCGGCTCCCAGCCCCGCGAGCTCGAAGGTGCGCGCGACGACCCGGGTCCAGCTGTGCTGCTCCTCGGCGTCCGCGCGGGCGGCGCGGCCGAGCTCGGCCCGGCGCTGCGGGTCGGACGCCAGAGCGTCGAGGGCGGACGCCAGCGCCGCGGGGTCGGACGGCTCGACGAGCAGCCCGGTCTCGCCGTCGCGGACGATGCCGGGCACCTGGCCGACGCGGGAGGCCACGACGGGCAGGCCGGCGGCGAGGTACTCATAGATCTTCAGCGGGCTGAAGTACTGGTCGGCCTCGGACTCCATGGCCGGGTACGGTGCCACACTGATCGCCGAGCCGGCCAGCTGCGCGGGCATCTGCTCGGGCGCGACGGCACCGCGGAAGTCGACAGCCACGCCGAGCGCGGCCGCCTGCACCTCCAGGGCGTCGCGCTGGGGGCCGTCCCCGATGATCCGCAGGCGCCAGCCGGTGGTGGCGCGGGCGGCGGCGTTCACGAGGACGTCGACGCCGTGCCACGCCTTCAGCGTGCCCACGAAGGTGACCACGGGCTCGCCGTCGGCCTCGGCCGCGGGGATGATGCGGGTGGTGCTGACGCCGTTGGCGACGGTGTGGACGTTGCCGCCCTCGGTGTGGGCCAGCACCCAGTCGCGCACCGGGTCGGACACGCAGATCGTCGCGGCGGCCACGGCCACCTGGTCCTTCAGCGCGGCCCACGCAGCGTCCGCGTCGACCAGGTCGCGGTGCCGCGCCTGCTCCTCGACCAGCGGGGCGTTCACCTCGAGGACGCCCTTCGCGCCGGTCGCGTCCGCCACACGGGCCAGCACGGTGCTGAACAGCGAGTAGCGCTCGTAGACGGCGTCGGGCGCGTGGGCGGTGACCAGGGCGGTGATCTCGTCGGACGCCGCGGCCTGCGCGCGCTCGCGCTCGGCCGGGTCGGACGCCTTGCCGACCGGCACGTGGTGGACGGGCAGGTCGGCAAGGTCGGCCGGGACGTCCTTGCCGGTGCGGGTGGCGAACACCTCGACCTCGTGGCCGGCGGCGCGGAGGACGCGGACGACCTCCTGCACGTGGACCGAGGCCCCCTTGGTGCCGAAGACCGGGATGCCGGGGTCGACGCTCACGTAGGCGATCCTCATGCCGACACCTCCGCGAGGGCCGGGGCGCCGGCGGCGGGGGCCGGGGCGGCTTCGGTGGTCTCCCAGGCGGACAGGGTCCGGGCCTGGACGTCGCTGTCGAAGCGCTCCTCGATGAGGGCGCGGGCGGCGCGGGCCATCGCGTCGGCGGGCTGGGTGCCGTCGGCGAAGCCGGCCAGGGCGCCGGCCAGGCCGGTGGCGTCGCCCGGCTCCAGCAGGACGCCGGTGCGGCCGTCCTCGACGACCTCGGGCAGGCCGGTCACGGCCGTGGCGACCACGGGGGTGCCCAGGGCCATGGCCTCGAGCACCACGGTCGGCAGGCCGTCGATGTTGCCGTCCTCGCCGGGGATGCACGGGGCGGCGAACACGTCGGCCCAGCGGACCAGCTCGGTCACCTCGTTCTGCGGCATCGGACCGAGCAGGCTGACCCGGTCGCCGAGGCCGGCGGCGTCGATCTGGGCCTGGAGGTCGGCGGCGAGATCGCCGCTGCCGGCGATGCGGACCTCCACCGGGCGTCCGGCCCCCACGAGGGTGGCGGTGGCCTCGACGAGGTGGTGGAAGCCCTTCTTCTCGACGAGGCGTCCGACCGCGGCGACCCGGAGCGGGTCGTGCGCGGGGGTCGGGGCCTCGAAGCCGAAGCGGTCGAGCTCGAGGGCGTTGTACTGCAGGCTGATGCGCGCGCCGGTGCCGGCGAGCACGCGCTGCAGGTGGTCCTCGTTGAAGCGGCTGATCGCGATGACGCGATCGGCGTCGCCGCAGATGCGGCGCAGCCAGGCCGGGTCGACCGAGGCGTGGTAGATGTCCTTGGCGTGCGTGGTGAGCGTGAACGGAACGCCGGTCAGGCGGGAAGCCACCCACGCCATCCGCCCCGCCAGCGAGGCGAAGTGGGCGTGGAGGTGGGTGATGCGGTCGGCGAGCACGGCGCGGGCCAGCTCGACGCCCTGGCCGACCTCGTCGCCGGGCAGGTCGGCCAGCTCGGGGAGCAGCTCGGCCAGGCGGGGGCCGATGACCGGGTCGCCGATGCCGCCGGCGATCCGGGCCCACAGGTCGGCACCCTTCGGGTAGCGCGCGATCCAGGAGACCGGGGCCTGGACCCGCGCGATCTCGGGGTGGAACCGTGCGTCCGTGGTGGGGCGCAGCGCGTAGATCGCGAGGTCGTCCCCGGCCGCCTCGCGGGCGAGGATCTCGGTGACGACGAACGTCTCCGAGAAGCGGGGGTAGACCTTCAGGACGTATCCGATGCGGCTCATGCCACGACCTCCAGGTTGGTGTCGGCCAGCAGGGTCGCGGCCAGGTGCGGGACGGCGGACAGGCCGTCGCGCTGGATCAGGGAACGGTCCACGCGGCGCACGACCGCGTGGGAGAGCCAAGCGCCGATGGCGGCGGGGGTCAGGTAGGGCTCGCGCAGCACGTCGAGCGCGCCGGCCGAGGCAAGGTCGCGGGCCCGGATGAGCTGCTCGGTGCGCGGCGCCTCCCGCGGCACCACGAGGGCGGGGGTGTCGGTGGCCAGGATCTCGGCGACCGAGTTGTAACCGCCCATCGAGATGACCGCGGACGCCGCCGCGATGTGGTGGCTGAGTCCGTCGACCGACCGGACGACGACCGTGCCGGGGCGCCCGGCCTCGACGACGGCGGCGTGGTCCTCGTCCTCCATCTGGGGGCCGGTGACCACGAGGTGGTTCTGCCCCACCGGCACCGTGGCCGCCGCGGCGGCCAGGGCGAGGTGCAGGCCGTCCGACCCACCGCCGACGGTGGTGAGGATGAAGGGCGCGTCGGCGCCGAACACGCTGGGGGGCGGGTTCAGGTCGCGGCCGTGGGCCAGGTAGCCGGTGAACTGCGCACGCTCGGCCAGGCCGGGGGGCACCTCGCCGGTGGCGGCGGTGTCGTGGACGCCCTGGTCGCCGTAGATCCACACGGCGTCGAAGAGCTCATCCAGCAGGGCGGGCTTGGCCAGCGCGGCCCACTCGGCGGCGGCGACCTCGGGGGCGTCCAGCACCTCGCGCAGGCCGAGCACGACGCGGGCCTGTGGGAAGCGGCGGCGCAGACGCTTCAGCGGGCGGCGCAGCTCCTTGCAGACGCCGAAGGGGTGCCGGTCGATGATGACCAGGTCGGGCTCGAAGGCCAGCAGCGCCGACTCCAGCAGGCGGGAGCGGAGCTCGACCACGCTGTCCATCGGGGCCGCCAGGTGGCGGGGCGTGTAGCCGCCGTCGCCCTTGCTGATGCCGGGCAGGGCCAGCCAGTCGAAGCCCGCCGGCAGCGGGAACTGGCTCGCTTGCGGCAGGCCGGTGGCCAGCAGGCCGGTGACCGGGCGGCCGGACAGCTCGGGCAGATGAAGCGACAGGTGCTGCGCGAGCGCCAGGTTGCGGCGGACGTGACCCAGCCCCTGCGAGTCATGGCTGTACAGGAACACTCGCAGTTGCTTGGCCATCGTGTCCTCCAGGGGTGGGGGCCACCTCTCACGGGGCCGCCTGGTGACAACTCTCCCGCCCCGCCATGAGGGGCCCATGACCGGTGCGTGTGAAGATTCTCATCCAACCCTCAGGAACCCTCGAAGGTCCCTGAGGTGCGAGCGCAGCGAGCCTCGAAGGTCCCTGAGGTGCGAGCGCAGCGAGCCTCGAAGGGTCAGGACGCGGCCAGCACGAACGTCAGGCCGCTGGTGAAAATGGCGCGCCCGTCCTCCGACGGGCCGGTCAGCGCCTCGACAGCCAGGTCCGGCCGGCCGAGCAGGCCTACCACGTTGCCCCGCTCGTTGGTGAGGCCCGCGATGCCGTACGCCGAGCCCGTGGCGTCGGCGTCCGGGCGGCGCAGGACGACCTGGCTGGCCCCCTCGAGGCGGGCCAGGGTGTCGCCGTCGGCCACGTAGCGCACGGACGCGGTGACGACCGGCAGCGTCACGGTCTGCCCCTGGTCGAGCGAGCAGGTCCAGACGGTGTCGCGGGTTTCCACGCGCAGGGTCTCCTCCCGGCACGTCAGGGCGCCGTCGTGGCGCACGACCTCACCCGGCAGCAGCCCGGCCGCGCACAGCGCCGTGAAACCCTCGCCGACGCCCAGCACGGGCAGGCCGTCCGCGGCCGCTGCGGCGAGGGCCGGCCAGAGGGCGGACGCCTCGGGGCACACCGCCCCGCCGGGCAGGACCACCGCGGCGACGTCGCCCAGGTCGGGGGCGTCGTGGGGCAGGTCCACGGGCTCGCCGCCCGCGAGCCGGACCGCGCGGGCCGTGGCGCGGGCGTCCGAGCCGGGCCAGGACACGATGCCGACCCGCGTCACCGCTCGACCCCCGGCACCACGTTCTCCACTTGCGCCATGCCCGCGATCCTAGCCCGAGGGCTGTCTGTCACCGCAGCGCAAAGGCGCGCACCTCTCCCCCGTCAGGGCAGGCGCCCGGGATCGGGTCGGCCGCGATCGTGCACGTCGACACATAGGCGGTGCCGCCGTGGATCGCCACGCCGTACGGCGCGAACAGGCCGCCGGCGACGACCGGGTGCTTCGTGGCGCCCGGCACGACGCGCCGCAGCGAGCCGACGACGCCGTTCAGTAGCCCCGCGTCGGAGAGCTGGACGGCGTACAGGGTGTCGCCCCGCCAGTCCAGCGCCGTGACGTTGGTCAGGCCGGACGCGTACACCGTCGGCTCTTGGCCGGGCACGACGCGCCACACGACCGAGCCGCCCACCGGGAACGGAAAGCCCGTCAGCTCCGAGACGTAGAAGGCGCCGTCAGGGCCCTCCACAACGTCGGTCGGCACCGACTGCATCGGCAGCGTCGCGCCCCACGGGGCGGTTGCCATCCGGTCGGGGAAGACGGCGACGGTCGCCTCCCGCTTGCCCACCTGGAGCAGATCGTTGGCGCCGGCGTCCACGACGAGGTACTTCCCGCTGCGGCCGCGGGCCAGCAGGCCCGTCGGGTTGGTGTCGAGCTGGGCCGGGTGCGGGTTTTGCGCGGCCTCGTACGCGAGGGGGTCGGCCACCTTGGCGAGCGACCCGCCGATGCGGCCGGCGACGACAGTGCCGAGCAGGGCGCCGCCCTCGCCCAAGGTGGCACGGGCGTCCGGGGCGCCGCCGAAGCCGATCACGACGGCGATGTGGTTGCCGGTGACGGCGACGTCACCGGGTCCCTGCGCGCTGCTGCCGCCCGTGCCAGCGAGAGAGGGCAGCCCCTCGACCACGCGTTCCTGGGCGCCGCGGGCGATCTTCGTCACCGCGCCGGTGGGGCCGAGGCAGTTCTCGCTGGTCGGGTCATCGGGGTTGGGGATGCAGGGGCCGGGCCCACCGCGTCCGGCCTCGGCGACGTAGACGGCGCCGGCCGGTCCGATGCTGAGCTGGCGGGGGTTGTCGAGGCCGGAGGCCACGACACGGCCGGACGCGGCCGGCGCAGCGTGGGCAGGGAGAACGGGTGCCACGAGGGTGGCCAGGGCCGCGGCTGCTGCCGCGCCGGCGACGATGCGCCCAGGGAGGTGAACCATGGTGCAGTATGGCCCGCCCTCGCAGGGGCCGGCAGGAGGAGGGCTCCCCCGGGAATCAGTTGAAGGGGAGCCCCGTCAGGCGGGTGTAGGCCTCGACGTAGCGGTCGCGGGTGGCGGCGACGACGTTGGCCGGCAGCGGGGGCGGCGGGACGTCGGAGTGCGGGTCCCAGCCCGACTCGTGCGCCAGCCAGTCGCGGACGAACTGCTTGTCAAAGCTCGGCTGGGCACCGCCCGGGCGCCACTGCTGGGCGTCCCAGAAGCGGGAGGAGTCGGGCGTGAGCACCTCGTCGGCGAGCACCAGGGTGCCCTCGGGGCGGCGTCCGAACTCCAACTTGGTGTCGGCCAGGATGACTCCGCGCTCGCGGGCGATGCCCTCGGCGCGGGCGTAGATGGCCAGGGACGCCGCGCGCAACTCCTCGGCGGCCTCGGCGCCGTGCAGTTCGACGATGCGCTCGAAGGGGACGTTCTCGTCGTGCTCACCGAGCTCGGCCTTGATGGCGGGGGTGAAGATCGGCTCGGGCACGCGGTCGCCGTCCTGCAGGCCGGCGGGCAGTTGGATGCCGGTCACGGTCCCGGAGTCGCTGTACTCGGCCCAGCCAGAACCGGTGAGGTACCCGCGCACCACGCACTCCACGGGGATCATCTCCAGGCGCTCGGTGATGACCGCGCGGCCGGTGACCGGGCCGGGGACGGCGGCGGAGACCACGTGGTGCGGCATCAGGTCGGACAGCTGGTCGAACCACCACAGGCTCAGGCGGGTCAGCACCGCGCCCTTGTCGGGGATGGTCGAGGCCAGCACGTGGTCGAACGCCGAGATGGCGTCGGTGGCCACCATGAGGAACCGGCCGGGGGCGCGGCCGTCGTCGGCCGGGTCTGCGTCGGGGAGGGCGTAGAGGCGTCGCACCTTGCCAGCGTGCACGAGGGGAAGGTCCAGCCCGTAGTCGTCGATCACGGCCGAGATCCTAGCCCCGCCCGGGGTGCGTAACCTTCTGTGTCCCAGCTGCGTTGAGCAGGGTGTCCCGCATGGGGCGCTGGACGAGGAGGTGGCCATGGGCGCGACCGCGCTGGAGGAGTCGTTCACCGACTTCGTGCGCGCATCTGCCCCGTCGCTGACCAGGACCGCGTGGCTGCTCACGGGCGACCACGCTCTCGCGCAGGACCTGGTGCAGAACGCGTACGCGAAGACCCTGCGTGCCTGGGGACGGGTGAACGCCGGCAGCGCCCTCGCCTACACCCGGCGGGCCGTGGTCACCGGCAACATCGACCGATGGCGACGCACCCGCGGCGAGGTGGCCGTCGGGCTGGACTTCGACCGCCCGGCGTCCGACCGGTTCGAGGACCGGGTCGCCGACCGCGACCGCGTCGCCCGCATGCTCGCCACCCTCACCCCCACCCAGCGCCGCGTCGTCGTGCTGCGCTACTACGAGGACCTCTCGGAGGCCCAGACCGCCGAGGCGCTCGACATGACCGTGGGCGCCGTCAAGGCCGCAGCGCACCGCGCGCTGGCGGCCCTCCGTTCTCACTACCCGGACGCCGCCGGTTCGCCGGGCGGCGCCGGCACCGACCCGCAGAAGGGAGCCTCGCGATGAACGAGCTCGAGCGCATGCTCCGCGCCGACCTGCACGACGTCGCCGGCACCGTCGACATCCCGGTGAGGCTGGACACAGTGGCCGCCGTGCGCGACCGCATGGCCGCCGCCGACCACCGCACCCGGTGGGGACGGATCGCCCTGGCCGCGGCCGTCGTCGCCGCCCTGGTGATCGCGGCCTTCTGGGTCGCCCAGGCCGTGTTGTTCCGAACACCCGACACAGCGGTGCCCAACCCGCTGCAGACCCCGTCCGAACCCGCCCCCGCCCCGTCGGCGGACCCGTCCGCGCAGCCGCCGACCACCACCCCGTCGGCCGTGCCCGCCACACCTTCGCCGTCCGCGTCGGCGGCGGCCACACCGGTCGACCCCGGGGGACGGACCGTCGGGATGTTCGTCTACTTCGCCGCCACCGAGTCGTTCCCGAACCTCGTCCGCGAGGTCCGTCAGGTGCCGGCGCAGACCCCCGCGCGCGGCGCGCTGGAGGCCATGCTGGCCGGGCCGAGCGACCCGGAGTCGGTGACGCTGTGGAACCCCGACACGAAGATCCTGGGCATCAGCGAGCACGCCGACCTGATCACCGTCGACCTCTCCAGGGAGGCGGAGGACTTCAACCTCGGCGCCGCCTACGAGGGCTACATGGTCGACCAGCTCGTGTACACCATCACCGAGGCGTTCCAGCCGACCTTCCGCGTGCTCATCACGATCGAGGGCCGCCCGTTCGTGACCGGTCACAACGTCTACGACCAGCCCATGACCCGCGGTGAGGGAACCGACAGCCCGATCCGTCTCGTCATCGACACCCCGGCGCAGGACGCGACGGTCTCCTCGCCGGTGCGGGTCACCGGGCTGGCCGCGGCGTTCGAGGCCACGATCATGTGGGAGGTGCGCGGGACCGGACCGGAGGCCCCCGTCGTCGCGGAGGGTGTGGCCCAGACCGACGAGGGCATGGTCCTGGCTCCGTTCGCCTTCGACCTGCCCCCGTTGGGGCCGGGCACCTACCTGCTGCGGATCACCCTCGACGACCCCTCCGCCGGCGAGGCCGGTCCCCCGGCCTCGGAGACCAAGGTGTTCAGCGTCCGGTAGGCGGGCACCCACCCCCCGGTGTGCAGTTCGAGGCGGCGGGACCAAACCCACACCCCCGGTGA
>NZ_SDMQ01000030.1 GCF_004324755.1 Propioniciclava sinopodophylli
TCGGGGAAAGCCTGCACCGCCGCCTCGCGATCCAAGCTGCCGAAGAGCACCTCAGCCTCAACCAGTACGTCGTGCAACGCCTCTCAGAGGCCTCCTGAGCCACCTCTGGAACATCCGCAATTGCCGCCGATCGCTCGGGACTTAGGACGTCTTGGGTTCAGAGATGCGCATCGATCTGGCGGCGCTTGGCTCCAGGAACTCTGCCGTGATGAGGACCATGCCGGATCGGTAGACCTCCACGGTGTAGTCGGCGAGCTTGCCGGTCAACTTCACCAGCCAACCCTCCAAGTCCTGAAGATCACCTTCCCCTCGCAAGCGGAGGTCACCGACGTTTTCGGCATAGCGCATTGCGACTCTATATGGGGCAGTGCGCTTGGCGTCCTCAAGGCTTTGCACCGCGTGCCCCCGCCCGCCACTCAACCGCTGCATCGAGTGGCGGAGCAACTTGCCAGCGGCCTTGTCCGCCAAGAGGTCGAACGCTCTGCCGCCGAGATAGAGGAGGATTGCAGCTCCACCACCATCCGCTCCCCAGTTGATGTAGTTCTTCGTGACAGTGATGTCGTACGTCTGGGTTTCGGGGTTGACCTCGCGAGCAAGGTCCAGCACAGCGTTAACCCACGCCTCTTCATCCAATACGTCGATCCACAGGTCGAGTTCGGCGACCACCTCTGGCGGTTGATCGGGGAATGACCCGAACGAGACGGTGACCGCTAGGCCTCCTGGGTTGCGCAGGATGTCGTACACGTGTTCCACACCTCGACTCTACGATTCGCTGAACACCGGGTCCCGGAGGCGTGTCCGTGTCGCCCGCGCTGCGGCAGAGGGCTGGGGAAGCGCACATCTGCCGCCGGCGGTGCGCTCATGTGATGCGCGCGATGGCCGTGAAGCGTCGATGACCGTCGCTGCGTCGTAGTCTTCGGGAATGGCTGTCGGCAAGACACGCAAGGCCCGCGCGGACCGGCGCCGCAAACGCCGACTGGGCAGCAAGGTCCACGACCTCACCGACTTGCAGTGGGCAGCGTTGAAGGACGCGTGGGCCGGATGCGCGTACTGCGGGGTGACCGACACGCCACTGCAGCGCGACTGCGTCCTGCCGATCTCTCGCGGCGGGCGCTACACCCTCGACAACGTCGTCCCTGCCTGCCGCTCCTGCAACACCAGCAAATGCAATGACGAAGTCACCGGCTGGCTGCGCCGCAAGCGGCTCGACGAACGCACGTTCCTGCTCCGACACCTCGACATTCGCACCACCCTCGTGCAGCAGTCCCTGCGCCGCGGCGCCTGCGCAGTGGTCGCGGAAGTGTCCACACCCATGTCGTGACCGGCACTCCGCCAACGACCGACTTTGCCGCACTTGGCCCGTGACCACACTTGGCGCTTGACTGAACCCTGATCCACCGACTGTGATTCTTGGGGATGGTTCGCGTCGTTGTTGACGGCGTTTCGGGTGTGGGCGTGGTGGTCCTGCCGGTCTGTCCGGCTTCTCCACTGGGGGTCCTTGGTTGCGCCTGCTG
>NZ_SDMQ01000031.1 GCF_004324755.1 Propioniciclava sinopodophylli
TTTCGGGTGTGGGCGTGGTGGTCCTGCCGGTCTGTCCGGCTTCTCCACTGGGGGTCCTTGGTTGCGCCTGCTGGGGCTGGGTGGTCAGGGAGTGACCGGCTGGGGTGGGCTGGTCGCGCGGGCGTGGAGCGCTCCCCAGGCGTGGGCCCAGGGCCAGTGTGTGGGTAGGTGCAGGACGAGTCGTCGACCGGTGGCGGCGATCCGTGCCGGGACCTGGATGATCTGGCGGCGCAGGGTGGCCCATCGGGCCTTGGCCAGGCCGGCGGCGACCGCGGCGGCTCGGGCGATGTTGAACCCGATCACCGCCAGGCTCACCCAGGCGGCGTTGGCGGCGTACTTCCCCGACGGCAGGTGGGCCAGGGGGCCGTCCTTGAGTTCGGCGATGACCTGTTCCACGATCGCGTGGTCGCGGTGGAGCTGATCGGCCTCGACCGTAGTGAAAGAGGAATTGGTGATGAACGCGTGGTGCCGGTAGGCGGCGAACAGTTCCCCCTGCTCACTGCCATCGGAGGCGAGCGGCTGGATCCGTTTGACCCGGCGCACGACCAGCCGGCAGGGCACGTGCTGGTGCTGGCGTCGGCCGGTGAACGCCACGAACCCGACTTCGGCAACCTCCGCATCCGAGATCCAGCGTTGTTCGGCTTCCTCCCAGACGGCGTGGGGGTACTTGATGGTCTGCCAGGCGTCCTCGGCCAGGCCGGCGATTGCTCGGGTGACGGTCTTGGTCATCCGGGCGGTGACCGAGAACCACGCGTTCGCTCGCAGCGCGGCCCCCACGAACGCCCACCCGTAGTACGCCGAGTCCGCCCGGCACAGGATCCGACCCCGCACGCCAGCAGCACGGGCGGTGGTGACGGCTTGGGCCACCATCCTGCCGGCGCCCCGCGCGGAGCCGGTGTTGCCCTTGCGGAGCCGGGCGCGGGCGATCACCGGGCCTGCCAACGGGGTCGACAGGGCAGCAATTTGGATGTTCAATCCCCGCACCCTCGTGTACCCGTAGCCGGCGCCCTGCTTGCGGTACCCGTGGACCTCCCGGATGGTGTCGTCGACATCGAGGAACGCCAGCCCCTGTTCGATGTCGGCGCCTGCCAGGACGCCGGGCACCCTGCCGGCAAGGCCGGCTAGCAGACCTGCGCCGACGGCGTCGAGCTGCTGCACGTGGCCGTGCGTGAACGAGCGCAGGAACGTGCCCAACGTCGACGGCGCCCGCACCCCGGTGAACACCCGTTCCATGCCCCCGTGCCGCAACACGTCGAGGTCATCGATACTGTCCGCGCCGGCGAGCATCCCGCCCACCACGCTGGCCGCCTTCACGGTCGCGTTCGCCGACGGCACGCTCAACCGTTCCTCCAGCAGGTCATACAGGCCAGCAGACTCAGCCAACCGCAACGCCGGCACCAGACCGGCAGCAGACACCAGGTTCGGGTCATCGAACACGGGACGGATCGTGTGAGAGGCTTTCACTTACGAGGTGACCCTTCGACGCGGTGGACGGCGACTTCAGCAAT
>NZ_SDMQ01000032.1 GCF_004324755.1 Propioniciclava sinopodophylli
CCACGCCCGCGCGACCAGCCCACCCCAGCCGGTCACTCCCTGACCACCCAGCCCCAGCAGGCGCAACCAAGGACCCCCAGTGGAGAAGCCGGACAGACCGGCAGGACCACCACGCCCACACCCGAAATGCCGTCAACAACGACGCGAACCATCCCCAAGAATCACAGTCGGTGGATCAGGGTTCAGCGGACACGGTGAACGCGTTGGCTATGCTGCGGCCATGAGCGAGGTAGTCGGCGGCGCGATCGCTAGGAAGGCAGGCGAGGCTGCAGTCGAGACCACGCAAGGGCTTCTTGTTCGGATGTTTGGGCCGTGGGCCGACGACTTCGGCCAGGATCTAGTGACGCGCCGACAGAGGCGGAAGCAGGGGAACGCCGAGCTGGTCCTTCGCCGGGCAGTTGAGAAGAGCGATGCGCACGGTCGCCAAGGCACCGCGAACCTGCGCGCGGCGGAGGCCATCTTGGATGAAGGAGCGGTGTGTGACGACGAGTTGATGTCGGAGTACTTCTCAGGGCTCCTCTCGGGGAGCCAGACACCTGACGGCCGCGACGACCGGGCAGTCTTCTGGGCAAGGCTGGTTGGGGGACTGAGCTCGATGCAGGTGCGTCTCCACTTTTTGCTACCGAGGCTGGGCGGAAGAGCTCCGAGGGAGAGACGGGCTCAACCTTGGGATCGACCTTGGTCGTCGCTCTGCGCGAGCCGACGTGGCAACGACCGAAGTCGTGAGGGCTCTTGTGGGTGGGACGAACGGCGGTGGAAGCAACTTACCCGGGTCCGCACTATCTCACTCAGTAACCGGCCTCTACCGGGTGGGTCTGATAGGTGCGCACACTTGGGGCCCGAGGAATCAGGTGGATCGCTCGGACTCGCCATACGAGAACGTGTTGTGGGTGGAGCCGACCGCCGCCGGATTCGAGCTCTTCGGCTGGGCCCTGGGGTACCCGTCTATTGAACCGAACCACTTCCTCAACATGGCGCTACCTGGACTCGACCCGTCGCTAGGACGGTTGACGACGTTCTCTGTTGCCATGCGGGGACGAGAGTTGTCACCGCTTGGCTGAGCGCTTCCATGTAACTCCCACGTTCCTCGTGGACGTCTTGCGCTCGACCGATGGGAACGAGGGCATCACGGGTTCCGGCGGGCCGCACGTATCGTGGCCGAGGCCAACGCGACGACATCTCGACTTGTCGCCAAATCCAACAGCGTCCGAAACGTCGTGCGCAAAGCGGTGGCGCGACGGGGGCCCAACGGGCACAGGTTGATGGGCCGCCCCCTTCATTCGGTCCGGACGCTCTGTGAGTCGTCGGTTTCGATTTGATGGGTGCATTGCTGAGCGTACTCGGCTGGGGGTAGGTAGCCGAGCGAGGAGTGCCGGCGGTGGTGGTTGTA
>NZ_SDMQ01000033.1 GCF_004324755.1 Propioniciclava sinopodophylli
TGGGCTGACCCCGTTTCGTAGGTCCGGTCGTTATGCGAGTCGTCCTGTTGCCCGCGGTGGCGGGCAGGGAGACTGGTCAGATCATGACGAACAGTAGGAAGCGTCACACTCCGGAGCAGGTCGTCCGTAAGCTCGGGCAGGCCGACAGGATGCTCGCCGACGGGCAGGATGTCGCGGCGGTGTGCCGGGAGCTCGGGGTGTCCGAGCAGACGTACTACCGGTGGCGGAACCAATACGGCGGACTCAAGGCCGACGACGCGAAGCGCCTCAAGGAGCTCGAGAAGCAGAACGCCACGTTGAAGCGGCTGCTCGCCGAAGCGGAGCTGGAGAAGGCCGCGCTCAAGGAGCTGGCTGAGGGAAACTTCTAGGCCCGGGCAGGCGCCGCGCCGCCGTCGCGCACCTGATCAGGACACTGCAGGTGAGTGAACGGATGGCGTGCCGTCTGGTCGGGCTGTCCCGCTCCGCGTACCGACGCCCGCTCAACGCCGACACGACCGCAGACCCAGACCGGGCGCTGCGGGAGTGGCTGCGCGCCTGGGCGAAGGACCATCCCCGCTACGGGTACCGACGCGCGTATCACGATGCGCGCGCCGAGGGCTGGGTGGTGAACCACAAGAAGATCCAACGCCTGTGGCGTGACGAAGGGCTCCGGGTCCCGCAGCGGCGGCGACGCAAACGCGTCGGGTCCTCGACCGTCGACGCGCCGACGGCGGACGCGCCGAACGTGGTGTGGGCGGTGGACTTCCAGTTCGACGCCGACGAGCACGGACGGTCGATCAAGATCTGCTCGATCGTCGACGAACACACCCGGGAGTGCATCGGCGGCCTCGTGGAGCGCTCGATTACCGCCGACCGACTCACCGCCCACCTCGAGGACCTCGTCGCCGCCCGGGGCGCCCCGGCGGTGCTCAGGTCGGACAACGGGCCGGAGTTCATCAGCGAGGCGATGGCCGACTGGGCCGGCACCCGCACAGGCCTGTCCTACATCCCTCCGGGCTCGCCGTGGCGCAACGGGTACGTCGAGTCGTTCAACAGCCGGATCCGCGACGAGTGCCTCAACATCAACAGCTTCTACTCGCTACTGCACGCGCAGGTCGTGATCGGCGACTGGAAGGACGAGTACAACCACCACCGCCGGCACTCCTCGCTCGGCTACCTACCCCCAGCCGAGTACGCTCAGCAATGCACCCATCAAATCGAAACCGACGACTCACAGAGCGTCCGGACCGAATGAAGGGGGCGGCCCA
>NZ_SDMQ01000034.1 GCF_004324755.1 Propioniciclava sinopodophylli
GCGCAACCAAGGACCCCCAGTGGAGAAGCCGGACAGACCGGCAGGACCACCACGCCCACACCCGAAACGCCGTCAACAACGACGCGAACCATCCCCAAGAATCACAGTCGGTGGATCAGGGCTGAGGGCAGCCTCTCCGCTGCATCGTCCTTCCACCTGCCACACCAGCGAGTCACCCCGCTAAAGCACGGGCACACCGAGATCCCTGGCGGGGCGGTTTCCGCGGCCGAGGCGCTGCCGGTATTCCCGGTTTCGCACGGAGTAGCTCTGCATGGCTAAGGGCGCACTACCGTGACTCCCGCACGTGCGACGCGGAAGCCTTCACCCGCCGATGCGTGTACGCAGGTCACCCCGTTCTCGGCGCTGTTGCACGCCACAGTGCTTGAAATGAGATTCCAACCGTAAGGGAGCATCACACTGCCGTTCACGAGGCCGGGCCCCTCATAGCCATCCGCCCAGCGGGTCTCGTCTCTGCCTCGTGGTGCTCCAATGGCACCAACGTCCCCGCAGTGGAAGTTGACGCCCGTCGGGGAGACTTCAACCGAGCCGACCGGGCCACTGTCGGGGGCACAAGCCTTCTCCGCGGATGGAAGGCGGGAGCGGTCCATCCCTTCCGGAAAGGTGCACCAAGCTCGGTCTGCCATGATGGCGCACGCGATCCGACCGGAGGGGCTGACGAACTCCGAGTACTTATCCAATGTGTCGATCGACTTGTGCATCGGCGCCAGCGGAGCAGGGGCCGATGGACTGCTGGTCGCGGGACGTGGCGAAGGGCTGTGGGCTGACGAGGATGCTGTGGCGGTCGATGTCACGATTCCGATCGTCGCCGGGGGCGATGGAGCCTCCGCAGGCGCTGGCTGCACAAAGTTGATAGTGCAGCCAACTGTCAACACTGCGGTCGAGCCTGCCAACAGCATTCTTACAAGGCCGAATCGCCGCATCACGTGTACCTCCAACTCGAACCCTAGCGGCCACGGCGTCTTGGCGATGGGAGCAATCGAACGCGATCTCGGCGGCTAGGGCGTGTCTCGTTACCCTGCAGGGGCTTCTCGGGCAGGGTGAGGTCCCGTGAGTCGGATGCCGGTGTTGACCGATGAGGACTGGGCTCGGTTGGCGCCGTTGATGCCCCGAGCCGGTGCCAGG
>NZ_SDMQ01000035.1 GCF_004324755.1 Propioniciclava sinopodophylli
CGCTTCCTGCTTACTCACTCCCTCGGCTTCGGCGAGCAGCGCGAGCGCCTTCTCGTCCTCGGGTTCCAGGCGCAGCGTTATGGCCATTACGCCATGCTACCACTCTGGTATCACTCGCTCATGCCGCACTGTGCGCGAGGGTGGCCTGTGGCTTTCCGGTACCCGAAGCGGGCACTCGCTCATGCCGCCGGGTGTGATCTGGATGGGTGAAGATCGACCGAGATGAGCTTGACGGTGGTACTGCCCGCGGTACCATATCACCTGACTTGCACACCTCGGGCCAACTTTGCGGATTCGCCGGGTCATCGCGCCTTATCAAGGCGATTTGGCCGCCGACTTCGGGGCACTAATGCGGGGCTGGAGTTGGCCGCTGAACGCCATCAGGGCTCGGCAGATGATGACCGCTTCGAAGCCGTGGCCCCCATCAACCTGAGGCGTGACGACCGTTCACGACGCCTTCGAGCGCCGGGTCTCGGCCACCACACAGTGCCAGCAGCCCCCAGGGCGTCCTTCAGAGACGTTGAGACCCTGAGATGGGCCCTGCTGGAGTCGCACCCGGCAAGTTCCGGCCTCTTGGGCCTCAACGTCACCGAGGCCAACCTGCGTGAGGCGCCCGCTGACGTGGCCGGGCTGCTACGTGAGCGGAACTCTCTGGAGATCTCGACCCGCGTGGGGGGCACTAAACATGTGCAAGTCGGGTGAACACCTCGCAAGCACGTACTGACAGGCGCGGATCAACTCGCGCATCTGCCGCCGGGTGTGCTCTGGATGGGTGAAGATCGACCGAGATGAGCTTGACGGTGGTACTGCCCGCGGTACCATATCACTGTGGCGACCGTCGACAAGCTCCTGGCAGCGATACGGAAGAACCCACAGAACGTGCGCTACGACGACCTCCACAAGGTCTGCGAGCACTACTTCGGTCCGCCCCGCAGAAACGGCGGATCACACGCGGTGTTCAAGACCCCTTGGCCCG
>NZ_SDMQ01000036.1 GCF_004324755.1 Propioniciclava sinopodophylli
GGCGGCCAGCCCTGCCAGCCCCACGGCCACTGCTCCACGCTCCACGGAGCGTCGCTGGTGCTCAGCACCCTGTCGCGTCTGCCTCGGCCCAGTCACACGGCCATCATGCCTCGGCCGGTCATGCCGCTGCGGGCGCGTGGTTCCTCACTCGATCGGGGTCTGGTGGGCTGGCCCTGCCCGACGGGCGCTGCGTTCGTTGGTGTCAGCGGTTCGCACGGAGAGAGGTCCGCCATGCGTTCCAAGCTCCGGTCGCCCACAACGCCCAAGCCACGAGGACCGGCTGGAAGAAGAGCCTCACCAGTCGTGCCTCGTCACTGTTGAGCCCGAAGGCGTCTCGACGGGTCAGGTACTGCGCAACGTTGCCCGGGAAGACAGCAACGAAGAACGCCGCCGTCGCCCAACCGAGTGCCGGACGCAGGGCACGCGGCGCCAAGAGAAGCACGGCCCCGAGTCCGACCTCGACCACGCCAGAGGCAACGACGACGAAGTCGGGGTCCAGCGGGATCCACGGCGGCACCTGAGCCTGGAACTCCTGCCGCAGGCTGGTGAGGTGACCGATCCCGGCAGTCGCCAAGAACCCGCCGAGCAGAAAGCGACCCCCGGTCCTGAGCGGGGAGGACCGACCTTGGAGCGATTCGGCCGAGCGCGGCGACTTGGAGTCCATCCCCGAAGTATCGCGGTCGTCGGCACTTTCGGCATGGATCCGCACTCGCCTGGCGGGGCCCTGACGTACCGTCTGTGGGACCCTCGGAGGCGCCAGATCAGCGGGATCTCACGGTGACGGCCAACGACCTGATCTAGGGCGTGTCTCGTAACCGTTGGAGCCATCTGATGATCGCGTTCAGGACCGCGGCCCCGCGGTAGACGATGCCGAGTTTGTCGTAGCGGGTGGCGAACCCGCGCCATTGCTTGCCGTGGTTGAAC
>NZ_SDMQ01000037.1 GCF_004324755.1 Propioniciclava sinopodophylli
ATGAGGCCGTCGGCGGTGCGCTGCTCGAAGCTACGCAACCCGGCTTCGTCGTGACGATCCGCGGCCTGCTCCACCGCACGCCGGTTGCTGACCGCGTGCGACTCGACCAGACGCTTGAACGCCTCCCCCTCCAACGTCGGCAACTGCCCCTTGAACACGACCGAACCACGCCGATCATTGCTGAACACCAACGACCGGCCAGCCCAGGCTTGCTTGCGCTGCGCATCCAGACGCGACAACTCGTCCTCGACCGCGTCGACCTCGGGGGCGACCTGCTCCAAGACGGTGCGGGTCTGCTTGGCGAGGTCCTGCGCATCGACCAGGGCAGCCTTGTCCAACAAGAACTGCTCCGCCTCAGCCCGCTGCCCAGCCGTCAGGGTGGCCGGGAGTTCACCCAGCACCCGGTCGATCGACCTGGCTTGCGCCACCGACACCTCACCCGACAAGGCGGCCTGAGCCACCAGGGGATGGGCTGTGACCTCCTGACCGCCGTACACCCACGAAGCAGCCTCCGCGGCGGTCACCTTCGACGACACCGCCAACAACGTCTTGATACTCGTCCCCCGTGCGGTCTCAGCAGCCTTGGCCCGATCAGCCTCGGCGATCAACACCACCCGCAAAGCCTCCACCTGACGCCCCAGCGCGACGACCTCGCTCACCAACCCAAGCCGCACCTCGGCGTCCAACCGACGGCGACCAGC
>NZ_SDMQ01000038.1 GCF_004324755.1 Propioniciclava sinopodophylli
GCCGCCGCGGGGGCGGCATGGCAGCCAGAGCTCGCGCGATCCGGTAGGTGTTGACCATGCAATTCCTCACGCCGACGACTCTCACCGGGCACCTTGTTTCCCTTGAACCGCTCGATGACGTGCACATCGAGGGACTGCGCGCCGCAGTGCAGGACGGCCACATCAACGACCTGTGGTACACCTCCGCACCCGCCCCCGAGACGGTGGCGGCCGACGTCAAGGCCAAACGTGACCTGGCTGAGCGCGGACTTATGCTCCCGTTCGCCCTCCGCCGGCTCGCCGACGGCCAGCTTGTCGGCGTGACGACCTACTGCCATCCGCTCCCTACTGTCCCGGCGGTGGAGATCGGCTACACGTGGCAGGCGGCGTCGGCCCACCGCACCGGAACGAACACGGAGGCGAAGCTGCTGATGCTCGCCCACGCGTTCGAGCAGTGGGGCTGCCGGCGGGTGTGTTTCCGGGCGACCTGGTTCAACCATCCGTCGCGGCGGGCGATCGAGCGGCTGGGGGCGGTGTTCGAGGGACGCATCCGCAACGACCGGATCATGCGCACCGGTGAAGTGACCGACACGGCGCAGTATTCGATCACCGACGGTGACTGGCCCGCAGTCCGCCGACACTTGGACCATCTCCTCGCGAAGTAGCTCGGCGGGACTCGCAGGGACGAATTGGGTGGTTGGCCACCA
>NZ_SDMQ01000039.1 GCF_004324755.1 Propioniciclava sinopodophylli
CCCTTCGACACGCTCAGGGGCCCGGTGCCCTTCGGCGGGTTCACCGAACCGGGCCGGCTCAGGGGACCGGGCGGGCCTGGGAGCGCGACCAGCAACGAGGGCGATGAGGCCGTCGGCGGTGCGCTGCTCGAAGCTACGCAACCCGGCTTCGTCGTGACGATCCGCGGCCTGCTCCACCGCACGCCGGTTGCTCAACGAGTGCGCCTCGACCAGACGCTTGAACGCTTCCCCCTCCAAGGTCGGCAACTGCCCCTTGAACACGACCGAACCACGACGATCATTGCTGAAGGTGAGCGATCGGCTGGCCCAGGCTTGCTTGCGCTGCGCGTCAAGCCGCGACAACTCGTCCTCGACGGCGTCGGTCTCGGGGGCGACCTGCTCCAAGACGGTGCGGGTCTGCTTGGCGAGGTCCTGCGCATCGACCAGGGCAGCCTTGTCCAACAGGAACTGCTCCGCCTCAGCCCGCTGCCCAGCCGTGAGGGTGGCCGGGAGTTCGCCCAGCACCCGGTCGATCGACCTGGCTTGCGCCACCGACACCTCACCCGACAAGGCGGCCTGAGCCACCAAAGGATGGGCTGTGACCTCCTGACCGCCGTACACCCACGAAGCAGCCTCGGCCGCGGTCACCTTCGACGACACCGCCAACAACGTCTTCATACTCGTCCCCCGTGCGGTCTCAGC
>NZ_SDMQ01000003.1 GCF_004324755.1 Propioniciclava sinopodophylli
AGTGACCGACACGGCGCAGTATTCGATCACCGACGGTGACTGGCCCGCAGTCCGCCGACACTTGGACCATCTCCTCGCGAAGTAGCTCGGCGGGACTCGCAGGGACGAATTGGGTGGTTGGCCACCAACCTCGAACATCCGGAAATGCCGCTGTCCGTTCGTCAGGGTGCAGTGGGTGTGCTGAGACTGCTGCCCTGGGAGGCCCTGCTCTTGGGCAGGATTCGTCTATGACGTCGTACGGGTTCCTGCACACCTCGCCGGTTCATGTGGCGACCTTCGATGCGCTCCTTGCCCGTCTTCGCCCGGACGCACAGCGGGTGCACGTGGTCGACGAGTCACTTCTGAGCGACGCCCGCCAGCGAGGTCCGCAGTTCGTCACGGGCTGCGTCCGCGAGCACCTCGACCGGCTTCGGGACCGGGGCGCTTCGGTCGTGTGCTGTACCTGCTCGACCATCGGCGACATCGCGGAGGAGAACGCCCTGGGCGTCCCCGTGTTCAGGGTCGACCGCCCGATGGCAGCCCAGGCGGTCCGCTCCGGGCCCCGGATCGTTGTCGTCGCAGCCCTGGCGTCGACGCTCGAACCGACCCGTCACCTGCTCGAGCACGAGGCCCGCGCCGCCGGGCAGGACGTCGCCCTCACGCTGATCACGGCTGAGGGCGCGTGGGAGCTGTTCGAGGCAGGCGACCAGGACGGTTACCTCGACGTCATCTCCCAGGCCGCACGTCACGCGGCAGCGGACGCCAGCGTCGTTGTCCTCGCCCAGGCCAGCATGGCCGCCGCAGAGCCCCTGCTGCAGGACCTGACCGCTCCGGTGCTCAGCTCACCCCGCCTGGCCGCTGAACACCTCGCAAGCACGTACTGACAGGCGCGGATCAACTCGCGCATCTGCCGCGCCGGGTGCGTTCGATCTTGCCGAGAGTCGGACATCATCCGATACGGGTTGCCACGCGTTCATCGGGTGTTAACTGACCCCGTCTCTGCCGGTCTCCTTGATCTGGAAAGGTCGCGCCATGCTGGCCGTTCGGTCCTTGTGTGAGATGGTCCCGCTCGGCCTGGCCGTCCCACTCGCAGTCGGTGGGTTGACGGTCACGATGGCGACCCACGCGGCGGTTCTCTCAGGCCGCCTGCCACACACCGCTGTCAGCGGGGGTCGGGTGACGGATCCGGTCGAAGGGCGACGGGTTGCCGCCGTGAGCATGTGCAGTCTTCTGCCGGTGGCGGTACTGGTGGCGCGTGGTGCGGGGATCGCCGGGGAGGTGTCCCGAGCAGAACGGGGCCTGCTCGGAGTCCTGGCTGTGGCAGGACTGGCCAGTGTCCCGGTACAGGCGCTGGGCACCACGTTCGAACGGCGTTACATGGCCCCCACCGCAGCGGCGCTGGCAGCAGGTCTAGGGCGGCTGGCGATCGAGCGCTGAACCGCCCGAAGACTGTGAGGCGGAAGGTGCCAACGCACTTGTCGACGACGCGGGGGCGGCATGGCAGCCAGAGCTCGCGCGATCCGGTAGGTGTTGACCATGCAATTCCTCACGCCGACGGGGCAGTGATCCCGACCACGATCGTGAGCTTGCTGCGATGGGTGCCCTGCGACGCGTGGGCGTGGTCGGCGCTCATGCTGGTGCTCTGTCCAGGGCGGGCCTCAGGGCAGGTGCGTGAGCTCGGGTCCGCCAGCTTTGCTGTGGATCAGGGGAGACCACGAGCGAGCGTCCTGTCCACGGGGGGCCGGCGGTGACTGCGGCGGGCGATGTAGTCGAAGCCGATCTCGTCGACCAGGGCTCGGATTTCCTCGGCGCTCACGGCTTCCGCGGGGGCGATCGTGAGGGACGATTCACCCGCAGGCTCAAGGTCGACGGTCACCTCCCGAACCCCGGGCTGTTGTCGGACGCGCTCCATGAGCAGGACGAGGCAGTCCGGGCAGGTCAGACCGCTCACCCCGAAGGTGCTGACTCTCCTGATCGTAGTCCTCGTCACGGTGCGCTCCTTGGGTAGTTCGTGGCATGCAGGGGGGCGGGTCGGCGCCCCCCCCGGCAGGGTTCAGCGTTGGTCGTTGAGGATCCGTCGGCGCTGCTGGTAGTCGTCGGGTTCGATCTCCCCGCGAGCGAGGCGTTCGTCCAGCAGCTCCAACGCGGTCGGCCGCTCGCGCTGGGGCCGGGGCGCCTCGACGCGGCCGATCCTGCTGATGGACCACACCAACAGAGCGATCAGGACGACGAGGATGAGCGTGCTGATCCCCATTCCCAACCACATCCCCCAGCCGCTGTTGTCTCCCCACATCATCATTGGTTCCCTTCTTGAGCTGGCCTTAGGGCCAGGGTGGTGCGTGAACGGCGTGCGGCCCGTCTGCGGTCGGTCAAGATCGCTACAAGGTCGGCGGCGCAGCGTTCGCGCCCGTTCACAGGCGGCTGGTGGCTTCGTGCAGGAGTTCGGCGGGGTCGAGCCACATGGAGGGGTAGTTGCCGTGCCAGAGCTTGTTGCCGTCGGCGTCGATCAGGACGAAGCCGTGCCCGGGCAGGCCGGGGTGCATGCCCTTGTCGAGGGTGTCGTAGGCCTTCGAGACCGTGCCGTCGTCGAGCAGGTAGGGGGTGGTGACGCCGAAGCGGTCCAGGTCGGGTTGGATCTGGGCGGCGGTGTTCATCACGATGGGGAGCACGGTGATGCCGGCTGCGGCGAAGCCCGGCTCCTGCTCGATGAGGGCCATCTGCTGGGTGCAGGAGCCGCAGCCGGCGCCCTCGTTGAAGTAGAGAAGCACGGGCTGGCCGCGGTAGTCGGCCAGGGACACGGTGGTGCCCGCGGTCGTCGGCAGGGTGAACGCGGGCGCCTGGCCGGACGGGCCACCCTCGACGGGGCGGGCGCTCCACAGGCCGAACCCCACGAGGGCGACGACGAGCGTGGTCAGCAGCCCGGTCGCGATTCTGAACAGGCGGCGACGCTTGGTCTCCTTGGCTGATTCTCGTGCCCGTTGGTCTCGGAGCTGTTGCCGGCGGCTGATGGTGGTGCGCTGGTTGCTGGGCATGGTCGTCAGTTCCTCGCGGTGTCGTGGTCGGCGATCGGGTGGTCGGCGTCGGTCGTGCTGTGGCAGTGCGGCAGGGTGGGGTCGGCGTCGGCGTGCTCTTCGGCTCCCTGGCGCGCGTCGCGGCGGCGGTCGCGGAGCGTGGTCCACACGAACACCCCGGCCAGCCCCAACAAGGCGAGGCCGAGGACGGGCTCAGGGACCGGGGCAAGCCAGCCGAGGACGGCCTGCGCGGCTTGGGTGACCCAGTCGCCGGCGGCGAGCTGGACCCAGGTGCCCGACCCGGTCATCGTCGCCGTGCCAGCGAGGGTGATGACCCAGACGCCCATGATGACGAAGGCGACCGCGACGAGCAGGTTCACGCTGTTGGTGTGCAGCGTGCGGCCGGCGACGGTCACCCTGATGGGCTTCGCCCGGCCCCAGCGTCGTTCGTTGAGGCGGGCGGCGTCCCACACGAGTGCCATGACCAGCAGCGGGATGACCATGCCGAACACGAAAGCCAGCCCGAGGACCAGGCCGCCAAGCGGGTTGCCGGAGAGAGCGGACAGGGTCATCACGCCTGCCAGGACGGGGGCGCAGCAGCTGGACGCGATCCCTGAGAACACGCCGAGGCTGAAGAAGGTCGCCGTGTCGCCGCGGGTGGTGTCGGGGGCGCGCAGCATCGACGGCATGGACCACATCCGGCCGCTGAGGGCCAGCAGGCCGAGGCCGATCATGAGCAGGCCACCGGCCCAGTACAGGATCACGTGGTACTTGGCGATCGCACCGGCCAGCAGACTCACCCCGAGCGTGATCGGGACCAGGACGAGCGCCAGGCCTGCCGCGAAGACGAAGGTCAGCGGGAGGAGGCGCCACCGGTTGTTCTTGACCGCAGCAGCCAGGTACGACGGGGCGAGGAAGACGATGCAGCAGGGTGCGAACAGTGCCACCGTGCCCGCGAAGAAGGCGGCCAGGATGCTGCCAGTTGCCAGGAGTTCCGAGCCCATCACGAGGCCTTCCGTGCCGCGAGGGCGCGGTCGAGCTTGCGGCGCGGGAGGCGTCCGGCGCTGAGGAACGCGCCGTCGAGCAGCACGAGGGGGAACATGGCCGGGCGGTGTTGATGGAGGAGCTTCTGGCCCTGCGGTGATTCGGCGTCCACCTGGTCGAGCAGTAGCTGCCCTTGGGTCGCGCGGTTCAGGAGTTCCGTGTGGGCGTCCTCACAGAGGTGGCAGGCCTCGGCGGTTACCAGGGTGACCATGGGCGACGCAGCCCGGGCGGTCTGGTGGCCGACCCGGGCCCAAGTGTTGTTCGTCGTGTTCACGACGACCATGGTGGTTCCCCTCACCGGGGGGACCGGTCAAGGCAGCCTCAAGATCTCGTCTGGCCTGAGAACAGCATGTGCGGTCGTCCGAGGGCGAGGGGCCGGCAGCACCTGCCGGCCCCTCGCCACGGTCGGGTTCCTACGCTGATGCGAGCAATCCCTGCATCTCCTCGATCTCTGCTTCCTGGTCGGCGATGATCTTCTGCGCCAGCTCGATGGCTTGCGGGTCCCGGCCGTCGGCGAGTTGGGTCTGGGCCATCTCGATCGCTCCTTGATGGTGGGCGATCATCGAGGTGAGAAACTGCCTGTCGAAGTCGGCGCCCGATAAGCCTCGCAGCTCGGCCATCACCTCTTCCTGGCTTCTCCCGTCCATGTCCATGCCCGAGTGGTCCATCCCGGGCATGTCACTCTCGGCCGGCATCGGATCCTCGCCCCACGCGGCAAGCCAGCCGCTCATGGTGTCGATCTCGGGGCCCTGGGCGGCCGAGATGCGTTCGGCCAGCGCCTTGACGTCCGCGCTCTGGGCCTGCTGGGCGGCGAGGTCGGCCATCTCGATCGCACCCTGGTGGTGCACGATCATCATCTGCGCGAACGCCGTGTCTGCCTCGTTGTGGACGGCCGCACTGTCCGGGTTCGCTGACCCTGCCGTCGTCAAGGCTGGGCTGGGAGTGGCCGCCGGCGTGGCCGAGCACGCCCCCAGCATGGTTGCCGCTACCACGACGCCCATCACGATCGTGACCCACTTCGGTGTTGCTCTCATTGTTCTCCTGTTTCTCGCAGACAATCGGCCGCACCCCCGAGGGAAGTGGGGCACCCGCCGTCTTTCAAGGTTGCGACGCGAAGCTTGGCCAAACCTTGACCTAGATCGCTCGCCGGGGGCGTCGGGCTTTGGTGCCGGAGTCGGCGACGTCCCGACCCGACCCACCGCCGGCTGCGGCCGCGCCGGCAACGGTGAGGGCGGCCACGCCGGTGGTGAGGGGAACGCTCAGCACGAGGCCGATGCCGCTGCCGAGGGTGCGGATGATCTCCTCGGAGAACTGCTCGGTCGACAACAACAGGTTCAGGGGCTGCTCGTACAACGACAACAGCAGCAACAGCGACAACGCGGCGCCGGCGTACGCGAACACGATGGTGTAGATCGTCGAAGCGATGTGGTCGCGGCCGATCCGCATCCCCGAGGCGAACAACTGCCCCCGGCTCAGGTGCGGCCCGGCGGCCCGGACCTCCCACACCGACGACGCCTGCGTGATCGTCACGTCGTTCAGCACGCCCAGGCCCGCGATCACCAGACCACAGGTGAGGATGTCAGGGAAGTCGAGGTCACTGAGCAGGTTGGTCAGCGCGAGGGTCTCCTCACTGGAGATGCCGCTCAGCCGGGCCATCGAGACGCCCAGCGCGCCGAGGCCGGTGGTCACCAACAGGCTCAACCAGGTGCCGACGAACGCTGACGTGGTCCGCCACGACACCCCATGGGCCAGATAGAGCACCACGAACATGATGGCGGTCGCCCCCACGATCGCAACCCACACAGCCGGCTGTCCCGACGTGAGGGCCGGGATCAGGAAGCCGAACAGCACCACCCCGGACACCACCAGCCCCAGCAGCCCGAAGAAGCCCTTCCGGCCGGCGACGACCAGCACCGCCACCACGAACAGGATCGTGAAGATCGCCAGGACCGGGATCCGGTCGACCGTGATCAACGACCATCCCCCGGGCACCCCCTCGGTGGCGCCGACCTCGGCCACGTGGACGCCGTCGCCGGGCTGCAGGCCGCTCCACGCGGTCACTCCCACCAGCTCCACGTCCACGAGTTCGCCCGCCCGGCGGTCGAGTTCGACCTGGGCGACGAGGCAGGCGTGTTGGACGCCGGCGTCCGGCCCGGTCGGCGGGGCGTCCGGGGCCGCCGGGCACGGCTCGATCGCGGTGATCTGCCCGCGCACGGGCACGATCCCCTCGGTCGTCAGCACCGAACCCTCCGGCAACACCCGTTCCGTGGGCCACAACCACACCAAGCCCGCCATGGTGATCGCCGCCACGACGGCCAACAGCACTAGTGTCGCGAGCGGGCCGTCCGGGAGACGCGCACGTCGGCGTCCACCCCATCATGCCCGTGGTGGTGATGGTGACCCCCGCTCATGGGGTGGCCACCGGAGGGACGAGGCGAGGTGTGGTCACGATCGTCCAGCGTGGCAGCCAGCGCATGAGCCGGAGGTCAAGGCCGGGTCAAGATCTGGTCTGGTTCGTGTCTGGGTGGTGCCCGTCGTGTTCCTCCAGCGGCTGGCCGGTGGGGCCAGTGGTCGCCGCGGGCTGGGGTGCGACGGGTGTCGGGTTGAGGGCGGGCCCGATCACGAACGCGGACAGTGTGAACAGGCTGGTGAAGGCGATCGCCCCCAGCGCTGGCGCCTTCCAGGTGCCGAACCGTTTCCGGAGGCGGTTGAGCATCGGGATGCTGAGCAGCATCCCGGCTGCGTAGAGCACCGTGTTGCCCACGACGCCGGTCAGGAGGGCGGCGCCGGCGAGGAACCCGACGTGGTGCAGGACATGCGGTGCGAGCCCGAGCAGGGCCCCGAACGTGGCTCGGGTGGCCGCCCACGCCCCGGCGGCGCGGGCCCGCCACGGGGTGGCCGCGGTGACGCTGTCGGCGGCCAGAGTAGATGCCGGGGGGTCGGTCAGGCTGGTGTCCATACCGTCGAGGGTGCGTGACGTCGGTGTGGTGTCGGCCCGGCTCTGGTCAAGATCCGACCAAGGGATGAAAGCGCCTGCGCGGCGAAGGCGTCAGCGTGAGCGCCGTGATCCAGAGCGCGGCGGCCACGGTCGCGGTGACCTCCAGGGGGGTGGCGAGCCAGCTGGCGGTGGTGGTCCCGGTGCGCAGGCCGAGTTGCACCACTCCAACGGCGGGACCCGGTTCGGTGACCTTCATGGTGACCCGACCGGTGGGATCGATGAGTCCGGTGATGCCGCTGGTGGTGACGACGAGGGTGTCGCGGCGCAGTTCCGCTGCCCGGGCCCGGGTGATGGCGAACTGTTGCTCGATCTGGGCGGTGCCCTGGTACATGGCGTTGTTGCTTTGCACGATGACGGCCTGCGCGGTGGCGAGGTCGTGCACGACGGGGTCGAAGGCGACGTCGAAGCAGGCCAGCACGCCAAGGCTGATCGAGCGTCCGTCGGGGAGCTGTACGTCGAGAAGACCCGGATCAGTGCCGGCCACGGACTGGGCGCCGACGTAGCGCAGGGCAGGGATCAGCGGCAGCAGCACGTCTCGGAACGGGATCCATTCGCCGAACGGGACGATCGAGCGTTTCTGATAGGTGGGCCCGATCCGGCCGTCGGGTTCGCGCCATTGGGCGGCGGTTCGCCGCTGGCGGGGTCCGGGACCGTCGAGGATGGCGCCGACCAGCACGGGACGCCCCACGGCCGCGACGGACTGCTCGACGAGCTGGCCGGTGCGCTGGTCGGTGTCGGGGTCGAGGTCGGTGGCGTTCTCGGGCCACACGACGAAGTCGGGGGCCGGCAGGCGGCCGGCGTCGATCGCGGCGGCCAGTTCGCGGGTGGCCCGTGCCTGGTTGGTGGTGATGGTACGAGGCGGGCCGAGGCCGTAGACGCCGCCGCCGGGTGCGCCACCCTGGACCCAGCCCGCGGTGACGACGCCGTCAGGGGGCGGGGTCGGGGTCACGGTACCGGCGGTGGCGGCGCCGGTGACGACGACCAGCCACGCCGCGGACCAGGCCAGGCGCCACCTGGAGGGCCCCAGCAGGATCCAGGCGCCCAGCTGTCCCGTGAGGACCACGGAGAAGCTGACGCCGGCCACCCCGATGAAGGGGTACAGCCCGGCCAGGGGCGAGTCGATCTGGGTGTAGCCGAGCCGCAGCCAGCCGAAGCCGCCGAACGGGACGCGGGCGGCGAGGAACTCCACGCCCAACCAGGCCAGGGCTGCCAGTACGGGCCAGCCGCGGCTCCGGCCGGCGGCGCGGACCAGCACGGCCGTGACCGCAGACCAGCTGGAGGAGAGCAACAGCAGCCCTACCAGGGCGGCCGGGTGGATGGCGGCCATCCAGCCCAGGGTTGGTCCGGACAGGCCAAGGCCGTAGGCCAGCCCCACGGCAGCCGCAGCCCGGAGCGACGTGCTCCGGTGCACGGCGACGGTGAGCACCATGACGCCAACCGGTGGGGCGAGCCACCAGCCCAGCGGTGCGACACCCGTGCCCGTCACCAACCCCGCCGCACCCGCCGCCCCCGCCGCGACCAGCGGTGCCCACTGACGCGGCCACCGCTGCCGGGCCCACGCCGCGTCCCGTGCGGTCCGCAGGGTCGTCATCGCCGGCGAGGCCAGTCCACCGAGCGAATCACACGCGCGCCGGCTCGACCGGGTGTGCGGCGGCGGGCTCGGGGGTCCGCTGCCGGCGGTCGACCGCGATCAGCATGACGCCGGCGATGATGCTGAGCAGGCCGAACAGTTGCGCTTCGGTGAGGCCGAGCAGGACGCGGTCGTTGACCCGGACGATCTCGACCAGCAGTCGCGCGGCTCCGCTGAGGGCGAGGTAGCCGCCGAACACTGACAGCGGCAGCCAGCGGCGGGCGAGCAGCCAGAGCACGGCGGCGATCGCGAACGCGCCGGCAGCCTCGTACAACTGGGCGGGGTGAACCGGGACGGTCACGGGCACGACGCCGTTCGGGAAGGCCATCCCCCAGGGCAGGTCGGTCGGCGTGCCGTAGGTGCCATCGCCCGCCAGGAAGCAGCCGATCCTGCCGATCCCGTACGCCACCGACAGGGGGATCGCGGTCGCGCCGGCCACGGTGGCCATCGGCAGCTGGTAGCGGCGGGTCAGGACGACGACGGTGAGGATGCCGCCGATCAGTCCGCCGTACCAGACGAACCCGGAGCTACCGAGCAGGTGCCAGCTGAACTGGGCGCGGTTGTCGATCAGGAAGTACACCTTGGCGGCCACGAACCCCCACACCGCCGCCCACAGGACCAGCGAGTGCGCCTGCTCCACCGGGAAGCCGAGCCGGCGGAAGGCCCGGCCGAGCAGCCACGCGGCGACCAGCGCCGCGAGGGCCTTGCTCACCCCGTACGACTGGATCTGGATTCCGAACACTGAGAACAACACCGGCCACACGGCGAGACTCCTCCATCAAGCGACGCACCCGCGTGGCACGCCGGCTCCTACTGTCGCGGGCCGGGGTCAAGGGCCCCCTGAGCGGCAGCCAAGATCACGTCAAGAAGCCGATGAAACTGGGCGGGGGTGCCTGGCGAAAACCTCAAGATTCGGCCAAGAACCCCGATCCGGGGCTCGACGCCGCGAAACCCCGGTGGGTAGCGTCGATGCCCATCCTCACACCTGAGGCGAACAACCAAGGGAGGCATGATGGAACACACGAACCTGACCCGACGGGTGGCGTCCGGCTTGACTGCGGCCCTGTTGGCGACCGGCGCCCTGACCGGGGTGGCGGTGGCGGCCGCACCACCGGCGCAGGCGAGCGCACCGGCGGCGTCCGATCAGGCGGCCCGGTTCGAGGTCGACTTCCTGACCGGGATGATCGACCACCACCACATGGCGGTGATGATGGCCGAGATGTGCGTCGAGAAGGCGGTCCACGACGAGCTCGCAGCGACGTGTGAGTCGATCGTGGCCACCCAGTCGGCCGAGATCGCGACCATGCAGCAGTGGCTGGAGGACTGGTACGGCATCTCCCACGAGCCGGACATGACTGGGATGCAGTCGATGCACCGGTTCCACGACCTAGACGGCGAGGAGTTCGAGGTCGCGTTCCTGCGGTCGATGATCCGCCACCACCGGGGTGCGATCCGGGAGGCCGAGAAGTGCCTGGCGAACGCCGAGCACGACGAACTGCTGACCCTGTGCAGCGACATCCGAGACGCCCAACTGGCAGAGATCGCCCAGATGCAGGACTGGCTGCAGGAGTGGTATGACCTGCCGGGCGGCCGACCGGTCGGCACAGCCTGATCGAGGCCCTGCCCCCGCGGGCGGCCCGACGGAGGCGTGACGCGCAAGGGCGGGGGGTCGCGTTCGCGACCCACCCGCCCTTTTCACACGCAGGACCAGCTTCAAGTGCGGAGCAGCCGTTCGACGGCCCGGAGGGCCTGCTCCACCTGTTCGGTCTGCTCGTCGGCCACGGTGGTGGCTGCCCCCCGCTGCAGGCAGTCGCGGAGGTGTTGGTCGACCAGCATCAGGGCTGCGGCTTCGAGGGCGTGGGTGACTGCGGCCACCTGGGTGAGGATCTCGATGCAGTCGGCGTCGCCGTCGACCATCCGGGCGATCCCGCGGACCTGCCCCTCGATGCGCCGCAGCCGGCCCAGCAGGGCACGTCGGGTCCGTGAGGCCGACGCACTCCCGTGGGCTGCAGGGGCGGAAGCGCCCGGGTCAGTGGTGGCCGGCGCCGGAGGGTCCATGCGCGTAACGGTGCGGGTCCGCGTCGAAGGTTTCGGCGCAGCCCTTGGAGCAGAAGTAGATCGTGGGGCCGTCGTGGTCGCGGGTGGCGGCCGCGTCGGTCGGATCAATCTTCATGCCGCAGACCGGGTCGACGACCTTGGCGGTGGTGTCCTTCTTCTTGCCGAACAGGCCGAACATGGTGGTTTCCTTTCGTTGGGTGTGGTGTGAGGCTTCGACGCTGCCGCCCACCTCGACGAGCGGATCGACGCCGGCCACCTGGGTGGTGGCAGCCAGTGGACGGGGGGTGAACCGGCGGAGCCGGTTCGCGTTGGCGACCACCGACAGCGACGACAGTGCCATCGCGGCGGCGGCGATGATCGGGCTGAGGGTGATCCCGAACGCCGGATAGAGCACGCCGGCGGCGATCGGGATGCCCAGGATGTTGTACAGGAACGCGAACACCAGGTTCTGCTTGATGTTGCGCATGGTGGCCCGGGACAGGTCGACGGCGGTCACTATGCCCACCAGTGCCCCCGAGACCAACGTGATGTCGGAGGACTCGATCGCGACGTCGGTGCCGGTCCCGATCGCCGACCCGACGTCGGCCTGGGCGAGGGCGGGGGCGTCGTTGATGCCGTCGCCGACCATGCCGACCACCTTGCCGTCGGCCTGCAGGCGCCGGACCTCGGCGGCCTTGTGGTCGGGCATCACCTCGGCGACGACGCGGGTGATGCCGACCTGGCGGGCGATCGCGGCGGCGGTGTGCCGGTTGTCACCGGTCATCATCACGACCTCGATGCCGCGGGCCTGGAGGGCTGCGACCGCCGCCGGGGCGCCTTCCTTGAGGGTGTCGGCTACAGCAACGACGCCGGCGGGGTGTCCGTCGACCGCGACCAGCATCGCGGTCTTGCCTTCGGCGGCCAGCCGGTCGTGGGCGGCGAGCAGGACGGCCGCGTCCACCCCGAACGCGTCCAGCAGCCGGCGATTGCCGACCAGCACGCGCAGCCCGTCGACCCGCGCCATCACCCCTTGGCCGGTGACGGACTCGAACCCGTCGACCTCGGGCACAGCGAGCCCGCGCTCGGTCGCCCCGGCCACGATCGCGGCCGCCAGCGGGTGCTCGGAGGCACGCTCGACCCCGGCGACAGCGGCCAGGAGGCGGTCCTCACCTCCGTCGGTCACGGGGATGACGTCGGTGAGGGCCGGGACGCCGCGGGTCAGGGTGCCGGTCTTGTCGAGGATGATCGTCTGCAACTTGTGGGCGGTCTCCAAGGCTTCGGCGGAGCGGATCAGGATGCCGTGCGCGGCGCCCTTGCCCGTGCCGACGGTGATCGACATGGGAGTGGCCAGCCCCAGGGCGCACGGGCAGGCGATGATCAGCACCGACACCGCGGCGACGAGCGCGAAGATGAACACCGGCGGCGGGCCGACCAGCACCCACGCGACGAAGGTCCACACCGCGATCACGATCACCGCGGGCACGAAGTAGCTGGACACCTGGTCGGCGAGCCGCTGGATGGGCGCCTTGGAGCCCTGGGCTTCGCGGACCAGCTTGATGATCTGGGCCAGCATCGTGTCGGCGCCGACCTTGGTGGCCCGGTAGCGCAGGGCGCCGGTGGTGTTGATAGTGGCGCCGATCACGGTGTCACCGACGGACTTGGTCACCGGCATGGACTCGCCGGTCACCATCGACTCATCGATCGAGGAGGAGCCGCTGGTCACCTCGCCGTCGACCGGGAGCTTCTCCCCGGGCCGGATCAGCACGATGTCTCCGACCCGCACCTCATCAACGCCGACCTCGAGTTCGGCACCGTCGCGCTCAACCCGGGCGGTGCGGGGCTGCAGCCCGATCAGAGCGCGGATTGCCTCACCGGTGCCGGCCTTCGCTTTCGTCTCGAGCAGCCGCCCGAGCAGGATGAGGGTGATGATCACCCCGACGGCCTCGTAGTACACGTGCCGCAACGCGTCGGGCAGCAGCCAGGGCAGGAACGTGACCACCAGGCTGTAGCCGAAGGCGGCAAACGTGCCGAGCGTGATGAGCGAGTTCATGTCGGCGGTCCGGTGCGACAGCGCCTTCCAGCCGGTCCGGTGGATCGGCCAGCCGGTATAGAACATCACCGGAGCGATCAACGCCAGCTGTAGCCACGGGTTCATCAGGAACTCGGGAACCCACATCGCCTGGAACAACTCCACCGCCATCACCGCGACCAGCACCGGCGCCGACAGCACCGCACCCACCAGCAGGCGGCGGGTCAAGTCGCGGATCTCGGCGGCACGCTCAGCCTCCTCCGCCTCCGCGTCGGGGGCGGTGCCGCCGGCCGCGGTCGTTCCGTCCACCGGCCGGGAGGCCTGCTCCACCACGGTGCCGCCGCCCTGGGTATCGGCCGGGGGGCTCCCGCTGACCCGGACCACCCCGGACACCATGTTCATCCCGCACGCGAACCGGTACTCCCCCGTTTCGGTGGGAAGGAACTCGACCGCCGTGGTCCGGAACGCCGGCAGCGCTGCGTTGACCTTGAAGTCGGGCATGACCACCCGCGAGGTGCACTCACCGCTCTCCTGCCGGTCGAACAGCAGCCTGACCGGTACGCCCGGGCGGACGCCCTCGATCACGTCCGGGCTGTAGCCACCGTCCACGGTGACCCGCACCACCTGGACGCCGTCCTCCAGGCTCACCTGTCCGGCCCGCTTCGGACCGAAGAAGAACCACCACAACAACCCGGTGACGACCACCGCGCCGCCGATGACGAGCCAACTCATCACAACCACCTCACCCCTGTCCTGATACCCCCCAGGGGTACCGCTTCTGGTGTCAGGTTAGGCGGGTCTCGTGTCCGGATCGGCAGGATCGGATCAAGGTCGCGTCAAGATCCCGACGCAGCCTGCGCGGCCGGGGTGCCTGGTCGGCGGTGGGACTCGTCAGGAAGCCGCAACCGCTTCAGCAGCAGGGCGTTGACAGCGACGATCAGGCTCGAACCGGACATCGACAGCGCAGCGATCTCTGGCCGTAGGGTCAGCCCGACGCCGGCAAACACGCCGGCCGCGATCGGCAGGGCGACCACGTTGTAACCGACCGCCCAGCCCAGGTTCTGCCGCATCTTCCGCAGCGTGCCACGGCCGATGGTCAGGGCGGTCGGCACGTCGAGGGGGTCCGACCGCATGAGGACCAGGTCGGCCGTCTCGATCGCCACATCGGTGCCCGCCCCGATCGCGACCCCCACGTCAGCCTGGGCCAGAGCAGGGGCGTCGTTGACACCATCACCGACCATCGCCACCACCCGCCCCTGGCGTTGTAGATCGGCCACATGGGCGGCCTTGTCGCCGGGCAGCACGTCCGCGATCACCGTGTCGATCCCCAGCTGGGCGGCGATCCGCTCCGCGGTCGCCTGATTGTCGCCGGTCAGCATCACCACCTGCACGCCCTGGTCGTGCAACGCCGCGACCGCCCGGGCGGAGGTCTCGCGGGGGGCGTCCGCCAACCCGATGACCGCCACGATGCGGCCGTCCACCGCTCCGAACACGGCGGTCTGGCCCTGGGCGGCGACCCGGTCGCGGATCGGCCCCGCCGCCGACAGGTCGACACCGAGGGACTCCATGAGCCGCCGGTTCCCCACCGCAACCTCCTGCCCGTCCACGACGGCGCTGGCGCCGTGGCCGGGCACGTTGCGAAACTCGGCAGCCTTACGGGTCGCGACGCCGAGCGCGTCGGCATGGGTGACCACGGCGGCCGCGAGCGGGTGTTCGGATTCGCGCTCCACCGCCGCGACCAGGTCGAGGTGGGGGTCGCCCCCGACGGCGATGACCTGGGTCACCTCGGGTTCGCCCTTGGTGAGCGTGCCGGTCTTGTCCATCACCACCGTGTTGACCTTCGCGGAGGTCTCCAGGGCGGTGGCGTTCTTGAACAACACCCCTCGCTTGGCGCCCAGACCGGTGCCGACCATGATCGCGGTCGGCGTCGCCAGGCCGAGGGCGTCGGGGCAGGTGATGACCACCACCGTGATCGCGAACAGCATCGCCGTCTGGACCGACGCGCCGGCCAGCAGCCAGGCCCCGAACGTGAGCCCTCCTCCGATGATGGCCACCAGCACCAGCCAGAACGCCGCCCGGTCCGCGAGCCGCTGGCCGGGGGCCTTCGAGTTCTGCGCCTGCTGCACCAGCGCGACGATCTGCGCCAGGGCGCTGTCCGCGCCCACCTTGGTGGCCTCCACCCGCAGCGTCCCCGTGGTGTTGATCGACGCCCCCACCACCGCTGAACCGACCGTCTTGTCGACCGGCAAGGACTCCCCGGTCACCATCGACTCGTCCACCTCGGAACGGCCCTCCCGGACGACGCCGTCGACGGGCACCTTCGCGCCGGGACGGACCAGCACCAGGTCGCCGACCAGCACCTCGCTGGTGGGCACGTCGGCCTCGACCCCGTCACGAATCACCGTCGCCATCGGCGGCGCCAGGTCCAGCAACGCCCGGATGGCGTCGTTCGCGCCGCCGCGGGCCCGCATCTCGAACCAGTGCCCCAACAAGACGAACGTGGTCAGCACCGCGGCCGCCTCGAAGAACACCTCGCCACCACCGGTGAGCGTGACGTACAGGCTGTACAGCCACCCGGCGCCGATCGCGATCGCGACCAGCACCATCATGTCCAGCGTCCGGTTCCGCAGGGCGCGGAAAGCCCCGTCGAAGAAGATCCAGCCCGCGTAGAACACCACCGGCAGCGACAACACCAGGGCGAACACCTCGTCCCGCAAACCGAACGGCGCCGGCAGCCCGAAGCCGAGCATGTCGCGTCCCATCGGGGAGAACAACGTGATCGGCACCGACAGCACCGCCGCGACCAGGAACCGGTTGCGCATGTCGGCGACCATGGCGTCCATCGACATCCCCCCATGACCGCCATGACCCATCGCGTCATGCGGCGAGATCACCACCCCCGCGGCGTGGCTCGCCGCCTGGTCGTGCCCCCCATGACCGTGCGGCACCGTGGTTCCGGGGCCGCCGTGCCGCGCGTGGGCGTCCGGGGCTGCGTGCCCGCCGGGATGACCTGCCGGTTCGATGCGGGGAACGCACACGTGGGTGGGCTGTGACTCGCCGGCACAGTGGTAGCCACACTCGCGCACCCAGCCCTGAAGTTCGGCGACGTCGGTCCGCGTCGGGTCGAACGTGACGGTCGCCGTCTGCGAGATCGCGTTCGCGTCGACCGCCAGCACGCCTGGCCGGGTCAGGAGGGTCTGTTCGACGCCGTGGGCGGTGGTGGCCCAGTGCAGGCCACCCACGTGCAGCACGACCGACTCGGCGGTGGAGTTCAGGTTCATCACATTCTCCTGTCAGGGCGGACGGGCGTGGGGGTGCCGGGGTCAATGCTTGTGGCCTCCAGCGGAGCCCTGGTTCATGAACAGCATCATCGCGCCCATCATCGCCATGCACAGCAGGGCGTAGCCGATGGCGCCGCCGCCCGCCGCCCCGGTGGCGACGAGGAATCCGACGACAGCCAGCATCGGGGCGCACATCAGCAGGTGCATCCACCACCGGTGCCGCACGGGCTGGGCCGTAGGGGCCGGCTGCCCAACGGGCGGTGCCGGGGTGGTCGGCGCGAACGGGTCGGCGGCGAACCGGTCGTACGGGTCGCTGCCGGCCGGCGGGATGGCGCGATGGTCGGTGTGGTCGTGATTCATGGCAGGGACTCCTTGGCGTCGGTCGGATCGTTACACCAACGAGGCTGGTCGACGAAGGTCGGGTCTGGTTGTGGGAACCGTCAAGGTCGCGTCAACGTTCCCGCTCAGCCGCGGTAGAGCAGGCCGATCATCATCCCGGCCTCGGCGTGGTAGATGTTGTGGCAGTGGACCATCCAGTCGCCGACGTTGTCGGCGTCCAGCTCGAGCGCCATCGACTGCATCGGCGCCAACAGCACCGTGTCCTTCCGTAGCCCTGTCGGCAGCGCGAACGTGTGCCCGTGCAGATGCAGGGGGTGGGTCATCATCGTCATGTTCATCACGTTGAGCCGCAGCCGTTGCCCCTCACGCACGGTGAGCGGCTGGTTCTGCCCGAACGGGGCCCCGTTGATGCCCCACCGGTACGGGCTCATCGACCCCTCCAACGACATGTGCGCGGTGGCGTCCGGCGATCGTGAAGGCAGCCTCACCGACTCGTGGGGACGCAGGTCGGTGGCCAGCAGGATGCGCCCGGCCAGTTCGGCGGGCGACACGTCGGGGCCGGGGGCCTGACCCGAACCGGTCGTGACCAGGGCCAAGCCCTGGCCGCCCTCGGTCTTGCCGAACGGACGAGCCACCAGGGGGAACACGCCGTCGTCGAGGGTGACGAGGGCGTCGTAGCGCTCGCCCATCCCGAGGTAGAGGGCGTCGACCTCCCGCGGTTCCACGGGGAAGCCGTCGCCGTGGGTCACCGTCAGGCGGTGGCCGCCGAGCGCGACCGTGAAGATCGTGTCGGACGCCGCGTTGATCAGCCGGATCCTGACGCGCTGGCCCGGCTTGGCCTCGAACGTGGCGGGTGCGGTGGGGACGCGTCCGTTGATCAGGAAGTAGGGGTAGGTGACGTCGCCGGCATCCCCCCACGGTTGCGGAGCGTTGCCGCCACCGTGACCGCCGTGGTCCATGCCCCCCATCCCACCCATGCCGCCCATGCCGCCGCTGGGGGCAGGGCCCCCGTCGGCGATCAGCTTCGCGAGGACGTCGTCGGGGGTGCGGCCGGTGCCGTCGACCCAGTCGTCGAGGACGACCACCCACTCGGCGTCGTAGGCTCCCGGCTCGTTCGGGTCGTCGACGATCAGGGGGGCGTACAGGCCGCGGTCGAGTTGAACGCCGACGTGCGGGTGGAAGAAGTACGTGCCGGGATCCGGAGCGGTGAACTCGTAGGTGAACGACCCGCCGGCCGGGACCGGGTCCTGCGTCATGCCGGGGACACCGTCGGCCTTGTTGTGCAGCCGGATCCCGTGCCAGTGGATGGTGGTGTCCGCGGGCAACTGGTTGTCAAGACGTATCCGGAGGAAGTCACCCGCGGTAGCCCTCACGAGCGGACCGGGCGCGGTGTCGCCGTAAGCCCAGGTAGGGACGGTGGGTCCGCCGAGGTCGAGGGTCACAGGCTTGGCGGTCAAGACCTGCTCGACGATCCGTTGCCCGGGTCTCGGGGTGGCCGGCGGGAGCGTCGGCATCGGGCCAGACGCGGAGGGGACGGGGCCGGCGGCCGGCGCGGAGGTGCAGCCCGTCAGGGCGGCGGCGCCGAGGCCGAGTCCGCCGAGCAGGAGCGTGCGTCGGGACATGCCAGTCATGGGTGCCTTTCGATGGGAGCTATTCGAGACGTTGAGGAGGAGTCGGTCCGGGCCGGCGGCTCGGCCGAAGCCCGAGGCTGCGAGCGCCCGGCGGTGGCGTCGTTCTCGGGTGCATCGCGGAATCCCTGCGCCGGCGTGTTCCCGCCCGCCAGGAACAGCGCCCGGATGCCCATCAGGACCACCGCCCAGAAGCCGGCCATGCCGACGAGCATGAGGACCCACATGCCCCAGCCCATAGCAATCCCCTCTCCTGACGTCCTGCCACTGTGGCCGCCTGCTGTGGAGTCGCCGTGTGGCGCAGGTTCAGGTTCGGTCAAGATCGCGACTACTTCGTGAGGTAGGCGAGCGGGTCGCTGCCCGCGCCGTCCTTGTAGAGGCTGAGATGGAGGTGGCAGGCCGTCGACAGACCCGTCGAGCCCACCGTGCCCAACCGTTGCCCGGTCTCGACCCGCTGGCCGACCTTCACCGCCACGTCGCCCATGTGCAGGTAGGCCGTCTCCAGTTCGGCGCCGCCGACCGGGCCGTGATCGATCCGGACATTGTGGCCGGCCCCACCATTCGACCCTGATCGCTCCGCCCGTGTGACGACGCCGGCGCGGACCGCCACGATCGGCTGCCCGCAGGCCCCGCCGATGTCGGCGCCGTTGTGCAGCTTGCGCTTCTTCAGGATCGGGTGGACGCGGTACCCGAACCCGCTGGACACCCCACCCGCGGTGGGCCACACGAAGGCCTTCGAAGCAGCCTCGGCCGCCTTCGCCCGCTCAGCCTCCCGCGCAGCCAGCTGCCGTTGCTGCGCAGCGACATCGGAGAGCCGCTGCGTCTCCCGGTCGATCGCCTCCGCCGTGGCTTCCAGTTCAGCCTGCCGCTCCGCCACCGCCTTGCGTGCAGCGCGGGCGTCGCCCACCGCTGGGCCTTCCGGCAGCATTGCATCCCCCTGCCTGGTCACGCGAGTCTCGCCGCGGCTGGTCTGCACGCCGCGCAGTTCCGCCACGGGCAGCGGGGCGCCCACGGCGTCCGGACGCGGCACCGCGGCCACCGAGGTGGCCGCACCCAGACCGACCACCCCCACGCTAGCGACCACGGCCGCCGCCAACCCCAGGCTGGACAGCGCAACCACCGTCGGACGGCGCTGCGCAGCAGGCGCCGCACGCCGAGGGCCAGCTCCCGGCAAAGGACCTCGCGGGCGCTCACCTGCGGATCGGCTGGGTGTCATGGCTACGGCACGGACAGCACGGTACGACGTCACGCGAATTGACTCCTTGTTGTGGAAGACCCCGTGCGGCCCCACGACGAGGCCCCGGCTAGAGACCGAAGGCAGCACGCCGGCCTCGGGTCGAACACGGGCTTGACTCAGCATCCCGGCGTTGCCTCACCGTTCGACCGGGATCGTCTCAAGATCGCATCAAGACCCGCCCGGGAGCCCGACCCAGCTCACCAGTGCTCAGCGGGTCGCGGCCATACTGGCTGACATGAACAGCGAAGGTGCACAGCCGACCAAGGTGTTGGTCGTCGATGACGAACGCGCACTCGCCGCCGTCATCGCGTCCTACCTCACCCGGGCAGGCCACCAGGTCAGCCAGGCCCACACCGGCCCCGAGGCCCTCGACCAGGCCAGGGCCGAGGACCCCGACGTCATCGTGCTCGACCTCGGGCTGCCCGGCCTCGACGGCATCGAGGTGTGCCGCCAGATCCGCACCTTCTCGGACTGCTACATCCTGATCCTGACTGCTCGCGGGGACGAGGTCGACCGGCTCATCGGATTGTCCGTGGGGGCCGACGACTACCTCACCAAGCCGTTCAGCAACCGCGAACTCGTCGCCCGCGTCCAGACCGTGCTGCGGCGCCCCCGCCGCCCTCCCGCCGCCACCCCCGCAATGGAGGAACACCGCGTGTTCGGCGACCTGCGCATCGACGCCGCCGGCCACGAAGTCTGGATCGCCGACCACCCCGTCGCGCTCACCCGCACCGAATTCGACATCCTCGACGTCCTGTCCGCCCAACCCCGCGTCGCACTCAGCCGCCGCCAACTCATCGACACCGTGTGGGACACCGCCTGGGTCGGCGACGAACACGTCGTCGACGTCCACGTCGCCAACCTCCGCAAGAAACTCGACGACGACCCCACCGAACCGCGCTACATCACCACCATCCGCGGCGTCGGCTACCGAATGGGACGAGGGTGACCCGCCCGTTCCACGCTGTGGGCGCCTGGCGGCTCGGCACCAGGCTGTTCGTCGCCCAGGCCATCGTCCTGTTCGCCATCGTGGCCAGCGCCGGCCTGACCGCCGCGATCATCGGGCCACCGCTGTTCCACGCCCACCTCCTGGACACGGGCCACCCGCCCGACTCTCCCGAGATCGTCCACATCGAACGCGCCTTCGCCGACGCCAGCATGATCTCCCTCACCGTCGGGCTGCTGGTCGCGCTCGCCGCCTCCCTCGGGATCTCGTGGTACCTGACCCGCCGCATCGGCCATCCCGTCGAGGTCCTGACCCAGGCGGCCGGCCGGCTCAGCCGTGGCGACTACGACGCCCGGGTCACCGTCACGGGCGGCGGCCCCGAGTTGAGCACCATGGGCGACACGTTCAACACCATGGCCGACCGCCTCGGCGACGTCGAGAACACCCGCCGGCGCCTCCTGTCCGACCTGGCCCACGAAATGCGTACCCCCATCGCCACCCTCAACGCCCACCTCGAAGGGATCGCCGACGGTGTCCTCACCTGGGACGACAACACCCAAGCCGTCGTCGAGCAACAAGCCCAACGCCTCACTCGGCTCGCCCGCGACCTCGACGAGGTGTCCCGAGCCGAAGAAGGACGCATCGAACTCCAGACCAGCGTGCAACCGCTCACCGATCTGGTCGAGCCGGCGATCCGTCAGGCCAGGCACGCCTACGACACCAAAGGCGTCACCCTCACCGTCCGAGTCGACGACGTGCCGGTCCGAGCCGACCCCCAGCGCGTCGCCCAGATCCTCGGCAACCTGCTCACCAACGCCCTCCGACACACCCCCCAGGGGAGACGAGTCGACGTGACGTCAACCTCGACCCCGGACGCCGTGACCATCAGCGTCGCCGACACAGGCCAAGGCATGACCGCCGAACAACTCGCGCACATCTTCGAGCGCTTCTACCGCGGCGACGCCGCCAGGGAGGCCGACAAGGGCGGATCCGGCATCGGGCTCACCATCGCCAAAGCACTCGCCGAAGCCCACGGGGGCAGCCTCACCGCCACCAGCGACGGGGAGGGCACCGGCGCCACCCTGCGACTCACCCTCCCCAGGGAAACGCACCAATCGGGGCGGTGAGGGCAAGACCGTGACACCCGCTCCTCCGCTGTGGACGCTGACCGGACAGCCGCTCATTGCGCCGGCGTCACGCCCTCGTCCGGGTGGCCTGCGAGCTGACGCCAAGCCGTCCGCGTCGTCCAGGAGACAGTAGGCAGAACGTCCGCTTCCATATGACACCCGGCACGACTCCGGGCCGAGGTCCACAACGCGCAGCACCGGGCTGCCGAGGGTCACCACATCGAAGCTGTACAGGACCCGCGGCTGCGCATCCGGTGCTACGAGAGACTTGCCTTCCTTGTCGGTGACATCGATGCCGCCTGTGTCGACGCAAGCCTCAACCTTGAACGGCGCCGACTCCCCTGTGACTTGGGTGACCTCTACGTCGGTGAGGCCCGTCTGGCGCCAGCCTTGCACCCGCATCATCTGCAAGTCCTTGAGGTACTGCTGCACCAGTTCCCCGCCCGAGACTTCGTAGAGGGAGTTGAGATCGACCTCTGCGTTGGTGGCGATCTGATCTGTCACCTCGTAGAACTTCACAACGGCGTCGGCGGCTGCTTGCTGCTCCGCGGACAGGGAGAGGGTGGGTGTGGGACTATTGCTTGGGCTGGGCTCGACAGTCCGAATGGGCGTGAGGCTCGGAGTGGGAGGGGTGGGGTTGATGCATCCGCCCAGCCCGAGGGCCAGCGCGGCTGCTGCGGCGCTGGTGAGTGTCTTGGTGCGGTTGTTCATCGGGCCTCCTTGACCTCCACAAGCATGGAAACCCCCTTGGAAGGCCACGCGAATCCGTGTGAACTTTCCGGGGATGCCAAAGCCGCCGACTTCGACGTCGAGTCGGGCGTGCCGTGAACGGTCCCGGGGGTGGGATCTCTTCACACCGTAACTGCTCTGTGAAGGGAAGTTGGGGCGTCTCAAGAAAGCGAGTGTCGTGCTGCTCTGCGCCGGTGGACACGTCATGCAGAACTCAAACGTCCCTCCACAACTGCATACCTGTCTGTCCCTTAACTCGCGGTTCGCTGCTTGTGGGGGTACGAGAGGAGACAGACATGTACCCCAAGACGTATGAGACCCTCGCCCAGGCCGCGGAGCGGACTGGCATCACCGTGAAGACGCTGCGCCGTTGGATCACCAGCGGACGCCTCCCCGCGTTCCGCTACGGCGCCCGGCTGATTCGGGTGGAACCCCATGAGGTGGACCGTCTGATGTGCGCCGTCAAGACAGCCTGAGCCTGCCGAGCATGGTGAGGTACAAGCTCGAGCCCGGTGCAAACTCACCCATCGAGGCATCGCCCTACCGGCGCGAGAACGGACGTCGCGTTGCGGTGGAGAATCGTCGCAAAGCCACCGTGTGGCGTGCCCGGTGCCAGTACTGCACGGAAGACGGTGCCCGTATCGAGGTGGCCCGGTGGGCCAAGACGAAGCCCGACGCGGTCAAAGCGGTCGAGGACGCCTTGGACGAGATCCGGCTCAAGGATGCCGCCGAGGAGGACTCGGTCCTGACGCCCACCACTCCCTTCGTGGATGCCGGCGCGGTGTGGCTGGACTGGATCCAGCGCCCGGAGGCACGCCCTGCGCGTGGCGGCCTTTCCGAGCGCACGAAGCGGGAGTACCGAAGTCACTACTACCGCCACATCGACGCGGTGGGATCCCCATTGCGGGGCAGGACGATCGCCCAGGTCAACGAGCCGCAGCGCATCATTCTGTTTCTACAAAGGATCGCGGACTCCAGCGGCAACGCCTCCGCCAAGATGAGCCGCTCAGTTCTGTCGGGAATCTTGGGGCTGTGCCTGCGTCGCGGGGTAATCAGGGTGAACTTCGCCGCCACGATCGGGGCGGTCTCGACCGCCACCCCGAAGCAATCGGTGAGGAACCGCAAGCGTGCCTTCACCCGCGCCGAACGCACCGAGGTCCTCACCCACGCCGATGCCCTGGCGCAGGCGGCGACCAACCTCCGGACCCAACGCAAATGGGCGGCGACGGCAGACCTGATGTCGCTGATGGCCGGTACAGGTGCCCGCATCAACGAGGCGCGCCTGTTGCTGTGGGAGGACGTCGATCTGATCGCCGGACGTGTCCGCATCCGGGGGACGAAGACGACCAGCTCCGACCGCATCAACAACCTCCCGCAGTGGTTGATCGAGCGGTTGCACCACCGTCGGCAGGTGATGCTTGGCTGGAAACACCCCGACCCTTTTGTGTTCTCCCTCGGTTTCCCTGAGGAGCACGTACTGGCGAACGGGCTGCGGAGGTACGGGCCGAACAACGTTCCGCCGGGTGACAGCAACCTGGGCAAGTGGGTCCGCGACGTCCTGGACGGCGCGGGCTTCACCTGGGCAATCCCCCACACATTTCGCAGGACCGTAGCCACCCTGTTGTCCGAGGCCGGCGTGCCCGTGGGCGTGATCGCTGACCAGCTGGGGCACGCAGATGCCTCCATGACCATGAGTGTCTACTTGGGGCGCGATCCGCTCGGCGACAAGAGCGAGATCGGCCCCCTTCTGTAGGCGTTTCGATGTCGCGAAAACTCAAAGTTGGTCTCAAAGTTGGTCTCGCGGCCCTTTTCGGATCTCCCCGCAAGAACCGATATGCCCCTGACTAGGCATTGAGCGCCCCCGGCCCGACTCGAACGGGCAACCATCGGATTAGAAGGCCGGTGCTCTATCCATTGAGCTACGGGGGCTCGACGGACAAGTCTAGGGCGTCCGGGCGTCCAAGAACTTATGCAGGGTCTCCAGCTCGGTCGCCTGCGCCTGCAGCATGGACTGGGCGAGTTCACGCACGGCCGGGACTGAGGCGTGGTCGACGGCGTGCTGGGCCATCTCGACGCCGCCCTGGTGGTGCAGGATCATCAGCTCGAGGTAGGTCCGCTCAGCGTCCACCCCGGACGCCGCCTCCAGGGAGTTCAACTGCTCCTGCGTCGCCATCCCGGTCATCGGCACGTCAGCCGCGTGGTGGGCGTGCGACCCACCCATCCAGCGCATCGGCGGCTCGTCGGTGGCGAACGGCTCGCCCCACAGCGCCAGCCATCCCTGCATCTGGCCGACCTGGTTGGTCTGGGTCAGCACCATGTCGACGGCGATGGCCTTCAGCTCGGCGTCACTCCCCCGCTCCCGCAGCAGCTCCGACATCAGCACGGCCTGCTGGTGGTGGACTGCCATGTCGCGGGCGAAGCCGACGTCCACGGCGGTGGGCCGGGCTGCGGACTCGCCGACGCTGAGGCGTCCGAACAGGAAGGATGCGGCAGCGAGCGCGACCGCAGCCACCACGGCCGCGACCAACACGTAGCGGCGGGTCATCGGCTCGGCGTCCCCACGCCACCGAAGCAGGACGCCCCGCGCTCCGGCGTCTGCGGGCCCTGCATGTACGTCGCCAGGAAGCTCGGCAGGCGCTCGTCGGCGGCCGACTCGGCCGTGATCTGCAGCCCCCACGCGCTGGCGACGATCGGCGCGGGCAGGCCCTCCATCGGGCTCAGCATCGCGTACGGCTTGCTGCGCGCCAGCGCGCGCAGCGTCCCGACCTCGTCCGCAGACAGGGCGGGGTCGTAGGTGATCCACACCGCACCGTGCTCCAGCGAGTGCACCGCCGGCTCGATGGGGTCGATCGGCTCGTCGTAGATGCCGCAGTTCTGCCAGTAGCCGGTGTGGTCACCGCCAACGGGCGGGTGCTGGGCGTACTGCACGGCAGTTGAAACATGGTTGGCGGTCAGCCCGCTGAACGTCTGGACGCCCTCGATCGGGCCCGACGCCACCGGCGTCTCGTTCGAGCGCATCCCCATCGCCAGCGGAAGGACGAGGGCGACGACGAGCGCCACCACGGGGAGGGCGGCGGCGGCCGCGATCCCGATCCGCCATCGGCGGTCCTTGCGCGCCTGCTCGGCCTGCATCGCGGCCACGCGCGCGGCGCGATCGCTCGACGCCACGTTCTTCCTCCCCATCACCAGCTCCCCACTAGCTGCTCCTTCAACCTTGAGCGTAGCGGTCACCCCGTCCCCTCCCAAGTGCCCGGGTGTAGGTTCTGGCGACGTGACCGACGAATCGCTCTCCGGCAAGCAGTGGCGCCGGCTCGCGATCTCGGTCTACCTGCCCACGACCCTGTCGTTCATCGGGTTCGGCGCCGTCGTCCCGCTGCTGGCGCTGACGGCGCACGACCTGGGTGCGACCGTGCCGCAGGCTGCCCTCGTCGTGGCCCTGCTGGGCCTGGGCAGCCTGCTCGGTGCGCTCCCGGCCGGCATGGTCGCCCAGCGTTTCGGCGAGCGTCGCTCGCTCGTCGGCTCCCTCATCGTGGACGCCGCGTGCATGCTCGCCGCCGCCCTCGCCCCCAACGCCTGGGTGCTCGCGGTGGCGGTCTTCGTGCTGGGCCTGTCCGGAGCGGTCCTGATGATCGCCCGCCAGTCGTTCCTGACGGTCGTCGTCCCCTTCCGGTTCCGCGCCCGGGCCCTGTCCACCCTCGGCGGCGTGTTCCGGGTGGGCAACCTGCTCGGCCCCCTCGCGGGTGCCGCCGTGGTCAGCGCCTTCGACCTGCGTGCCGCCTACTGGCTGGCCATCGGCACCTCGCTCGCCGCGGCCGCCACGAGCCTGTTCCTGCCCGACTTGCCCGAGCACCACGAGACGACCGCGGCCGAGTCCACCGGCATGGGCACCGTCCTGCGCGAGCACGCTCGCACCTTCCTCACCATCGGTCTGGGGGCGTCCGCCCTCATGCTCGTCAGGGCGTCCCGCGACGCGCTGCTGCCCCTCTGGGCGGCCTCCATCGGCCTGGACGCCGCCCAGACGAGCCTGATCTTCGCGGCGTCCTCGGCTATCGACCTGATGCTTTTCTACATCGGCGGCTCCATGATGGACCGCTACGGCCGCCGCTCCGTCGCCGTCCCCACCGTGCTGATCATGGGCGCCTGCTTCGGGCTTCTCCCCCTGACCGCGTCCGGCCTGGGCCTCACCGCCGTCGCGGTCGGGCTGGGACTGGGCAACGGCCTCAGCTCGGGCGTCGTCCTCACGCTCGGGTCGGACGCCTCACCAAACGTGGGCCGCACGCACTTCCTCGCCGGCTGGCGTCTTACGACAGCGATCGGGCAGGCCGCAGGTCCGCTGATGATCAGCGCCATCACAGCCGCGGCGTCCCTGTCGGTCGCGGCCTGGTCGGTGGCCGGGATCGGGTTCCTCGGCGGCGCCTGGCTGTGGCACTGGGCCGACCCGAAGCGGATGGAGCGCCCTTCCGCGTAGGTCAGTCGCCGACGGCGTCCCGGCCGCGCTTGACGATGAGCGGGTCGGGCTCCTTCACGACCGAATCGTCGCGGCCCTCGTAGTCGAACTGCGCCAGGAACGCGCGCATGGCGTTCAGCCGGGCCCGCTTCTTGTCGTTGGACCGGATGGTCAGCCACGGCGCCCAGTCGGTGTCGGTGCGCTCGAACATGGCCTCCTTGGCCGCCGTGTAGTCCTCCCAGCGATCGAGGGACTCCAGGTCCATCGGCGACAGCTTCCAGCGCCGCACGGGGTCGATCTGGCGGATCGCGAACCGCGTCCGCTGCTCGCGCTGGGTGACCGAGAACCAGAACTTGGTCAGGTGGGTGCCCGCGTCGATGATCATGCGCTCGAACTCGGGCGCCTGCTTCATGAAGATCTCGTACTGGTCGTCGCTGACGAACCCCATCACGCGCTCGACGCCGGCCCGGTTGTACCAGGAGCGGTCGAACATCACGATCTCCCCGAAGGTGGGGAAGTGGTTGATGTAGCGCTGGAAGTACCACTGGCCCTGCTCGGTCGTGGTCGGCTTCGTGAGCGCCACCACGCGCGCGGCGCGCGGGTTGAGGTGCTCGGTGAACCGCTTGATCGTGCCACCCTTGCCGGCGGCGTCGCGGCCCTCGAACAAGATGATGTGCCGGATGTCGTTGTCCTGGCTCCAGTACTGCAGCTTCAGCAGCTCCACCTGCAGCAGGTACTTCTCCGCCTCGTAGGCGTCGCGGGTCATCAGCTCGTCGTAGGGGTAATCCTCGCGCCAGGTCTCCACGGCGCGGCCGCCCGGGTCGATGAGCGCGGGGTCGGGGCCCTCGGCGTCCCCCACGGTGTAGCCCTGGTTGACCAGCTTGTCGATGAACTGGCGCAGGTTTTCGCGCTGGGCCGGTGCTCCCTCGAGGATGTCCTGGAGGTTGTTCGGGTCCATAGCGTGCACTCCTGCTCTCCGAGCGGTTGGGAACGACCCCAGACTATCCACACGAGCGCCCTACAGTGGACCCGTGAACGACCGACTTGTGTGGATCGACTGCGAGATGACCGGCCTCGACCTGGACGCCGACGCGCTGGTCGAGGTGGCGGCGCTGGTGACCGACGGCGAGCTCAACGTCCTCGGGGAGGGCGTGGACATCATCATCGCCCCTCCCCCGGCCGCCCTGGAGGCGATGGGCGACTACGTCCGCACGATGCACACCAACTCCGGCCTGCTCGAGGAACTGGCCACCGGCACCACGCTGGCGGATGCCGAGGCGCAGGTGCTCGCCTACGTCCGCGCGTGGGTGCCCGAGGCACGCAAGGCCCCGCTCGCCGGCAACACGGTCGGCACCGACCGGATGTTCCTGGCCCGCGACATGCCCGCCCTCGAGGGCCACCTCCACTACCGCAACGTCGACGTCAGCACCATCAAGGAGCTGTCGCGCCGCTGGTACTCCAAGGCGTACTTCAACTCTCCGGCCAAGTCGGGCAACCACCGCGCCCTGGCCGACATCCAGGAATCCATCGAGGAGCTCCGCTACTACCGCGAGGCCGTCTTCGTGCCGGCTCCCGGACGCCCCACCGCCGACCTGCGCGAGATCGCCCGCCGCCATCAGGGGGCGCTCACGGGCGCCCGTCATCCCAAGGCCCCCGAGGCGATTCGCGCCATTTCCACCGACGGGATATGATGTCCTTCGCTGTTCGCAGCGATGGTGGGTATAGCTCAGCTGGTAGAGCACCTGGTTGTGGTCCAGGATGTCGCGGGTTCGAGTCCCGTTACTCACCCCACAGATCGGCCCCGGCTCCTCGAGCCGGGGCCGATCGCGTCTCCACCCGGGGACGCCCGCGTCAAGCGACCATGTCCCGCAGGTCGCCGAACGCGTAGCCGCGGGCCCGGAGCCCCTCGATGATGCACGGCAACGCGTCGGCGTCCAGGACGCTGCCGTCGGTGGGGTGCGCGCCCACGTGCAGCAGGACCACCTGGCCAGGACGCGCCGTCGACAGCACCCGCTGGCACACGAACGCGGCCGTCCGCCCGCCCGACGTGCCCTGCCAGCCGAGGCTGTCCACGGTCCAGCGGAACGGGATGTAGCCCGCCCCGTTCACCACGGCGGTCGTCGCCGCCGAGCGGTCGCCGTACGGGTACCGGAACAGGGGCCGGGTCGGCTGGCCGGCCAGCGGCGCGATGGACGCGTCCGCCGCCGCCAGTTCGGCCCGCATCCCCGCATCGGAGAGCTTGGTGAACTCCGGGTGGGTGTTGGAGTGGTTGCCCACCGGGTGCCCGTCCCCAGCCATGGCCTGGACCGCCTGCGGGTAGCGGCGGGCGAAGTCGCCGGTCACGAAGAAGGTCGCGTCGACGCCGTGGCGTCGCAGCGTGGCGAGGATGCGCGGCACGCCGACGTCCGACGATCCCCCGTCGAAGGTCAGCGCGACCACCCGCTGCGAGGTCGGCAGGGTCTCCCAGTCGACGCCCCGCCAGCCTGTCCACGCGGTCGGCTGGACGGGCGGGCGCCGGGTGCCGAGCGTGTCGCGTCCGTCCCCGTTCCAGTCGCCGGCGAAAGTGCGATCGGACGGGTTGCCGTAGTCGAACACGACGTCCGCGCCGCCGGTCGTGGTGCTGTTGCGGAGGAAGTACCGGATGCCGCGCCGCACGGCCAGCGTGGTGGTGCCGTTGCCGTCCCAGTCGCCGGCCAGGACGATGTCGGACTCGTTCCCGAAGCCGAAGAAATGGTCGGCCGGACCGCTGGTCAGCGAGTTCCGGACGAAGTAGCGCCCGAGGCGGCGGATCGCCAGCGAGTCGGCGCCGTTCCCGTCCCAGTCCCCCACGAGGATCACGTCGCCGGGGTCGCCGTAGGTGAATTGGCGCTCGGCGTACCCGGAGGTCAGGGTGTTGCGCACGTACACGACGGAGCCGCGGCGGACGGACAGCGTGTCGGTGCCGTTGCCGTCCCAGTCCCCCACGAGCACCTCGTCGCCCGGGTTGCCGAAGCTGAACTGGACGTCTGCGATGCCCGAGGTGAGGGAGTTACGCAGGAAGAACGTGTTCCCGCGTCGCACCAGGGGGGTGTCCGTGCCGTTGCCGTCCCAATCGCCGAAGTAGGTCTCGTCGCCAGCATCGCCGTAGTCGACGACCCGGTTCGCGATGCCGGTGAAGGCGTCGTTGAGGAAGTAGCGCCCGCCCCACCCGCCGACGGCGGCCCCTTGGGCGTGCGCGGTCGGGGCTGCGACGAGCACCCCCACCAGCACGAGGACGACCGCTGTGCACCACGACGTGATCCGTCTCATCTCGACCTCCCGGGCCAGGCGATGTCCTCATGGTCCGCCCTGCATCGACGTTCTGCAAGGGGGGGATGGGGTTGAATGGCTGCATGCGAACGTGGACGCGCTACGTGGCGATCGGCGACTCCCTCACCGAGGGCATCGGCGACCCGGGGCCGGACGGCGTCCACCGCGGCTGGGCCGACCGCTTCGCCCAGTTGCTCGCGGACGCCCAGGGCACCTCCGTCCAATACGCCAACCTCGCCATCCGGGGGCGCCTGCTGGACCCGATCCTCGCCGAGCAGCTCGAGCCCGCCCTGACGCTCGAGCCCGACCTGGTCTCGATCTGGGGCGGCGGGAACGACATGCTGCGACCCAGGGCCGACGTCGCCGAGCTCGCCCGACGCCTCGAGGAGGCCATCGTCCGCATCCGGGACACCGGGGCCGACGTGCTCGTCGGTACCAGCACCGACCCGCGCGGCGCCCCCGTCGTCGAGCTCACCGCCCGCCGCTGCATGGAGTACAACCTCGCGATCTGGGCCGCTGCCCGCCGCCACGGCGCGTACGTCCTCGACCTGTTCCACCTGCGCTCCCTGCGCGACTGGCGCATGTGGGACGCCGACCGCATCCACCTCAGCCCCGAGGGGCACGAGCGCGTGGCCCAGCTCGCCCTCACCACCGTCGGCCACCCCGCGACCATGCCCGGCTGGGACGTCCCGCTCCCGCCGGAGGGCCAACCCACCCGGCTGGGCCGCGCCCAGACCGACTACCTGTGGGCACGCGACCATCTCGCCCCGTGGGTCGGACGCCGCATCCGTCGCACGTCGTCAGGGGCCGGCCGGGCCGCCAAGTACGCTGACTACCTGACCCTCACCCCAGGGTGACCGCCGCTGAAAGGCATCCCGCATGATCGAGCTGCACGGCGTGACCAAGCGCTACCCCGACGGCACCGTCGCGGTCGACGACTTCTCCGCGCAGTTCCCGCCCCACCGCACCACGGTCCTGCTGGGCAGCTCCGGCAGCGGCAAGACCACCATCCTGCGCATGGTGAACCGCATGGTCGAGCCGACCTCGGGCACCATCACCATCGACGGCGAGGACATCGCCGGGCGTGACCCCGTCCAGCTGCGGCGCAGCATCGGCTACGTCATGCAGAACGGCGGCCTGCTCCCCCACCGCTCCGTGCTGGACAACATCGCCACCGTCCCCCTCCTGAATGGCGTCGACAAGGCGGACGCCCATGCGCGGGCCCGCGAGCTGATGGCGCTGGTCGGGCTCGAGGAGAAGCTCGGACGCCGCTACCCCAGCCAGCTCTCGGGCGGCCAGCAGCAGCGCGTCGGCGTCGCGCGCGGGCTGGCGGCCGACCCCAACATCCTCTTGATGGATGAGCCCTTCGGAGCCGTGGACCCGCTCGTGCGCCGCGAGCTGCAGGACGAGCTGCTCCGCATCCAGTCCACGCTCGCCAAGACCATCGTGTTCGTCACCCACGACGTCGAGGAGGCCCTGCGCCTGGGCGACCAGGTCATCCTGCTCGCCCAGCACGGACACGTCGCGCAGCGCGGGACCGGCGCCGAGCTGTTGGGCAGCCCAGCGGACGCCTTCGTGGCCGACTTCCTCGGCCTCAACCGCGGTGATCGCACGCTGGTCGAGCGCGACGGCGTCCTGGTGGACGAGCACGGGCGCGCGGCGGGAGTGCTTCGACAGGCTCAGGAACCCTCGTGAACTGGCTGGCCAACAACCTCGACGTGGTCGGCGGGCACCTGCTGAGCCACCTGCTGCTCGCGGTCCCGCCGATCGTGTTCAGCTTCCTGCTGGCGATCCCGGCCGGCTGGTTGGCCAATCGCGTCCGGTGGCTGCGCGCACCGCTTCTGACCGGGGCGGGCCTGTTCTACGCCATCCCGTCGCTGCCGTTGTTCGTGGTGCTGCCGGTCATCATCGGCACGGGCATCCGCGACCCGCTCAACATCGTCGTCGCCCTCACGCTCTACGGGCTGGCCCTGATGGTGCCGGTCGCGGCGGACGCCCTCCGCCAGGTCGACGCCCGCGCCGTCGACGCCGCGGACGCCCTGGGCTACCCGCCGCTGCGCCGGTTCCTCGGCGTCGACCTGCCGCTGGCCGGCCCCGCGCTGCTGGCCGGACTCCGGGTCGTGGCGGTCAGCACGGTGTCGCTGGTGACCGTGGGCGCCGTGCTCGGCATCCCGAGCCTGGGCATGCTGTTCACCGACGGCTTCCAGCGCGGCATCATCGCCTCGGTCCTGACCGGCATCGGGGCCACGGTCGCCCTGGCGCTGGTCATCGACGGCCTGCTGGTGCTGGCCGGGCGGGCCCTCCTCCCCTGGACGCGCCGCGCCCCGCGCACCGAGGCCGCCCTCGCGACCCGGGGGGCGGGCGCATGAATTACCTGCTGGACGCCCTGGCCTGGATCGCCGACCCCGCCCGCTGGCCAGGCCCCGACGGCATCGCCACCCGGCTGGGCGAGCACCTCGCCTACTCGGCCGTCGGCGTCCTCATCGCGTGCGCGATCGGTATCCCGGCCGGTTGGCTGGTCGGCCACACGCGGCGGGGTCGGGGCCTCGCGGTCGGCCTGTCGGGCGCCGCGCGCGCCCTGCCAACGCTCGGCGTGGTGACCCTGCTGGGCATCCTGCTCGGCATCGGCCTGGTCGGCCCCCTGGTCGCGTTCGTCGTGCTCGCGCTCCCCTCGGTGCTGGCCGGGGCGTACGCGGGCGTCGAGGCCGTCGACCCGCAGGCGGTGGACGGGGCGCGGGCGTCCGGCATGACGGAGGCGCAGGTGCTCACCCGCGTGGAGATCCCGCTCGGGCTGCCGCTGCTGGTGGGCGGCGTCCGGTCGGCGTTCCTGCAGGTCATCGCCACCGCCACGCTCGCCGCCTACGTCGGCGCGGGCGGGCTGGGCCGCTACCTCTTCCTCGGCCTCAAGACCCAGGACTACCCCCAGATGCTGGCGGCGTCCCTGCTCGTCGTCGCCCTCGCGCTCGTGTGCGACCTGGTCTTCGCCGCCCTCCAACGCGTCGCCGCGCCCGCCGGCGTCCGGCCCCACTGACCCCACGAAAGGAACAAACCATGACCGCCATCTCACGTCGCCGCCTCGCCGCCCTCGCCGCTCTCGCCGGAGCCGGAACCCTCGCTGGCTGTGCCCGCACCAACCCGCTGGACGCCCCATCGCCAGCCGCCACCACGCCGGGCACGATGAGCGGCCCCGGGACGCCCGACGCGAAGGTCACGCTCGTGGTCGGCTCGCAGCAGTACTACTCCAACGAGATCATCGCCGAGCTCTACGCCCAGGCCCTGGAGAACGCGGGCTACGACGTCGAGCGCCAGTTCCAGATCGGGCAGCGCGAGGTCTACCTACCCGAGATCGAGGCGGCCGAGGTGGACGTGCTACCCGAGTACGCCGGCAACCTGCTGCAGTACTACGACAAGACCGCGACGGCCACGGACGCCGCGGGCATGACCCAGGCCCTGGCGGCGGCGTTGCCGGACGGCCTGCGCGTGCTGGCGCCCGCGGAGGCGTCCGACCAGGACTCCTACACGGTGACCAAGGCGTTCGCCGACGAGCACGGCCTCACCTCCATCGGCGACCTCGCGAAGGCGCCCCAACCGGTGAAACTGGCCGCGAACGCCGAGTTCGCCACGCGCCCGTACGGCCCCGAGGGCGCCAAGGCCACCTACGGGGTGGACATCGAGTTGGTGCCGGTCGAGGATTCCGGCGGCCCGCTCACCGCGCGTGCCCTCAAGGACGGCACCGTCCAGGTCGCCGACCTCTACACCGCCGACCCCACCATCGCCAAGGAGGGCTTCGTGATCCTGGAGGATCCCGAAGGGCTGATCCTCCCGCAGAACGTCGTGCCGCTGGTGTCGTCGAAGGTGGACGGCGCGGCCGCGGCCGCCATCGAGGCCGTGAACGCCAAGCTGACCGTCGCCGAGCTGCAGGCCCTGAACGCCCGCAGCATCGACGAGCAGGCCCGCTCGGCCGACATCGCCACCGACTGGCTCAGCGCCCAGGGCCTCGCCTGACCCTTCGGCTGCGTCCGGGGCCGGTACGCGGTAGGACGCCGCTGCCAGCGCCCCGGACCCCGGCCGAGGTCGACGCTCCTGCGCTCGCGTTGCATGCTTCCTCCGGTCGTGAGCCTCCATTCCAGCAGATCGCGACACTGGCACAATGGACGGGTGCCGAATGACCTGAACAGGCGGGCCGTGCCCGCGCGACGTCCCTTGCCCGACCGCCTTCGGTTGGGCGTCGGCACCGTCGCCGGCGACGCCGCGGCGCTGGCGTCCCGCCTCCTCGGCAAGGGATCGGGCGCCTCGATCCGCGGCCAGGTGCTCTCCACGGTGCACCCCGGCGCGTTCGCCTCGCTGGTCAAGGGGCGGCGCATCGCGTCCGTCACCGGGACGAACGGCAAGACCACCACGTCCCACCTGCTGGCCGCGGCCATCCGTCAGGGCCTGGGGTCGGACGCCGCACGCCTGGTCACCAACGCCGACGGCGCCAACCTGCACTACGGCATCGCCTCGGCCCTCGCGAAGGCGCCGAAGGCCGACATCGCCGTGCTGGAGACCGACGAGCGCGTCGTCGCCGACCTGGTCGCCCAGGGCAGCCCCGAGGTGCTCGTCATGCTGAACTTCAGCCGCGACCAGCTCGACCGCAACCACGAGATCAAGTTCCTGGCCCGCTCCTGGCGCGAGGCGCTGGCGAAGGCCGGCGAGGCGGGTCCGGTGGTCGTGGCCAACTCCGACGACCCGCTCATCACGTGGGCCGTCGAGAAGGCCCGCCGTGTCATCTGGGTCGACACTCCCTCGAAGTGGTCCGCGGACGCCGCCCTGTGCCCCGCCTGCGGCAGCATCCTGACCCGCGTCGACCCCAACCCCGACGAGCCGCAGGGCCGCTGGGACTGCCCCTCCTGCGAGCTCACCGAGCACGCCGCCGACTACCAGGTCCGCGAGGGCCGCATCGCCCTGCCCGAGGGCCGCGTGGTCGACCCGCGGCTGAAGGTTCCGGGCTCGTTCAACGTCTCCAACGCCGCCGCCGCGCTCGCGGCTGCCGTCGAGCTGGGCGTGTCGGTCGACGACGCCCTCGTCGGGTTCCGCACCGTCGAGGCGCCGGCCGGACGGTTCGCCACGGCGTCCTTCGGCCCCACGTCCGCCCGCCTGCTGCTGAGCAAGAACCCGGCCGGCTGGGCCGAGTCGCTCCCCCTGCTCGGCACGCCCACCGTCGTGCTGGCGATCGACTCGGTCGCCGCCGACGGCAAGGATGTCTCCTGGTTGTGGGACGTCGACTTCGAGCAGCTCGTCGGCAAGCATGTCGTCTGCACCGGCCCGCGCGCCTATGACCTGGCCGTCCGGCTGGAGTACGCGGAGGTCTCCCACGAGGTCATCCTCGACCTGGCCGACGCGCTGGCGTCCGTGGCCGACCAGCCCCAGCCGATCGACCTGATCTCGACCTACACCCCGTTCCAGAAGCTCCTGAAGATGGCAGGCCTGCGATGAAGATTGTTGTCGTCTACCAGTCCCTGCTCGGCATCTATGGTGACCAGGGCAACAGCCGCGTGCTGGCCAAGCGCCTGGAGTGGCGCGGCATCGACGCCGAGGTGGTCTTCGTCGAGCCGGGCACGCCGATCCCCGACGACGGGGCCATCTACCTGCTCGGCGGCGGCGAGGACGCCGCCCAGACCGCGGCCGTGCGCGAGCTGAAGGCCGACGGCGGCCTGTTCCGGGCCCTGGACCTCGGCGCCGTCCTGTTCGCCGTCTGCGCCGGCTACCAGATCTGCGGCCACTCCTTCACGATCGGCGAGAACGACGAGGTCCGCGAGGGCCTCGGCCTGCTGGACGTGACGACCGTCCGCGGCCCCGAGCGCGCCGTCGGAGAGGTGCTCACACGGTGGAAGCGACCCTCGGGTGGCGAGTACGTCCTCACCGGCTTCGAGAATCACGGCGGCTACACGACGCTCGGCCCGGACGCCACCCCCCTGGCCCGCGTCGAGGTGGGCCTGGGCAACAACGGCGACGGCACCGAGGGCGCGGTGTCGGCGTCCGGACGCGTCATTGGCACCTACCCCCACGGCCCCGTCCTGGCCCGCAACCCCGAACTCGCCGACCACCTGCTCGAGCTGGCTCTCGGCCACGAACTGGGGCCCCTGGAGCGGGCCCGCGAGCAGCACGAGGGCCTCCGGCGCGAGCGGATGGTTTTCGTCCGCCGCTGACCCCGCGCCGACAGCCCCGATTTCGCGATTCTGGGGGCAATGGTCTAGAGTCATTCCTCGCGCGCACCGCTAGCTCAACTGGCAGAGCAGCTGACTCTTAATCAGCGGGTTCAGGGTTCGAGTCCCTGGCGGTGTACCAAACCAGAAGGGCCCGGAGGATCTCCTCCGGGCCCTTCTGTTGTGTCGGGATCAGCCCTTGACGCCACCGGCCAGCATGCCGCGCACGAAGAAGCGCTGCAGTGACAGGAACACGATCAGCGGCACGATCATGGCCACGAACGCACCCGCGGAGAGCACGTGCCAGGCCTGGCCACGGCTACCCACCATCTCGGCGATCATCACCGTGATCGGGCGGTAGTCCGAGCTGGCGAACGTGAGGCCGACCAGCAGATCGTTCCAGACCCACAGGAACTGGAAGATGCCGAACGAAGCGATCGCGGGGACCAGCAGGGGCATGAGCACCTGGAAGAACACGCGCACGTGGCCGGCACCGTCGACGCGGGCCGCCTCGATCAGGGACGCCGGGATCTCCCGCATGAAGTTGTGCAGCAGGAAGATCGCCAGCGGCAGACCGAAGATGGTGTGCGACAGCCACACCGTCCAGTAGGTGCCGACCAGCCCGAACTGCACGTACTGCGTGAGCAGCGGGATCAGCGTTACCTGGATCGGCACGATCTGCAGCGCGAACACGGCCACGAAGAGCAAGTCGCGCCCCTTGAAGTCGATCCACGCGAACGCGTAGGCCGCCAGCAGGGCCAGGATGATCGGGATGATCACCGAGGGCAGGGTGATGACGATCGTGTTGACGAACGGCTGCACCAGGTCGCCCGAGCCGGTCAGTACGGCCTCGTAGTTGGCCAGGCTGAACTCGGGGTTGGTGAAGACCGTCCACCACCCGGTGCGCCGGATGTCGGCGGCGGGGCGGAACGACGTGACCAGCAGGCCGGCCGTGGGGATCGTCCACACGATCGCGATCACGATCGCGATGATGGACGCCGCGGGCGAGCTCAGCCGGTTCTTGGCGTCGACCGCGCGCTGCTCGGCGCGGGTCAGCTTGCGCGTCGGACCGTGGGCGGCCGAACGGCTCTCGGTCGCGGCGGCCGGCACGGAGGCCGGTGCCGGCGGATTCGACTGGGTCATCGCTCCCCCTCCGAGATGCGCATCTGGCGCACGTTGTAGACGATCAGGGGCATGACCAGCACGAACAGCAGCACGGCCAGCGCCGCACCGATGCCCTGCGCCTGGCGGCCGAACGTCTGCGTGTAGAACTCGTTCGCCACGATCGAGGTGTCGAACTGGCCACCGGTCATCGTGCGGACGATGTCGAAGGCCTTCAGCGTCGCCATGGCGATCGTGGTCAGCACGACGATGATCGCCGAGCGCACGCTGGGCACCGTGATCTGCCAGAACAGGCGCATGCCCGTGGCGCCGTCCACGTTGGCGGCCTCGATCGTCTCGTCGGGGATCGCCTTGATGGCGGCCGACAGCACCGTCATCGCGAAACCGGTCTGGATCCAGACCATGACGATGATGAGGTAGAAGGTGTTGATCGGGGCGTTCAGCAGGAACTGCTGGGGCTCCAGGCCCATCCACACGAGGATCTGGTTGAGCAGACCCGTCTGCGGGACGCCCTTGGCCTTGTACTCGTAGACGAACTTCCAGATGATCGACGCGCCCACCATGGAGATGGCCATGGGCAGGAAGATCAGGGTCTTGGCGAACTTCTCGAACCGGGTGCGGTCGACGAGGACGGCGTAGACCAGGCCCAGCGCGGTCGACAGCAGCGGCACCAGCAGCACCCACAGGAAGGTGTTCCGCAACACGGTGAGGAACAGGTCCTGGGTGAAGATGGTGACGTAGTTCTCGAGCCCGACGAACTCGCTCAGGCTGTTGTTGTACAGCGAGTTGCGGATCGTCATGAACGCCGGAATGAGCAGGCCCATGACGATCAGCAGCAGCGCAGGGCCGAGGTACCCGCCGGCCGCGACCCAACGCGGCAGGCTCGGACGATCGACCAGCACCAGCACGGCGGCCATCACCAGCGCGAACAGCGCGATGGCGAACAGCATGACGAGGAACTTCTCGATCGTGGTGTCCGGTTGCATCAGCCAGTCCATGCGTACTCCTTTCCTTTCTCAGGGGAAGGGGCCCCGGCCAGGCGGGGCCCCTTCTGAAGGTGTCAGTCGCTCAGCAGATCACTGCTTTGGCCACGAGGTCTCGATGGCGGTGGCGGCGTCCTGGGTGCTCTTGCCGAGCGCGATCCAGTCCGTCATCTCCTTCCAGAAGGAACCGGCGCCGACAGCGCTGGGCATCAGGTCGGAACCATCGAAGCGGACGACGGCGTCGTCGGCGGTGATCAGCTCGTAGCTCATCTTGTCGATCGGCTTGACCAGCTTGTTGGGGTCGAGCTCGCTGTTGGCGGAGAGCCAGCCCCCGTTGGGCGTGGCGTCAGCCTTGGCGTTGGACCACTCGGGGCTGGTCAGGTAGGCCTGCAGCGCGGCCACCTCGGGGGCGTCGCGGAACGCGAGCGCGAACTCGCCACCCACGAGCACCGGAGGCGTGGCGCTCTCGCCCGGGAGCGGGAAGGCCCACACGTCACCGTTCTCGCTCACTTCGGCGTCGGGGTCGGCGGTCTGCCAGTTGGCCTGGTAGAAGGACGCCTGGCGGTGCATGAAGCACATGCCGTCGAGGATCGGGAAGCCCGCGTCGGTGAACGGGGTCGTGGCGATCGTGGTGATACCACCCAGGCCACCGTTGACGTACTTCTCGTTCTTCAGGATCGAGCCGGCCTGATCGATCGCCTTGACGACCGTCGGGTCGTTGAAGGGGATCTCATGGTTGACCCACTGGTCGTACTGCTCGGGGGTGCCCACGCGGAGCATCATGTCCTCGACCCAGTCGGTGGCCGGCCAGCCGGTGGCGCCACCGGACTCGATACCCGCGCACCACGGCTTGGTGGTGGTGTCGTCGGCCGGGATGTCGGCGGCGATCTGGTCGGACAAGGCGATGAGCTCGGCCCACGTCTTCGGGATCTCGTAGCCCTTCTCGGCGAAGACCTTCGGGGAGTACCAGACGAACGACTTGGCGTTGGCGCCGATCGGGATGCCGTAGTACTTGCCGTCGACCATGCCGACGCTCTTCCAGAACTCCTTGTAGTACTTGTCGACGTTCGCCGTGGCGGCCTCGCCGACCGGGACGACCTTGTCGGCGTTCTCCTTGACCAGGGTCTGGAGGAGGCCGGGCTGCGGGATGTAGGCGAGGTCAGGCGCGTTGCCGGCCTTGACGCGGACGGGGAGCTGGGCCTCGAACTCGCGGCTGCCCTCGTACTCGACCTTGGCGCCGGTGCACTCCTCGAAGGGAACGAAGGCGTCGATGTGGGGCTCGGCCTCGGCGTCGCTGGCGATCGACGTGTAGACGGTGACCGTCTTGCCGCTCAGGTCACCGTAGGACTCGAAGGCGGCACAGTCGGTGGCGCTGCCATCGGTGCCACCGCTAGCGGTCGAACCGCCGGGTGCCGGGGTCGCGCCACCGGAACACGCGGAAACGGCGAGGACCGCACCGGCGGAGAGTGCCACGAAGATTCCACGCTTGGTCTTGCTGGTCATCAAACCTCACTTCTGTGTGGGGGCGTGGCGCGCTGACGTGCCACTGATGAGGCAACCGTAGACCCGCGCGGCGGCGGTCGTGAAGGTGGGGCCCGGCATCGTTACCAAGCCTTGACTCTGCCAGGAGAAAAAGTCCGTCGCAGTGTGCGAACACCTGAGTCAGTACACCTTTGGCGGCGCATCACCGTTGAGGTGTGGAGGCAAAGTGATAAGGGCCGGCACGTCGGTCCGCGGATGAGGGTCGAGCCTTCCGAGGATGGAAGTTCTCACACTCACGCGAGATCGTCGACGCGGACCAGTGGTGGGCGTTCGTCCGGCGTCAGCCGCGGGCGATGGAGCGGGCCACCATGAGGAAGGCGACCCCGCCGATGACGGCCACGGCCAGGGCCGCCAGGCGCGTCGTGCGCGGGGTGCCGTCGACGGCCACGAACTGGGCCTTGGCGGCCTGGAACTCGCCGGCGGCGAAGGCCTTGGCGTCCTGCACCGTGCGAGCGACGACGGCCTTGGGGTGGGCCTGGGTGATCAGACCCTCGACATTGCTCGCCAATCGGGCGCGCGCGGCCGCGATCTCTGCCTGGATCTGCTCCTTGGAACGGGTGCCCTCTGCCACGTTCGGTCCTCTCCCCTGACGCTACGGACTTGTTCGGAGCCCACCCTATGCCATTGGCTACGCTGGCGCCCATGGCCAAACTGAAGGTGGGCGACGCCGCCCCGAGCTTCTCCCTCCCCGACGCCGACGGCACCCTCGTCTCCCTGTCCGACTACGCCGGACGCCGCGTCATCGTGTACTTCTTCCCTGCGGCGATGACCCCCGGGTGCACCACGCAGGCCGTCGACTTCACCGCCAACGCCGCCGACATCGACTCGGCCGGCTTCGACATCGTCGGCATCTCCCCCGACACCCCGGCCAAGCTGGCCGCGTTCCGCGAGAGGGAAACCCTCGACGTCACCCTCCTCGCCGACGAGAACCGCGCGGTCATGAACGCCTACGGCGCCTACGGCACGAAGATGCTCTACGGCAAGGAGATCGAAGGCGTCATCCGCTCGACCTTCGTCGTCGACGTGGACGCCGAGGGCAACGGCAGCATCTCCGTGGCGCAGTACAACGTCAAGGCCACCGGGCACGTCAACAAGCTGCGCCGCGACCTCGGCATCTGAGGCCCCGTCTCAGCCGGGCAGGCCCGGGCGTCCCAGCACCACCCACGTCGCCGCGGCGGCCACGAGCAGCGTGCCGCCGACCGCGGCCCACACCCACGCGCGCCGGTACCACGGCGTCCGCACCGGCGGCGCCTCCACGGGCAGCCGCTCGGCGGGCACCTCAAGCGACGAGCGCGCCACCGTGTGCTCGGCCGGCTCACCCAGCCGCGGAGCGGGCCCGGTCAGGTCGGACGTGGGCAGGTAGCGCGCCGCACCCACCCGCGAGGCCGCCGGACGCCCGGGGCGTCCACCCCGCGTCGGGGCGAGCGGGCGGAGCGCCCCCAGCGTGTCCACCAGGTCCGCGAGCGTCCGGGCGCCGTGGGCGGCCGTGGGGCGCAGCGCCGGGTCGACCGCGAGCAGGGACGCCAGCGCGTTCCAGAGCCGGGGCGGCAGGTCGAGGGTCCCGACCGGTTGGCCCGCCACGGGCGCCCGGCCGGTGAGCATCTCGTGCAGCACGGCGCCGGCGGCGTACACGTCGTCCTCGGCGGTGCCCACCGGCCGGTCGGCCAGGCCGGGCAGGACGGCGTCCGTCAGGCGGGCCGAGCCGGGCGAGAGCCGGCGCCAGTACGAGGGAAGCATGACGTTCTCGGGGCGCACGTCGCCGTGCACGAGCCCGGCCGCGTGGAACGCCGCCAGCCCCGCCAGCACGTTGGACGCCAGCGCCACGGCCACGCGCGGGGCCAGCGGGCCCTCGCTGCGCAGGATGGTGCGCAGGTCGCCTGCGTCCAGGAAGTCGGTCACCAGCGCCACCCGGCGGCGCTCCTCGACGTAGTCCCGGACCGCCACCACGTGGGGGTCCCGAAGCGTCCGCACGGGCGACCCGGGACGCAGGACGCGCCGGAGCTCCTGGCGGTCGGCCACGGTGTCCGGCGGCAGCACGCGCACGGCGACCGGCTCGCCTGAGCGGGTGTCCACGCCGCGCCACACGACGCCGAGGCTGCCCTCGGCGAGCCGCTCCTCGAGGCGGTGCGACTTGCCCAGCCTCGGCGCGGCGAGCCGGGGGTCGGCGGGGGTGTCTGCCACGGCGGTTCCTCTCGGCTCGGGGTGGCCCGGTTGGACAGCGTAGTCCCTGACCACGCGGCGGCTCCGAGTAGCATGCTGGGCGAACCCCACCCGGTCCTCCCCCCAGCCCCTGAAGGAGCCCCCGTGCGCGTCGTCATCGACCTCAACGGCGTTCGTCACGAGGTGGAGGTCGTGCGCACCTCGTCGACGGCCACGTTGGGCGACCTCGTGCTGGAGGCGGCCGGGGTGCCCCTGCGGCCGGAGAAGACACTGTGGGTCGACCAGTCCCGCCACGTCGCGGGCGACCCGCTGGAGAAGGTGGGTCTGCTCGAGGGCGCCACCATCAGCCCCCACCGCATCCCCGACGAGCAGCCGACCCGCGACTGGACGGCGCTGCTCGCCGGCGGGTTCCACGCGGGCACGTCCGCGCGCATCCCGACGAGCCGGCCGCTGCTGGTGGGCCGCTCCCCCAACGCCGACATCATGCTGGACAGCCCCAGTGCGTCGTGGTCCCACTGCTCGCTCGAGCGCGAGGAGGGCGGCGTCCGCGTCCGCGACACGGGATCGACGAACGGCACGCTCGTCAACGGCCAGCCTGTCGGGCCCGAGGGCGTCCTCGTCACGGGGGACGCCCTCGTCGTGGCCGGCGGCAGCGCCCTGCACCTGACGCGCGACCTCGGCGAGCATCTCGCCCCGCGGGCGGGCTCGCTGAACAACGCCTCGGCGGCGGGGACCGCACCCTTCAACCGTCCGCCCCGCCGCGGGCGCCTGCCCGAGCCGACCAGGACCGAACCGCCGACGAAGAAGGACGTCGCCGCGTCCAACCGCTTCAGCGTCATCACGGTGCTGGCCCCCCTCGTGCTGGCCTCGGCGATGGTGGCCATGATGGGCGATCTCCGCTACGGCGCGATCGCGGCGCTCAGCCCGGTGCTGGCGGTCGGCACGTGGTTGGAGAGCAAGCAACGTCGCAAGCGCGAGCTCGCAGCAGAAGGGGTGCGCTTCGCCGAGGCCATCGCGGAGTTCACCGGCTCGCTGGAGGCCGGCGCCGACCTCGAGCGGGCCCGCCGACGCGACGAGGTGCCCGACCCGGCCACCGTCCTGCGCCGGGCCGCCCTGCCCACCACCCGGATGTGGGAGCGCCGCGCGGGCACCGACGGCTTCCTGGCCCTGCACGCCGGCACGGGCGACGTGCCATGGCAGCCACCCGTCGACCCCCACGCCCTGCAGCGCGCCGGCTCCGAGGTGAAGGCCATCGTCGCCGACTTCACCGTGCGCGCCGCCGCCGTCGAGGTGGACCTCACCGGCTCGGGCGTCGTCGGCATCGTCGGTGACCGCGAGGGCAGCCTGGCCGTGGCCCGGAGCCTCGTCCTGCAGGCCGCGACGCACTGCGGCCCCGCCGACCTGACCGTGGTCACCTGCTGCGACCCCGGGCGCGAGGAGGCGTGGTCGTGGGCCGCGTGGCTGCCCCACACCCGTCTGCTGGGGGACGCCTCGGGCGACCGCTGGATCTCCGCCCAGCGGGAGCGCAGCGAGGGCCTGCTCCGCTCGCTGCGCGACGGCATCGACCAGCACACCACGCCCGCGGTGCTGCTGGTGCTGGACTCCGACGTCCTCACCGAGGGCCGGGAGGCGCCCGCGCGCACCCTTCTGGGATACGGGCGACCGACCGGCTCAGGCATCAACCAGAAGCTGCTCACCCAGGTCTCGGGCGTCGTGATCGCATCCTCGGTGGAGCAGCTGCCGGCCGCCTGCACCGTGGTGATCACCGTGGGGGCGGACGCCAAGGGCACCGTCACGCGCCCCATGGACCGCGAGGTCGTTGACGACGTGACCCTCGCCGGCATCGACGTCGCCACCGCCACCCGCGCTTCGATGGACCTGGCCCGCTACGACGACCCCGAACTGATCGTGCCAGGCGCCGCGCTGCCCTCCTTGGTGCGGCTGCCACCCCTGCTTGGCCTGGACTCCATGACCCCCGACGCGATCGGCCGGCTGTGGCAGACCGCACGCGGGGTCTCCACGCCGATCGGTGTGGGCGAGGGCGGCAGCTTCGGCCTCGACATCGTCCGCGACGGCCCCCACGGCCTGGTCGGCGGCACGACCGGCTCGGGCAAGTCTGAGTTCCTGCGCTCGCTGGTGGCCGGGCTCGCGGCGCGCAACTCGCCCGAGAAACTCACGTTCATCCTCATCGACTTCAAGGGCGGCGCCGCGTTCAAGACCTGTGAGCGGCTGCCCCACACCATCGGCACCATTTCGAACCTTGACGCCCAACTGGCCGACCGGGCCATCCGCGCGCTGGAGGCGGAGATGGAGTACCGCCAGCGCGTCTTCGCCGCGGCCGGCGAGGGCGTCGACAACCTGGACGCCTACCTCGCCACGAACCCTTCCGAGCCGATGCCGCGCCTGCTCCTGGTGATCGACGAGTTCGCGATGCTCGCCAAGGACTACCCCGACGTCCTGAAGTCGCTGGTCAGCGTCGGCGCGGTGGGCCGCACCCTCGGCGTCCACATGATCCTGGCGACGCAGCGCCCGGCCGGCGTCGTGAACGACGACATCCTCGCCAACACCAACCTCCGCGTCGCCCTGCGCGTGCAGTCGCGGGAGGACTCCTCGAACGTCATCGGCGTCCCGCACGCGTCGGCTATCAGCCGCGAGCAGCGGGGCCGCGCGTACGTCAAGCTCGGCCAGGACGAGATCACCCCGGTGCAGACGGCGCTGGTCACCGGCCTGGCCCAGGGCGGCCAGGAGACGGGCCTGGAGCTGCGGCCGGTCGTGTTCGGGCGTCCCCCGGCGCTGGCCGCTCCCCCTCCGAGCTCGTCGGACGAGACCGACCTCGACCTGCTCATCGACGCCGTGGTTGCCGCCAACGAGGCCGCCGGGTTCGCCCCGCCGCGCCGCGTGTGGCCCGAGGCCCTCGGCGAGCGCGTCGACCTGGCCGGGTTCCCCGCCAGCCGCGGCGAGGTGCCGGTGCCTGTCGCCGGCGGCGTCCGTGGGTCGCGGGTGTGGTTCGGCCTGGCCGATGAACCCGACCGCCAGCGGCAGATCCCCGCCGGCTGGGACCTGGCGCGCGGCAATCTGCTGCTGGCCGGCATCCCTGGCAGCGGCACCTCCACGACGCTGTCCACGATCGCGCTGACGATGGCGCGGGCCTGGGCACCCGAGGACCTGGACCTGTTCGTGCTGGACATGGGCTCGCGCGACCTCGAACCCCTGGGCGCCCTGCCGCACACCGTCTCCTACGTCGGGCCCGGCTCCGGCGCCCGCGAGCGCCAGGTGCGCCTGTTCAGCCACATCCGGGCTGAACTGGAACGCCGGCGCGGCGTGCCGGGGCCGCACCGCAGGACCGTGCTCTTGCTGGACGGCCTGGCCGCCCTGCGCGACGAGTACCAGGACTACGAGGGCCAGGCCGTCCTCGACAGCTTCTACCGCGTGTACGCCGAGGGCCACGAGGTGAACCTGTGGGTGGCCGTGGCCACCACGCGCCCCAAGGCCGTGCCGTCGGCGATGGACGAGGTCACCACCCAGAAGTGGATGTTCCGCCTCGCCGACCTCTACGACTACGGCACCGCGGGTCTCAAGCCGAAGGACGCCCCCGCCCACGTCGCTGGCCGCACCGTCGGCGCGGAGACCCGCCTGCAGACCCACGTCGCCACCCCGGGCTGCTCGCTCGAGGACGCGGTGGCGTTGGTGCGTCGCGCGTGGCCGGACGCCCGCCCGAAGGTCAGCGTGGTGCGCTCACTGCCCGACCGCGTCGGCACCGACGAACTCGAGCCCGGCTCGGTCACAGGCGAGCCGTGGCGCATCCCGATGGGGCTGAGCGGTGCCGACATGCAGACCGCGTTCCTGGAGCTGTACGAGGGCGAGCACGCGCTCGTCGCCGGCCCGGCCCGCTCGGGCAAGTCGACCGTGCTGCTCGGTCTCGCCGAGACCCTGCGTCGCGCCCGGACGCCCGACGGGCGTCCCCCCTTGGTCTACGGCCTGTGCCAGCGCCGCTCGCCGCTGGGTCGGGCCGACCTCGACCGGGTGGCGGTCGGCCCCGACGAGGTCGCCGCGCTCGTGGCGTCGGTGCGCATGGCCCGCGGGCCCGTGGTCCTGCTGGTGGACGACGCCGAGCAGTTCGACGACTCCGACGCCTCCCTCTCAGGGTTGCTGGGGGCGGGCCTGCCCACCCTCCACATCGTCGCCGCGGGGCGCTCGGACGACCTGAAGTCGCTGTACTCGCACTGGACCAAGACCCTGCGCAAGGCGCGCGCGGGGGTCCTGCTGCAACCGAACGTGGACTACGACGGCGACCTGCTCGGCGTGGTCCTGCCTCGGAAGTCGCTGGTGCCGCTCACCGTGGCGCGCGGTTACCTGTGCCAGTCGGGCACCTCACAGCTGGTGCAGACCGCCGGGCCCGCCTGAGTCAGCGCGGGCGCTTCTCGCAGGCGATGCCATCGCCATCGCGATCGAGGTGGCTGGCGTAGCCGGGGTCACCCTGGCGCAGCGGCGCGGCCCCCGCGTTCCAGGCTGCGGTGCAGTTCTTGTAGTACACACTCTTCGCCGGTGCCTTGGTCGCCGGGGCCTGCGTGGCGGGTGCCTTGGTGGCCGGGGCCCTGGTCGCGGGTGCCTTGGTCGCGGCCTTGGCCGCATCGGCGTTCACGAAGCCTGCGATCTGCGTGGGCGCGGGGGTGGGCTCCGGCGCCGCGGTGGGCGCGGGGCTGGGGGTCGGGCTCGGGACCGGCGTGGCCCTCGGAGTCGGCGTTGGCGTCGGGGTCGGGGTTGGCGTCGGGGCCGGGGCGGTGACGGTGATGGTCACCGTCGGGGCGGGCGCGGGCGCCACCGTGGTCGGGGCCGGGGCCATCGCTGTGCCCACGACCATCGCGACGAAAAAGCCGGCGGCCACTTGGGCGGCGCGCTTGCGGTCCCCGATGTGGGCCCAGGCGACGTGCCCCCGGAGCAAGCCCCACAGGGCGACGACGAGGGCTCCGAAGCCCAACAGAATCAGGACTGTGCTCATGGCGATCAAACTCCGACGTGACGCGAGCGCCAAAACCTGTGGGCGCAACTACCGTCACAGTAGGTAGCCCCCTCCTGGAGCGCGAAATCGGATTGGCCGGCGACGTAGCGCCATGTGGACCACACGCCCCCGGCGCGCTGGGGTATCTCCCCTTGTCAGCCGCTCTGGTTCGCGGCCGGATCGCCGGACCTGTGGTCCAGATGGCGCTACGATCCCGGACATGGCCCGCCTACGCCGCGTCAGCCCCCGGAAGCCCGGGCACACCCGCCGTCGCCGCGGGAAGGGCTTCAGCTACACCGGCGCGGACGGCGCCGCGCTACCGCCCGACGAGGTCGAACGCATCCGGTCGCTGGCGATCCCGCCCGCCTGGACGGACGTCTGGATCTGCCCCGTACCGAACGGGCACCTCCAGGCCACCGGGACGGACGCCGCGGGCCGGCGCCAGTACCTCTACCATCCCGACTGGCGCTCGAAGCGCGACCGCTCCAAGTTCGACCGCGTGACCGAGGCGGCCACGATGCTGCCGCAGGCACGCAAGCGCATCGCCTCGGACCTTGCGCTGGACGGCATGCCGCTGGAGCGAGCGTGCGCGGCGGCGGTCCGACTGCTCGACGTCGGCTACTTCCGCATCGGCAACGACGCCTACACCGACGCGAACGGATCGTTCGGGCTCACGACGCTCGAGCGCCAGCACGTCCGCCGGCGCGGGGACGCGCTCGTGTTCTCGTTCGTCGGCAAGTCGGGCATCTCGCACTCCATCGCGGTGGAGGACGCCCCCGCCGTGGCCGCCCTCGACATCATGCGGCGCCGCACCGGCGACAGCGCCCGCCTGCTGGCCTGGAAGGACAGCCGCACGTGGCGTGACCTAGGGGCCTCCGACGTGAACGCCTACCTCGCCGACCTGTTCGGTGGCTCTCTCACCGCGAAGGACTTCCGCACCTGGCACGCCACCGTGATCGCCGCCGAGTCGCTCGCGCTCACCGAGGGGAAGGGCGAAACCAAGATGTCCCGGAAGCGCGCCGTGAAGCAGGCCACCCTCGAGGTCGCCGGCTACCTGGGCAACACCCCGACCATCGCGCGGGCGTCCTACATCGACCCACGCGTGCTGGACGCCTACGAGTCCGGCTCGACGATCGGGGATGCGGCCACCAAGCGCTACGGAAGCGCCCAGGCCCGCCAGTCGGGCCTCGAGAAAGCCGTCCTGGACCTGTTGGGCTGAGTGCCGGGGAAGGGAGTCGAACCCTCACACCTCTCGGTACTGGTACCTAAAACCAGCGTGTCTGCCATTCCACCACCCCGGCGAGCGGGCCCAGTCTAGGGCCCGTCAGCGGCGGGAGTGCGAGCCAGTGCCCACGGCGTCCCACCGGTGACGATGTCGGGGTTCGACGTACCCAGCACCGCCGTGGACATCCCGGGCGCGAACGCGCTGAGCCGTAGCGCGCACTCCCCAGGTGCAGCACGTCGATGTGGTCGGTGCGCATCCGGTCTCCCTAGCCCGCGAGGTGCTTGAGCGCCTCGCGCCGGGTCAGGCCCGAGAGCAGGTCGCCGCGCTCAGCCACGAAGGCGAGCACCCAAGCGGGGTCGGTGCGCGCGTACTGGCGCAGCGCCCACCCGATCGCCTTGCGGATGAAGAACTCCGACCCGAAGGGCGTGCCTGCCACGTTGGCGTCGATCACGGCCGTGAGCAGGTCGGTGTCCGTGTCAGCCTTGCCGCGCAGCTGGCTGATGATCGCCGAGCGCCGCAGCCACAAGTCGTCCGCGGTCGACCAGCGCAGCACGACGGGGCGCACGGCGTCCGGGTCGGCGCGCAGGGCGTCGTCGACGAGGCCCGTGACGGCGTCCACGAGGTCCCACCAGGCGCCGGTGGTGATGAGGTGGGCCCACAGGTCGAGGGCGTCGGCATCGCGGTACCGCCTGTACAGGCGGTGGGCGGCGACCTCGATGGCGGCGTAGCGTTCCTCACGAAAGGACGCCTCGTCGTACAGCGTCCGGACGGCCTCCTCCCAGGCGGCGCGGTCGGGCAGCGGGTGCGCGGCGACCAGCGGTCGGACGAGGCGGCGCAGGGCGTCCGACTTCACCCCGTGGAACGGCATCGCCGACTTCATGTAGCGCTGCATCGGCTCGGCGCTCGCCGGGCAGGCGGCGGACGCCAGCGCCGAACGGATGGCCGCGACCAGCGACGTGACCTCGCTCACGGCTCCCCCACCACCCGCAGCCCGAGCGCCTCGGCGAGCGCCGGCGCCCACCACGCCACCTGCTCGGGCGTGACGAGCGCGCCCCGGAGCGACCCGAGGTCCACGAACCGCTCGACCGTGGCGCCGCGCAGGTCGAGGTGCTCGCTGCGCAGCTCGCCCGCCTCGAGTGTGCCGACCTGGGTGCCCTCCAGCCGCACGCGGGTCAGGCGGGCGCCGGTGAGGTCGAGCTCGCCGACGTGGCAGTCGGTGAGCAGCAGGTCGTCCACCTCGGCGCCGCGCAGCGACAGCAGGTCGACCTTGCAGCCGGTGAGCATGACCGACCGCCAGCGGGCGCCCTGGGCGTCCAGCACGCCGAACCTGCCGGAGACCTGGGCGTCCTGCCAGTCGCCGCGCCCGGCCCGCAGCGACGTGAACCGGACGCCCGAGAGGAGCACCTCGCGCAGGCGCGCGCCGGTCAGGTCGAGGTCGTCGCCGGTCACCGCGTCGAGGGCCACCTCGACGAGTTCGGCTCCGGCGAGGTTGGCCGGCGGCAGGTCGAGGCCGGCGAGCCGGGTCGACTCCAGCAGGACGCCGGCGTCCAGGTCGTCGGGGTGGGCCTCGGCGAGCCCGGTGAGCTGCACCGGCGCGACCCGCGGCGTGCTGGGGGTGCGTCGTCGTCGCATCAGGCCTCCGTGAGGTGCAGGGCGGGGTCGTCGGTGCTGAAGGTACGGACGGGTCCGGGGACGGTGTCGGCGGTCTCGAACCGGACGGTGACCCGCCCGAGCCCCGAGCCCCACACCCAGCCGGCCCCGTGCTCGTCGTGGTGGACGTCGACCCCGGGCAGGAAGCCGGGGCGCCAGCGCGGCCGGATCGTGGGGTCGGCGTCCCGGGTGGGCGTCGGGTTGGCGGTGTCGGGAATCTCGGTGCCGGTGACCGACTGGACGACCGCACCCGCGGCGTCCGGCTCGAAGAGTTCCTCCTGGGCGGCCTCGGTGAAGTTCGCCACGCCCACCCCGAGCAGCCGGAAGCCCGTCTCGATGGGCACGCCGTCGAGCAGGCCGCGGGCCACGCGGATGATGACCTCGGGACGGTCCGTGGCCCCGTTCAGCGTCAGCGACCGGGACAGGATGGTGAAGTCCGGCCTCTTGGCCTTCAGCGTGACCGTGCGCGCGAACAGGCCACTGCGGGCGAGCCGCTCGGCCACGATGCGCGCGTCGCGGTCGATCACGGCGTCCAGCTCGGCGCGGTCGGTGATGTCGGTCTCGAAGGTGTCCTCGACGGAGATGGACTTCGCCTCGCGCTCGGCCACCACCGGCCGCTCGTCGCGCGCGAACGCCAGCGCGTGCACCCACTCCCCGGACGCCCGGCCCAGCTCACGGACGAGCTCGCCGTGGCTGAGCCCGCGGATGTCGGCGACCGTCCGCACGCCCAGGCGGGCGAGGCGCTCCATCGTGGCCGGCCCCACGCCGGGGATGGCGCGCGCGGGCAGGTCGGCGATGGTGTCGGCCTCGGTGCCCGGCTCCACGACCCGGACGCCGTCGGGCTTGGCCAGCTCGCTGGCCACCTTGGCGATGAACTTGCTCGACCCGATACCCACCGACGCGGTCAGCCCACCGGTCCGCTCGTGGACGCGGGCGCGCAGCCCGTCGGCGAGGGCGCGCACGGCGTCCGGGGAGAAGTCGGTGGTGGGCCCGGCGGCCAGGTCGACGAAGGCCTCGTCCAGGCTGAGCGGCTCCACCAGCGGGGAGAGCTCGTGCAGGAGCCCCATCACGATCGCCGAGCTGGCTCGGTAGGCGCGGAACCGGCCGGCGAGGAAGGCGGCGTTGGGGCACAGCCGGCGCGCCTCGTGCGTGGGCATCGCCGAGTGCACGCCGAACACCCGCGCCTCGTACGACGCCGTGGACACCACGCCGCGGGGGCCCACCCCGCCCACGACGACGGGCTTACCGCGCAGTGAGGGCTTGTCGCGCTGCTCGACCGCCGCGAAGAACGCGTCCAGGTCGAGGTGCAGGATGGAGGCTGCCGAGCGCACCCGCCCAGCCTAGGCGTCCGCCGCTAGCGCCGCTGCACGCCGATGGTGTCGCGGCCCTCGACGATCCAGTCGCCGGTCAACAGGTCGTCGCCGCCCTGATGCCTATCACGAGCGCGCGCGCCGCCGGTAACCGACGAAGTCGAACGCGCCCCGCGGCTCGCGCCTGTACTCCTCCCAGACGGCCGGGTCGACCTCGGGGAGGACGACCGAGCCCTCGGCGTCCGCGTGCACCTCGGTGAGGTCGAGCTCGTCCAGCTCGTCCCACGCCTGGGCGTAGACCTGACCGCCCCCGGCGACGTAGACGGTGTCGTCCAGCGAGCGGGCCAGCGCGAGGGCCTCGTCCAGCGAGGCGACCGCCCGGCCGTCGGCGCGCCCGTCCGTGGGCAGCTCGACCGCCTGGGGCGTGCGGGTGACGATGATGGTGGTGCGGCCCGGCAGCCAGCGGCCGATGGCGTCGTGGGTGGCCCGGCCCATGATCATGGGGTGGCCCAGCGTGACGCGCTTGTAGCGGGCCCAGTCCTCGGGGAACTCGAAGGGCTGCTTCTCGCCGTCCCCCAGGACCCCGTTGGCGGCGACGATGGCGATGGCGATCACGGGCATGCGCGGATCGTAGCGAGGCTCAGCGACCCGCGGCGAGCCACTCCACCTGCTCGTGCACCAGCCGCGCGACGCCGGCGTCGGCGACCGGGCGGAAGTGCCCGGCCTGGGCCAGCGTGATGTTGCGGGCCCCGGCCAGGACGGAGCCCTCGGGGATCATCTCGTCCCACGCCGACCCGATCGACACGATCCGCGCGTCGACCAGCGTCTCGGCCGCCAGGGAGAGGATCGCCTCCCCGCCCGGCGCGAACAGGCCCAACGGCGTCCGCGTGAACACTGGCCACGACAGCTTCGAGCCGCCGAACGGCGAGCACACCGCGACCAGCCCGCGCAGCTGGTCGGCTGTCGTGGGGTCGGTGAGCAGGGTCTTGCCGATGAGTCCGCCCTTGGAGTGGGCCACCAGCACCGCCCCCTCCACGCCCAGCGCGTCGAGCTCGGCGCGGGCGCGCTCACGCGACTCGGCCAGCGGGCGGCCGTTCCAGCCCAGACTCGGGAGCGGGTGCACGGGGTGGCCCAGCGCGTGCAGGCGGCGGGCCAGGGGCAGCAGGTAGCGCCAGCTCTCCCAGATGCCGGGCAGGAGCACGACCGGGGTCAGCGGGCCGTGGGCCAGGGCGTCCGGTTCGGTGCGGTCGAGGGCAGACGCCGGCCAGCGCCACCCCACGTGCGCACAGTCGCGGACCACGGTCGCGAGCCGGTTCACGGCAGCGGCGCCCGTCCCGCCGCCGCGATGGCCGCGGCGACCACCTCGTCGGCGTGGTCGACGACCACCTGGTGGCTTGCCCCCTCGGCAACGATGATGCCGCCCTCGGCGCCGCTGGCGGCCAGCAGCTCCTCGGCCCACTCCTGCGGGCACAGCGCGTCGTGGTCGCCGCGGACGATGACGAGGCGGCCTCCCATGCCGGCGATGCGCTCCTCGATCGGGTAGCGCACCATCGACGGCAGCAGCTCCAGTGGCCAGCGCAGGCCGGCCATCAGGTAGCCGCGCACCGACACGAGGGCCGCGCCGAAACGCTCGTGGCGCGCGGCCCGGAGGAAATTGCCCAGCACGGCCGGCAGCGAACGCATGCCGGGCGGGACGACCGGGGCGACCAGCACGACGCGCCGCCGGTCGGGGTCGCGGGCGGCTAGCTCGGCGGCGACCTGGGCGCCCATGGAGTGCCCGACGAGCACCGGCTCGGTGATGCCCAGGTCGATCAGGGAGGCGCCCATCACCGAGGCGAACTCGCCGATCGACATCGGGTCGCGCGGGTGCGGGACACCGCCGAAGCCGGGCAGGTCGTAGACCACGACCCGGCCCAGGTGACGCAGCCGGTCGGTCACCTCACGGAAGAGCGACGAGCTGACGCCCAGCCCGTGCACGAGCACGAACGTGAGGTCGTTGGCGTCGCCGGTGACCTCCCACGCGCGGACGCCCTTGTGCCCACGCCCGTAGCGGTGCTCGCGGGCGTCGAGGGCGGGCTCGTCGCGGCGGGGCACCCTCAGACCGCGATCGGGGCCTTGATGCCCGGGTGGGGGTCGTAGCCGACCAGCTCGATGTCGGACAGCTCGAACCGGTCGATCTCGGTGACCGCCGGGTTGAGACGCAGGGTCGGCAGCTCCCGCGGCTCGCGGGACAGCTGCAGGCGGGCCTGCTCCAGGTGGTTGCTGTAGAGGTGCGCGTCCCCGAAGGTGTGCACGAACTCCCCCACCTCCAGGCCGGTGACCTGCGCGACCATGTGGGTCAGCAGCGCGTAGCTGGCGATGTTGAAGGGGACGCCGAGGAACGTGTCGGCGCTGCGCTGGTACATCTGGCACGACAGCTTGCCATCGGCCACGTAGAACTGGAACATCATGTGGCACGGGGGCAGGGCCATGGCGTCGACCTCGGCGGGGTTCCACGCCACGACCACGTGGCGGCGGGAGTCCGGGGCCTCCTTGATCTGCCGGATCACCTGGGCCAGTTGGTCGATGTGGCCGCCGCCCGGCGCCGGCCACGAGCGCCACTGCGCGCCGTAGACGGGACCGAGGTCACCGTTCTCGTCGGCCCACTCGTCCCAGATCGTGATGCCGTTCTCGTGCAGCCAACCGATGTTGGTGTCCCCACGCAGGAACCACAGCAGCTCACCGAAGATCGAGCGGGTGTGGAGCTTCTTGGTGGTCAGCAGCGGGAAGCCCTCGGACAGGTCGAACCGCATCTGGTGGCCGAACACGCTCAGCGTGCCGGTCCCCGTCCGGTCGGTCTTCTCGGCCCCGGTCTGGAGGATGCGGCGCAGCAGCGCCAGGTACTGCTCGTCGGCGTGGTTGGTCATGCCCCTCCTCGCGCGGCTGGGCCTGTCGAGGCCCGGTTCATCTCCGCGATCCTGGCCACCATCGCCCGGACGGCCTTGCCGCGGTGGCTGATCGCGTCCTTCCCCTCGGGGGTCAGGTGCGCGTTCGTGACGTCCTCGCCCTCGGCGACGAAGATCGGGTCGTAGCCGAACCCGTTGCTACCCGACTCGGCGTGGGCCAGGCGGCCCTCCAGGGTCTCGCGCAGCACGTGCTCGGTCCCGTCGGGCAGCACGAGCGCGACCGCGCACACGAAACGGGCGGTCCGCAGGGGGTCGGGCACGTCGTCGACCTGCGCCAGAACCAGCCGGCGGTTGGCCTCGTCGGACGCCTTGGCCCCGGCCCAGCGGGCGGTGCGGACGCCGGGCATCCGGTTCAGCACGTCCACCTCGAGGCCGGAGTCGTCGGCCAGCGCGGGCAGGCCCGTGGCGGCGGCCGCGGCGCGCGCTTTGATCAGCGCGTTCCCCTCGAAGGTGAGCTCGGTCTCCTCCGGTTCGGGGTACACGCCGACCTCGTCCAGCCCGACCACGACCAGGCCGTCGCCCGCGGCGTCCGCGATGCGGCGCAGCTCGGCGAGCTTCTTGGGGTTGTGGGTGGCCAGCACCACGCGGTCGATCACCGGGCCAGGGCCTCTGCCTGCAGGCGGGTCAGCTCGGCGCAGCCGACGGCGCCGAGGTCGAGCAACTGGTCCATGACGGCACGGTCGAAGGGCTCGCCCTCGGCGGTGCCCTGCACCTCGATGAGCTTCCCGTCTCCGGTCATGACGATGTTCATGTCGACCTCCGCCGCCGAGTCCTCCTCGTACGGCAGGTCGAGCACGGCCAGTCCGTCCACGACGCCGACGCTGATGGCGGCCACCGAACCCTTGAGCGGCTCACCCTTGAGAGCGCCTCGCCCGCGCAGGAAGGACACGGCGTCGGCGAGCGCCACGTAGGCGCCCGTGATGGACGCCGTGCGCGTGCCGCCGTCGGCCTGCAGCACGTCGCAGTCGATGACGATCGTGTTCTCGCCGAGGGCCTCGTAGTCGATGACCGCGCGCAGCGCGCGGCCGATCAGGCGGGAGATCTCGTGGGTGCGGCCGCCGACCTTGCCCTTGCGGGACTCGCGGTCCGACCGGGTGTGGGTCGAGCGCGGCAGCATCTCGTACTCCGCGGTCACCCAGCCCTTGCCCTGCCCCTTCAGCCAGCGCGGGACGCCCTCGGTCACCGACGCTGCCACCAGCACGCGGGTCTTGCCGAACTCGACGAGCACCGAACCTTCGGCATGGTCGAGCCAGTTGCGCGTGAAGCGCACCTGTCGGAGCTGGTCGGGGCGGCGTCCATCAAAGCGTTCAGTCACGGCCGACACCCTACCGGCGCAATCTGACCGGGGCGTCAGCCGCGTCACATGTGGGTGTCGGCCAAGCCGCAGAACACGTCGGTGGACGCCGTGCCCTGGAACTCGCTCTTGCCCTCCAGCTTGTCGAGCACCGCCTCGACCGTATGCGGCTGGTGGTCGTAGGCGTTGACGAACGTCTTCACCTGCGGAACGTCGGCCAGGTGGTACGGGCAGGCCACCGACACAAACACCGTCGGGATCTCGTGGACGTACCACGGGATGTCAGGGGTGCCCTTCGAGGCCGGCCAGTAGACGCGCTCCGTGGGCTGCATGAGGCCGTTGACCTGGGCGACCGATATGACGAGGTCGTAGTTGTCGGTGATCGCCGAGATCGGTGCCTTGCCGGCGTAGGCAGCCAGGACGACCTTCGCGGCCTCCTCCGGCGGCAGGCCCTCGAGTTTGTCGGTCAGGGACACGTACAGGTCGACGTCGTAGCCGCGCTCGCGCATGAGGTCGGCCAGGATCTGGGCGCCGCCGGGTCCCTTGCTGTGCCACATGGGGTTCTTCGGGCCCATCACCGGGATGATCCAGACGCGCTTGTGCTTCTCGGGGCTGATGGGCAGCACGCCGTCGTCGGTGTTCTTGACCAGCGTGACGGCCTTGTCGGAGATCTCACGCGCGATGGCGAGGTGCTCGGGCAGCCCGATCTTGGCCATCGCCTCCTCCTTGGGGGGCAGGATGTCGGCCTTGTCGGCGATCTTGTGCAGCCCGATCTTCGCCTTCAGGCCGAGGGTGCGGGTGATGGCCTCGTCGAGGCGCTCGCGCGTGAGGCGGCCGTCACGCAAGGCGTCCATCATCCAGCCGAAATCCTCGTCGGGGTCGTTGAAGAACAAGAACAGGTCGCAACCGGCCATGATCGCCATCGGCAGGATGTCGCGGCGCTTGGCAAAGGCGGTCATGCCGACCATGTGCGAGGCGTCGGTCACCACCACACCGTTGAAGCCGAGCTTGCCGCGCAGCAGGTCGGTGGTGATCTCCTTGCTCAGCGTCGCCGGGGTGAACTCGTTGGAGTCGGGCGCGAAGTGCTTCTGATAGCTGGGCAGGGCGATGTGCCCGGCCATGATGGACGGCAGGCCCGCCTCGATGAGCCCGGAGTAGACCTTGCCGAAGGTGGCATCCCACTCCTCCATCGAGTACCAGTTGGGCGCCGAGCTCAGGTGTTGGTCGCGCTCGTCGATGCCGTCGCCGGGCCAGTGCTTGGCGGCCGGCATGATGTTGGACTCCATGATCCCGCGCATGTACTCGAGGCTCAGCTCGAGGGTCTGGTCGGGGTCGGCCGACCACGTGCGCACGCTCACGATGGGGTTGCGCCAGTTGCGGTAGATGTCGACGATCGGGGCGAAGCTCCAGTTGCAGCCGATAGCGGCCGCCTCGATGCCCGAGATGCGGCCGAGCTCGTAGGCGTACTTCTTGTCGCCGGTGGCGGCGACCTTGATCTCCCAGCCGACGTAGGTGCCCTCGGGCGCGGCTCCGTTGCCGCCGGCCTCGGTGTTGGCCGCAATCAGCATCGGGATCTTCGACTTGGTCTGCAGGATGTGGTTCTGGTCCCAGATCTCGGCGGCGGGGCCGGGCTGGTAGCGCACGGCGGCGATGTGGTACTTCTGCACCATCTCGGTGAGGTACCCCTCGTCGCGCGAACTGCCCATGTTGACGAAGAGCTGGCCGACCTTCTCCTCGTCGGTCATGTTCGCCACGGTGTCCTCCACCCAGGCGATCGCGTCGGCGTCCAGGTTGAACGGCTGGACGGTCAGGTCGACCATGGCTGCTCCTTCGGATCGGGGAATCTGCTCCCCACGATGTCAGGATTCCGACCGCCCCGCCGGTTGTTGCACCACGTTTACACGGCGACGAGGACGTGCAGCGTCCGGGGGCCGTGAACGCCCTCCACACGGTTGAGCTCGATGTCGCTGGTCGCGCTCGGGCCCGACACCCAGGTGAGCGGCAGGCCCTCGGCGACCGACGCCGCCAGGCGCCCCACGGCCTCGGGCACATCGGTGACGACCTGATCGGCCCGCACCACGCACACGTGCCGGTCAGGCACCAGGGTGAGCGCGCGGCGTCCCTGGTCGGGCCGGTGGTCGAGCACGAACGTGCCGGTCTCGGCGATCCCGACCGCCGCGGCGGTCACCACCGCGTCGACCCGGTTGAGCTCGTCGTGGGACAGGGCAGGTTCGTCGGACAGCACCTCCAGGCCGGACGCCTCGACGGCGGCCCGCCACGCGGCCTCGATGCCCACGGGGAGGACGACGGTCGTGGCGCCGGTGTCGCGCAGGTGCCGCACGACGGCCTCCGGGACGTCGGCCACGGGCACGCGCTCGACGACCGCGCGGTAGTCCTCGACGCGCTCGACGAACAGGCCGAGCACGTCGGCGATGTCGGTGGCGCGGCCGTACTGCCAAGCGACCGGCACGTCACGGGCCGGGTCGGTTTCGGTCACGTCGCGCAGTGCGGTGCGGATGCGGCCGAGGATCTCGTCACGGGCGGTGCTCATCGCTGCCCACCTCTCGTCTTGTCGGACGTCTTGTCGAACTGGGCGCGGAAGGACGCCGTGGGTGGCATCGGGACGTTGCGGGCACGCAGCCAGCGGGAGAGCCCCGGGACGGGCCAGTTGCCGATATGACCGATGGCCCTGCCGCCGACGAGGCCGAAGACGTTCGCCGCCCGCTGCATCAGGGCGAGGCGTCGGGCATCGCCCATCAGCCAGCCGCCGCCCTTCATCAGGACCGACTCCAGGTGCGGCTTGCGACCAGCCTCGGCCTTCTTGGCCTCGACGATGCGGTGCCGCTGCTGGACCAGAATGTCGGAGATCGGGATCTTCACCGGGCACACGTCGTCGCACGCGCCGCACAAGGTGGAGGCGAACGGCAGGGACCGGTCGACCGCCGACTCAACCCCGCGCAGCTGCGGGTTGAGGATCGCGCCGATGGGACCGGGGTAGACCGAGCCGTAGGCGTGGCCGCCCACCTTCTCGAAGACGGGGCAGATGTTGAGGCACGCCGAGCAGCGGATGCACCGCAGCGCGGCACGCCCGCTGGGGTCGGCCAGGGCGCGGGTGCGGCCGTTGTCGACGAGCACGACGTGCACGTCCTGAGTGCCGTCCCCGGGGGTCGGGCCGGTCCAGATCGTGGTGTAGGGGTTCATCCGCTCGGCGGTCGAGCTGCGCGGCAGCAACTGCAGGAACACCTCCAGGTCGGCGAAGGTCGGCACGACCTTCTCGATGCCGACCACCGAGATCAGGGTCTGCGGCAGGGTCAGGCACATCCGCCCGTTGCCCTCGGACTCCACCACGACCAGCGAACCGGTCTCGGCCACGGCGAAGTTGGCCCCTGACACGGCAACCCTCGCGCGCAGGAACTTGTCGCGCAGGTGGGTGCGGGCCGCGTTGGCGAGGCGCCCGGGGTCGTCGTCGAGGCCCTCGGGGGGCGGGGTGCCATAGCGGCCCATCTCCTCGAGGAAGATGTCGCGCACCTCGGTGCGGTTGCGGTGGATGGCAGGCACCAGGATGTGGCTGGGCCGGTCGTGGCCCAGTTGCACGATGAGTTCGGCCAGGTCGGTCTCCCAGGCCGCGATCCCGGCCCCCTCCAGAGCCTCGTTGAGGTCGATCTCCTGGGTGGCCATCGACTTGACCTTGACGACCTCGTCGGAGCCGGTGGCCCGGATGAGATCGATGATGATGCGGTTGGCCTCCTCCGCGTCGCGCGCCCAGTGCACGGTCGAGCCGGCCCTGGTGAGGTTCTCCTCGAGCTGGACCAGCCAGGTGTCGAGGTGGCGGGCCACGCGGTTCTTGACGGCCTCGCCGGCCGAACGGAGGTCCTGCCAGTGGTCGAGCTCGGCCACCACGCGCTGCCGCTTCGTGCGGATGGTGTGGGTGGCGTGGCGCAGGTTGGCCCGCTGGGTGTCCTTGCCCAGCTCGCGGATCGCGGCCTGCGGGAACGGCGGGCTGTCGATGAGCGCTCCCTCGGGCGGGGCCGGGGTGAGGCGCACCCGGGTCGGCATGCCGAGGTTGGTGGTGGTCATCGGGCCCTCCCCGCGGTCGTGGCGGATGCCGTGGTCGGCTGTTCGCGCGTGCTGACGAGCACGTCGGCCAGGTGGATGGTGCGGGCCCGGTCGCCGCGGCGTCCGAGAACCCCACCGATGTTGAGCAGGCAGGCGTTGTCGCCGGCGACGACGAACTCCGCACCGGTCGAGACCACGTGGTCGGCCTTGTCGGTGGCCATGGCGATCGACACGTCGGGGTTCTTCAGCGAGAACGTGCCGCCGAAGCCGCAGCACTGCTCGGCGTCGGGCAGCTCACGCAGTTCGATCCCCTCGACGGCCCGGAGCAGGCGCAGGGGCCGGTCCCCCACCTTCGCGACCCGCAGCGAGTGGCAGGTCGGGTGGTAGGTGACCGGGTGCGGGAACCACGCCCCCACGTCGACGGTACCGAGCACGTCGACGATGAACTCGCTCAGGTCATAGACCCGTGGCGTCAGCTCCCCCACCGCCCGTTCCAGGCCGGCGTCCCCGGCGTGCCGGGCCAGCATCGGATGCTGGTGGCGCACCGCGCCGACGCACGACCCGGAGGGCCCGACCACGTAGTCGAACGTGTCGAATGCCTCGACGAATGTGCGCACACTCGGCACAGCCTCGTCGAAGTAGCCGGTGTTGGTGAACATCTGCCCGCAGCAGGTCTGCTGGCGGGGGAAGACCACGGTGCAACCGAGACGTTCCAGGAGGCGGCGGACGGCGTCCGGCGTGCCGGGGAACATCGTGTCGTTCACGCAGGTGGCGAAGAGCGCGACGGTGGGGCCAGCCATGTTCGGGCTTCCTTTCCTCAGGGGAGCATCCAGCTCAGGACGGGGGTGGATTGCAGCCCGACGAGGATGCACAGGACCAGCAGCAGGCCCAGGCTCCAGCGGATCGCGGTGCGGAAGATGTCGGACTCCTTGCCGACCAGGCCGACCGCGGTCGCGGCGATGGCGAGGTTCTGCGGGCTGATCATCTTGCCGACCACACCACCGGAGGTGTTGGCGGCCACCAGCAGCGTCGGGTCGATGCCCGCGTTGGTGGCGGCGGTCTGCTGCAGGGTGGCGAACAGGGCGTTGGCCGAGGTGTCCGAGCCGGTGACGGCGGTGCCGATCCAGCCCAGCGTCGGGCTGAGGAAGGCGAAGATCGCGCCAACCGAGGCGATCCAGGTGCCGACGGTGATCGTCTGGCCCGACAGGTTCATCACGTAGGCCAGGGCGAGCACCGAGGCGATGGTGAGGAAGGTCCAGCGCAGCTTGTGCACCATGCGCCCGAAGGTCTTGGCGGCTTCCAGCATCGGCACGCGGTAGACCAGCGCGACCACGATGCCCGACAGCAGCAGCAGCGTGCCCGGCGAGCTCAGCCACTGGAAGTTGTAGATCGTCGAGGAGTTCGGCTTGCCGGCCGCGTTGAGCACGTTGCCGTACAGGCCGGGCCACTGGATCTTCAGGTCGGTCGAGGCCAGGAACGTGGACGCCACCGGCACCAGCTTGGCGATGGTGAACACCACGATGACCAGCAGGTAAGGGAACAACGCCATGCCGATCGCCTTGCGGTCCGGGCGCCGCACCACGGCCTCGTGGTGGCTCAGGTCCAGGGTTGAGACGTAGCCGGCGGCGGTCTCGGCCTCGCGGGTTGCCAAGAGGCGCTCCTTGGCGGCCTCGGTGCCCTTGGGCTTGAACACGCGCAGCGCCAGGACGCCGACCGCGAGGGCACCCAGGGAGGCGATGACGTCGGTGAGCTCGACCGAGATCCAGGTCGAGCTGATCCACTGCAGCACGGCGAAGGACAGGCCCACGGCGAGCAGGACCGGCCAAGTCTCCTTCAGACCGCGGACGCCATCGGCCACGAGGACCAGCAGCAGCGGCACGGCCCAGGCCATGACCGGGGTCTGGTGACCGACGTAGGCGCCGATGGAGTGGTAGTCGATGCCAGTCAGGTTGCCGGCGGTGATGATCGGGATGGCGATGGCGCCGAACGCGACCGGCGCGGTGTTGGCCAGCAGCACGGTCGTAGCGGCGCGCAGCGGTGGGAAGCCGACGGCCATCAGCATGACGCCGGTGATGGCGACGGGCGCGCCGAAGCCGGCGAGGGCCTCCAGCAGGCCGCCGAAGCAGAAGGCGATCAGGACGGCCAGGATGCGCGGGTCGTCGGAGATCAGGTTGAAAGTGCCGCGCAGGTCCTCGAACCGGCCGCTGACGACGGTGATCTCGTAGAGCCAGACGGCGCACAGCACGATCCAGGTGATCGGGAAGATGCCGAACGTCGCGCCCTCGGTGGCGGCGAGCAGGGCGAGCCCGGCGGGCATCTTGAACGCGAAGATGGCCACCAGCAGGGCGACCAGCAGGGCGACGAGCCCGGCGGCGTGAGCCTTCCAGCGCAGCCAGCCGAGGAGGACGAAGATTGTCAGGAGCGGCAGCAAGCCCACCAGGGCGGACAGCCACAGGCTGCCAAGCGGGGCGATCTCGGGTTGGAACATGGGCACCTTTGCGTGTTCAGCGGCCGACCGCCATTGGTCTGACCATACGTCAGTATGGACAGACCAAGTACGCGGGACGCAAGCCCCGGAGCGCGCCGTTATCAATCCGTGATTGTGACGGTCGGACCAATATGCCGCGCCCACGCCGTTGCGGCAGAATGGAACCGAGCCAACAGGGAGGCGGGAGGCGGGAGGCGGGTGAAAGCCTACGAGCTGGCCCTCGACCACATCGAGGAGGGCATCCTGAGCGGCCGCTACGAGGTCGGGTCGATCCTGCCCCCGGAGCGGGAGTTGGCCACCCAACTGGGCATCGGACGCTCTTCGGTTCGCGAGGCCATCCGGGCGCTGGAGTCCCAGGGCGTCCTTGACTCCGCCGTGGGTGCGGGGCCGGCCTCCGGCACGCGCGTCACCAGCGATCAGAGCAGGGCGCTGACCCGCCTGCTGAAGCTGCACGTCTCGCTGGGCAAGTATCCGGTCGACGACGTCGTCGAGGCCCGGGTGTCCCTGGAGCGGGGATCCGCTGCGCTCGCCTCGACGCACGCCACCGCGGACGCGCTGGCCCGACTGGCGGAGGTCGTGGAGGCCATGGAGGCGGCCGAGTCCATCGCGGAGTTCAGCCCGCTCGACACCGGCTTCCACGTCCTGATCGCCGAGGTCAGCGAGAACACCCTGATCAGCGACCTGACCCGGGCTGTGCGCGAGGCCCTGCTGCAACCGATCGCGAGGGCGTCCGCCCGCATGGCGGACTGGCCGGGCTTCCGCGACGGGCTCAACGAGCAGCACCGCCGGATCTTCGCCGCGATCCAGGCCGGCGACCCCGACGCGGCCGCCGACCTGATGGAGCACCACATCCGGCACGCGTACTCGATCCTGCCGATGAACGGGGCGATGCCCTGATGCCATACCCGCGGCCCTGGGGTTGAGCGCCGAGGGACTCGGTCCGTACGCGTGCGGCCGCCGTGAGCGCCTGCGGACAGGCGCCCCTAGCCGGTCAGCTCCGCGAGCAGCTCCAGGGCGTGGCGGTAGGTTCGCCCCGTCGCCCGCGACATGCCCAGCTCGCACGTGCGGTTGCTGGACAGGTACGCGTCGTAGCGCCGCTCCCCCACCTCCGCGGCCTCCAGGTGCGAGGCGGACGCCGTGAGCTCGGGATGCAGCATCCCCCGGTCTCCGGCGAAGCCGCAGCACCCGGCCGCCCCCGGCACGACCACGTCCTCGGCGCAGGCCCGCGCCACCGCCAGCAAGTGCGGCAGGTCCCCCGCATGCCGGTCGGAGCAGGTCGGGTGCAGCACGGCCGAGGGAATGCGGCTGCGCACCGTCAGGTGCGGCAGCAGGTGTTCCGCGGCGTAGGCCACCGAGTCGACGATGCGCACCGTGCTGAACCGCTGCGCCAGCTCGTGGAGACCGACCTTCTCGAGGTCGGACGCCACCTCGTGCAGCCCGTGGGTGCACGAGCTCGCATCGGTCACCACCGGCACCTCACCCTCGCGCGTGGCGCGCAGCAGGGCCGACGCCGTGCGCTGCGCCATGGCCGCCAACCCGTCGGTCAGGCCCTTGGAGCGCCACACGGTCCCACAGCACAGGCCCGCGATGTCCTCCGGCACGTGGACGCCCACCCCCGCGCGGTCGCACAGGGCCAGGAAGGCGCGCCAGGCGCCCATCCGGGAGCCCTGGGGCGGGGGGTCAGCAGGGCCGAAGATCTCATTGAGGCAGGAGGCGAACAGCACGACCTCGCCCGGGGCCGAGCGCTCCGGTGATCGGCGCGGCGCGCCCGGGCCGGGCAGGTCGTCGCCGACGCGCGGGATCAGGTCGGTGGGCAGCACGCGGCGGGCGACGTCTGTGACTGCCGAGAGCACCGGCGCCGGGATCACCGAGGCCGCCCCCATGCCGAGACGCAGGCCCTTCACGGTGGTGGCCCAGTTGTTGGCCAGCGTGAGGGCCACCTTCTGGGAGACCGGCGTCTGCGCCTCCTTGCGGAAGCCCTTCATGACCTTGCCGGTGTCGATGGAGACCGGACAGTTGAGCAGGCACAGCGAGTCGGCGGCGCAGGTCTCGACCGCGTCGTAGCCGAAGTCGGCCTCGATAGCAGCGCGTCGCCCGGGGTCGGCGGCGGCCATCTCGCGCATCAACGCGATGCGTTGGCGCGGTGTGGTGGTGAGGTCGCGCGAGGGGCAGACGGGCTCGCAGTAGCCGCACTCGACGCACCGGTCCACGGCCTCGTCAACCAGCTCGGGCAGCTTGAGGTCACGCAGGTGGAGTTGGGCGTCCTCGGTGATGATGACGCCGGGGTTGAGCACCCCCTCCGGGTCGAACAGCGCCTTGAGCTCGCGCATCACGCGGTAGAGCTCCGCGCCGAACTGGCGCTCGACGAAGGGGGCCATGATGCGGCCGGTGCCGTGCTCGGCCTTCAGCGAGCCATCGGCGGCCAGGACGAGGTCGACCAGTTCGTCGCTGAAGCGGACGTAGGTCTCGACCTGCGCGGGGTCGCGCAGGTCGGGGTTGATCATGAAGTGCAGGTTGGCGTCCTTGGCGTGGCCGAAGATCACCGCGTCGTCGTAGCCGTGGCGTACGCACAGGGCCTGGATCTCCCCCACCGTGCCGGTGAGGGCGGGCATGGGGACGACGACGTCCTCGAGCAGCGCCGTCGAGCCGGGTGGCCGTGCGCCCGCGACCGCCGTGTAGAGGCCCTTGCGGACGACCCACGCCTGGGCGCGCTCGGTCGCGTCGGTGGAGAACGCGTACGGCTTCGGGAGCGGGGTGAGGCCGCCGAGGCCGGCCACGATGCGGGACAGTCCGGCCACGGTGCCGGCGAGTTCCGCGGGCTCCTCGGAGCGGGCCTCGACCAGCAGTGCGGTGTGCTCGGCCACGTCGAGCCCCACCAGGGCCGGGACGACGGTGGCGAGGCTCTGCGCCACGCGCAGTGACGCCGCGTCCATGAGTTCGGCGGTGGCCGCCCCGGCGGCGACCAGGCCGGGCAGGGCGGCTGTGGCGTGGTCGATCCGGTCGAACACCAGCAGCGTGGTGGCCAGGTGGGCGTAGTTGGGCACGGTGTTGAAGGTCGCCGACAGGATGAACCCGAGCGTTCCCTCGGAGCCGACCATGAGGTGGGCCAGGATCTCGGCGGGGGTGTCGAAGTCGAGGAAGGCGTTCACGCCGTAGCCCATGGTGTTCTTCATCGAGAACTGGTGGGTGATGCGTCGCACCGAGTCGGGGTTGCCGCGCACGCGGTCGCGCAGCCGCTGCAGGCCCTCGAACAACTCCGGCTCGGCGGCGCGCAGCCGCTCGTCGGCGTCGGGGGCAGCGGTGTCGATCCGGGTGCCCGACAGCAGGACGACCTCGAGACCGGCAAGGGTGCGGTAGGTGTTGGCGGTCGTGCCGCACGACATGCCCGAGGAGTTGTTGGCCACCACGCCGCCGATCGTGCAGGCGACTTCTGAGGCGGGGTCGGGGCCCAGCGCCCGGCCGTACGGCGCGAGGGCAGCGTTGACCGCCCGCACGGTCGCCCCCGGTTGGCAGCGGACGCGCGCGCCGGCGTCCAGCACCTCGACGCCGCGGAAGCCGCGCCGGGTGTCGATGAGGACGCCGTCGGTCTGGGCCTGCCCCGACAGGGAGGTGCCGCCGGAGCGGAACGTGACGGGGACGCCGTGCCGCGCCGCGAGGCGAACCGCCTCGGCCACGTCGCCGCCGTCGCGCGCGGTGACGACCACGCGGGGCTGCAACAGGTAGTGGGAGGCGTCGTGCGCCATCCTGGCCAGGTCGAGGGGGCGGTCGGCCACCTGGTCGTCGCCCAGTCGGAGTCGAAGGTCGGTCGTCAGCGCCGTGCTCATGGGGAACTCCATTCGCCACCCGCTCCGCTGCGGGTTTTGGTCTGACCATTATGGGCACCAAGTCAGCCGCCCCGTCAACCCAGGTGCGCGTCGTGGGCGGGTCCTGTCGCGCGGGCAAGCCCGCGCGGGTCACCGGGCGATCGTGAAGACCTGCCGGACGCCCGCGACGAAGTCGCCGCCCATCAGGCGGGCACCGATCCCCTCGAACTGGGCGGGGTCGCCGGTGGTCAGGAACTGCCGGGACGCCGTGCGCGGCAGGTCGTGCACCAGGTCGAGGTCGGTGAGGGTCTGGTAGGTCTCGCGGGCGCACTCGTCGGCGCTGCTGACCAGGGTGACGCGGTCCCCCAGCACGTAGCTGATCAGGCCGGCGAGCAACGGGTAATGGGTGCAGCCCAGGATGAGGGTGTCGACGTCGGCGAACTGCAGCGGGGCCACGTACTGGCGGGTGATGTCGAGCAGCTCAGGGCCGCCGGTGATCCCCCGCTCGACGTACTCGACGAACAGCGGGCACGGCGCCGTGGTCAAGGAGACGTCCGGCACCGCGGTCAGGGCGTCGTCGTAGCTCAGTGCGTTGGCGGTGGCGACCGTGCAGATCACGCCGACCCGCCCGTTGCGGGTGGCCCGCACCGCGCGCTTGGCGGCCGGCAGGATCACGTCGATCACCGGCACGTCGTAGCGCTCGCGGGCGTCGCGCAGCACCGCCGAGCTCGCCGAGTTGCAGGCGATGACGAGGGCCTTCACGCCCAGCCCGACCAGGTGGTCGAGGCATTCGAGGGCGTACTCGCGCACCTCGGGCAGCGACTTGGGCCCGTACGGCGCGCGGGCGGTGTCGCCCAAGTAGATGATGTCCTCGTTCGGCAGCTGGTCGGTCACGGCGCGCGCGACCGTCAGCCCCCCGAAACCGGAGTCGAAGATGCCGATCGGCCGGTCGATGCCACTCACGAGCGCCGAGCCTACTCCCGCCGTTGGTCGGACGCCGTGCACGCCAGCGCGCACGACCCGCACCCGGCCGAGGGGCAGCCGAACGTCGCGACATTGCGTTCGAGGAGCCCCAGTCGCACGAGGTGGTCGACGGCAGCCGACACCATATCGAGCGACAGCCCGGTGACCCTGGACGCCTCCGCGTGGGTCACGGCTCCGGCGCGGTAGGCGTCCAGCACAGCAGACATGGGTCCGCTCACCAGAACAACCGCCCGACCTGGAAGATCGCCACGGCGCCGACCCAGGCCACCACGAGGCCGATCGCGACGCCGAACACGGCCCACTTCAGGCCGACCTCGCGGCGCTGGGCGGCGAGCGTGGCCACGCAGGGGGTGTAGGCCATGAGGAACCACAGAAACGCCCAGACCGCTGGCAGCGGGTGGCCGCCCGAGGAGCTCTCGAACGCCGCGGCCACCTGGTCGCCGAAGTCGCCGAGGTCCTCGGCACCTTCCTCGGGCTCCTCGACCGCGTACGTCTGGGCCCACGAGCTGATCACGGCCTCCTTGGCGACGAAGCCCACCACGAGCGCGGACGCCGTCTGCCACTGCGCGAAGCCTGCCGGAGCGAACACGGGGGCGATCGTCTGGGCCGCCACGCCGTAGGCGGAGTCGCGGACCGGCACGTCGCCGAACCCGTAGCCCGGCTTGGTCGGGATCGCCTGCAGCAGCCAGACCGCGCACACCGTGACGACGATGATCCCGGACGCCGTGCGCAGGAAGCCCTGCAGGCGCGTCCAGGAGACGGCCGCGGTCAGGCGCGCGGTGGGGGCCTGATAGGGCGGGAGGTCGATCACGAGGGGCTCGGCGCCCATGGTGCGCCAGAGGGTCCGGCGCAGGACCAGTCCGACGCCGACGACCGCGAAGATCGAGGCCAGGTACATCACGAACACGGCCGTACCGGCGGCGCGCTCGAAGAAGATCGTACCGAGCATCACGTAGACGGTGAGCCGGGCGGTGCAGGAGGTGAACGGCACCAGCAGCGACACCAGCACGCGCTGACGCGCGTCACCCAGGATGCGGGTCGCGGCGATCGCCGGCACGTTGCAGCCGAAGCCCACCACGAGCGGCAGGAACGCCTTGCCGGGCAGGCCGATCGTGCGCATGAGGCGGTCGGTCACGACGGCTGCGCGGGCCATGTAGCCGGAATCCTCCAGCAGGGCCAGCAGCACGAACATGAGCGCCATCAGCGGCACGAACGTCAGGAGCATGCCGACGCCGGCGACCAGGCCGTCGACGATCAGGCCTTCGACCCACGTCCCGCCCAGGCCGATCGCCCCGAGGACGGCGGACGCGGCGTCCGAGACCGGGCCGGAGAAGAAGCCGTCGAGCCAGTCCTGCAGGGGCGCGGCCACGGTGGTGGTGACCTGGAAGACCAGCCACATCACCGCGAGGAACAGCAGGGGCCCGGCGACGGGGTGCGTCGCCACGCGGTCGATGCGGTCGGAGGTGCTGACACGCTCGGCGCCGCTGCCGGTCGTGCCGGCGCTCACCGCTGACTCCACCCAGGCGAACCGCTCGTCGTCGCGGGACAGGTCGTCCAGCGCGGGCGTGCCGGTGAGCCGGGGTGCGGGCGTCGGGCGGGCCAGCGCCTCGCGGACCACTCGGGCGAGGTTGTCCAGCCCCTGGCGCCGGCGGGGGTCGAGCACGACGACCGGGCAGCCCAAGGCCTCCGCGAGCGCGTACGAGTCGACCTCGATGTCGGCCTTGCGAGCGACGTCGTTCATCGTCAGGGCGACCACGACCCGGTGGGTGGTCTCGCGGAGCTGCGCGACGAGGTAGAGCGAACGGGCCAGGTGAGCGGCGTCGGCGACGACGACCACGGCGTCCGGACGCTCGGCGACGGGGGCGTCCACGAGCAGCGTGCGGGTGAGTTCCTCGTCGCGGCTGAGCGGGTCGAGGCTGTAGGCGCCGGGCAGGTCGATGAGGGTGAACTCGCTGGTGCGGTTGACCGCACAGTCGCCCGAGCACTCCGTGCAGGCACACACCTTGCCGTCGGGCTTGAAGCGCCACGCACCGCGCCCGACGTCGACGGTGGTGCCGGGCCAGTTCCCGGTGGTGGCGCGCAGGCCGGTCAAGGCGTTGAACAGGGTCGACTTGCCCACGTTCGGGGCGCCCGCGAGGGCGATGATCGGGGCGTCGGCCCCGGCGCCCTCCCCCACCGGGCCGTGGCAGGCTGCACGGACGGTCGGCAGGGCCGGCGCGATCGGCAGGGTCCGGACCGGGCGCGTGGACTGGGGCGCGCTCACGCGACGTCCTCCACCATGAGGTGCGCCAGGACGCCGGCGTCCACGGCGATGCGGCCGCCGTTGACCGACAGGATGCGGCCACCGCCGGCCAGCTTCTGGACGAGGCTGACCCGGACGCCGCGGCGCAGGCCGAGCGACGCGAGGCGCCGCGCGACGTTCGCGTCGGGATGCGTCGCCGTCAGCAGCAGTGGGGCCCCCAGCGGGGCCCGGTCCAGCGTGGTCGGGGTCACGCAGTTAGGTTAGGCTTACTTGGGTACGACGTCCAGTAGTAACGCCCCTTTTCGTTACGCGCCCCGCGTGAAATTCTCCGTCGAGGGCTTGCCCTCAGCCGTGAAGGGCCTCGATCAGGCTCTCCAGCACGAGGCCGAGCCAGTCGTAGAGGGCCACCAGCTGTGTGCGCGGGTCACGGGCGGGCAGGCGCTCCAGTTCGGCGTGGTCGTCCTCCGAATCGATCCCCAGCCGGACGGCCAGGCTCAGCCGGACTCCGTTGAGCGTCTTCAGCCACGCCTCGACGTCGTCGGCGTGCACCACGAGCGGCTCCGCGCCCTCGCGGGTGGCATCCAGCCCGGCCAGCACGACGTCGGAGTCGGCGACCCGCGCGCAGCGCAGGGCCTCCTCGGAGAAGCGCCGGTGCTCGGCCGCGGCGGTCTCGTCGGCGTAGGCGTCCGGGAACAGGCGGGCCACGACGGGGTCGGAGCGGTCCAGCCGGGGGCCCGCGCCCATCTCGCGGGCCCACCTGTCGAAGGGGTCGGACGGCGCGTCGGGTGTTCCTCCCCCGACGAGCTCGACCACCTGGGAGACCAGCGAGGCGATCAGCGCCACCTCGAAGTCGTCCAGCTCGGCGACGAGGTCGTCGCCCTCACGCACGAAGGGGATCACGAATCGCGCTCCAGGGTGGCCCACAGGCCGAACCCGTGCATCGCGTTCACGTGCTGCTCCATCTCCTCGCGCGTGCCGGACGCGACGACGGCCTTGCCCTCGGTGTGCACCTGCATCATCAGGCGGTTCGCCTTGGCCCTGTCGAACTTGAAGTAGGAGACGAACACGTGCGTGACGTAGCTCATCAAGTTGACCGGGTCGTCCCAGACGATGGTGACCCAGGGGGTCAGCGCCAGCGCCTCGTCGGCGGGGCGTTCGGCCACGGCGGTGCCCGACGCTGGCCGGATGGGCACGACGGGCGAGGACATGGCGTCCATTGTGTCACTAGTCTGAAACCATGCTGGAGACGACAGCCCTGCTCACCGACCACTACGAGCTGACCATGGTGCAGGCCGCCATGGGCTCGGGTACGGCGTTCCGCCGCTCGGTCTTCGAGCTGTTCCCCCGCCGCCTGCCCGAGGGCCGCCGGTACGGCGTCGTGGCCGGCACGGGCCGCGCGCTCGACGCCGTCGAGAACTTCCGCTTCGACGACGAGACGGTGTCGTTCCTGCGCGAGGCGAAGGTCGTCAACGACGAGGTCGCGCAGTGGCTGTCGACCTACCGGTTCAGCGGCGACATCTGGGGCTACCCCGACGGCGAGATCTACTTTCCGGGCTCGCCGATCATGGTGGTCGAGGGCACGTTCGCCGAGGCCGTCGTTCTGGAGACGGTCCTGCTCAGCATCTTCAACTACGACTCCGCCGTCGCCTCGGCCGCGTCCCGCATGACCGCGATGGCCGGCGACCGCCCCTGCATCGAGATGGGCTCGCGCCGCACGAACGAGTGGTCCGCTGCCGTCGCCGCGCGCGCCGCCTACATCGCGGGCTTCGCGTCCACCTCCAACCTCGAGGCCGGCCGGACGTTCGGCGTCCCGACCGCGGGCACGGCCGCGCACAGCTTCACCCTCCTGCACGACACCGAGGAGGACGCCTTCCGCTCCCAGCTCGCGGCCCTTGGCAACAACACCACCCTGCTGGTGGACACCTACGACGTGATCGAGGCCGTCAAGAAGGGCGTCGAGCTGACGAACGGACGCCTCGGCGCCGTCCGCCTCGACTCGGGCGACCTGCTCACCCAGGCCGTGGATGTCCGCAGGCTGCTCGACTCCCTCGGCGCGGTGAACACCCGCATCATCGTCACCTCCGACCTGGACGAGTTCCAGATCGCCGCCCTGCGCGCCGCCCCGGTCAACGGCTACGGCGTGGGCACGCAACTGGTCACCGGCTCGGGCGCCCCGACCTGCGGGTTCGTCTACAAGCTCGTCTCCCGCGCCGACTCCGAGGACCCGGCCGCCCCGCTCGAGCCCGTCGCCAAGAAGTCGCTCAACAAGGGGTCGGTCGGCGGCCGCAAGTTCGCTCTGCGCCGGCTGGACGCCAACGGCATCGCCGAGGCGGAGGTCATCGGCGTGGGCGCCCCGCCCGAGGGCGACACCAACGACCGCCCGCTGCTGGTCGAACTGGTGCGCGGCGGCGAGATCGTCGGGCGCGAGCCGCTGTCGGACGCCCGCGAGCGCCACCAGCGCGTGCGCGGTGAGTTGCCCAGCGCGGCGTTCAAGATGAGTAAGGGCTACCCCGCCATCGTCACGATCATGCTCGATGCCGAGGGCGACCAGACCTTCAACCCCTACGCCCCGGAGGCCTGATGCGCGCGCTCATCGTCGTCGACGTCCAGAACGACTTCTGCGAGGGCGGCTCGCTCGCCGTCGCCGGCGGGGCCGCGGTGGCGGCGTCCATCAACGACCTGCTGGTCGGCGACCACGGGTACGACGTCGTCGTGGCCACCCGCGACCACCACATCGACCCGGGCCCCCACTTCTCCGACAGCCCCGACTACGTCGACTCGTGGCCCCCGCACTGCGTCGTCGGGACGCCGGGCGCCGACTTCCATCCCGACCTCGGCGAGCGGGCCTTCGACGGCGTCTTCGACAAGGGCGAGTACTCGGCCGCCTACTCCGGCTTCGAGGGCCGAGACCACGCGCAGGAGGTCACGCTGGCCGACTTCCTCACCGCGCGCGGCGTGGACCAGGTGGACGTCGTCGGCATCGCCACCGACCACTGCGTCAACGCCACCGCCCGGGACGCCGTGGCCGCCGGCTTCGACACCACCGTGCTGCTCGCCTTTACGGCTGCGGTCACCCCCGCCAACACCGCGGCGCTGGTGGAGCAGTGGCAGGACGCCGGCGTCTGGGTCAGCCGGGACACCGGCGACTGACCCGTGCGACACGCCTGAGTGCGCATCCTCGCGAGCGTGCGACAAATCTGGCTGACCCCTCGTGTGCCAGGGCGTTGAAGAGCGCAGCCAGATCTGTCGCACGCGGGCACGGATCAGCACTCAGGGATGTCGCACGCCGCGCAGCCCGTGGCTCCCCTAGTGCTCGTGCGGCTCGCTGCGGCCCAGTCGGGAGCGGATCTCGATGAGGTCCACGGCGTGGCGCTCCAGGGCCCGATCCTCGGGCAGGCGTGGCACCCAGGGGCGCACCGTGACCTCGTGGTCGTCCTCGTCGAGGGCGGTGTACACGATCGTGCAGTGCGTGGTGGTCTGCAGGTCGGTGCCGCGCGGGTCGCCCGAACGCACCCAGACCGACACGTGCATCTCGGCGCCGTCGGTGTAGATGAGGCGGGCATCCACCTCGACGAGGTCGCCGATGTACATGGGCCGGTAGAACCGGAAGCCACCGGCGTAGGTCGCCCGCGCGTGGCCGTGGAAGTACCGCTCGGCGATGAGCTTGCCGGCGGTCATGATCCAGTGCATGACGTAGCCGCCGTGCACCTTGCCGCCCCAGTTGACGTCGGTCGGCGCCGCCAGGAAGCGCAGCGTCTCCCGGCACGTCTCGGTGGCGTCGGAGTACACCTGCAGCGCCATGGCGTCGTCGACCTCGCGGCGCACGGCTGTGAGTATCTGGGCGCGCTCGTTCTCCTCGCGCTCCCAGTCGTCTTCGGGCTCGAAGGGGGGCACGGGCGTGGGCTTGCCGTCGCTGTCCATCGCGACGAACACCAGAAGGCACTGCGTGTTGGTGACGCGCACCTCGTCGCGCGGGTTGTAGCTGGTCACCGTGCAGACGACCTGCAGCGAGGTGCGGCCGGTGTAGACCACCCGAGCCTCGACCTCGACCATGTCACCCACGTTCACGACTCGGTGCAGGTGGATGTTCCCGACGTAGCCGGTCACGCAGTAGTGCCCCGACCAGGCGGCCGCCGCGGCGTACCCCGCCTTGTCGATCCACTCCAGGATCTTTCCGCCCCCGACGTAGCCGCGGACGTTGGCGTCCATCGGCGCCGCCAGGAAACGCAGGGTGACAGACTTCTGCCCGCTCATCTCACCGCCTCCCGATCGCGTGCACGCTGAAGTCGTTCATGACCGCAGCCAGGCGTGCCGCACACTCGGAACGGAAGACCTCCTCCAGCGACAGGGGCTCGCCGTCCGGGCCGGACAGCGGCACCCGCCAGTTGGGGTACTCGTCGACGGTGCCGGGCTGGTTCTGGGTCTTGCGGTCACCCACGGCGTCCGTGAGCGCGGCGCACAGGACGCGGGCGGGTGAGGCGACGATCCAGCGGTGCATGGCGAGCACCTTCTCGGCGACGTCGGACTCCCCCTCGGCCAGGAACCCACGCTCGGTGAGCACCCGGTTCCAGGTGTCGAAGGTGCGCTCGGCCAGGGCGAGCTCCTCGTCCAGGCTCTCGGTGAGCATGCCCAGGAGGTGCTGCAGCCGGATGTGGTCGAGTGCGAGGTAGCCCGCCGTGGGCGGCATGTCGTGGGTGGTGACCGACGCCATGCAGTACTCGCGGTACGCCTCGGGCGGCAGCGGGTTGCCGTCGTCGCCCCGCTCGAACCACGCCACGGACGTGCCGAGGATGCCCCGGTCGCGCAGGTAGTCGCGCACCCACGGCTCGACGGTGCCGAGGTCCTCGCCCACCACGAGCGCGCCGGCGCGGTGCGCCTCGAGCAGCAGGATGCCGACCATGGCCTCGTGGTTGTACCGGACGTAGGCGCCCTCGGTCGGGGGCATGCCTTCGGGGATCCACCACAGGCGGAACAGGCCCATCACGTGGTCGACCCGCAGGCCGCCGGAGTGGCGCAGGTTGCCTGCCACCATGGCGCGGAAGGGCGCGTAGCTCAGCTCCTCCAGGCGGTCCGGACGCCACGGCGCCTGGCCCCAGTCCTGGCCGAGCTGGTTGTAGTGGTCGGGCGGGGCGCCGACGCTGATGCCCTGGGCGAACGCGTCGCCCAGGACCCACGCCTCGGCGCTGGAACGGCTCACCCCGACCGCGAGGTCGCTCATGATGCCGATCCGCATCCCGGCGGCGCGCGCGGCCGACTGCGCCTCGCGCAGCTGGTCGTCGGCCACCCACTGCAGCCAGACGAAGAAGTCGACCTCGCGGGCGTACTGGGCCGCGAAAGCCGCCACCTCGGGCGAGCTGGGCCGCAGGTACTCAGCCGGCCACTCGCGCCAGTTCAGCCCGAACCGGCTGACCAGGACGCACCAGGTGGCGAATTGCGTCAGCGTTCGGCCCTCGCCGCGGACGAAGTTCTCCTTGGCCATCATGCGCACCTCGGACAGACCCTCGTCGTAGATCACGCGCAGGGCGGCGATCTTGGCCTCCCACACGGCGTTGCGCTCGATGCGCTCCGAGCCGGCCAACTCCTTGTCGAGGGCGGCCTTGAGCTGGGCGACCCGCGTCCGCTTGTTCTCGTTCAGGCGTGCGTACTCGGGGATCAGCTCGGGGCGGATGTAGAGCGGGTTCACGTAGCGCCTGGAGCTCGGCAGGTACGGGGAGGGCTCCAGGGGCGGTTCCGGCTGGGCCGCGTGCAGCGGGTTGACCAGTAGGTAGTCGGCGAAGTGCTGCGTGCCCGACCAGGTCGCCAGGTCGCCCAGGTCGACGAGGTCGCCCAGGCCCCACGAGTTCGCCGAACGGACGCTGTACAGCTGAGTGGCGTAGCCCCACACGCGACGGTTGCCCATGGCCGCGGGGAAGCCGAGGAAGTGCGGCGTCACCACCAGGGTCTCCTCGCGGTTGCCGGACGGGGTCTCCAGCACGAGGCGGTGGTAGCCGATCGGCAGGTCGCCGGGGATCACGAAGGTGGCCTCACCGGTCCACTGGCCGTCGACGTCCCGGTCGGGCACATCGTTGTCGACCTGCCACGCCTCGCGGCGTCCGCCCTCCTCCAGGCGCACGTGGACGGAGGCCGGCGAGCCGGCGGGCACGTGGACCCCGATTGCGGTCTCGTTGCCCGCGCGCATGACCGTGCAGGCGGGCAGTGCCCGGCGCCAGGAGCGCAGCGCGTGCTCGGCGAGCGCTTGGTGGGCGGCCTCGTCGGTGGAGGCGTCCACCCCCATCCCGGCCAGGATTCCGACCACCGTGGAGTCTGAGACCTCGGTGAGTCGGCCCTTCCAGTCCCAGAACTCGGTGGAGATGCCGAAGGCGGCGGCGAGGTCCGCGAGCACGCGGTTGATGGAGGGCATGGGCAGCACCTTACGGCAGGGCGACGACACGGAGAAAAGTCAGGGGCTGTTCGGCTCGAATGGCTCGACGAGACGCCGCAGCAGGTCGGCCACGTTCGTCCGCTCGATCGCCGACAGCCCGGAGAGGATCTGCTCCTCGCGCGCCAGCAGGTCGGCCAGCGCCGCCCCCACGAGCGCGCGTCCCTCGGGCAGCAGGCGCACCCGGACGCCCCGGCGGTCGCGGGGGTCGGGCAGGCGCTCGACGAGGCCGCGCTCGGCGAGCCGGTCGATGCGGTTGGTCATGGTGCCGGACGTGGACAGCGTCTGCTGGATCAGCTGGCCGGGCGACAACTCGTACGGCGCCCCCTCCCTGCGTAGGGCGGCGAGCACGTCGAACTCCCAGGTGTCGAGGTTGTGCCGGGCGAAGGCCTCGCGGCGGGCGAAGTCGAGGTAGCGGGCCAGACGGCTCACCCGCGAGAGCACTCGCAGCGGCGACACGTCGAGGTCGGGGGTCTCACGCGCCCATGCCTTGAGGATCCGGTCCACTTCGTCCATCGCCCCACCTCCTCCACCTCTAAGAATCTCCACGTCGAGAATGCGTGTGTGAAGATTCTAACCGCCGAGATGCCCGCACCGTGAGGAAACGAGGGTCACGTTTCCGCCACGGCGAGCGAGTGGTTCTTCACGTGGCCGATGCGGGTGGCGGTCCAGACGCCGAGTGCGGTGAGCCCCGCCATGGCGGTCATCACCCAGCCGAAGGTCACGGCGTCCGGCGCGAGGGGGTTCAGGGCGGCGAAGATCGTGCCCGCCGCCCCCGCGAACAGGGCATTGCCGGTGGTCTCGCCCACCTGCAGCGACGAGGTGTTCCGGCCGATCTCGTGCTCGGGCGACAGCTGCATGGTCGCCAGCGCGGTGGACGAACTCTGCAGACCCATCCCGATGCCGGCCAGGATGCTGCCCACCGAGGGCAGGACCAGTCCCGCCCCACCGAACCAGGCGCTCAGCGCCAGCACCGCGACACCGGACGCCACGCACCCCGCGCCGACCAGGATGATCCGGTCGCGGGACAGCCGCAGCCACGGGCGGGCCTGCAGCCACGAGCCGACCATCCAGCCCACCGAGCCGACGGTGATGACGAGCCCGGCCACCTGCAGCGCGACGCCGCGGGTGGTCAGCATGAGCGGCAGGAACGCCTGCGAGCCGAAGAACGTGCCCGAGACCAGCAGGCGCACCGCGACCACTGCCGGCAGGCCGGACGCCCCGGGTGCGAACCCGCGCGGCATCAGGCGACCGAACCAGAGGACGAGGGCGCCCACGCCCAGCGCGAGCCACACCAGCGACAGGGGCTCCAGCCGCTGGCCCGCGAACTGGACCAGCGCGATCCCGGCCGCGACCAGGACGGCGGCGTGCGTCGGCACCGGGGACGCCGCGGCGTCGGCGTCCGGCCCCTCACGGCCGGCGAGGTGGGCCAGCCCGGGGGCCATCAGGGCGGCGCCGGCCGCGACGAACGGCAGCACGGCCCAGAACACCCAATGCCACGACAGGTTCTCGCTCAGCCAGGCGGCGACCGCCGGGCCGACGAAGGAGGGCAGCATCCAGCAGGCGGAGTACCACGTCATCACCTTGGCGCGCTCGGCGGGGTCGTAGGCGACGGCGGTGACGACCATGAGCGTCAGGGAGACCGCCCCGCCGCCCAGGCCCTGGACGAACCGCCCGATGAGCAGCACGAGCATCGAGGGCGCGAGCGCGGCGACGACGATGCCCACGGCGAAGACGACCAGGCCGGCCAGCAGCGGCTTGACCGGACCCACGGCATCCGCCACCCGCCCGGACACCACGATCGAGACGAGCTGGGCGATCATCACGGCGGTGAACGCCCAGGCGTAGAGGTGCAGGTCACCCAGGTCCGCGGCGGCTGCCGGCATGGCGGTGACGACGGCCATCCCCTCGAACGCGACGGCCGTCACGCACGTCAGCAGGCCGACGGTGAGGCCGCGCCTGGAGGTGGTTGAAGACACGGAGAGCCATTTCACCACCCATCCGGCCTAGGATGAAATGCATGACCCAGCTGACACCGGCCCCCGGCTCCCAGACGGTGCTCGATGAGCGCACCGAGTTCCGGCTCGACGAGGGCGACCACGAGCGCTTCAGCCACTACGTGCCGAAGAACAAGCTGACCGAGGCGATGGTCATGGGCACGCCGGTCGTGGCGCTGTGCGGGAAGGTCTGGGTCCCGAGCCGCAACCCCGACCGCTTCCCGGTCTGCCCCGAGTGCAAGGAGATCTGGGAAACGTTCCGCAACGAGGGCGGAGGCGCCGGCGACGGGTCCGGCGACCCGTCGTGACGACGCCCCGGACGATCGTCGTCGTCCGCCATGGCAAGAGCTCGTGGAAGACGAACGACCCCGACATCGGCCGCCCCCTGTCGTCGCGCGGCACCCGGGACGCGGTCGTCGCCGGCCAACAGCTCGCGCGCCTCACCTTCGACGTGGCGCTGGTCTCCCCCGCCACCCGGGCCCAGCAGACGTGGTCGGCGCTGCAGATGGGCGGGGTCTCCTGCGCCGACGTCCGCACCACCGACGCCCTCTACCACGCGTGGACGCCGGAGGTCACCGGCCTGCTGCGTGAACTACCGGACGCCGCCCGCACGGTCCTGGTCGTGGGCCACGAGCCGACGCTGTCCGACCTGATACTCACCCTGTCGGGGCCCTCCGCGGACCGCGCCGCGATCGAGGAGAAGTTCCCGACGTCGGGGGTGGCGGTGCTGGTCCACGACGGCGACTGGTCCGGCCTCGCCCCGGGCGCAGCCCGGCTGGCCGCCTTCGAGGTGCCGCGCGGATGAACTGGGTCGAGCTGATCGGGTACGTGGCGTCCGCGCTGGTCGCGGTCTCCTTCATGATGAAGTCGCTGGTCCGGCTGCGCTGGGTGTCCCTCATCGGCTCGGTGATCTTCGCGCTGTACGGCGTCCTCATCGGTGCGTGGCCGGTCGTGATCACCAACTCGATCGTCGTCATCGCCAACGCGGTGCGCCTGCGCAAGGAGTTCGGTGCCGGGTCGGCGACCACGGCCGTCCCGATCGACGTCGAGGCGCCGTTCCTGAAGGACTACCTCGCCGCCAACGCCGACGAGATCGCGCACAGCCAGCCCGAGTACCACCCCTCCGAGCACGACACGTTCGTCCGGCTGGTCAACCGCGACGGCCTGCCCGCGGGCGTCCTCATCGGCGAGCCCGTCGGCAAGGAACTGCTGGTCAAGCTCGACTACGTGAGCCCCGCCTACCGCGACAGCCTCGGGGCCCGCTGGCTGTTCGGCGCGGGCCGCTCCACGTTCACCGACGCCGGCTTCACCCGGCTGGTCGCGCACGCGCACACGTCGCTGCACCGCAGCTACCTCGAGCTGGTCGGCTTCCGGCCCGAGGGCAACGCCTACGTGCTCGACCTGGCGTGAGCCTGCTCAGTACCGGTAGTTGTCCGCCTTGTAGGGGCCCTCGACGCTGACACCGAGGTAGTCGGCCTGCGTCTCGCTGAGCGTCGTCAGGTTGACCCCGAGCGCGTCCAGGTGGAGGCGCGCGACCTCCTCGTCCAGGTGCTTGGGCAGCACGTACACGCCCGTGGGGTATTCCTCGGGCTTGGTGTAGAGCTCGATCTGGGCCAGCACCTGGTTGGTGAAACTGTTGCTCATCACGAAGCTCGGGTGGCCGGTCGCGTTGCCCAGGTTGAGCAGGCGGCCCTCGCTGAGCACGATCACGGCGTGGCCGTCGGGGTAGACCCACTGGTCGACCTGCGGCTTGATCGTGCGGCGCTCGACACCCGGGGTGGCCTCCAGGCCGGCCATGTCGATCTCGTTGTCGAAGTGGCCGATGTTGCCGACGATCGCGTTGTGCTTCATCGCGGCCATGTGCTCGGCCCGGACCACGTCGCGGCACCCGGTGGTCGTGATGACGATGTCGGCGGAGCCCACGACGTCCTCCAAGGTGGTGACCTGATAGCCGTCCATGGCCGCCTGCAGCGCGCAGATCGGGTCGATCTCGGTGACGACGACGCGCGCCCCCTGGCCCGCCAGCGCCTCGGCGGCGCCCTTGCCGACGTCGCCGTAGCCGCAGACCACGGCCACCTTGCCACCGATGAGCACGTCGGTGCCGCGGTTGATGCCGTCGACGAGGCTGTGCCGGATGCCGTACTTGTTGTCGAACTTGGACTTGGTGACCGAGTCGTTGACGTTGATCGCCGGGAACAGCAGCGCCTGGGCGCGCGCCATCTCGTACAGCCGATGGACGCCGGTGGTCGTCTCCTCCGTGACGCCGCGGATGCTGTTGGCGAGCTCGACGAAGTTGAGCGTGGAGGCCCGCAGCGTGTTCAGGATGACCTGCCACTCGGTGGAGTCGCCGGGGGCGGCCTCCGGCACCGCGCCGGCCTTGGTGTACTCGACGCCCTTGTGGACGTAGAGGGTGGCGTCCCCGCCGTCGTCCAGGATCATGTTGGGCTGCTGCCCGTCCGGCCAGGACAAGATCTGCTCGGTGCACCACCAGTACTCTTCGAGCGTCTCGCCCTTCCAGGCGAACACGGGGACGCCCCTCGGGTCCTCGGGCGTGCCGTCGCGGCCGACGACCATGGCGGCGGCGGCGTGGTCCTGGGTGGAGAAGATGTTGCAGGACGCCCAGCGCACCTCGGCGCCGAGGTCGACCAGCGTCTCGATGAGCACCGCCGTCTGCACGGTCATGTGCAGGCTCCCGGCGATGCGGGCGCCGGTCAGGGGCTTGGAGTCGCCGTAGCGCTCGCGCATGGCCATCAGCCCCGGCATCTCGTGCTCGGCGAGCGTGATCTCCTTGCGCCCGAAGTCGGCCAGGGTCAGATCGGCAACCTTGTAGTCCACGAGGGGTAAGGCTACCCGCTGGGGTGATCGCCGCAGGACGTGTGGCTGCTTCGCCGGCCAGCCGCGCCGGTCACCCGGCGCGACGGACGGCGTCCGCCCCCGCGAGCAGCAGGTCACAGGCCGCGACGAGGCGGGCGCGCAGGGCCTCACCCTGCTCGGCGATGCGGCGCTGTTCGGTGACGTAGGTGGCCTTGCCCTCGGCGGTCTCGACCCGGATCGGCTCGACCCCGAGCGCGGCCAGGTCGTAGGGCGCCGCGCGCATGTCGAGCTCACGCGCCTCGCGGGCCAGGGAGAAGGCGTCCATCACCAGCGCGGTCGGGATGCCCGGGGCGAGCTTGAACGACCACTTGTACAGGTCCATCGTCGCGTGGAGGCAGCCGGGCTGCTCGAGGTCGACCTGCCGCTCGCGGGTGGGCGCGAGCGAGTTGCGGCCCACGGCGTCCGGGGTGAAGAACCGGAAGGCGTCGAAGTGGGTGCAGCGCAGCTGGTGGTCCTCGACCACCGCGTCCGTGCCCGCGGCGCCCAGGCGCAACGGCCATGCGTGCCGGGTGGCGTCGGTGCGGTAGACCATCGCCCACTCGTGCAGCCCGAAGCACGACCACTGGGCCGGGCGCTCGCGGGTCGCGGCGAGCAGGCGGCGGACGAACGCGACGGTGTCACCGCGCTCGGCCAGATAGGTGGCGAGGTCGACCTCGACGAGGCCGTCGACCTCGCGATGGTACCGCCAGGCCAGCCGCTCGGACGCCCCCTCGAGCCGGACGCCCGGCCCCGGGTGCCAGCGGCGCAGCTGCCCGGGCCGGTGGGAGTAGTAGGTCCACAGGAAGTCCTCGACCGGGTGCTTCTCGCCCCGCCGACGGCGCTCCAGGTGGGCGGCCGCGAGCGCGTCGACGGCCACGGCGTGGGCGTCCGCGAGCGGCCGCCACTGGGACTCGGCGAGGATCACTGCCGCGAGGCGAGGTGGGCCAGCGCCAGGTCGTAGCCGCCCAGCCCCAGGCCCATGATCGTGCCCAGCACGTACGGCGAGATGACGAGCCGGTGCCGCCACTCCTCGCGGGCGTGCACGTTCGAGATGTGCACCTCGACCACCGTCTCGACCTGCACGACCGCGTCGGCGATCGCGTAGGAGTAGTGCGACCACGCGGCCGGGTTGATGACGACCGCCCAGTCGTTCGCGGCGGCCTCGTGGAGCCAGCCGACCATCTTGGCCTCGGAGTCGGTCTGGCGCACCTCGACGTCGAGCCCCAGGCCCTGCCCCGTCTCGACGAGGTGCTCGGCGAGCTGGGCGTGCGTGGTGGCCCCGTACACCTCCGGCTGGCGCGTGCCGAGCCGGCCGAGGTTGACACCGTTGAGGACGAGAACCTTCATGGGCGCCATTGTGGCAGGGTCCGGGATGCGTTCCTTGTGGCTGTCGAGCGATGACCGTCCGAAGTGGACGGTTGGTCGCAGCGCCCAGTCCCCGGAACCAATGGCCCACTTCGGACCGTCAGGTCAGCGGCGGTGCTCCCGGCCCAGGCCGATCTGCAGGTAGGCGGCGGCGAAAAGCCCCTTGGCGAGCACGGTGGCGTAGCGCTCCATCGTGGACCCGGTGGTGTGGGCCAGCGCGCAGACGCGGACGTCCATGACGCGGGCGTTCTCCTCCAGGGCGTCGCGCTGCTCGTCGTTCTCCGCGTCGCCGTAGCCGTCGTCGACGATGACCAGTGCCGGGCGGGCCTCTTCCGACGCCTCGAACGGGTCGGCGAAGGGGTCACGCGGGCGGCTGCCGGCGATGATCGGCAGCAACTCAGCGGCGTCGGCGGCCAACGCCACCCGGCCGGACGCGGTGCGCACGGCCTCGGCGATGCGCCGCGAGGCGCGGGCGGCCAGCACCGACCCGCCCCAGATGACCGGCTGCGAGTCGGCCAGCTCGATGGCCAGCGCCTTGGCCGGGTTGGACGCGATGTCGAGGGCGTGCCCCGACTCGGCGGCGACCACGTCGAGGGCGTCCGCGACCGCGGGCGGCGAGATCGGGGCGCCCAGCCCCATTTCGTGCAGGGCCGCCAGCGCGACGATGGCGGCCGGCAGCGGGTCGCCGGAGGAGACCGGCAGCAGCGTCGTGGCCCGGGACTCCGACTGGCGCGCCAGCATGGAGTCCTCCGGGGCGGTGACGATCACGCGCGAGCCGCGGCGCAGGGCCTCGTGCACGCACGTGAGCGCCTGGGGCCCGCCACCGAGGACGACGACGAGGTCGAGGGGGCCCACCCAGCCGGGCAGGCCGAGGCTCGGCCAGGCGACGAACGGGACGGGGCACACCGGCTCCAGGACGGCGCGCAGCAGCCGGGCCTCGGGGCCGACGGCGATGACGGCGCGGGGGCGCTCCTCGCCGGCGAGCGACGCGATCGCCGGCTCGGCGGCGGCTGCCTCGCGCCTCAGGCGCGCACCGGCCTCGGCCAGGGGCCGGAGCAACCGGTCGGCGCCCTCGAGCGCCTCCGCGTCGTCGAGGCGTCCGTCGTCGAACTCGACCACGATCAGGACGCCTCGGGCGAGCGTGCCTCGTCCACCACGAGGATCGGGATGCCGCCGCGCACCGGGTACGCCAGCCCGCACTCGGGCGAGGTGCACACCAGTTCGGACGCCTCGTACGCCCAGGTCAGCTGCCCGTGGCAGGCCGGGCACACCAGCAACTCCAGGACACCGGGAACCAGGTCACTCATCGTTCTCCTCCTCGGATCACAGCCAGGGCCTCGTCGCGCAGTCCGGCCATGGTGGCCGCGTCACGCGCCTCGACGTTGAGCCGCAGCAGCGGCTCGGTGTTGGACGGTCGGACGTTCACCCACCAGTCGTCGCCGGAGATGGTGACCCCGTCCTCGTCGTCGATCGTGCCACGCCCGGCGAACGCGGCGCGCACCCGGTCGAGCACCGGTTCGACCGCCGGCACGGTCGAGTTGATCTCGCCGGACGCCTCCCAGCCCGCGAACCGGGCCGCCAGCTCGGACATGGACGCCCCGCCGTGGCCCAGCATCGCCAGCACGTGCAGGCCCGCGAGCATGCCGGTGTCGGCGCCCCAGAAGTCGCGGAAGTAGTAGTGGGCCGAGTGCTCGCCGCCGAAGATGGCGTCGTGCTCGGCCATGTGCGCCTTGACGCTGGTGTGGCCGACCCGGCTGACCACGAGGGTGCCGCCGAGGGCGTCCACCACCTCGGCCACGGCGCGGGAGGTGATCTTGTTGATGACGATGGTGCTGCCCGGGTCGCGGGCGAGCTCCTGGCCGGCGATCATCGCGGTGATGACGGACGGGCTGACGACCTCGCCGCGCTCGTCGATGATGAAGCAGCGGTCGGCGTCGCCGTCGAAGACCAGCGCCACGTCGGCGCCGTGCTCGCGGACGGCGGCCTGCGCGGCCAGCAGGTTCTCGGGGATCAGCGGGTTCGGCATGTGGTTGGGGAACGTGCCGTCCAGGTCGAGGAACAGGCCGACGAGGTCGAGGCCGAGCGAGCCCAGCACCGCGGGGGTGGTCAGGCCGGCCATGCCGTTGCCGGCGTCCACGACGACCTTGAGCGGGCGCAGGCCGGTCAGGTCGACCAGCGAGTGCAGGTGGGCGGCGTAGCCCGTCAGCACGTCGATCGTCCGATAGGTGCCCTGAGCCTGTCGAAGGGCCTCGCCTGCCCCGGCGTCCAGCCCCATCGCGACGTCGCGCAGCTCGACCAGCGCCTCGGCGGGGACGGGGGCGGCGCCGGGCAGGCAGAACTTCACGCCGTTGTAGGCGGCCGGGTTGTGCGAGGCGGTGAACTGCACGCCGTGAAGGCCCAGCGTTCCCGACGCGTACCAGAGCGCGTCGGTGCTGGTGAGGCCGGCGTCCACCACGTGGGCACCCTCGGCGCGTGCGCCGGCGGCGAAGGCCTCGGCCACCTCGGCGCCGGTGACACGCATGTCGCGGCCCATGACGTACTCGGAGCCGGCCAGGCCGAAGACGCGCACGAACGCGGCTCCGACGGCGCGGACGCCGGCCAGGTCCCATTCGGCGCGCGGGACGCCGATCAGGCCCCGGATGTCATTGGCCTTGAAGATGGTGGGTGAGAGCACCGTCAAAGACTACCGGCTGCGGTCAGCCGGATCGGCCACGACGCCGAGGTGGCCCTTGCGTCGGGTGAGCTGCGGTTCGGACGCCGCGGGCGGGCCGGGCTCGCCCCAGCTGAAGCCCACCTCGCGGACCGCGTCGGCCAGCGCGAGCAGGTCGTCGTGGGTGTGCGCGGGACCGCCCTCCTCGAGCGGGAGGCGGATGAGCTCCCACCCGCGCGGAGTCGACAGGCCGGCGCAGTGGTCGCGGCACAGGTCGTGGGATCCCGGCTCGTGGCGCAGGGCCAGCGGGCCGACCACGGCGGCGCGGTCGGCGTAGGCGTACGTCAGGGTGGCGACGGCCATCTGCTGGCACCCCGTCCGGGAACACTGCCGCTGCTTCACCCGCAGCACGCTACCGGCGCCGCGCGTCCGCCCCCTGGTGCGACACCCGCCGGGGCTACAGTGGCGGCCATGCTGAAGAGTCGCGACCGCCACAACCGGGGGCTGCGCGGACGCCTCGCGTGGCCGAACCCGTACACCGGCGCCCCCGTGCCGCTGCGGTCGCGCCAGACGAAGGCGGAGTTCTTCACGATGTGCGTCCACGACGCGCTCACGCAGATCCAGGAGCACTGCCCACGCGCGCTCGCGGGCATCGACGTCGGCATCGAGGACGTCCCGGTGGTGGGCCTGGGCTGGACGCGGGAGCGGGTCCCGCTGGCCGCGGCCGTGTCGGCGACGCCCGAGGTGAACGGCCAGGTCGTGGTGTTCCGGCGCCCCCTGGAGCGGCGGGCGCGGACGCGGCAGGGCCTGCGCATCCTGGTGTTCCGGACGATCGTGGAGCAGCTCAGCGAGGCGACCGCGATCCCCGTGGACGAGATCGACCCGCAGGGGCACCGCGAGGACGACGACTGGGACTGAGGCCCCTGAGGAGATGGGTCAGACGGCGCGGCGCTTGAGCTTGCGGCGCTCGCGCTCGGACAGGCCGCCCCAGATGCCGAAGCGCTCGTCGTGGGCCAGCGCATACTCGAGGCACTCGGAGCGCACGTCGCAGGTCTGGCACACCTTCTTGGCCTCACGCGTCGAGCCCCCCTTCTCGGGGAAGAAGGCCTCGGGGTCGGTCTGGGCGCACAGGGCGCGCTCCTGCCACCCCAACAATCCCTCGTCGGTCGTGGCGACAATTGTGAGCTCGCGCATGCTTCTGGACCCTCCTCGACTCGCCGACGACGATGCTTGACACAGGAATTACACCCTTGTCATTACTCGTTAGTCAAGCCGGATCCAGGATATCTGTCGACAAATCCCACTCAGGGACCGCTCAGGCGCGACCCTCGTCGCCCTCCTCCAGGGCCGGGCGAACGCCCGCGTCCTCGCCCCCGTCCAGGTCGGGCCGGGCCACCGGACGCCAGCCACCCCCCTCCCCCGGGACGCCGTACGAGGTCGGCTGGGCCCCGCTGGCGGCCTCGCTGGCCGACGTCCAGACCGAGCCGGCCGCGGCGTCCGGGCGCCAGGTCGGGGCCGGCAGGGACTCCTCGGGCTCGGCGGGCGCGACCTCGGCGCCGGCCACCGGCGCCGGGCCGGCGACGTCGATGCGCCCCGCCGTCAGGCCGCGGTGGACGAGCCACAGGGTGACCATGCCCACGACCTTCAGCACGATGTCGAGCAGCACCCCGAGGAACTCCAACACCACGGCCAGCGCCCCCGCCGAGGCGGGCAGCCCCAACAGCGCGGCGACCACGGTGAGCACGGTGCCGATGGTCACGACGGTGGCGGCCGCGGCGACGAGGCGGCGGGCGCTCGGGACCGGCGCGTGGAACACGCACGCGATGACCAGCGCCACCAGGGCCAGCAGCAGCGTGAGGCTCATCGCCTGCAGCGCCACGTCCTGGGCGGCGGCGGACAACGAGACCCCGCCGGTGGTCAGGGCGAGCACGAAGCGGACGACCGCCAGGACGATGCTGACCGCGGTCACGCCGACCATGATCCAGGCGGCGGGTTCGCGCAGGCGCATCAGGTTCTCGATCATCACGGGGCCTTTCAGGTGAAGTCGGGGCCCGCGGCGTCCGCCACGGCGGCGACGACGGACTTGACGGACTCGGCACCGGCCAGCGTGGTGACGAGCGTGGCGTCGGGGGTGTGCACGACGACCATGCCGGTGGTACCCGAGACGGCCACGACGTGGGCGTCCACGGTGTTGATCACCAGGTTGTCGCGGGCGTCGGTGAGCGCGGTCAGGCCGTCGACGACGTTGCCGTCGGCGTCGGCGGTCAGCACCTCCGCCAGGCTGGCGAAGCCACCGACGTCACGCCAGTCGATGGGGAGCGCGACCGCGACGACCCTCCCGGTGGCCGCCCCCCGGGAGACGGGCTCCATGATCCCGAAGTCGACCGAGGTCTTGCGCAGCGTGGGGAAGATCTCCTCCAGCCGGTCGGGCTCGGCGGCCAGCTCGGAGACGGCCGCGTGGGTGGCCGGCTCGAGCGCGGCGAGTTGGTCGAGGAAGGTGCTGGCGCGCCACACGAACATGCCGGCGTTCCACCAGTACTCCCCCGAGGCGAGGTAGGCGCCGGCGGTGTCGGCGTCCGGCTTCTCGCGGAATTCCCGCACGGTGCACGCGCTGGGGAAGCCCGCCAGCGGCTCGCCGCGGTGCAGGTAGCCGTACCCCGTGTGCGGGCTGGTGGGCACCACGCCGAGGGTGACCAGCGCGCGGTCGTCGGACTCGGCGACGGCGAAGGCCTCCTCCAGGGCGGCGACGAAGGCGTCGACGGGCTCGATGAGCTGGTCGGCCGTCAGCTGCGCGATGACGGCGTCCGGGTCGCGGCGGGCCAGCACGGCGGCGGGCCAGGCGACCGCGTTGAGCGAGTCGCGACCGACGGGCTCGCCGAGCAGGTTCTGGGGGGCGACCTCGGGCAGGTCCTCGCGGACGGCGTCCAGGTAGGGGGCTCCGGTGACGACGAGGACGCGCTCGGCCGGGACGACCCGGGTCGCGCGCTCGAATGCGAGGCGGAGCAGGCTGGTGCCCCCGATGAGCTTGAGGAGCTGCTTGGGGGTGCCCCGCCGGGACAAGGGCCACAGGCGCGTACCCGAGCCGCCCGCCATGATGACGACATAGCGCATGATCCGCATGCTACTGGCGAACCTATGCTGGGCCCGTGATCCCACTCCGCCCTGTCAGCGTCCAGTTGGAGCGCCTGGTGCGCACGTCCGGCGGCGCCCCGCTGCTGACCCACTACGGGCCGGCCGGTGAGCGCACGGAGCTGTCGGTGGCCAGCTTCGCCAACTGGGTGGCCAAGACCGTGAACCTCCTCGATGAGGTGGGAGCGGACGCCGACACCACCGTCGCGCTGCCCGTGCTGGCGCAGCGTCCGGCGCACTGGATGGGCCTGGTCTGGCCGTTCGCCCTGTGGCAGGCGGGCCTGCCCGTGACTCCTGCGGCGGACGCCCCGGACCTGGCCGTCGTCGGCCCGACCGACCCCGCCCCCGTGGCGGCCACGACCTTCGCCTGCTCGCTCGACCCGTGGGGGCGCGCGCTGGCCGGCCTGCCGGACGGCGTCGCCGACTACAGCAGCGAGGCGCTCGCGCAGTCGGACGCCGCGGCCCTGACCCCGGCGGCCCCGGACGCGCCGGCGTGGGCCGAGCCCGGGCGCGAACTGACGGTGGGTGACATCGCCGGTCTCGACCCCATCGCCGACCGGGTGCTCGCCCGGCCCACCACCGCGTGGGAGGCGACGGAACTCCTCGCCCGGGCGATCCTGGGCGGCGGGTCAGTCGTGTTCACCGAATCCGAAGGCGACCCGGCGCGCACCGCATCCGCGGAGAAGGCGCGGGTCGTAGCATGAGGCGACCCGCCCTCGGAAGGACCCTGCGATGACCCTCTCCCGCCGCGGCCTCTTGCTCGGCGCGACCTCCGCCGTGGTGCTGGCCGGCTGTTCCCGCGGGCCGGCACCGCTGAAGACGCCCGAGGCACCCCCGACGGGCAGCGTGCGGGCCCAGCTGCAGTCGGTGATGGACACCTACGGCACCAACACCGACAAGCTCGGCCTGTCGGTCAAGGACCTGCGCACCGGCCAGGAGTTCTCCTGGCGGGGCGACTTTGCCACCAACTCGGCCTCGATGGCCAAGGTGATGATCGTCCTGCTCGCCCTCAACAAGGCACGCCGCGCGGGCGAGGAGCTGAGCTTCGAGAACTACGGGCGCGCCTCGCGGGCCATCATCGACTCGGAGAACGACCCGGCCGACGAGCTGTGGGAGTGGGCCGGCGGCCGCGACGCCTACACCGCGCTGGCCCAGGAGCTCAGGCTGCCCAACACCCGCGGGCACGCCGACAGCGAGTTCTGGTCCTGGACGCACACCACCCCAGACGACCAGCGCAGGCTCGCCGACCTGCTGGTGCACGGCACCCCGGCGGTCACCGACGAGGACCGCCTCTACCTGCTCGACCTGATGTCGAAGACCTCGTCGTCCCAGACGTGGGGCGTGGGGCACGACAAGCGCCGCGGCGTCCGCGTCAGCATGAAGAACGGCTGGGTGCAGTTCAAGAGCATGGACAACCTGTGGGGTGTGAACTCCATGGGCCACGTGGTGGGCGAGGGCCGCGACTACGTGGCGGCGATCATGACCCGCATGCCCACCTTCGACGAGGGCCGCAACCTGCTCGACGCCATCGGTGCGGACCTGTTCTGCATCCTCGAGGGCGAACTCACCGCCGACTGAGCCCGGCCGCAGCCCCTCAGTCCACGCTGCAGACCACAGCGAGGTCGTCGGCCCGGCTGTCCATCTTGAAGCCGGCGCCGGTCTCGGGGGCCGTGCTCGCGACCACCGGCGCGGGTTGGTCCGACGGCGCCCGGGTGGGCGCGGGGGCCGCCGGCGCCGTGGTCGGGGCGGGCTCGGCGCTCGGGCTCGCGGCCGCCTCGCGGTCGAGCTGCTTCGAGGCGCCGATCGCGTCCTTGACGGTCGACCGGATCAGGCCGAAGTCCGGCTTGGCCGGTTCGACCAGCGGCGGTGCGAAGCTCACCGAGGCGATGGGGAGGCGGCGTCCAGCGTCGGCCAGCTCGGCCAGGTGCGCCAGCTGGGTGGTGGGCACGTCGGTGCGCACCATGGAGCTGCCGGCGGCGGCCAGCTCCGTGAACCGCGTGACGACGTTGAGGGGCGTCACCTGCTTGGCCAGCGCGTTGATCACGCACTTCTGGCGGACCATCCGCTCGTAGTCGGACGAGCCGTGGCGCGACCGGGCGAACCACAGGGCCTGGAAGCCGTCCAGGTGGACCTCCTCGCCGGGCTGGATGTAGCCCTCGACCCTGGCCGAGCCGCCGCCGATCGGGACAGCCTTGGCGATGTCGAGCGTGACGCCGCCGAGGGCGTCCACCAGCGACCGGAAGCCGCGCATGTCGACCATCGCGTAGTAGTTCAGCTTGAGCCCGAGCGTCTCGGAGATGACGTCGCGGGTGGCCACCAGGCCGGGGTTCTTGACGCCGGTGAACAGGGCGGGGTGCTTCTCGGCTTCGTGGTGGACGGCGTTGAGCAGGCAGCTCTGGTCCTCGCACCAGAAGCCCTGGGGGTAGAGCTTGCGCAGGGGCGACGACGACGGGAACGGTGCCCGCTGCAGGTTACGGGGCAGGCTGAACAGGACGGTCCGGCCGGTGTCGACGCTGACCGAGGCGACCATCATCGTGTCGGTGCGGATGCCCGGGCGGTCGGGTTCGGCGTCCACGCCGAGCAGGAGGACGTTGATGCGCCCATCCACCGCGGCGGCGTCCCCGCCCCCGCCGAAGACCGCGCCGAACAGTTCGGCCTGGCTGCGCGACAGTGTCGAGGCCTGCACCGAGCCGAAGCCGATCGCGAGCGCGAGCACGCCCGACAGGGCGGCCATCCCCCACCCGCGGCGTCCCATCTGGGTCGGGCGTGAGATCCGCCAAGCGTCCAGCATGAGGAGGGCCCAGCCGGCGCCGAGCGCGAGCACGGCGACCGAGCCGAACCACTGGGTGGCGGGGTGCGCGTACAGGGCGATGGCCCAGTCGCGGCGCAGGAACACCAGGGCGGCGAACGCGATCCCGACGCCAACGACCGACATCCAGACCCGTAGGGCGAACCGGCCCAGGCCGACGCCGCCGGCGATCACCTGCGCGGAGCCAGGCACGAGCAACGTCAGCACCAGCAGCGACACGCCACGGCGGAACGCGATGCGTTCGCTGCGCTGGCGGGCCGTGGGCACGGTCGCGTCGGACATACCTCGCCTCTGGGGGAAGACAGCAGGAGCAGGTTTCTCCCAGTGTGGTGGGTCCGGACGCCCGCGCCACGCAGGGCGCCCGGCGTGTCAGCGCCCCCGGATGGCGGCGCCCCTCGCCGTCGCGGCCGCGCGGAGGTCGTCCTGGAAGGCGAGCATCTTCTGCGTCAGCGCCTCGTCGCCGGCGGCGAGCATGCGGACGGCCAGCAGGCCGGCGTTGCGGGCGTTGCCGATGGCGACCGTGGCCACCGGGACCCCGGCGGGCATCTGGACGATCGAGAGCAGGGAGTCCATGCCGTCGAGGTACTTCAGCGGCACCGGGACGCCGATCACCGGCAGCGGCGTCAGCGAGGCGAGCATGCCCGGCAGGTGGGCCGCACCCCCGGCCCCGGCGATGATCACGCGCAGCCCGCGGGCGTGCGCCTCGCGGCCGTAGCGGACCATGTCCTCGGGCATGCGGTGGGCGCTGACCACGTCGGCCTCGAACGGCACGCCGAACTCGGCGCACGCCTGCGCGGCGGCCTCCATGGTCGGCCAGTCGGAATCGGAGCCCATGACGATCCCGACGAGGGGCTGCTCAGCCATGCGTCCTGCCTTCCAGGTGGTCGGACGCCCGGCGCGCGGCGTCCTGCGTGGTGGCGACGTCGGTGCCGCACACGGTGACGTGCCCGACCTTGCGGCCGGGCTTGACGGACTTGCCGTAGAGGTGGACGCGGGCGTCCGGGTCGGCGAGCACGGTGGCGAGCGAGCCGACGAGGTCGGGGTTGTCGCCGCCGAGCACGTTGCTCATCACGACGACCGGCGCGGTCAGCGCGGTCGAGCCGAGCGGGAGGTCGGCGACCGCGCGCAAGTGGTTCTCGAACTGGCTGGTGACCGCACCCTCGATGGTCCAGTGCCCGGTGTTGTGCGGGCGCATGGCGAGTTCGTTGACGACGATCTCGCCACCCGGGCGCTCCATGAGCTCCACCGCGAGGACGCCGACCACGCCCAGCTCGTCGGCGATGCGGGTGGCGAAGGCCTGGATCTCGGCGGCGTAGCCCTCGTCGAGGCCGGGTGCCGGCGTGGTGGTCTCGTGGCAGATCCCGTCGCGCTGGACGGTCTCGCTGACGGGGTACACCACCGACTCCCCGCCCGGACGGCGCACCACCAGGACCGACAGCTCGCGGGTGAATGGGATGAACTCCTCGGCCACGATGACGACCTCCGGCCCCTCGCCAGGCCCCTCAGGTGCGAGCGGAGCGAGCCTCGAAGGGCCGGCCGCACCCGCGGCGTCCACCCGTTCGGTCGGGCCGAGCGCGCACCCGAGCGCGGCGAAGGGCTCGGCGGCACCGTCGGGGCCGTCGACCTTCCAGACGCCCTTGCCGTCGTAGCCACCGCGGGAGGTCTTGGCGATCAGCGGCCAGCCGATCTCGTCGCCGAACGCGACGAACTCCTCCGGCGTCCGGGTGACCCGCCAGGCCGGCGCGGGGATGCCGAGGGCGGTCAGGCGCTCGCGCATGGCGGCCTTGTCCTGGGCGTACACCAGCGCGTCGGGGCCGGGGCGGACGGCCACGCCGGCGTCCCGCAGCGTGCGGAGCAGGTCGGTCGGGACGTGCTCGTGGTCGAACGTCACGGCGTCGGCGCCGGCCGCGAAGGCGGACAGGGTGGCGGCGTCGGTGTAGTCGCCCACCTGGGCGCCGGGGACGACCTGGGCGGCGGAAGTGCCCTCCGCCTCGGCCAGCAGCCGCACGGCCAGGCCCAGCGGTGTCGCCGCCTCATTCATCATGCGGGCGAGCTGCCCGCCGCCCACGATGCCGATGGTCAGGTCCGTCACGAAACGGAAGGTTATCTGGCTTCGCGTTCGGAGGGTGGTCGGTGCCAAGATGGCGGCATGACCGCTCACATCGTCGCGATGGGTGGCGGCGGGTTCGCAACGTCGCAGCTCGGAGCCCCCACCAACCTTGATCGCTACCTCGTCGAACTGACCGGGAAGTCCGCCCCGCTGGTCTGCTTCGTGCCGACCGCCGCCGCCGACGACCCGCAGTACATCAACAAGTTCCTGGTGGCCTACGGCACGCTGGGCATCCGTCCGATGGTGCTGACCCTGTGGCAGGACGCGGCCAGAGCCGTCCAGCGCATCCAGGAGGCCGACCTCATCCTGGTCGGCAACGGCGCCACGGTGAACATGCTGGCGCTGTGGAAGGCGCACGGCGTCCACAAGGCGATCAAGCAGCGCTACGAGCGCGGCGACGTCGTCCTCGGGGGCACGTCGGCCGGCGCCAACGTGTGGTTCGAGGGGTGCGTCACCGACTCGTTCGGCGACTTCCGCCCCTGGCGGGGCGGCCTGGGCATCGTCCCGGGCAGCTTCTGCAGCCACTTCGGCAGCGAGGACGGCCGCGTGGGCGTCTACACCGACGCCGTGGCGACCGGCGACCTGCCCGGCGGCTGGGCCGCCGACGACGGCGCGGGCGTCCACTTCGTCGACGGCAAGCTCGCGGGCTGCATCGCCGAGGCCCCGGGCCAGCGCGTGTTCTCCGTCCAGCCCTCCACGCTGCCCACGGCGTCCGGCGTGCTGGTCGAGCAGCAGAAGGTCGAACTCATCTGATCCAGCGAACGCGGCGGTCCCACCGGGGCCGCCGCGTTCCTGCGCGCCCTCCCGCCGAGGGCTTGGGTTCAGCCCGCCGAGGGCTTGGGTTCAGCCCGCCGAGGGCTTGGGTTCAGCCCGCCGAGGGCTTGGGTTCAGCCCGCCGAGGGCTTGGGCTTGGGTTCGGAGAAGATCCAGATCCGCTGGACGATGAAGTTGACCGTGGTCGCCAGGCCCTGCGCGATGACGAACCCGACGACCTGCGCCACGGCGACCCCCCACAGGTCGGCCAGGGGCGGGTACAGCAGCGCGAAGGTGCCCACCTGCAAAGCGAAGGTCAGCACGTACAGGGTCGCGACCGCGACCAGCTTGCGGCGGCTGCCGTCGGACTGGAAGGTCCAGCGCGAGTTGATCGCATAGGCGGTGAGCGTCCCGAACACCCAGGAGATCGCCTTGGCGACGGTGTGCGACAGCCCCAGAGCCATGCCGAGCACGAGCAGCCCGTAGTCCACGACGGCCGAGACGCCGCCCGTGACCACGAACCGGAACAGCTGCGTGCCGAGCGGCAGTTGAGCGCGGGCGTCCGGATCGGTGGACGGCTGCGGGGCGGGACGGATCACGCCCACCATCGTCCCACAGGGGCGGGCGGCCGCTCGCCGGGTAGATTTCGCGCATGCGCCTGCTCGCCCTCCTCCACGGCCTTGGCCAAACCCCGCAGTCCTGGCAGGACCAGGTCACCGCCATGCCCGCCGGATTCAAGGCCGTCGCGCCCTGGCTGAAGGGCACCCGCCCCGGACGCGCCGAAGAGTTCAGCGTCGAGGGCGCAGCCGACGACGTGCTCGCCCTGCTGAACCAACACGGCGCCGAGCAGATGTCGCTGGTGGGCGTGAGCCTGGGCGCGATGGTCGCCCTGGACGCCGCCACCCGGGCTCCCGACACCGTCTCGCACCTCGTGCTGGCGGCCGGGCAGGTGAACCCGCCGAAGTCAGTGATGCGGGCCCAGCGGCTCGTGTTCTCCCTCGTGCCCGCCAAGCGGTTGGCGGCCATGGGCGTGGAGAAGAAGCGTTTCCTGCAGGCGCTCGACCAGGCCGCGCGCATCGACTACCGCTCCCGGCTCGGCCAGGTGACCGCGAAAACACTCGTGCTCGTCGGCGGCAACGACAGGGCCAACCTGCAGGCCGCCCGCGACCTCGCCGCCGGCATCGCGGGGGCACGCCTGGAGATCATCCCCGGCGCGGGTCACCAGCCCAATGTCGACAGCCCCGAGGCCTTCAACGCGCTGGTCTGGCCGTTCCTGACGGACGAGGACAAGCCCTCGGCGGACTGAAGGCAAGCCTTCGGCGGACTGGAGGCAAGCCTTCGGCGGACTGGAGGCAAGCCCTCGGCGGGGGGTCAGGCCGGGCGCAGGTGCTCCACGTCGCCTGCGACGAACGTGCGGGGGCCGGACGCCGTGCGCACGACCAAGCCGCCCCCGGCGTCGACCCCCACGGCCTCGCCGGTGACGTCGGAGTCGGCCAGGTGCACCACGACCTCACGCCCGATGGTGTCGCAGCGGCGCCGGTACTCGGCCACGACGGAGTCGCCGCGGTCCCACGCAGTGAACCAGCTCTCCAGCGACCGCAGCACCGCGGCCAGCAGCGGCGTGGCACCCACGTCCGAACCCTCCAGGCGCGTCGAGGTGGCCGTCGGGACGGGCAGCTGGTCGGCCCGCAGGCCCACGTTGATGCCGAAGCCGAGCACCGCGCGCGGGTCGTCCACCCCGCCGACCGACTCGCACAGGATGCCGCACAGCTTGCGTCCGGCTACCAGCACGTCGTTGGGCCACTTGAGGCGGGCGTCCAGCCCGGTTGCCGCGCGGACGCCGTCGGTGACGGCCATGCCGACCAGCAGCGGCAGCCAGCCCCACTCGGGCATCGGACGCCGCGGCGCGACGAGGACCGAGCAGGCGATGGAGGTGTCCTGCGGGGCCTCCCAGCGGCGGGCCAGCCGGCCGCGTCCGGTGCTCTGGTGGCCACTGGCCAGGACCAGCCCCGGCGCGGCCCCCTCGGCGGAGGCGCGGGTGAGGTCGGCGTTGGTGGAGCCCGTCGTCGGCACCGTGTCGAGGTGCGTCCACAGCCCCCCGAGGACGGCGAGTCGGAGGGCGTCGGCATCGAGGAAGGCGCTCACGCCCGCCACCCTATCCAGCGCGTCCCACCGCACCGGGCACGTGGGCTTGGGTGCGGACCGGGGGTAGGCATTATGGTCAGCGCATGGAGATCGACATCCACACAACGAAGGGTAAGATCGCCGATCTCGGGGAACGCATTCTCGCCGCTGAGAACGCTGCTTCCCCTGCTGCCGTTGAAAAGCAGCACGCCAAGGGCAAGCTCACGGCCCGCGAGCGCATCGCCGCGCTGCTGGACGAGGGCACCTTCGCGGAGTTCGACGAGTTCGCCCGCCACCGCTCAACGGCGTTCGGCATGCAGGCCAAGCGTCCCTACACCGACGGCGTCATCACCGGCGTCGGCGCCATCCACGGACGCCCCGTCTGCGTGTTCAGCCAGGACGTCGCCCTCTTCGGCGGCGCGCTCGGCCAGGTCTACGGCGAGAAGATCGTCAAGATCATCGACTTCGCCATCAAGACCGGCTGCCCGCTCATCGGCATCAACGAGGGCGGTGGCGCCCGTATCCAGGAGGGCGTCGTCTCGCTCGGCCTCTACGGCGAGATCTTCCGCCGCAACACCCTCGCCTCCGGCGTGATCCCGCAGATCTCGCTGATCATGGGTGCCGCGGCCGGTGGCCACGTGTACTCCCCGGCCCTGACCGACTTCACGATCATGGTCGACCAGACCTCCCAGATGTTCATCACCGGCCCGGCCGTCATCAAGACCGTCACCGGCGAGGACGTCACCCTGGAGGAGCTGGGCGGCGGTCGCACCCACGCCAGCAAGTCGGGCAACGCCCACTACCTGGCAGCGGATGAGGCCGACGCGATCGAGTACGTCCGTGACCTGCTCAGCTACCTGCCGCAGAACAACCTCGAGGACCCGCCGGTCTACGACGAGGACGAGGCCGACCTCACGATCACCGACCACGACCGCGAGCTCGACACGCTCATTCCCGACAGCCCCAACCAGCCGTACGACATCCGCACGGTCATCAAGACGGTGCTCGACGACGACGAGTTCCTCGAGGTGCAGGAGCTCTACGCCGGCAACATCGTCAACGGCTTCGGCCGCATCGAGGGCCGCGTCGTCGGCGTCGTCGCGAACCAGCCGATGGTCTTCGCCGGCTGCCTCGACATCAACGCCTCGGAGAAGGCGGCCCGCTTCATCCGCACGTGTGACGCGTTCAACATCCCCGTGCTGACGTTCGTGGACGTCCCCGGCTTCCTGCCCGGCGTCGACCAGGAGCACAACGGCATCATCCGCCGCGGCGCCAAGCTGATCTACGCCTACGCCGAGGCCACCGTGCCGCTGGTCACCGTCATCACCCGCAAGGCCTACGGCGGCGCCTACGACGTCATGGGTTCCAAGCACCTGGGGGCCGACGTGAACCTGGCGTGGCCGACCGCCCAGATCGCCGTCATGGGCGCCGAGGGTGCCGTCGAGATCCTGTACCGCAAGGAACTCGCCGAGGCCGAGGATCCCGTGAAGCGTCGCGCCGAGCTGGTCCAGGAGTACAACGACGAACTGGCCAACCCGTACGTGGCGGCCGAGCGCGGCTACATCGACCAGGTGATCTACCCGCACAGCACGCGCGAGACGATCATCCGGGTCATGCGCCTGCTCCGCACCAAGCGGGAGACGCTGCCCCCCAAGAAGCACGGGAACATCCCGCTGTGACCGGCGCCGAGCAGCTCACGGAGCAGGGTCCGCTGTTCACGGTGGAGTCCGGCAACCTGACCGACGAGGAGTTGGCGGCCCTGACGGCCGTCATCGCCGTCGTCCGTCGGGGGCGTGGGCGTCCGCACGCGCCGGTCAACTCGGCCATCGCGGGCGGCTGGCGCTCGCACTGGCACCTCGTCCGGCACGCCGTGCTCCAGGGTCACGGCGCATGGCGGAGCACTGCCCGCCGCTGAATCTCTGTCCTTCGCTTGGTGGCGGCCGCTAGGCTCGTTGCGTCCGTCATCAAGCGAAGGAGTTTCGGCAATGGCCGCCGTAGACGACATCAAGTCCAGCCTCGACGTCTCCCAGATCGCCCAGTTCCTCGGGACCGACGAGCGGACCGCCAACGAAGCGGTCGATCAGGCCCTGTCGCAGCTGGTGGGCTCCATGGGCACCACCGCGACGGACGCCCCCAGTGCAGTCGGACTCTCCCGCGCCGCGCTGAACGACCACCTCGACAGCCCCGCGTACGGCGACAGCATCGACATCAACAACGTCGACAGCGCCGACGGCGAGAAGATCGTCAACCACATCTTCTCCGGCCAGGAGATCCAGTCCCTCAGCGGCGGCACCGATGGCAGCCTGCTGCGTCGCCTCCTCCCGATCCTGGCCCCGATCGTCATGGGCTACCTCGCCAGCAAGCTGCAGGAGCGCATGGGTGGCGGCCGCGCGCCGGCCCCCCAGTCCGGCGGCGGTGGCCTCGGTGACATCCTCGGCGATCTGCTCGGGGGCGGCGCGCCGCAGGGTGGTTCCACCGGCGGTGGCGGATTCGGCGACATCCTCGGCGACCTGCTCGGCGGCGGTTCCGCCCCGCAGCAGCAGGCCCCGGCCCCGCAGGCCCCCTCTGCCGACCGCGGCTTCCAGGTCCCGGGCGCCGGCGACGGCGGCCTCCGCATGGATCCGGGCACGTCGTCGTCCACGACCCCGCAGCAGCGCCAGGCGCCCGCGGGTGGCGGTGACCTGCTGGGTGGCCTGCTGCAGGACATCCTCCTCGGCGGTCGTCGCTGAGCGTGCGACTGATCCTCGCCTCGGCGTCGCCGTCGCGCCTGCAGACCCTGCGGGCCGCCGGCGTCGACCCGGTCGTCCACGTCTCCGGCGTGGACGAGAGCCAGATCGAGGGGGCGGACGCCACTGCGGTGGCGTCCGCCCTCGCCCGTCTGAAGGCCGAGGCCGTGCTGGCCGAGGTCGGCACGGACGCCGACGTGGTCGTCGTCGGCTGCGACTCGATCCTGGAACTGGACGGCGAACAGTTCGGCAAGCCCCACACCGACGAGGTCGCGCGCGAGCGCTGGCACGCGATGCGCGGCCGCACAGGCGTGCTGGTCACCGGCCACCACGTGGCCGTGGTCCGCGGCGGTCAGGTGCACCGCGACACCCGCGCGGCCACCACGGCGGTCACGTTCGCCGACGTGACGGACGCCGAGGTCGAGGCCTACATCGCCACCGGCGAGCCGCGCCATTGCGCCGGCGCGTTCACCATCGACGGCTTCGGCGGCGCGTTCGTCGAGCGCCTCGAGGGCGACCACCACAACGTCATCGGTCTCAGCCTGCCGCTGCTGCGCCGCATGCTCGCGGACGCCGGCGTGGAGTGGACGGCCCTGTGGCGCCTCTCGGTGCCCGCCTGAGCGCTCCCTTACACTGGGCGGGCCATGACTGAGCTCGAACACGCGCACGCGCGCCATCGCCTCCCCGCCGCGATCCGGGCCATGCGGCCCCGCCAGTGGGTCAAGAACATCCTCGTGTTCGCCGCCCCCGTCGCGGCCGGCACGCTCCTGCAGCCGGCGATCCTCCTCACCACGCTGTGGGCGTTCGTGGCCTTCTGCCTGGTCAGCGCGTCCATCTACCTCATCAACGACGTCCGTGACGTCGAGGCCGACCGCGCCCACCCGAAGAAGCGGTTCCGCCCGATCGCGGCCGGCGAGCTCTCCCCCACCACCGCCCTCGTGCTCGCGGGCGCCGCGCTCGTGGCGAGCCTCGGGCTGGGCTTCTGGATGGCGCCGCTGCTCGGCGTGACGCTGGCCACCTACTGGGTGCTGCAGGTGGGCTACTCGCTCTTCCTGAAGAACCAGCCGATCATCGACCTGGCCATGGTGGCGTCGGGGTTCATCCTGCGCGCCGTGGCCGGCGGCGTGGCGTCCGGCATCGAGCTGTCGCAGTGGTTCCTGCTGGTGGCCGCGTTCGGGTCGCTGTTCATGGTGGCCGGCAAACGCTACTCAGAGATCCGCGAGCTGGGCGCCGGGGCCGGGACGCGGGCGTCCCTGGCCCGCTACACCGACAGCTACCTCCGCTTCGCCTGGACGGTCGCCTGCACCGCCGTGATCATGTCGTACAGCCTGTGGGCCTTCGAGCAGTCCCAGGACGCCACGTGGCTCCGCCTGCCGTGGCACGTGATCTCCATCGCGCCGTTCACCCTGGCGCTGCTCCGGTACGCCTACGTCATCGACTCCGGCTCGGCCGGCGAACCCGAGGACGTCGTGCTCTCCGACCGTGTCCTGCAGGCCCTCGGGCTGCTCTGGGTGGTCCCCGTCGCCATCGCCGTCTTCTTCTGATCGGGGGCCCCGGCCGCCCGTGCTGCGTGAAGGACCGGTCGATTACGGGCCGGTACTGCTTTGGTTCTAGACTCCGGAACGGACACGGCCCTGCGCCGAAGACCGGGACTTTCAAGGAGGAAATGTGCCTATCACCAAGGTTCTCGTCGCCAACCGCGGTGAGATCGCCGTCCGCGTGATCCGCGCCGCCCGCGATGCCGGACTGCCGAGCGTGGCCGTCTACGCCGACCCCGACGCCGACTCGCTGTTCGTGAAGCTGGCCGACGAGGCCTATGCGCTGAACGGCATGACCCCCGCCGAAACCTACCTCGATGTCGCCAAGATTCTGGGGATCGCCGAGCGGTCCGGCGCCAACGCCATTCACCCGGGCTACGGGTTTCTCGCCGAGAACGCACAGTTCGCGCAGGCCGTCCAGGACGCCGGCCTGATCTGGATCGGCCCCCCGCCGGCCGCCATCGACGCGCTGGGTGACAAGGTCAAGGCCCGCCACATCGCCAACAAGGTCGGCGCCCCGCTGGTGCAGGGCACCCCCGACCCGGTGTCCGGCGCCGATGAGGTCGTCGCCTTCGCCAAGGAGTACGGCCTGCCCATCGCCATCAAGGCCGCCTACGGCGGCGGCGGCCGCGGCCTGAAGGTCGCCCGCGAGCTCGACGAGGTCGCCGAGCTCTTCGAGTCCGCCACCCGCGAGGCCGTCACGGCCTTCGGCCGCGGCGAGTGCTTCGTCGAGCAGTACCTCGACAAGCCGCGCCACGTGGAGACCCAGTGCCTGGCCGACGCCCACGGGAACGTGGTCGTCGTCTCGACCCGCGACTGCTCGCTGCAGCGCCGCCACCAGAAGCTGGTCGAGGAGGCCCCCGCGCCGTTCCTGACCGACGAGCAGCTGGAGACGTTGTACACCTCGTCCAAGGCCATCCTCAAGGAGGCCGGCTACATCGGAGCCGGCACCTGCGAGTTCCTGGTCGCCCAGGACGGCCGCATCTCCTTCCTCGAGGTCAACACCCGCCTTCAGGTCGAGCACCCGGTCTCTGAGGAGGTCACCGGCATCGACCTGGTCCGCGAGATGTTCCGCATCGCCGACGGCGAGGAGCTGGGCTACGACGATCCCGTCGTGCGCGGCCACTCGATCGAGTTCCGCATCAACGCCGAGGACGCCGGCCGTAACTTCATGCCGGCTCCCGGCACGCTGACCGCGTGGCAGGCCCCGTCCGGCCCCGGCGTCCGCGTCGACCACGGCTACAACGCCGGTATGGCCGTTCCGGGCTCGTTCGACTCCCTCGTCGCCAAGATCATCGTGACCGGTGCCGACCGCGCGCAGGCCATTGCCCGCTCCCGCCGCGCCCTGTCCGAGACGGTGCTCGAGGGCATGCCGACCGTCATCCCGTTCCACCAGGTCGTGCTGAACGACCCGGCCTACGTGGCGGCCGACGGCACCTTCGGCGTCCACACCCGCTGGATCGAGACCGAGTTCGACAACACGATCCCGGCCTACACCGGCCCGCTGGGCGAGTCGGAGGAGACCGAGAAGACCAGCGTGGTCGTCGAGGTCAACGGCAAGCGCGTCGAGGTGAAGCTGCCCGCGTCCCTGGGTGCTGCGGCGCCCGCGGCGTCCAGCAGGGCGAAGAAGCCCACCAAGCGCGACCGCGGCGGCGCCAAGGCGTCCGCCCCGTCGAGCAACGCGGTGGCCTCGCCGATGCAGGGCACCATTGTGAAGGTGGCCGTTTCCGAGGGCGACACCGTCGCCGAGGGCGACCTGATCGTGGTCCTGGAGGCGATGAAGATGGAGCAGCCGCTCAACGCGCACCGCGCGGGCGTCGTCAAGGGCCTGAGCGTCGAGGCGGGCCAGACGGTCGCCTCCGGCGACACGCTCTGCGAGATCGTCGACGCGGAGTGACAACGACGCACAGCTGACACCCAGCGGCCCCCGAGGCTTCACCTCGGGGGCCGCTGGCATGCTGGGGTCATGGAGTACGTGATCGTCGGGGTGCTCGTCCTCGTCGCCCTCGGCATCTGGGTGACCGTCGCGCGGGGCGGGCGGAAGCTCGAGCGGCAGCAGGCCACCGAACTGGAGGGGGCCATGGCCGCCTCACTGCGCGCCGCCGAGGAGGACGTGACGCGGTTCGGCGAGGAACTGCAGGCCCTCGACGTCACCGGCGGGACGCTGGACGCCGCCGCCCGCCAGGACTACGAGCGGGCTCTGGATTCCTACGAGCACGCCAAGCAGTCGCTGGCCGCGGTCACCCGGCCCGACGAGGTGCGGTTTGTCACCGAGATCCTCGAGGAGGGCCGCTACGCCGTCGCCTGCCTGCGGGCGCGATTGGCGGGGCAGCCACTGCCGGCCAAGCGCCCCCCGTGCTTCTTCAACCCCTCCCACGGCCCCTCCACGCAGAACGTGGAGTGGGCCCAGCAGGGCCAGCCGTCCCGCTCCGTCCCGGCCTGCGCCGCGGACGCCGAGCGTGTGCTCGCTGGGGGCGTCCCCTACATCCGCACCGTGCAGGTCGGCGCCCGCCGCGTCCCCTACTGGGAGGCCGGCCGCGAGTACGCGCCGTGGGCGGAGGGCTACTTCAGCAACTGGCAGGGTTCCGACCTCATCAAGGGCGTCGCGGTGGGCTCCATGGTGTTGGGCGGCCTCGTGGCGCTGCCCAAGCTGCTGGACGAGCTCGGCGACTTCGAGGGCCTGGGTGACCTCGGCGAGATCGTCGAGGGCCTGGGCGACCTGTTCGACTGACCCCGCCGCCGGGTGGCCCGCCGACCCGCCGAAGGGTGGAGGCGGCTGGGTGGCGCCCAACCGATAGCCTGTCGGGGTACCGGGAAACACCCACCATCGACACGACGAAGAGGGATCTGCGTGACCACCGAGCATCCGTACAAGAGCCAGAAGGAGATCACGTTCGTGATCCCCTGTTTCAACTCGGCCGAGTACATGGACCACTGCATCGACTCGATCCTGCGTGGCAAGGGCAACATCGAGATCATCATCGTCAACGACGGCTCGACGAAGGACAACACGGCCGAGAAGGCCGACGAGTGGGCCGCCCGCCACCCCGAGACCATCAAGGTCATTCACCAGGAGAACAAGGGCCACGGCGGCGCCGTCATGGCCGGCCTGCGCGAGGCATCCGGCGTGTACTTCAAGGTCGTCGACTCCGACGACTGGCTCGACCACGTCGCCCTGAACCTGACCCTGTCGAAGCTGCGCCACTTCATCGCGTCCGGCTCGCCGGTCGACCTGGTCATCGCCAACTACGTCTACGAGCACACCGTCTCCGGCACCCAGAAGGTCATCAAGTACCGCGGCATGCTGCCGCAGAACCGCGTCTTCACCTGGAACGAGGTCGGCTTCTCCGGCCCCGGGCAGAACATCTTGATGCACTCGGCGATCTACCGCACCCAGGTGCTGCGGGAGTCGGGCCTCGACCTGCCCGAGCACACGTTCTACGTCGACAACATCTTCGTCTACCAGCCGCTGCCGAGCGTCCAGACTCTGTTCTACCTGCCCGTGAACCTCTACCGGTACTTCATCGGCCGCGAGGACCAGTCGGTCAACGAGAGCGTCCAGATCAAGCGCCTCGACCAGCAGATGCGGGTCACTCGCATCATGGTGGAGGCCCACAAGCTCCCCGAGGGCGCGGGCAACCGTCGCCTCGCGGGCTACATGGAGCAATACCTGGGCCTGATCGTCACCGCGTCCAGCATCTTCGCCCTGCTGGAGGGCACGGAGAAGGGGCTGCGGATGCGCCGGGAGATGTGGGAGCACATCGACTCGGTGGACCCGCTCCTGAAGGCCCGCCTCGGCCTGCGCCTACCGCTGGTGCTGGGTGCGAACCTGCCCGGCCCGATCGGACGCCGTACGTCGGTGGCCCTGTACCGGACCGCGCGGAAGCTCTACCGCTTCAACTGACCCGCAGCCGTCGACCCCAGCCCGTGGCCCCCGTGGTCATGGGTGGGGTGGAAGCGCGCGAGCGCGATGACGCCGGCGATGGCGACGGCGCCGAGGGCCATCATCAGGGCGGCGGCGGTCGGCGTGATGCCGACGCCCTCCCCCAGCACGAGGATGCCGAAGGCCACGGCCACGACCGGGCTGGTGACCGTCATGGAACCGACGACGATCTCGGCGGGCCCTGTCGCGTAGCCCTGCTGGATCAGCCAGCCGGCGGCGACGGCGCCCACGAGGAGCGCCACCACGATGCCGTAGATGGCCGCCGAGTAGGGCCAGGTGTGCGAGCGGACGTACTCGATGATCGACTTCACCAGCGACGCCTCAAGGCCGTAGAACAGCGCCCCGCCGGACGACCAGAACAGGCTGCGCCATTTGTACGGGCCGCGGCCTCCCAGCGTCGAGAACAGGCCCACCACGGCGTACACGACCAGCGCGCCGATGACGACGCGGCGGATGACGAGGTCGGAGCCGGCCGACGCGTGGATGCTGGTGACGATGGTGAACGCCAGCGTCGCGGCGACCGTCACGGCGACCGCCAGCTGGATGCGCGGGGGCACCCACGTGCGAGTGGCACGGGCGGCAAGCAGCACCGACCACGGGAAGGCGAGCAGCCCGAGGGGCTGGACGACCGACAGGGGTGCCATCGACAGGGCGACGATCTGGAAGACTGCCGAGACGCCCAGTAGCACGAGCCCGAGCATCCAGCGGGTGCTGCGCACGGCCTGCAGGAAGGAGCGGAAGCTCATCTGCTCCTTGTGCGCGTTGCCGCCCAGGTGGGTGTCGACGGCGCGGTGCTGCAGGTGGGCGGACAGGGCGAAGCAGAACGACCCGATGAGGACGAGCCCGACGGCCAGGGGGATGTTCTGCGTCACGTTTGCCTACGCTAGCCGCTCGGCGGGCCCAAGTCGCGCTCCCGACCCGTATGCCTACCCGGAGTTACCCACGATTCGCCCCATGGGTGGGGATCGATCATCTTTAGTAGCTGATCCCCTCGTCGCCGCCGTGGCCGTGCAGGCGGCGGGCGGCCTCGGCGACCGTGCCCGACAAGGACGGGTAGACGGTGAACGCCTGGGCCATGTGGTCGACCGTCAGGCGGCGGCGCACGGCCAGGGCGAGGGAGTGGATCAGCTCGGACGCCCCGGGCGCGACGACGACACCGCCGATGATGACACCGGACGGGCTGCAGAACACCTTCACGAAGCCGTGGTTCAGGTCCTGCATCTTCGCGCGCGCGTTGGAGTGCAGCTGCATCATGATCGCCCGGCCGCGGACCAGGTCGGAGTCGAGCTGGTCCTGCGTGACGCCGACGGTCGCGATCTCGGGCGAGGTGAACACGTTCGCGGAGATGTGGCGCGGGTTGAGCGGGGCCACCGCGTCGCCGAGGGAGTGGTACATGGCGTTGCGGCCCTGCATGGCCGCCACGGACGCCAGCGGGTACACGCCGGTCACGTCGCCAGCGGCGTACACGCCGCGCGCGCTGGTGCGGGAGACGCCGTCGACCTGGATGTGGCCGGACGGGGTGAGCTCGATGCCCGCCTCCTCCAGACCCAGGTCCTCAGTGTTGGGGATCGAGCCGACGGCCATCAGCACGTGGCTGCCCTCGACCTCGCGGCCGTCCTCGAGGGTGACGATGACGCCGTCCTCGGTGCGCCGGGCGGCGATGGCGCGGGCCTGGGAGAGGATCTCCATGCCTCGGGCCTCGAACACGTCCTGGATGACGCGGGCGGCGTCCGAGTCCTGGCTGGGCAGCACCATGCGGCGCGAGCTGACGAGGACGACCTCACACCGCAGCGCGTGGTAGGCGCTGGCGAACTCGGCTCCGGTGACGCCCGAGCCGACGACGATGAGCTTCCGCGGCATCTCCGCCAGGTTGTACATCTGCTTCCAGTTGAGGATGCGCTCGCCGTCGGGCCTGGCGTCGGCCAGATCGCGCGGGCGGGTGCCGGTAGCGACCAACGTGATGTCGGCGCTCAGTCGCTCCTCGACGCCGTCGGGCGTGATGGCGATGACGTGCTCGGTGCCGTCGAGGCGGCCCTTGCCGCGGATGGTGCGGATGCCCTCCTCGTTCAGGCGGGCCTGGATATCGGCGCTCTGCTGGGCGGCGAGCTTCAGGAGGCGCTCGTTCATGGCCACAGCGTCGACCCGGACGCCGTCGAGCAGGCTCGTGCGCGACGCGTCGGCGGGCACGAGGCCCAGCTTCGTGGCCTTGCGGATGCGCGTCATGACGTCCGCCACCGCGATCAGGCCCTTCGAGGGCACCACGTCGGTCAGCACGGCGGAGCCGCCGACACCCGCCTCCTCGACGATCGTCACGTTCCCGCCCAGGTGGGCGGCCACGAGTGCCGCCTCATAACCGCCGGGCCCACCACCGATGATCACCACGTTCGTCACGTCCCGCATTCTTCCATGGACCCGCGGGGTGGTCGAAGCGAGAATGGCACGGCCTGAGTAGGCTGCGACGGGTGATGACGCACGACGACCCGTACGCCCTGGCCCAGCAGGCCGCTGCAGCCCTCACGAGCCGTCTGGGGGTGGAGCACATCGACGTGGCCCTCGTCCTCGGATCGGGTTGGTCGACCGCCGCCGCCGACCTGGGCGACGTGATCGCCGAGGTGCAACTGGGCGACCTGCCCGGGTTCTCCGCGCCGGTCGTCGCCGGGCACGGCGGGGCCGTCCGCGCGCTGCGCCTGCCGTCCGGCCGCGTCGCCGCGCTGTTCACCGGGCGCACCCACTTCTACGAGGGCAAGGGGCCGGACGCCGTCGTCCACGGCGTCCGCACGGCGGCCGCCGCCGGCGCGACTCGCCTCGTCCTCACCAACGGCTGCGGGGGCCTGGACCCCGCGTGGGCGCCCGGCACGCCCGTGCTGATCGCCGACCACATCAACCTCACGGGCGCCACCCCGCTGCACGGCGCGAACTTCGTCGACCTGACCGACGCCTACTCTCCCGCGCTGCGCGACCTCGCCAGAACGGTCGACCCCGACCTCGACGAGGGCGTGTACGTCCAGTTCGCCGGGCCGCAGTACGAGACCCCGGCCGAGGTGGGCATGGCCCGCGCCATCGGCGGCACGCTCGTCGGCATGTCCACCGCGCTGGAGTGCATCGCCGCCCGCGAGGCCGGCCTGGAGGTGCTGGGCATCTCCCTGGTCACCAACGCCGCCGCCGGCATCACCGGCGAGGTTCTCGACCACACGGAGGTCATCGAGGCCGGCCGCAACGCCGTCCCGCGCCTGCGCGCCCTGCTCGCGGGCCTGTTGGAGGTGCTGTGATGCTGAACGCCGAGCGCCTCGAGGCCATCCGGGCCTGGCAGGCCCAGGACCCCGACCAGGCCACCGTCACCGCGCTGGACCACCTGGTCGAGCGCGCGGAGGCCGGCGAGTCGGACGCCGTCGCCGAGCTGGTCGACACGTTCGCCGGACGCCTCGAGTTCGGCACCGCCGGCCTGCGGGCCGCCCTCGGCCCGGGCCCGAACCGGATGAACCGCGTCGTGGTCGCCCAGGCCGCCGCCGGCCTGGCCCGTTGGCTGGTCGAGCACGGCCACGCCGGCGCGCGCGTGCTCGTGGGCTACGACGCCCGCTACAACTCCGACGTCTTCGCCCGCGACACCGCCGAGATCCTCGCCGGGCACGGGCTGCGTCCGATGCTGACCGAGACGCACGTCCCGACCCCGGTCGTCGCCTTCGGGATCGGGCACTTCGACTGCGTCGCCGGCGTCGTGGTCACGGCGTCCCACAACCCGCCGCAGGACAACGGCTACAAGGTCTACGTCGGCAAGTCGCAGATCATCCCGCCCATCGACGGCGAGATCGCCGCCCACATCGCCGCGGTCGCCGAGGAGCCGGTCAGCGCGATCGCGCGCTCGACGGCGTACGAGACCATCGGCGAGCCCCTGCTGTCCGCGTACGTGGCCCGCGCGGCGTCGCTGGTCGCCGAGGACGCCCCGCGCGACCTGCGCTGGGTCTACACCCCGCTGCACGGCGTGGGCGCCGAGGTCGTGGCGCGCGTGCTCGACCGGACGGGCTTCCCCGCCCCGGCGCTCGTGGACGCCCAGGCCCTGCCCGACCCCGCGTTCCCGACCGTGGCCTTCCCCAACCCGGAGGAGAAGGGCGCCATGGACCTGGCGCTCGCGCTCGCCGTGGAGACGGACGCCGACGTCGCCATCGCCAATGACCCGGATGCCGACCGGTGCGCCCTGGCCGCCCCGTTCGACGGCGGGTGGCGCATGCTCACCGGAGACGAGCTCGGCTGGCTGCTGGCCGACGACGCCCTGCGCCGGGGCACCCCGGGCGTCTACGCGTGCTCCGTGGTGTCCTCGACGCTGCTGGGCCGGATGGCCGCGGCAGCCGGCCAGCCGTTCGAGATGACCCTGACCGGCTTCAAGTGGATCGGCCGCGTGCCGGGCCTGGCCTTCGGCTACGAGGAGGCCATCGGCTACTGCACCGACGCCGAGGCCGTCGCCGACAAGGACGGCATCAGCACGCTCACCCGCCTGCTGGCCCTCGTGGCGGCGCTCCGGGCGGAGGGGTCGTCCGTCGCCCGGCGGCTGGACGACATCGCCCGCACCCACGGCGTCCACCTGACGTCGCAGATGTCGTTCCGGGTCTCGGACCTGTCGATCATCTCCGACGCGATGGCCCGGCTGCGCGCCGACCTGCCCACCGAGCTCGCCGGGGTGCCGGTCACGGCGTCCGACCTCGGGGCGGGCTGGAACGGCCTGCCGCCCACCGACGGCGTCCTGTTGGAGGGCGACGGCGTGCGCGCGGTGGCGCGCCCGTCCGGCACCGAGCCGAAGCTGAAGGTCTACCTGCAGGTCGCCCTGCCCCCCGAGCGGTCGGCGGACCTGGCCGCGGCCCGGGCCGAGGCTTCCGAGCGGATGGAGGAGCTGAAGGCCGCCATGGCCTCGGCCCTGGGGCTGTGACCCGGGTCGTCCTGCTCGCCGGGCCCTCGGGCGGCGGCAAGTCCCGGCTGGCGCGGCTGGTCGGGGGGCTCCCGTTGCGACTGGACGACTTCTACCTCGACGCGGACGCCCCCGCGCTGCCCCGCGCGCACGGCATCGTCGACTGGGACGACCCCGCCACCTGGGACGCCGCGGGCACCGTCCACGCGCTGTCGTGCCTGGTTCGGGACGGGCGGTGCGAAGTGCCGTCCTACTCGATCGCGGAGTCCCGCCGGGTGGGCTCCCACACGCTCGAGCTGGGCCACCACGACCTCATCGTCGCGGAGGGCATCTTCGCCATCGAACTGCTCGCCCCGGCACGCGCGGCCGGGCTGGACGTAGAGCCCATCTACCTGGACCGCTCACGGTGGCTGGTCGGGCTGCTGCGCCTGCGCCGCGACCTCGCCCAGCGCCGCAAGCCGCCGCGAGTGTTGCTGCGGCGGGGGTGGGCCTTGTTGCGCGCACAACCGGGCTTGCGTCGCCGCGCGGTCGCGGCGGGCTTCGTCCCCCTCTCCATGCGTGCAGCTGTGCGCCGGCTAAGTAGCTGATAGCCTCCGGGCCAGCACCACCCCTCTTGCTCGCCCAGCACCCCGAGAAGGTTCCCATGCGCAGATTGTGCTCACTCGCGTTGTCCCTGGTCCTGGCCGGTGTCGGCCTGGCCGCCGCCCCCTCGCTGGCCTCCGCCGAAGACGTCGCCGCCAGCCCCGACCAGACCTACCTCGTCACCCTGAAGGGTGACGTCTCGGGCTCCAGCGCCTCCGGCGCGGCCGCCCAGGCGGGCGCCAAGCTGCTCGCCCAGTTCCCGAACACGGGCGGCATGTCGGTCAAGGCCACCGAGGCCCAGGCCGCCGCGCTCGCCAACAACCCGCTCGTCGCGAGCGTCGAGCCGAACCAGCGCATCTCCGGCGACGGTGATGTCTCCGGCACCGCGACTCAGACGGCCAACCTGCCGTGGGGCCTGGACCGTATCGACCAGCGTCGCCTGCCGCTGAGCGGCTCCTACACCTACCAGAGCAACGGTGCGGGCATCCGCGCCTACGTGTTCGACTCGGGCATCAACCCGAACCACGTCGAGTTCACCGGCCGCATCGTCGGCCGCGTCGGGTTCCTGAACTCCACCACCCCCACCACCGACTCGCTCGACTGCCACGGGCACGGCACCCACGTGGCCGGCACGGTCGCCGGCACGACGGCCGGCGTGGCCAAGGGCGCGTCGATCTACGCGATCAAGATCCTCGACTGCAACAACCGCGGCTGGCTGGCGGACTGGGTGGCCGCCATCGACTGGATGCTCGGCCAGCACCCGTCCAATGTCAGGGCCGTCGCCAACTTCAGCGTGAGCTCCGACCAGCCCAGCAGCTACATCAACCAGGCCGTCACCCGCGTGACGAACCGGGGCATCGTGGCCGTGGTGGCCGCAGGCAACGCGTCCGCGAACGCCTGCAACTCCTCGCCCGCCGGGACGCCGTCCGCCATCACGGTGGCCGCGTCGACCTCGGCCGACCGCCAGGCGTCGTTCAGCAACTACGGCAGCTGCGTCGACCTGTACGCCCCGGGTGAGAACATCCGCTCGTCGGTCTACAACTCCAACAACGCCTACGCGAACTGGAGCGGCACATCGATGGCCGCCCCGCACGTGGCCGGCGCCGCCGCGATTCTGTGGCAGGACAACCCGGGCCTCAACGCCGCACAGATCTCGAGCACGCTGGTCGGCAACGCCACCACCGGCGTGATCGTGAACCCGACCACGGGCACCCCGAACCGCCTGCTGTACAACCCGCCCGTCCGCACCGCGTTCTACCTCAACGACGCCTTCACCGGCACCGCGAACAACGTGTTCAGCTACGGCGACCCGCGTGACGAGTTCTTCTTCGGCGACTGGAACGGCGACGGCAAGGACACCCCGATGATCCGCCGTGGCAACCAGTTCCTGATCCGCAACAGCAACAGCGCGGGCAGCCCCGACGTGGTCGTCTCCTTCGGTGACGCGGGCGACGTCGTCTACGCCGGCGACTGGGACGGCAACGGCACGGACACGCTGATGATCCGCCGCGGCAACCAGTACTTCGTCAAGAACACCATCGCCAGCGGCTACGCCGACTACATGTTCGCCTACGGCGACCGTGGCGACGTCGTGCTCCCCGGCGACTGGGACGGCGACAGGAAGGACACCCTGACCGTCCGTCGCGGCCACCAGTACTTCGTCAAGAACACCACGAGCACCGGCTACGCCGACTACGTGTTCGGCTACGGCAACCCCGATGACGTCGTGCTCGTCGGCGACTGGAACGGCGACCTCAAGGACACCCTCGGCGTCCGTCGTGGCAACCAGTACCTGCTGAAGAACACGACCACCACCGGCTACGCCGACATCGTGTTCGGCTACGGCGAGTCCACCGACGAGGCCTTCGTCGGAGACTTCAATGGCGACGGCAAGGACACCATCGGTATCCGCCGCTGACCCTGTCCCGGACGGCCCGGCCCCTCAGGGGCTGGGCCGTTCGTCGTCCCACCCTCCGCCGAGAGCCCCGGTGTTGTGCGCCGAGAGCCCCGGATTTGACTGCCCAGAGCCCCGGATTTGACTGCCCAGAGCCCCGACCCCGTCCACCCACAGCCCCTTGACCTGACAGAATCACCCCCATGCGCATCCTGCTCACCGGGGGAACCGGAACGATCAGCCGAGCGGTTGTCCGCCGCATCCAGGCCGAAGGCCACGAGCTCACCGTCCTCAATCGCGGGCGGGGTGAGGCCCTCCCCGAGGGCGTCGAACATCTGGTGGGCGACGCCCGAGATGAAGCCGGCCTCGCCGCCCTGCTGGGAGACCGGGAGTTCGACTCGGTCGTGCAATTCCTGGCGTTCACTCCTGACGACGTCACCCGTGACCTGCGCGTGTTCGCCGGACGCGTCGGACAGTACGTCCTGGTCAGCTCGTGCTCGACCTACCTCAAGCCGCTCCCCCACTTCCGCGTGACCGAGGACTCGCCCCAGGGCAACCCGTTCAGCGAGTACGCGCGCAACAAGATCGCCTGCGAGGAGGTGCTCCGGTCGTCCGACGCCGGCGTTCCTTGGACGATCGTCCGCCCCTCGCACACCTACGGCGAGCGCACGATCCCCACCAACTTCCACTTCGGCAACCCGTGGGCGGCGTGGCAGCGGCTCTTCGACGGCAAGCCGGTCATCGTGCACGGGGATGGCGAGTCCTTGTGGACCTTCACCTGGAACGAGGACTTCGCCGTCGGCCTCACCGGCCTCCTCGGCCATCCGGGCGCGTTGGGCCGACCGGTCCACATCACCTCGGACGAGTCGATCACCTGGAACACGGCGTTCGACACCGTGGCCGCCACCCTCGGCGTCCCGATCGAGAAGGTGCACGTGGCCTCGGCGACATTGGGCGCGCTACGCGAGGACATCCAGGCCGCGCTGGTCGGCGACAAGGCGTCCACGATCATGTTCGACAACAGCCTCGTGAAGTCGCTCGTGCCTGCGTTCGACGCCCGGGTGACCTGGGCCGACGGCGTGGCGCGCGCCTGGGAGTGGATGCAGGCGCACCCCGAGTCCATGCGTCCCGACCCCACCTACGACGCGTTCTGCGACGACGTCATTGCTCGGGTGCGTAGCTGGCGCTAGCAACGAGGGGCTCTCGGCGCACAACACCGGGGCTCTCGGCGCACAACACCGGGGCTCTCGGCGGGACCGTCGAATTACTCCTCGTCGCGCCAGGGCTCGGGGTCGGGCTGCGCGTCGGGCAGCAGGTCGGCGACCGGGTCGACGACCTCGCGCTGGGCGGTGAGCTCCGGGTTGGGTTGTCCGGTCGAGAGCCGCGCGGCCTTGCCGGCCTCGAGCTTCTGCGCCTCGGCGATGGCCTGCTCGACGGACGCCTGGCTCTTGGCCTCCTCGGCCTTCTTGGATGCCTCGATCTCGGCGAACACGTCCACCTTCTTCGGGGCCTCGAACTTCGAAGGGTCGACCCCAGCGAGGGCCTTGCCGGCCACCTCGCCGAGGTTGCCGCCGAGTCCCTTGAGGGCGTCGTTCAGCTCCGAGGGGATGATCCAGACCTTGTTCGCATCGCCGGTCGCCAGCTTCGGCAGCATCTGCAGGTACTGGTAGCTCAGCAGCGCCTGGTCCGGCTCGGCCGCGTGGATGGCGTGGAACACCGTCGTGATGGCCTGCGCCTCGCCCTCGGCCCGCAGCATGGACGCCTGGCGGTCGGCCTGGGCGCGCAGCACCTGGGACTCGCGCTCACCCTGCGCCCGCAGGATCGAGGACTCCCGGTCACCGGACGCCGAGAGGATCTGGCTCTGCCGCTGGCCCTCGGCGAGCAGGATCTGGGCGCGCTTCTCGCGCTCGGCGCGGGCGCCCTTCTCCATCGCGTCGCGGATCGTGGCCGGCGGCTCGATCGAGCGCAGCTCGACGCGGTTGACCTTGATGCCCCACTTGCCGGTGGCCTCGTCGAGGACCGCGCGCAGCTTCTGGTTGATCTCCTCGCGCGAGGTCAGGGTCTGCTCCAGGTCCATGCCGCCGATGATGTTGCGCAGGGTGGTCATGGTGAGCTGCTCGATGGCCTGGATGTAGTTCTGGGCCTCGTACGCCGCCCGCTTCGGGTCGACGATCTGGTAGTAGATGACCGAGTCGATGCCGACCATCAGGTTGTCCTCGGTGATGACGCCCTGGGGCGGGAACGGCACGACGGCCTCGCGCATGTCCATGGTGTAGGCCACGCGGTCGATGAACGGCACGATCAGGTGCAGGCCCGGGCCGATCTCGCGGTTGAACTTGCCCAGCCGCTGGACGATGCCCACCTGCATCTGTTGGATCACCCGCACCGAGAGGCCCAGGGCCACCACGGCCACGACGGCCAGCAGGATGACGATGATCAGGAACGGGTCGGGCATGTGGGCCGCCTCCTCGAGGGTTCGGACATCTCCACCACCCAGAGTAGTAGGCGGGCTAAGTGCTCAGCGGCTTGTTGCGCGGCTGGACGACCACGGTGAGGCCGTCGACCTCGATGACCTCCACCTCGACGCCGGACGCGATGGGCTCGCCGTCCCAGCTGCGCGCCGACCAGGTCTCGCCGTTCACGTTGGCCTCGCCTCCGGATGCCGTGATCTCACCCGCCGCCCGACCGGTGCTGCCGAGGAGCTGGTCGAACGTGCTGCGGTAGCCGGGGCCCTTGTGGAGCCGCTTGAGGATCTCCGGGCGCAGGACGCCCAGCAGCGCCACCGCGACGACGACCGCGACCAGCACCTGCACCCACAGCAGCCCGGGGAAGATCAGCGCCGCCCCCGCGCCGGCGAGCGCGCCGCCGGCCAGCATGAGCAGGGTCATGTCGAGCGTCAGCATCTCCGACACGGCCAGGCCGCCCGACAGCACGAGCCAGGCCACCCACCAGTTCTGCTGGATCCACTCGATCATGGGTCAGCCCTTCGCCGCCCGCTCGGGCTGGTGGCGCGCCGCGCGGGCCGCCCAGCGCCCGTCGGTCTGGGAGACCGTGAGCGGCAGGTCGAACGCCTCGCTCATGTGCTCGTCGGTGAGGACGCCCTCGATCGGCCCCGCCGCGACCACCTTGCCGCCCTTGAGCAGCATCGCGTGGGTCATGCCCGGCGGGATCTCCTCGAGGTGGTGCGTCACGAGCACGGTGGCCGGCGCGTACTCGTCTGCGACGATGTCGGAGATCGTGGCGACCAGGCGCTCGCGTCCGGCCAGGTCGAGGCCGGCGCCGGGCTCGTCCAGCAGCAGCAGCTCGGGGTCGGTCATCAGGGCCCGCGCGATCTGGACGCGCTTGCGCTCGCCCTCGCTGAGGGTGCCGAAGGTGCGCTTGCCGAGGTGCTCGATGTGCAGCTGCTTCATCAGGGACGCCGCCCGCCGGAAGTCGTCCACGTCGTAGCCCTCCTGCCAGCGCCCGACCACGGCGTACGCCGCCGAGACGACGACGTTGCCCACGGCTTCGGAGCGCGGGATGCGGTCGGCCAGCGCCGCCGACGTCACGCCGATGCGGGGCCGCAGCTCGAACACGTCCACCGCGCCCAGGACCTCGTCCAGGATCGACGCGTACCCCGATGTGGGGTGCAGGTTGGCGGACAGGACCTGCAGCAGGGTCGTCTTGCCGGCACCGTTGGGGCCGATGACCACCCAGCGGTCCGTCTCGTCGATCGACCAGGTGATCTGGTCCAGCAGCGTGGCGCCGCCACGGACGATCGAGACGTCTGCGAGCTCAACGACGGGTGCCATGCCTCAAACCTACCGGGCCGGACGCCCGGGTGACGGCTGCGGCGTCCGTGTCACGCGCCGGTCGAGTGGAGCCCGCCGTCGACGTGGATCATCTCGCCGGTGGTCGCCGGGAACCAGTCCGAGAGCAGGGCCACGACGGCCTTGGCTGTCGGGGTGGCGTCGTGGTCGTCCCAGCCGAGCGGGGCGCGATCGCCCCAGATGTCGTTGAACGTGTTGGCGCCCGGGATGGCCTTCTTGGCGATGGTGTCCAGGGGGCCGGCGGCGACGATGTTGGAGCGGATGCCGTCCGAGCCGACGTAGCGGGCCAGGTAGCGCGAGGTCGACTCGAGGGCGGCCTTGGCCACGCCCATCCAGTCGTACGTCGGCCACGAGACGCGCGCGTCGAAGGTGAGGCCGACGACGCTGGCGGGGTTGTTCAGGATCGGCTTGCAGGCCATCGTCAGGCTGACCAGCGAGTACGCCGACACGTGGATCGCCTGGGCGACGTCTTCGGGCGGGGTGGTGAGGAACTTGCCCCCGAGCGCGGTCTCGGGGTTGGCAAACGCGACCGAGTGGACGATGCCGTCCAGGCGCTCGATCCCGGCCTCCGCGAGGCGGGCCGGCAGCGCGGCGAGGTGGTCGGCGTCCGTCACGTCGAGCTCGATCACGGGCGGGGCTGGGTCGAGGCGCTTGACGATGCGGTTGGTCAGCGACAGCGCGCGCCCGAAGTTCGACACGGCGACGGTGGCGCCCTCGGCGAGGGCGATCTCGGCGACCTTGTATGCGATGGAGGTGTTCATCGTCACGCCGGTGACGAGGATGGTCTTGCCCTCGAGGATGCCCATGTGGCTCTGCCCTTCGATGATGGGAGTGGTAGGGGTGGCGTGGCCTAGTGGCCCATGCCGAGGCCGCCGTCGACGGGCAGCACGGCACCGGAGATGTAGCCCGCGGCGTCCGAGGCGAGGAACGCGACCGCGGCGGCAACCTCCGCCGGCCCGCCGAGGCGTCCGGCCGGGATGGCGGCCTTGTAGCCGGCGACCGTGTCCTCGGGGAGGACCGCGGTCATCTCGGTGTCGATGAAGCCGGGCGCGACGACGTTCGCGGTGATGTTGCGGCCGCCGAGCTCGCGGGTCAGCGAGCGTGCGATGCCGACGAGGCCGGACTTGCTGGCGGCGTAGTTGACCTGGCCCGGCGAGCCGTACAGGCCGACGACCGAGCCGATGAAGATGATGCGGCCGTGCCTGGCGCGCAGCATCGACTTCGAGGCCCGCTTGGCGACGTTGAAGGCGCCCTTGAGGTTGACGTCGAGGACCGCGTCGAAGTCGGCCTCGCTCATGCGCAGGATGAGGGTGTCCTTGGTGATGCCGGCGTTGGCCACGGCGACCTCGACAGGGCCGTGGGCCTCCTCGGCGGCCTTGAAGGCGGCGTCGACGGACGCGGCGTCCGCCACGTCGCAGGCGATGCCGAGGGCGCCCTCGGGCGCCTTGCCGGAGGTGCTCGCGGCGGCCACCTTGTGGCCCTGGGCGAGGAACTCCTCGACGATGGCCCGGCCGATGCCACGGGCGCCGCCGGTCACCAGGATGCTGCGCGGGGACTGAGTCACCGGACAACCGTAGCGTGAAGCCGTCCGTGGCGAGGCGTAGGCTGGCCAGCATGGCTGGACGCGTCGCACCCGCAGAGCCGTCGCTCATCACGAGCGCGCGGTTCGGGACGAGCCTGTCCACCGACCAGCGGGCCAAGCGGTACGTCATCACGATGCTGTTCCGCGTGGTCTGCTTCATCGCCGCCGTCGTCGCCCCCATCCCGTGGAACGTCGTGCTGCTCATCGCCGCCGCGCTGCTGCCGGGCATCGCCGTGCTGCTGGGCAACGCGCGCGACAACCGGCCGGAGGCACCGGTGACCTTCGACGAGGAGGACGCCGCCCCGCGGCTGGCGATCACGGCGGGCGAGGTCATCAAGGGAGACGTGGAACAGGAGGACGTGCGGTGAAGCGGGCGTGGCTGAGGTGGGTCCTGATGACGGCGTTCGTCGTCGCCCTCGGGTTCACCTTCGTGAACCTCGGCCAGTGGCAGCTCGACCGGCTCGACCAGCGGCGCGACCAGAACGCCAACGTCGTCGCCCACGAGGCCCAGCCCGTGGTCCCCTTCGAGCAGGTGTTCAGCCGCGAGATCACGGACGCCGACCAGTGGCAGCGCGTCGAGGTGAAGGGCACCTTCCTCGCCGACAAGCAGCTGCAGGCCCGCTACCGCAGCTTCGACGGGCGGACGGGCTGGGAGCTCGTCACCCCCCTGGAGACGACCACCGGCCAGATTGTGCTCGTGGATCGCGGCTTCGTCGAGCGCCCGCCGGGCCAGGACTTCCCGCGCACGTTCCCCGCGCCGCCCGCGGGTGAGGTGTCGCTGGTCGGCTTCGTGCGCCGCAACGAGCAGGGCAACCCGAACCAGATGACGCCGACGGAGAACACCGTCCGCCTCATCAATTCCGACGCGCTCGCCGACTGGGTGGGGCGTCCCCTCGTGAACGGGTTCATCGGCCTGATCGAGGTCACGCCGGACCAGTCGGCCGAGCTCGAGCCCGTCACTCCCCCACCGATCACCGAGGGCCCGCACTGGAGCTACGCCATGCAGTGGTTCGCGTTCACCGCGATCGCCGGCATCGGGCTCATCGTTCTGATCCGCAACGACCTGCGTGACCGCAAGCGCGCGCAGGAGCGCAAGGCGCGCGCCGCTGCCGCACCCGATCCCGCCCCCGCACCCGACCACACACCCAGCCAGGAGGCCACCCATGGATCTCGGTCTGACTGACAAGGTCTTCGTCGTCACCGCCGCCTCGGGCGGCTTGGGCCGCGCGACCGCCGACCAGCTCGTGGCTGAGGGCGCGCGTGTCGTGCTCGTCGCGCGCCGCGAGCAGCCGCTGGCGGACGCCGTGGCCGCGCTGGGCGCCGACCGCGCGGTCACGCTCGCCGCCGACCTCAATGAGCCCGACACCGCCGCCCGTGCCGCCGCGCTGGCGGTCGAGACGTGGGGACGCCTCGACGGCGCCCTCGTCAGCGTGGGCGGGCCGCCCAAGGGCTCGGTGCTCGGCACGAGCGACGACACCTACCGCGCGGCCTTCGACACCGTCGTGGTCTCCGCGCTGCGCACCGCCCGCGCGGTCGTGGCCGCGGCGTCCGGCCCGGTCGCCCTGGGGTTCGTGCTGTCCACCTCGGTCAAGGAGCCCCTGGACACCATGGCGCTCTCGAACGTCACCCGGCCCGGCCTGGCGATGCTGATCAAGCAGCTCGCGAACGAGTTCGGCGACTCGGGCTCGCGCGTGGTCGGCATCATGCCGGGCACGATCCAGACCGACCGCATCAACTGGCTCGTCGACCAGTCCGACGACCGCGAGGCGGCGCTGGCCGGCATGGGCGACTCCGCCCCGATGAAGCGCGTGGGCCAGCCGGTCGAGTTCGGCCGCGTGGCCGCGTTCCTGCTGTCGGACGCCGCGTCCTTCGTCACCGGCTGCATCATCCCTGTCGACGGCGGGCGCCTGCGGGGCCTGTGACGCCGATGGGGTTGGACGCCGCACGCGGGCTGCTGGCCTGCCCGGTCTGCGCCGGCGCGCTGACGGTGGAGGGGCCGACGGCGTCCTGTCCGCAGGGGCACGCCTTCGACGTCGCCAGGCAGGGACACCTGAACCTGCTCGGCGCCGCCCAGCCCGCCAATGCCGACACCGTCGCGATGGTGGAGGCGCGCTCGCGCGTGCTGGCGTCCGGGGCGTTCGACGCGGTGGACGCCGCGCTGGCCCGCCGGGCCGCCGGGTCACGCACCGTGCTGGACGTCGGCGGCGGCACCGGCCACCACCTCGCCCGGCTGCTGGACGCCCTGCCCGGTTCCCGCGGGGTGTCGCTGGATGTGTCGGTGCCCGCAGCGCGCCGCGCTGCCAAGGCGCACGAACGTGCGGCGTCCGTCGTCGCGGACGCCTGGGGCACCCTGCCGCTGAGGGCCCGCCGGTTCGACCTCGTCACCTGCCTGTTCGCGCCGCGCAACCTGGCCGAGTTCGCCCGTGTGCTGGGCGACGGCGGGCTGCTGCTGGTCGTCACCCCCGACCCCGAACACCTGGCGTCCGTCCGCGAGCGGTACGGGCTGCTCGGCATCGAGTCCGACAAGGACGACCGGCTGCTGCGCAGCGCGTCCGCCCAGTTCCAGGCCATCGGACGCCACCGCGTCCGCTCCTCCCTCGCCGCGGACGCCGACTTGGTGCGCGACCTGATCGCGATGGGCCCCAACGCGTTCCACGGCGTGCCCCAGGACGTGGAGGCCATCGAGACCCGCGTCGCGGTCAGCCTGTGGCTGTTCCGGCCGCTTCGCTGACCGGGTAGCTTGCACCCATGAACGTGTTCGAGAACGTGACCGACCTGATCGGCCGCACGCCGCTGGTCAAGATCAACAAGCTGCTGCCCGACTCGAAGGCCACCGTGCTGGCCAAGCTCGAGTTCTACAACCCCGCCAACTCGGTCAAGGACCGCATCGGCGTCGCCATGGTGGACGCCGCCGAGGCGTCCGGCGAGCTGACCGCCGGCGGGACGATCGTCGAGGCGACCTCCGGCAACACCGGCATCGCGCTGGCGATGGTCGGCGCCGCCCGCGGCTACAAGGTGGTGCTGACGATGCCGGAGACCATGTCCAAGGAGCGCCGCGCGCTGCTGCGGGCCTTCGGCGCCGAGCTGATCCTCACCCCGGGCCCCGAGGGCATGCGCGGCGCGGTCGAGAAGGCCAACGCGATCGCCGACGAGCGCGGGGGCGTCCTGGTGCGCCAGTTCGAGAACCAGGCGAACGTCGACGTGCACCGCCGCACCACCGCCGAGGAGATCTGGAACGACACCGACGGCTCTGTCGACATCGTCGTGGCCGGCATCGGCACGGGCGGCACCATTTCGGGCGTCGGCCAGGTGCTCAAGGAGCGCAAGCCCGACGTGCGCCTGGTCGCCGTCGAGCCGGCCGAGTCCCCGATCCTGTCCGGCGGGCAGCCCGGGCCGCACAAGATCCAGGGCATCGGGGCGAACTTCATCCCGGCGATCCTGGACCGGTCGGTGATCGACGAGGTCCTCACCGTGACGTCCGAGGACGCGGTGGCGACGGCGCGCGACGCCGCCCGCACCGAGGGGCTGCTGGTCGGCATCTCGTCCGGCGCGGCGCTCAAGGCGGCCGGCGAGGTGGCCGCGCGCGAGGAGAACGCGGGCAAGACCATCGTCGTGGTCATCCCGAGCTTCGGCGAGCGGTACCTGTCGTCGGTCCTCTATGCGGACCTGATGGATTGAGCCTCGCCCGACGTGCTGGAGTAGCGCCATGAGTGGGCCCACACCCCCGCCTCGCGGGGCGGCTTCAAGCGGCACCCCACCATCGGCGACGGCGTCCTGTTGGGCGCGGGCGCCAAGGTGATCGGCCCCATCAGGGTCGGGGCGGACAGCCGGGTCGGCCCGGTCGCCTGACCCCTTTCGAAGGAGAATCGTGAAGCCGTTCCTGCACCTGTCGATCCGCGACCACGACCGGGCCGTCGCGGCCGAGTTCGACGCCATCGCGTCGTTCGGTGGGCTGAAGCCGGGACAGCTCGTCCAGCTCCGCGTTGAGCAGGCGCCCCTGCCCGTGATCCGGCCGGACGACTATTCGGGCCTCATCATCGGCGGCGGGCAGTTCAACACCTCCGACGAGATCAAGACCGACAACCAGCGCCGCGTCGAGGGCGATCTGGCCAGGATCATCGACGTGGCGCTGGCCGAGCACGTCCCGCTGATCGGGCTGTGCTACGGCGTCGGCATCGTCACCCAGCACCTGGGCGGGCTGGTCGACCGCACCTACGGCGAGACCACCTCGGCGGTGGAGGTGACGCTGACCGAACACGGCCGCGTCGACCCGCTGTTCGAGGGCGTGCCGGACCGGTTCATGGCGTTCACCGGCCACAAGGAGGCCTGCTCGCGGACGCCGAACGACGCCGTGCTGCTGGCCACGGGGACGGCGTGCCCGGTGCAGTCGTTCCGCGTCGGCCAGCGCGCGTACGTGACGCAGTTCCACCCCGAGCTGGACGTCGAGCGCCTCGTCGAGCGGATGGTCATCTACCGCAACGCCGGCTACTTCGACCCCGACGAGTTCGACAACCTCGTCGAGGCCGCCCACGCCGCGGGCGTGGACGACTCCCCCGGCAAGATCCTTCGCAACTTCGTGGAACTCTTCGCCCGCTGACGCCCCCTCCGCCGAGAGCCCCGGGTTTGGGTGCCGAGAGCCCCGGGTTTGGGCGCCGACAGCCCCGGGTTTGGGCGCCGAGAGCCCCGGGTTCGTGTGCCGACAGCCCCGTTCAGGGCCCGGGCGTCCGCACCAGCAACGCTCCCTCCTGGACACGGATGCGCAGGTCGGCCACCTCGCCCACCACGTCCCCGTCGAGGTGGAGGGGGGCGGGTTCGTCGGGCACGGCCCACAAGGTCCGCATGCGCGAGTAGCGCAGGGCGGCGGCCTCCCAGCGATGGTGCGTGATCCCGGCCCACGCGATGGAGGCCCACTGCGTCGGCGTCCGCAACGGCACCTCGAGGCAGTCGAGGTGACCGTCGTCCACCCGCGAGCCGGGGAACACGTCGATCCCGCCCGGGATGCTGCCCGAGTTGGCGACCAGGATCGTCCACGTGGAGAGGCGGCGGCCGGGTGCGCTGTCGATCGACAGGCGCATCCTGAGCGGCTTGCTCAGCAGGTGGCGCGACCCCATCGCGAGGTAGGCGAGCCAGCCGAGGCGTGACTTGGTGCCCCGATCGGTGGCCAGCACGGTCGCGGCGTCGTGCCCGAGCCCGGCCATGACGAGGAACACGTACTCGTCTGTCGGCGCGCCGCTCGTGCCGTCGGTGACGAGGCGCCAGCTCGCCCAGCCCACGTCGATCGGACGCGGTGCGCCGTACAACGCGCGGTGGACCATCAGGCGCGGGTCGCGCGTGCGCAGGCCGAGGTTGAACGCGAACAGGTTGGCGGTGCCCAGCGGCAGGACGCCGAGGTGTACGCCCGTGCTCGCCACCGCACGGGCCACCTCCCGGACCGTCCCGTCGCCACCGCCGACCACGAGGTGCCGGGCGCCCTGGGCCACGGCCTCGCGGGCCTGCGCCCAGCCGGTCTCCTCGGCCGTCGTCTCGAGGATGCGGGGCGCGGGCAGGCCGGCGTCCGCGCACGTCCGCTCGAGCGTGTGCCGCGCAACGGCGTAGCGCTTAGCGGTCGGGTTGAGCACCGCCCAGACCGGGACGCCGGCGTACGGGGCTCGTTCTGGAGCGGCACTCACGACCCCCATTGTGCTCGCTAGTGTGAGCGCATGAGCGAGATCCCGGCCGACTTGGCTGGCCTGCGTGCCAGCATCGACAACCTCGACCAGGCGCTCGTGTGCCTGCTGGCCGAACGGTTCCGCATCACCCAGGAGGTTGGTGTCCTCAAGGCGACGCGCGGCCTGCCGCCCGCCGACCCCGAGCGCGAGAAGGCCCAGATCGCACGGCTGCGTGCCCTGGCGGACGCCGCGGGTCTCGATCCCGAGTTCGCGGAGAAGTTCCTGACCTTCATCGTCACCGAGGTCGTCCGCCACCACGAGCAGATCGCGCGCGACCACCACGGCTGAGGGCTGTCGGCGGACAAGGCCGGGGCTCTCGGCGCACGGAACCGGGGCTCTCGGCGGATGGGGGGCACTAGGGTGCAAACGTGCCCATCGAACAAGACCTCATCGTCACGCTCCTGCAGGGGCACACCGACCGCAAGGAGGAGGCGCATGTTCTCGAGCTTCTCCGCGAAGCGTCCGCCCCCACCCTCGACAAGGTGCTGCGCGAGGTGGACGCCGCCCTCCTGTTCCGCAGCCTGGACGACCACCTGCTCGGCCCCGCCAACCACGCGGCCCTGCGTGACCTGCTGGTCGAGCGCATCGGCGAGCTGTCGATCGCCGCACAGGCCAACGTTGCCTACGGCTTGCAGGCCGGCATCACCGGCCGCGCCGACGAGGAGGCCATCTCGGCGATCTTCCACGCGCGCAAGGGCATCGAGCTCACCCAGCTCAAGAACCAGATGAACAGCCGCACCGACGCACACGACCTCGAGGGGCTCGTCTTCGGCGACATCGACGACGAGGGCATCCGCGTCGAGATCCTCGACCACATCGCCGAGCAGGCCGCGGGCGTCCACACCGGCGAGTCCAAGGTGCTGTGCGACATTGACGACACGGTGATCTGCGCGCTGCACGACGACCGCTACCCCAAAGGGACGATCTACCCCGGCATCCTTGCCCTGCTGGAGGCGCTCGACCGCGGGCACGACGACGAGCCCTTCTCGACCGGCGACCTCACCTTCGTGACCGCTCGGCCCGGCGACGCCCTCGGGCTCATCGAGAACCACACCCGGAGCAGCCTGCGGCGGGCCGGCATCGCGACCCACTCCGTGCTGACCGGCACGCTGTCGGCGCTCGTCACCCACGACCTGATGGCCGGGCAGAAGATCGCCAACATCGACCACTACCGCCAGCTGTTCCCGGAGTATCGCAAGCTGTTCATCGGCGACTCGGGCCAAGGCGACGTCCGCGTCGGCGAACTGCTGCTGGAGCGCTTCGGCGACGTCGTCGACATCGTGGTCATCCACGACGTGGTCGGCACGCCGGAGGACGAGCGCGCCGCGCACGCTGCGGCCGGCATCCACTTCGTCGACACCTACATCGGCGCCGCCCGGCTGATGCACGAGCGCGGGCTGATCGCCGAGGCAGGCCTCGAACGCGTGATCTCCGAGTCGTACGCCGCGCTGGACGCCATCGCGTGGCGCTCCCCCGAGCAGCGCGCCGCCATCCAGGCCCTGCTCGACCGGGACGCCGCACCGGCCACCGCCTGAACCCACCGGGCGACACCATGGAACGCGAATCCCTGTCCGCACGCACCGGCTTCACGGCACCCTGACCGATGCTGCCCGGCAAGCGTTCGGTGGGTGTGGTCGACGGACGCCGCACGTACGGCAACGCGATCATGCTGCGGGCGGTGCTGAGTTCGGTCCGCCGAGGGCTTGGGTTCAGTCCGCCGAGGGCTTGGGTTCAGTCCGCCGAGGGCTTGGGTTCAGTCCGCCGAGGGCTTGGGTTCGGGGCTCTTGGCACAAAACACCGGGGCTCTCGGCGCACAAGACCGGGGCTCTCGGCACAAAACACCGGGGCTCTCGACACAGAACACCGGGGCTCTCGGCACAGAAGGCCGGGGCTCTCGGCGCAGAAGACCGGGGCTCTCGGCGGTCAGGCGGTCGCGCCCAGCAGGGCGGACGCCAACGCCACGGCATCGCTGGAGCCGGTGGCGTCCTCGACAAACGCCGCGACGGCCAGGTCTCCGCGGGTCGCGACGACCCAGCCGTGGTACTTCACCGGCGCCGGGCCCCAGCTCGCGGTGCCCGTCTTGGCCGCCACGTCGCCGAGCGACCCCAGCGCCGACGCCGTCCCGCCGGTGACCACGCCGCGCATCAGCTCGCGTAGCGCCGCCGCCTCACCAGCCGTCAGAGGCGTGGCGGGCGCAGCCGCAGCACGCCCCGGCTCCTCCACCAGAACCGGCGAGACGGTCTTCTGAGCAGCCACCGAGGCGGCCACGGTGGCCATGCCCAACGGGGAAGCGAGCACTCGGCCCTGACCGATCATGGCGCCGGCCGTCTCGGCGGGCGTCCCGTCGGTCGGCACCGACCCCAGGAACCCACCCACGACGAGGTTCGGCTCCGCCGTCAGGCCCAGCGAGCCCGCGGCGTCCACCAGCGCGTCGACGCCCAGGGCGTCCGCCTGAACCAAGAACGCCGAGTTGCACGACCACGCGAACGCCTCGCGCAGCGGGACTTGGCCCAGCGCCGAGGCCGGGTAGCCGGCCCAGTTGTCGAAGCGGTAGCCGTCGACGACGTAGCCGTCGTAGCACTCGACGAGCGTGTCCGGTGTCGCCCCCGCGCGCAGCATCGCCAGCGCGGTCACGATCTTCATCGTCGACCCGGGCGCGTACTGCCCCAGCGTCGCCGTGGACAGCCCCCCGCCCCCCGGGCCCGACGCCGCCACGAGCACCGAGCCGTCCGAGGGCCGCAGCATGACCAGCGCGCTCGCCGACCCGATCGGCGCCAGCAGCGCCTCGGCCCGCTCCTGCAGGGGAACGTTGATGGTCGTCCACACGTCGGTGCCGGGCAGCTCGTCCACCCGGAACACCTCGCGGTCCTCTTCCTCAGGGTCCACGATCGCTATGAGGAAGCCCGTCGTGCCCGCCAGCACGTGGTTGCGCGCCTCCTGCAGGCCACCGCGCCCGACGAGGTCGCCGGCCCGGATGGCGCCGCCCGACTTCTCGACCTGCTCGGCCGTCGCGTCGCTGACGTAGCCCAGGATCGGGCGCAGGAACGAAGACGTGCGCCCGAGCGGGAAAGTGGTCTCGATGGCGCGCACGCCGATCCACTGCTGCGCCTTGCGCGCGAGCTCGCGGTCGGCGGTGTCGTGCTGGCGCAGGATGCGCGCCTCGATGAACGCTCGCGGCCCGGCCTTCCGGACCCGCTCGACGAACGCCGCCTCGTCCAGCCCGAGTTCGGCGGCGAGCTTCCCGGCCGAGTCGACGGCGGTCGCCGCGTCCGTCAGTGTCTTGTCGACCCCGAGCCGCCATGCGGCGGTGTTGGTCGCGATCGGCTGGCCGGCTTCCCCCAGAACGGACGCCCGCGGGGGCGTCCGCCGGGTGGCGCGCAGTACCTCGCCTTCGGCCAGCCCCGGAGCGACCAGGGCGGGATGGTACCGGGCCTTCCACGCGTCGCCCTCACGCACCATGACCAGGGGCGTCGTGTATTCCCACGCGGGCTTGCCCTCGTGGATCACCCACGACCACGCCAGGTCGGTGGACATCTCGCCCGGCTGGGTCGGCCGCGGCTCCCCCGCGACGGTGACGGTGGGGCGCAGCGCACCCATGCCGGCGTAGATAGCGGCGACCTGCTCGGACGCCGGCTGCAGGAAGTCCTCGTCTGAGACCTCGCCCGAGGAGAACCCCGCCGTGATCCGCGCGAGGGCGGCGTCCAGCTGTTGCGCCGGCCGGACGCCGAACCACCACACGCCCCCCGCCAGGCCCGCCACGCCGAGGATCAGCGTGAGGGCCAGGGCCAGGGCGACGGGTCTGCGCATGTCAGGCGTGGACGACGATTTCCACGCGCTGGAACTCCTTGACCTCGGTGTAGCCGGTGGTGCCCATCGCCTTGCGGAGGGCGCCGACGAGGTTCATGGTGCCGTCGGGCGTGTGCGACGGACCGAGGACGATCTCCTCCAGCGAGCCGACCCGGCCCATCCGGACGCGCTCGCCGCGCGGCAGCGTGCCGTGCCAGGCCTCGGGGCCCCAGTGCCAGCCCCGGCCGGGGGCCTCCTCGGCGCGGGCAAGCGGGGTCGAGACCATGCAGGCGTCCGCGCCGCAGGCGATGGCCTTGGCGATGTCGCCCGAGCGGCCCAGTGCGCCGTCGGCGATGACGTGCACGTAACGGCCGCCTGACTCGTCCATGTAGTCGCGGCGCGCGGCAGCCACGTCGGCGACGGCCGAAGCCATCGGCACCTCCACGCCCAGCACGTGGCGGGTGCGCCCGGTGGCCGCACCGCCGAACCCGACCAGGACGCCGGCCGCGCCCGTCCGCATCAGGTGCAGCGCCGCCTGGTAGGTGGCGCAGCCGCCCACGATGACGGGCACGTCGAGCTTGCGGATGAACTCCTTCAGGTTGAGCGGCTCCTCGTTGGCCGACACGTGCTCGGCCGACACCGTGGTGCCGCGGATCACGAAGAAGTCCACGCCCGCCCGCTCGACGACCGAGGCGAACTCCTGTGCGCGCTGCGGCGACAGCGCTCCGGCGACCGGGACGCCGGCGTCCCGGATCTGGTTCATGCGCTCGGTGATCAGCTCGGCCTTGACCGGCTCGGCGTACACCTGCTGCATGCGCTCGGTGGCGGCGACGGCGTCGCTGATCTCGGCGAGCTCGTCGAGGATCGGCTCCGGATCCTCGTACCGCGTCCACAGCCCCTCGAGGTTCAGGACGCCGAGGCCGCCCATCTGTCCGAAGGCGATGGCGGTCGCCGGGGACATCACCGAGTCCATCGGGGCCGCCACGATCGGGAACTCGAATGTCAGCGCGTCGATGTTCCAGTTGAGGCGGACGTCCTGCGGGCTGCGGGTGCGCCGCGTGGGCACGATCGCGATGTCGTCGAACCCGTACACCTGCTGGGCGCGCTTGGCGCGGCCGATCTCGATCATGGGACTCACTTCTGGTTGGAGTAGTTGGGGGCCTCGACGGTCATCTGGATGTCGTGCGGGTGCGACTCGCGCAGGCCCGCCGACGTGATGCGCACGAACCGGCCGCGCTCCTGCAGCTCGGGGATGGTGCGCGCACCCGAGTAGAACATCGACTGCCGCAGGCCGCCGATGAGTTGGTAGGCGACGGCGGCCAGCGGGCCGCGGTAGGCGACCTGGCCCTCGATGCCCTCGGGGATGAACTTGTCGTCGGTCGTCGCGGACGCCTGGAAGTAGCGGTCGGCCGCGAACGAACCCTGCTTGCCGCGGGCCTTCATCGCGCCGAGCGACCCCATGCCGCGGTAGCTCTTGAACTGCTTGCCGTTGATGAACACCAGCTCGCCGGGGCTCTCGTCGCAGCCGGCCAGCAGCGAGCCGAGCATCACCGCGTTGGCGCCAGCGACCAGCGCCTTGGCGATGTCGCCGGAGTACTGCAGGCCGCCGTCGCCGATGACCGGGACACCGGCGGGCCGGGCCGCGCGGGCGGCGTCGTAGATGGCCGTGACCTGCGGGACGCCGACGCCGGCGACCACGCGGGTGGTGCAGATGGAGCCCGGGCCGATGCCGACCTTCACGGCGTCGCCGCCGGCCTCGACGATGGCCTTGGCGCCCTCGTAGGTGCCGACGTTGCCGCCGATGATGTCGACATGGGCGGCCAGCGGCTCGGCCTTCAGGCGACGGATGAGGTCCATCTCGGAACGGCTGTGGCCGTGCGCGGTGTCGGTGACGAGGGCGTCCACCCCGGCCTCGACCAGCAGCATGGCGCGCTCCCACGCGTCGCCGAAGGTGCCGATCGCGGCGCCGACGCGCAGGCGCCCCTGCGGATCCTTCGTGGCGAGGGGGTACTTGTCGGACTTCACGTAGTCCTTGAGCGTGATGAGGCCGGTGAGCATGCCGTCGGCGTCCACCAGCGGCAGCTTCTCGATCTTGTGCTTGCCGAGCAGCTTGAGCGCCTCGTCGGGCGCGATGCCCGGGTGGCCGGTGACGAGCGGCATGCGGGTCATGACGTCGCCGACGCGGCGGTTCGGATCGTCCTCGAAACGCATGTCGCGGTTGGTGATGATGCCGACCAGGCGGCCCGCGTCGTCGACGACCGGCAGGCCCGAGATGCGATAGGTGCCGCACATCTCGTCGACCGCGCCGATGGTCGCGTCGACCGTCGTGGTGATGGGCTGGTCGACCATGCCCGCCTCGGACCGCTTCACGCGATCGACCTGGTTGGCCTGCTCGTCGGCGCCCATGTTGCGGTGCAGGATGCCGAGGCCGCCCTGGCGCGCCATGGCGATGGCCATGCGGGACTCGGTCACCGTGTCCATCGCCGAGCTCATCAGCGGGACGCGGAGGGTGATGTTGCGGCTCACCTGGGTGGCGGTGTCGACCTCGGAGGGGATGACGTCACTCTCGTTGGGCTGCAGCAGGACGTCGTCGAACGTCAGCCCCAACGGGGCGAACGGAGCCGGGACGCCGGCCGGAGTCAGGTCATCGTGGTTCATCGCGCATCTCCCCTGTCGTCGTCACGCTGGCGTCTGGCCGAGCATACTTCGGGCCGCGGACATTCCCGGTTGCCGCCCATGGCCGCCGCCCTCAGCTGAGGTGGGCCAGCGCGTCGGCCAGGTCCGGGTAGCGGTAGGTGAAACCGAGTTCGGTCGGCAGGATGCGCGGCTCCCCCCGCTGGGAGGCCATCAGCACCTCGCGGGTGAGGTCGGCGCCGAACTGCAGGCGCAGCACGCGCTCGGGGATCGGCAGACCCAGGCGCCGCCCGGAGGCGACGGCGAGTGCGGCCACGAAGTCCGCGTCGCGGACGGGCTTGGGCGCGGCGACCACGACCGGGCCCTCCTGGCGGCCCTCCAGGAGAAGGATCGTGGCGGCCACCCAGTCGTCGACGTGAATCCAGGTGCGCCACTGGCGTCCGGCGCCGAACCGTCCGGCCAGCGGGCCGCGCCGGCGACGCTCCCAGGCGCCGCCCTCGACGCCCAGCACGATGGGCGTCCGCAGGAGCACGGTCGAGACGGGGGCGTGCCGGGCGGCTGCCTCCCAGGCCGCCGTGGCCTGGGCGAGCCAGCCGGCGCCAACGCTCGAGTCGGCGTCCAGGATCTCCTCGCCGCGGTCGCCGTAGAAGCTGGTGGCCGACAGGTTGGCGAAGCGCTGGCAGCGCCCGTCGGGCTCGAGGTGGCTGACGATGGTCAGGGTGCCGGTGACCTGGCTGCCGCGGATCTCGTCGCGCACCTCGGGCGTCCAGCGGCGCCACACGTCGGCCTCGAAGAGGTTGGCGACGGCGTCCACGTCGGACAGGCCGGGGTTGTCGATGCGGCCGGCGGCCGGATCCCAGCGCCGCTCGTCGGGGCCGGACGCCTCGCGCTCCACCAGGCAGAGGACCTCGTGCCCAGCCGATCGCAGCCCAGCGGCCAGGTGGCCTCCGAGCCGCCCTGATGACACCGCGACGCGCATGCCCCGGAGTCTAGTGGTCCCCGTGCCACAGGACCGTCTGGATCGAATTCCAGACGAGGAACGCGAGCACGAAACCGGCCACCCAGCGCCGCTGCTTGTCGGTGAGCGGCACGAGGCCCAGCAGGGCCAGGCTCCACGGGACGTACCACGGGTGCATCGACTGGCCGAGGATGGCCACGGCGAGCGACCCCCAGCCGACCGCCGACACCGGCCGGTCGCTGAAGTGGATGACCACCCAGGCCAGTACCGCCAGCAGCGTGATGTTGGACGCCATCCCCACGGCGAAGCGGAACCCGGACGGGTCGGCGCCCAGCCACGCGATGAGGTCGCCCCCGAACTGACCGAGCAGGGCGAAGGGCGCGGGCGTCCCGGCGGTGCCCATCAACGTCAGCCAAGCCGTCCACCCGAACCCCTTGCCGGAGAGGAAGGCGATGAGGACGAACGTGGCCACCGCGACGGCCGTCACGCCGGCCGTCCGGACGCCGTACGTCACGAGTCGGCGTCCGGGCGGCTGGGCGCGCAGCTGGTCGATGATCGGGATGCCGGCCACCGCCAGCACCGTCAGCCCGCCCTGCTGCTTGAGCGCCATCGCGACGCCCACGAGCACGGGGGCGACCACCCACAGCAGCAGCGCCCTGCGGGTGTCGTCGCTTTGCATGGCGACCACGGTCACCCAGATCGCCAGCAAGGACGCCCCCACCATCAGCGCATCGTTGTGGGCACCCCCGATGAAGTGCACCAGCAGCAGCGGGTTCAGCAGCCCCCACCAGATCGCACCGTCCCCAGCGCCCCCGGCAGAGGCTCCCTGAGGTGCGAGCGAAGGCGGTTCCTGAGGTGCGAGCGAAGCGAGCCTCGAAGGGCCGCCGGGCCGACCCGACCAAGGCTTCTCGGCCAGGTACGCGGCGATCCGCGGCACGGTGAAGGCGATCAACGCGACACCGACGATGGCGGGCAGGCGCATGGCGACGAACGACCAGTAGTCGTCGTTGCCGGTCAGCGCCACGACGAGCTGGTTGACCAGCAGGGTCAGGGGCGGGTAGGCGACACCGCTCCCCCGCCAGAGCTCGTCGACGGACGGCGCGAACGGGCCACCTGCGCTGCCGAGGCCGTCGGCGTAGACGGACCCGCCGGCGTTCTCGATCCAGCCGGAGTCGGCGTAGAGGACGGCGTCGCCCGACAGCACGGGCGGCGTCAGCAGCAGCGGCAGCGACCAGAGGGCCAGCAGGAGGCCGGGGCGGGCGATGGCGCGGCGTCCGGCGTGGGGACGCAGGAGCCACCACAGCACGCTGAGGATGACGCAGCCCAGCACGATGGCCACGCGGTTCCACGGCATCGGCAGGGCGGTGCCGATCGCCATGACGATCGGTTCGAGCCAGCCGAGGGGGTTGAACGAGAACTCTGGGTGGGCCGCCCCCCAGGCGATGAGGGCGCTCGCGACCATGCCGACGGCCGCCGCGACCCCCCACGGCAGGCTCGGCCGGGGCGTGATCTCGGAGGGTGCGGGGAGGGTGGCGGTCACCGCGTCAGCGTACCGGCGCCCGGCGCGTCCGGGCCCGCGGGCCGCCCCCGTGGCGCAGCAGGGGTCGCACGCGGTAACCGATGACCTCGCGCAGGTACACGCTCGTGGAGGTGCGGGTGATGCCCGGGCAGAGGCGGATCTCCTCGGCGACGCGGTAGAGGTCGTCGGGGTCGCGGGCGACGACGTGGCAGAGCAGGTCGATGTCGCCCGCGGGCGCGTGGCACTCGAGCACCTCGGGGATGCGCCGCAGGGCCTCGACTGCCTCGTCCAGCTGGTGCTGGTCGAGCTCGGCCGACACGGTGGCGTGCAGCCCGTAGCCGAGCGCCGCGGGCGGCACCATCGTGCTGCCCAGCCGCAGGACGCCCTCGGTGCGGTACCGCTCCAAGCGCGCCTGGACGGTGCCGCGGGCGAGCCCGGTGCGCTGCGCGAGCAGGAGCACGGTCATGCGCGGGTCCTGGTCGAGTTCGAGCAGCAGACGCCGGTCTGTGTCGTCGAGCTGGTACACGCTCCGCCCTTCCGGTCCTTGTGACCAATCCGATCACCTTGATGCCTGAGGCCTTGATCATATCGATCAGTCTTACACCATGCGGTTGCGCACATCAGCGCCCATTTGGTGAAGTAGCGCCCAGAACGCGCGAGGCCCTCACGAGGGGCCGGACGCCACCGCTGCCCGACCTGCACCACCACCTGCCGAGCCGGCCAGCGGAAACGATCGAGGCCCCCACGCTCAGCGCGCGGGGGCCTCGAAAGGTTCTGTCGGCTTCGACAGGCTCAGCCAACCATCAGTGGCTGTGACCGTGGTTGTCGTCCGACTCCTCCGGCTTCTCCACCACCAGGGTTTCGGTGGTGAGCAGCAGGGCCGCGATGGACGCCGCGTTGGCCAGGGCCGAGCGGGTCACCTTGACCGGGTCGATGACGCCGGCGGCGACGAGGTCGCCGTACCCGCCGGTGGCGCCGTTCCAGCCGTTGCCCAGGCCAAGCTCCTTGACCTTCGACACGACCACGTAGCCGGGCTCACCCGCGTTCTCGGCGATCCAGCGCAGGGGCTCGACGACGGACTTCTCGACGATCCGGACGCCGGCGAGTTCGTCGCCGGACTTGCCCAGGCCGTCGGCCAGGACGGAAGCAGCATGGACGAGGGCCGAGCCGCCACCGGCGACGATGCCCTCCTCGATGGCCGCACGAGTGGCGCTCACGGCGTCCTCGATGCGGTGCTTCTTCTCCTTCATCTCGACCTCGGTGGCCGCGCCGACCTTGATCACGCACACGCCACCGGCCAGCTTCGCGACCCGCTCCTGGAGCTTCTCGCGATCCCAGTCGGAATCGGTGCGGTTGATCTCGGCACGGAGCTGCTCGACACGAGCGGCGACCGCAGACGCCTCGCCGGCGCCGTCGACGATGGTCGTGTTGTCCTTGGTCACGACGACGCGGCGGGCGCGGCCCAGCACGTCGAGGCCGACCTGGTCGAGCTTGAGACCGACCTCGGCCGCGACGACCTGGCCACCGGTGAGGATCGCGATGTCCTCCAGCATGGCCTTGCGGCGGTCACCGAAGGCGGGCGCCTTGACGGCGACCGAGGTGAAGGTGCCGCGGATCTTGTTGACCACGAGCGTCGAGAGGGCCTCGCCGTCCACGTCCTCGGCCACGATGAACAGGGTGCCGCTGGCACCGATGACCTTCTCCAGCAGCGGGAGCAGGTCGTTCATCGAGCTGATCTTGCCCGAGTAGATGAGGATGTACGGGTTGTCGAGGATGGCTTCCATCCGCTCGGCGTCCGTGACCATGTAGGGCGACAGGTAACCCTTGTCGAACTGCATACCCTCGGTGAACTCGAGCTCGGTGCCCAAGGTGTTGGACTCGTCGACGGTGATGACGCCGTCCTTGCCGACCTTGTCGAAGGCCTCGGCGATGAGCGCGCCGATCTCCTCGTCGCGGCTCGAGATCGTGGCCACGCTGGCCATGTCCTCGGTGGTGTCGACCTGCTTGGCGTTGGCGACCAGCTCGGCGTTGACGGCCTCGACGGCCGCCTCGATGCCGCGCTTGAGGCCGACGGGGTTGACCCCGGCGGCGACGGCCCGGAGGCCCTCGTGGACGAGCGCCTGGGCCAGCACGGTCGCGGTGGTGGTGCCGTCACCGGCGACGTCGTTCGTCTTGGTGGCGACCTCCTTCGCGAGCTGTGCGCCGAGGTTCTCATACGGGTCGGTGAGCTCGACCTCCTTGGCGACGGTCACGCCGTCGTTGGTGATCGTCGGGGCGCCCCACTTCTTGTCGAGCACCACGTAACGGCCCTTGGGGCCGAGCGTCACCTTCACGGCGTTGGCGAGGGCGTCGACGCCACGCTCGAGCGAGCGGCGGGCCTCCTCGTCGAACTGAAGGATCTTTGCCATGGGTTGGGTTCCTTACTTGGAGACGACGGCGAGGATGTCGCGGGCGTTGAGCAGCAGGTACTCGTTCCCGTCGTACTTGACCTCGGTGCCGCCGTACTTGGAGAAGATGACGACGTCGCCCTCGGCGACGTCCAGCGGGACGCGGTTGCCCTTGTCGTCGATGCGGCCGGGGCCGGTCGCCACGACCTTGCCCTCCTGCGGCTTCTCCTTGGCGGTGTCGGGAATGACCAGGCCCGAGGCGGTGGTGGTCTCTGCCTCCAGGGGCTGGACGAGGACGCGGTCCTCGAGCGGCTTGATCGTGACGGCCACGATGGTGCCCTTTCGTTCGTGAGGGCCGGGAGGGGCCCTGGGTTTGTTCCTTCGATGCCTGCCCCCGACGTCGTCGCGGTGCCGCCGCGGGCTGGCAGACTCGATGGTCGAGTGCTAACGCCGACTCTAGCCACGCGTTGGCACTCGTTCAACCCGAGTGCTAAACGGGGGCCGCCAGCGTGTCGGTCGTGAGCTCAGTCGACGCGTGCGCAGACCAGCGCGCGGGCGCCCTCGGGGGTCGGGGTCAGCACGAGCGTGGCGGACGCCCTCCCCTTCGGCTTGAGCCGGCGGCGCAGTTCGGCCGGGTCGACGTCGATACCGCGCTTCTTGATCTCCAGCGTGCCGACGCCTTGTTCGCGCACCCACGCGCGCAACGTCTTCTCGTCGTACGGCAGCACCTCGAGGATGCGGAACACCCTCGCGAACGGCGTCGGCATGTACCAGTCGGCGACCAGGTAGGCGATCCCGTCGGCGATGCGCTCGGCGCGGACCAGCCGGGCGAACTCGTCCACCAACCCGGCCCGCACCACCGCGCCGTCGGGTTCGTAGAGGTAGGAGGCCCCTGGGGTGAACGCGCTGGAAGTCCCCGGGGTGTGAGCAACCAGCCTGGAAGAGCCGGCGAGCTCCGCCCCGTCCACCACCGCCACGCGCCTCCCGGGCGTCGCCCCCGGACCGGCCCACAACGCGCACTCGACGACGGTACCGCCGTCGGAGACCCACTCGGCCTCCACGTGGGCGGGGACGATCGCGTGCGGCACACCCGGGCCGAGCTTCACGCACGCCGGACGGTCACCCGCCAGCAGGGCCTCGACGAACGACCACGGTGGTGAGAGGTCCTCCACCCGCCACGTCCGGCCGGACACCGTGCGCCGGGCCGGGTCGGCGAACACGCCCACCCCGTCGGACGCCAGCGCCAGCCAGTGCTCCTCGGCGTCCCCCACCAGCACCGGACGCCCGAGGTTCGCCGCAGCCAGTTCGGCGGTGACCGGGTCGCGCTCGACGGCGATGACGTCGAGGCCCGCGTCGGCCAGGGCGAGGGCGTCCGCCCCGATGCCGCAGCCGAGGTCGACCACCGCGTCCGTCACGCGGGCGAGGCGCGCGGCGCGGCGGGCGGCGACGGGGGCGCGGGTGGCCTGCTCGAGGGCGTCCGGGGTGAGGAACAGCGAGCCCGCGCGGGTGCCGAACTTGGCGGACGCCCTGCGCCGCAGCGCCGCCTGGTTGAGCACGGCGGCGGCCTGGTCAGGGTCGACGAGGGCGCGCAGGCGGGTGGCGGCGGCGAGGCTGCCGGGGTCCGGCTCGGCGGTGGCGGCGGCGAGCGCCGCGGCGGCGTCCGGTGAGGTGAGCCAGCGGGCGGTCGCGAGGTCCATCGGCCTAGCCGACGATGTGGACGACGACCACGCCCGGGGGCGTCCGCGTGCCTCCGACCTCCCAGGCCCAGTCGACCGCGCCGACGACGGCGGCGGCCAGTCCGTACTTGTCGCGAGTCAGCGTGTGGGCCTGCTCGAGGTCGACGCCCTCGCAGACGAGCTCGGCGCGTCCCTCGAGGACGGGCTCGGTGCGCAGAACGCGTCCGGCGGTGTTGGCCGCCTGGACGGCGACGACGTCGGACAGGTTGAGCCGCTCCACCCACGGGGTGGAGTGGGGCGTCCAGAGGCCGATGCGGTCCTCGCCGAGGGGGACGACGAACTCCGACGACGTGGTGGGCTGGCCCGCCGCGTCGAAGGTGGTGACGACGACGCGGTCGGCGTCGCCGAGGTTCATGCCTGCGCCTCGGGGCCCTCGGGGATGGCCGTCCGCTCGGCCGCGCGGTTGGCGATGGCGGCGTTGCGCCCGGCGTTGACCTCGTCCAGGGTATCGCGACGGATCTGGCCACGGGAGCGACTCGGCAGGCCGATCGCGAGCCCCAGGAACAGTCCGGCAGCCGCGCCGATGCCGGTCAGCATCGAGGTGGTGACGAAGGGGTCACGGATGACCTTGGCGCCGTCGTAGCGCTGTGCGGCACCGATGAGCTCTCGGGAGTCGAGGGCGAACTGGCCGAGCAGGACCGCGGCGCCGATGACGCCGGCGATACCGATGAGGGCCAGGAGCACCTTGAGGAACTTCATGGCCAGAAGCGTACTGCTGCCGTCGGCCTGGTCCGGATGCCGTTCGGGTCGGCGGCGACGAGGGGATACCGTGTGTGCCACACGAAAGGATCCTGATGCGCGTTCTCGTCACCGGGGGTGCCGGTTACATCGGCTCTCACACCACCCTCGCCCTGTTGGAGTCCGGCCACGACGTGCTGGTGGTCGACGACCTGTCGAACTCCTCGGAGGAGTCGCTGCGACGCGTCGCCTCCCTCGTCGGGCGGGAGGCCCGGTTCGTCGAGGCGAACGTCCGCGACGAGGCGGCACTCGACGAGGCCTTCGCCTCCTTCTCCCCCGACGCCGTAATCCACTTCGCGGGCTGGAAGGCGGTCGGCGAGTCGACCCAGATCCCGCTCACGTACTACCGCGAGAACCTCGGCTCAACCTTCACGCTGCTGGACGCCATGGCCAAGCATGGCTGCAACCGCATCGTCTTCTCGTCCTCGGCGACCGTGTACGGCGAGGAGTCCGAGCCGCCCTTCGTCGAGGACGCCCCCACCGGCGCCACCAACCCCTACGGCCGCACGAAGGCGATGATCGAGGAGATCCTGGCCGACGTGGCCGCGGCCCGGCCCGAGCTGGCCGTCGGCGTCCTGCGCTACTTCAATCCCATCGGCGCGCACGCCTCGGGCCGCATCGGCGAGGATCCGAAGGGCATCCCCAACAACCTGCTGCCGTTCGTCGCGCAGGTGGCGTCCGGACGCCGCGACAAGCTGATGGTTTTCGGCGACGACTACGACACCGCGGACGGCACGGGCGAGCGCGACTACATCCACGTCGTCGACCTCGCCGCGGGCCACCTCGCTGCCCTGGCGAAGCTGGAGACGGTCGAGGGCTACCACGTGTGGAACCTCGGCACAGGCAACCCGACGTCGGTGCTGCAGATCGTCAGGGCGTTCGAGGTTGCCGCGGGGGTGGAGATCCCCTACGAGGTCGTGGCCCGGCGTCCGGGTGACGTCGCGGCGTCGTTCGCGGACCCGACCAAGGCCCAGGCCGAACTCGGCTGGCGCGCCGAGCTGTCGGTCGAGCAGGCCTGCGCGGACACCTACCGCTGGCAGTCCGCCAACCCGAACGGCTACGCGGACGCCTGAGGCCGAGGCCCCTGAAATGCGAGCGAGGCGAGGCTCGAAGGGTCGAACCAAGATCCCGAAGGACCGCCCCAAACACAACTGCACCTCGAAAGTGAATCTGCACCTGCTGGAGCGGGAGGAGATTCACTTTCGAGGTGCATCTGTCGACGTCACGGACGCCAGCCCTGCTGCTCGAGCGCCGTCCGCAGCAGGTGCCGCATGGCGCCCACGTCCCAGGCCTGGGACCAGCCCCAGCGTGTAACCCAGTACCCAGCTTGGCGGATCCTCTCCTGGCGCCGGTTCTGGGCGGCCATGACCGCCTCGGGCGTGGTGTCGGGGTCGTCGCCCGGGCGGTACTTGACCTCGCCGTCCATCTCGCCGATCAGCTTCCAGTCCTCCCAGCCGAAGTCGCCGCGGGCGATGATGCGTCCGTCCACCTCGATCGGCACTTGGGGCACCGGGCGGGGCAACCCCGTGCGCGCGATCGTCACGCGGCTCGCGGATTCGGCCACCGACTCCGAGCGAGCGTCAGTGAACAGGACGACCTGCCGTGCCCGGGCCATCCCCGCCGCGGGGCTGCTGGCCTCGACCGCTGCGGACAGCTCCAGCTTTGTCGTCCCGGCCGACAGCGCCTGGTCGGCGACGATGACCCCCCAGGTGAAGGGGGTGGTGCGGGCGAGGTCCGCGACCGTCCGCGCCAGTGACGTCACGCGGAGCTCACCGACGCTGACGACCTCGTCCGGCTCGAGGCGTGCACAGCGCAGGTGGTACGCGGGCGTCCGCCTGCCGCGGCCGGGGGGCGGCGTGGTGAGGTCCACGAGCGGCGGGTTGTCGTGCTGGACGGCCAGCCCGTGCGCGATCGCCGCCGACGCGTGCGACAGCACGACTGAATCCCGATGGGTGCTGAGCAGGGCAGCGGCCCGCCGCAGGTGTAGCTCCCGAGGGGACAGCTGGACCACCGGCGCGTAGACGCTGCGCGTGAGTCGGACGAGCTCGTCGGCAGCCACCGCCCGTCGGAGGTCGTACGACGTCCAGCCCTCGGCCTGCAGGGCGGAGAAGGGTCTCAACTGGGGGTCCATGCGTCCAGCCAAGCGGGTCGGACGCCCCGTGTGACCGCCAGCGACCGGATCTGTGGACAACTCCGGACGCCGGACACACAGATGCACCTCGAAAATGAATCTGCACCCGCTGGAGCAGGTGCAGATTCACTTTCGAGGAGCATCTATCCCAACTCCCCGGTCATCAGTCCTCGATGATCAACTCGGGGTAGACGGGCTGCCACATGGCGTCGAAGACCTCCTGCACGGGGTCGGTGAGGGGCTCACCGGCGACGCCCTCGGCCTCGGCCGCCTTGGCGACGGCGATCGCGACGGTCGCGGACACGCGACGCAGGTCGTTCAGGGCCGGCAGGATCGACTGGCCGGGACGGCTGATCCGCACCAGCGAGGCCAGCGCCTGCGCGGCAGCGCCGATCATGCCGTCGGTGACCCGCGAGGCCCGGCAGACCGAGACGCCCAGCCCCAGCCCCGGAAAGATGAACGCGTTGTTGGCCTGGGCGATCGTGTACTCCACGCCCTCGTACCGGACCGGGTCGAAGGGCGACCCGGTGGCGATGAGCGCCCGCCCGGACGTCCACTCCAGCAGGTGGGCCGGGGTGGCCTCGACCAGCGAGGTCGGGTTCGACAGCGGCATGATGATCGGCCGCTCGGTGTGGGAGGCCAGGTCGGTCACGATCTCCTGCGTGAACGACCCCGGCTGCGCCGACGTGCCGATCAGGATCGTCGGGTGCACGTTGCGCACCACGTCGGCCAGCCCGATGTGGCCGGGCTCGTCGAGGGTCCAGTGCTCGACCTCGCCGTGGGCCCGACCGTAGGGCCGCTGGAAGTCGCGCGCCTTCGCGCCCGGGGCGTCCGTGACGAGGCCACGGCTGGCAGTGACCCAGAACCGCTGGCGTACCTGCTCGGGGGTCAGCCCCTCGGCGACCATGAGGTCGACCAGCAGGTCGGCGATGCCGATGCCGGCCGTCCCGGCCCCGTGGATCACGACGCGCTGCGCGGAGAGCTTCTCGCCCTTGGCGCGCACCCCGGCGAGCGCGGCGGCCCCGACGACGGCCGCGGTGCCCTGCACGTCGTCGTTGAAGGTGCACACCTTGTCGCGGTAGGTGGTCAGGATCCGGTGGGCGTTGTCGGCGCCGAAGTCCTCCCAGTGGATCATCGCGTGCGGGAACACCCGCTGGACCCCGGCCACGAACTCCTCGATGAACGCGTCGTAGCGCTCACCGCGCACGCGCGCCTGGCGCAGGCCCAGGTAGAGGTCGTCGTTGAGCAGGCGCAGGTTGTCGGTGCCGACGTCGAGCACGACCGGCACCATGCGGTTCGGGTCGACGCCCGCCGCCGCGGTGTAGAGGCTCTTCTTGCCCAGGCAGATCTCGACGCCGCCGACCCCTTGGTCGCCGATGCCGAGGATGCCCTCCGAATCGGTGACGATGACGATGTCGACGTCCTCGGGGCGGCGGCCGATGGCGAGCAGCGACTCGTCGATCACCTCGGGGGCGTTGATGTTGAGGAAGACGCCGTTGACCTGGCGGAACATCATGCTGAACTCGAGGATCGCGTCGCCGATCGTGGGCGTGTAGATGATCGGCATCATCTCCTCGAGGTGCTCGCTCACCAGCCGGTAGAACAAGACGGTGTTGCGGTCGCGCAGCCCGCGCAGGTAGGCGAACTGCTGCAGCGGGTTGCCCGCGGCGAGGAAGCGCTGGTACGTGCGGTGAAGCTGGCCCTCCAACGGGGTGGAGTGGGCGGGCAGCAGGCCGACGAGGCCGAGCCTGCGGCGCTCCTCGGGCGTGAACGCCGTGCCGCGGTTCAGCCGCGGGATGCGTAGCACGGCGCTCCCTCGGACGTTGACCTTGACCCGGGTTCCGTGGTTGCCGGGAAGGATTTCGTACGCGCGCTCAGCCATGGGCCGAGCCTAGAGGAGCGTGACGCTCCAGCCGGCGGGGTGTCCGTCCGCGTAGGGCATGACACCGTGGAACTGGGTGATGTGCTCGTCGAACACCAGCGGCAGCCAGGTGGGGTCGCCCTCCCACAACGGCAGCGCGCCACCGAGCAGGTTGGCCAAAGGCACCCAGTGCAGGGTCCCCTCCTCGTTCGACGCCGGCGGCTCGCCGGCGAAGGCGTCCACGATGAAGACGAACCCGAACCAGTCCTCGCCGCCGGCGCCGAAGCCGGGCCACGAGATCGTCCCGCGCAGGCGCAGGGCGGTGGCCTCGATGCCGGCCTCCTCGCGCAGTTCGCGGCGCATGCCGGCGACGACGTCCTCGCCCGGTTCGAGCTTGCCGCCCAGCCCGTTGTACTTGCCGAGGTGGGCGTCGCCGTCGCGGAACGTCCTGTGCACCAGCAGCACCTCGTCGCCGCGCACGACGTAGGCCAGCGTCCCGACGATCGGGGTGTAGGGCATTCAGTCCTCCCGCAGCGCGGTCGAGGGCGGCTCGGGCACCGGGACGACCGTGGGTTGGCCGGACGCCGCGCGCTCGGCCTCGCGCGCCCGGTCGGCCCTCGTCGGCACCTGGGCGAGCAGGATGCCGGCCATCATCATCGCGGCGCCGAAATAGCCCTGCAGCGACAGGCGCTCGCCGAGGAACAGCGCCCCGCCGACCGCCCCCCACATCGCCTCAAGCGACATGATCATCGCCGCGACGGACGCCCGCGCGTACCGCTGCCCGACCACCTGCAGGGTGAACCCGACGCCGGTCGACAGCAGGCCGGCGAACAGGACGGCCCCCAGGGCGGGCAGCAGGCCCGCGAAGGGGGCGTCCTCGGCGAACGGGGCGACCACGGCCGACAGCGTCGCCATCACGAGGAACTGCGCCACCGACAGCCGGATCGGGTCGACGTGGGCCGCGACGCGCCCGACGCCGAGGATGTGGAACGTCCAGAAGAGGGTGCCCACCAGCACGAGCAGGTCGCCTGGGCCGATGCCCGTGCCGGTCCACGTGAGCAGGAAGAGGCCGGGCACGGCCAGCGCGATGCCGAGCCAGGTGAACACGCCGGTGTGCTGGCCGAGGAACCGGCCGGCCACGGGCACGAGCACCATGTAGAGGCCGGTCACGAACGCCGCGTTACCGGCGGTGGTCTGCTCGACGCCCAGCTGCTGCAGGGTCTGGCCGCCGAAGAACATCAGGCCGATGAACACGCCAGGGCGGGCCACCCGAGCCCAGGCCGCGCGCGCCTCGAAGGGGCTGATCCGGGCGCGCCGGTCGAGGAACCACACCAGAGGCAGCAGCGCGGCCGCCCCGAGGAACCCGCGTGCCGCGTTGAACGAGTAGGCACCCAGGTGCTCGGCGCCCAGCCGCTGGGCCACGAAGGCGAAACCCCAGATGACCGAGCAGAGCAGCAGCAACAGGTACGAGCGCGTCGCCCTCGACATGCTCAGACCAGCACGGTCGAGATCGGCAGGCCCGAGTTGGCGCCGATGTCGAGCGAACTCGGGCGGTGCCCGCGCCGGACGACCTCGGCCCCCAGCGCCGCCATCATCGCCCCGTTGTCGGTGCACAGGCCCGGCCGCGGACGCCGCACGGTCACCCCGCGCCCCTCGGCACGCTCGGCGAGCAGCCCGCGCAGCCGCGAGTTCGCGGCGACGCCGCCGCCCAGCACGATGGTGTCCAGGCCGAAGTGGTCGCACATGTCCATGGCCTTGGCCGTCAGCACGTCGGCGACCGCCTCCTGGAAGGAGGCTGCCACGTCGGCGTCCGCGAACGGACGCCCGGCGCGCCGCTCGGTCTCCACCCACCGGGAGACGGCGGTCTTGAGCCCCGAGAACGAGAAGTCGAAGCGGTGCTTCTCCAGGTCGTGCCTGGCCGTCAGCCCGCGTGGAAACGCGATCGCCCGCGGGTCGCCGTCGGCGGCCACCTTGTCGATCACGGGGCCGCCCGGGTAGCCCATGCCGAGCAGGCGGGCAACCTTGTCGTAGGCCTCCCCCGCGGCGTCGTCGATGGTCGAGCCCACCTCGGTGATCTGCGACGTGATGTCGTCGATGACCAGCAGCGACGTGTGCCCGCCGGAGACCAGCAGCGCGCCGAAGCGCTCCGGCAGCGGCCCGTGGTCGAGCAGGTCGACGGCGACGTGGCCGACGAGGTGGTTCAGCCCGTACAGGGGCTTGTCGAGCGCGACGGCGAGCGCCTTGGCCGCCGACAGCCCCACGACGAGCGCCCCCATCAGGCCGGGGCCGGCGGTGACGCAGACGCCGTCCACCTCGGAGGCGTCCACGTCGGCTGCCTGCAGCGCACGGCGCAGCGTCGGCACCATGGCCTGCAGGTGCGCCCGCGAGGCAACCTCGGGCACGACCCCGCCGAAGCGGACGTGCTGCTCCACCGAGCTGGCGACCTCGTTGGCCAGCAACTCGCGCCCGCGGACGACGGCCACGCCGGTCTCGTCGCAGCTCGACTCGATGCCGATCACCAGGGGTTCGCTCATGACTCACTCTCCAGGGGCAGCTCCATGACCAGGGCGTCCAGCCCGCTGCCGTAGTAGTTCCTGCGGCGCGCCAGCACCATGAAGCCGAGGTCCTCGTACAGCCGGATCGCGGGGCTGTTCCGCTCCTCGACCTCCAGCAGGACGCGGCGGGCGCCGACCTGCTCGGCCCACTCCATGCCGGCGGCGATCAGGCGGCGGGCGATGCCCTCGCGCCGGTGGGCGGGGTGCACGACGACGCGGTTGAGGTCGGCGACGTCCTCGAGCCAGTGAAAGGTCGCGACGCCGAGAAGTCGGCCCCACCGGTCCTTGTTGACGAGCGTGAGGGCACGGTCGGCGACGAGTTCCTCGGCCCACGTGCGGGCGCTCCACCGGGCGTCGGTGAACTCCTCCTCGAGCGTGACGATCTGGGCCAGGTCGCTGCCCACGGCCAGCGTGATCACCGCGTCCGCCGCAGGGAGAGGCGCGGTTGCGGCAGCGCCGACTTCACCCTGGTGGGCACCTCGGCGTCCGGACGCCGCAGGTACAGAGGCTCCAGCCCGGCGTCGGGGAGGTCGGCGGCGGCCAGCCAGCCGGCGTCCAACTGGGTGGGGCCGGTGACGGCACCGACGAGGTGGGCGCCCGGTCCGGCCAACGGCAGGGCGGGCAGCGTGTCGGGGGCGGCGACATCGGGGCCGGACAGGCGGCGTCCGGCGCCGTCGTAGCGGGCCCAGAACACCTCCTTGCGGCGGGCGTCGGAGACGACGAGGAACTCCTCGGGCGCCCCGGCGGACGCCCACTCGGCGGCTACGGCGTCCAGCGAGCAGGCGCCCGCGACGGGCACGGCGAGCACCTCGGCGAGCGTGAGCGCGGTGACGACGCCGACGCGCAGGCCGGTGAACGGCCCGGGGCCGACGCCGGCGACGATGCGCTCGACATCGGCCAGTGCGACGCCCGCTTCGGCGGCGACGCGCTGCACGAGCGGCATGAGCTCCTCGGCGTGGGCTCGGGTGTCGTCGACACGCGCGGAGGCGACGATGCGGCCGTCCACGGCGATCGCGGCGGCGACGACGGTCGAGGTGTCGACGGCGAGCGTGGTGGTCATGGCGTCTCCTCGGGGGTCTTTGGGGTGCGTCCTGCGCGGCTCGCCGGCGCTCGCACCCCGGGAACCGCCTGGGCGGCCTCAGCCAGCGCCGTGCGGCTCCAGCGGGGGCCGATGGGGGTCAGGAACACCCAGCGGGTCTCGTCCTCGGGGTCGATTCCGCGGCGGATGTCGATCTCCAGGCGCCCCGGGGCGAGACCCTCGGCGACGCCGGCACCCCATTCGACGAGCGTCACGGCGGTGTCGAGGGACTCCTCGAGGTCGATGTCCTCCAGCTCGGCGAACGAGCCGAGCCGGTAGGCGTCCACGTGCACGAGCGCGGGCCCGTCTCCCTGCGCGGGGTGGACGCGCGAGAGCACGAACGTCGGCGAGATGACCGGGCCCACGACGCCCAGGCCGGCGCCGATGCCCTGGGTGAGGGTGGTCTTGCCCGCCCCGAGGTCACCGGAGGCGATGATGAGATCGCCCGCGCGCAGGACGCCTGCGAGCCGCTCCCCCAGCGCACGCATGGCGTCGGCGTCCGGCACCTCGACCGCGACCGGGAGCGACCGCGCCATGACGATGCAGTTGCCCTCCTCGTCGTCGGGGGCGAAGCCGTGCTTGGCCCACCAGGCCAGGATCTGCGGGAACTCCTTGCGGGCCAACAGGTGCACGTGCTCCTCGCCGGAGGCGGCCAGATGCTCCAGGACGACGCCGACGAGGAACGAGGCGATCCCCTGCTCGCGGAACCGGGGCAGGACGCCGACGCGGCCCAGGCGCATGGCGCCGAGCTGGCGGGCGGCCATGACCAGCCCGGCGGGGACGCCGTCGATGAAGGCGAGGTAACCGGTGCCGTGCGCGATGCGGGCACGGACGGAGGCGAGGTCGTCGCCGAGCGCCTCGGGGGCCTCCCCGACGACGGGGCGGGCGCGGAAGGCCGCGTGCATGAGCTCGAGCGCCACCTCGGCGTCCGCCAGGTCGGCCAGGCGCACGGTCAACTCGCTGCCATCGGGCAGCAGGGCGGCGGCGAGCTCGTGGGCGTCGTGGGACATGGGGACCTTCGTGCAGGAGGCGGGAGAAAAACCCGACCCATCTTACCCCAGCGCCCCCACCCGGTGGGAGGGCGCCCGCGCGTCACCCGCCGTTCACCGACACGCCACGCAACTGAGGGCAACGATGCACGTTGACAAGGTGTCATACGGGTGTGCGCGTTGCGATCATCACGGAGTCGTTCCTCCCCGAGGTGAACGGGGTGGTCAACTCGGTCCTGAAGGTGGTCGACCACCTGGTCGGCCACGGCCACGACGTGCTGGTGCTCGCCCCCGAGGCCCCCGGCGCCCCCTCGTCGTATGGCGGCGCGCCCGTGATGCACATGGCCTCGGTCGCCTTCCCGGGCTACCAGCAGGTGCGCCTCTGCACCACCCCGCAGATCTCGCTGGAGTGGACGCTGGCCGACTTCAAGCCCGACGTCGTCCACCTCGCTTCCCCCATCAACGTGGGCTACCGCGGCGCGCTGGCGGCCCGTGAGGTCGGCGTCCCGAGCGTGGCTGTCTACCAGACCGACGTGCCCGGCTACGCGAAGCGCTACGGCATCCCGGCGGTCGAGACCTACCTGTGGCAGCGCGTCCGCTGGACGCACCAGGCCGCCACCCTGAACCTCGCCCCCAGCTCGGCCAGCGTGGCCCAGCTCGCCGCGCTCGGCATCGGCGACCTGCGCATCTGGGGCCGCGGTGTCGACGCCGAGCTCTTCCACCCACGCAAGCGGTCGGACGCCCTGCGCGCCACCTGGGCGCCCAACGGGGAGCGCGTGGTCGGGTTCCTCGGCCGCCTGGCGCCGGAGAAGCAGGTCGACGACCTGCACGTGCTGGCCGGCCTGCCGGACACGCGCCTCGTGGTGGTCGGCGACGGCCCCTCCCGCGAGGCGCTGCAGGAGCGCCTGCCGGACGCCGTGTTCACCGGCCAACTCAGGGGCGAGGAACTCGCTCGCACCGTGGCCAGCTTCGACGTGTTCGTGACCCCGGGCGAGCTGGAGACCTTCGGCCAGACGATCCAGGAGGCCATGGCGTCCGGCCTGCCGGTCGTCGCCCCAGCCTCGGGCGGGCCGATCGACCTGGTCGACCCCTCACGCACGGGTTGGCTGTACGCACCCGGCGACCTACTGGGGCTGCGCGACCACGTCCGCGACCTGGTCGGCGACGACGCCAAGCGCGCCGCCATGGGCCGGGCCGCCCGCGAGGCCACCACGCCCCGGACGTGGGCGGGCATCTGCGGCCAGCTGGTCTCCCACTACGAGGACGCCATCGCCCTCAAGCGCGAGCAGCTCCACGCCGCCCGCCAGGCCGAGTACGCCCGCACGACGGGCCGCCGGCTGCGCGTCTGAGCGCCCCTATCCGCCGAGGACTCGCCTAACTACCGCCGAGGACTCGTGGTCGTCGCGACGACCACGAGTCCTCGGCGGTAGTTAGGCGAGTCCTCGGCAGGAGAGAGGTCAGCCCTCACACACCACCATCGCGACGGCGACGCCGTCGTCGTGGCTGATCGACACGTGCATGCGCGAGATGCCCAGCTCGTCCACCCGGGAGCCGACGGTGCCGGTCGCCAGCAGCGACGGGCGCCCGGTCTCGTCCGACAGCACCTCGCAGTCGGTCCAGCGCAGGCCGCCCGGGGCGCCCAGCGCCTTGGCGAGGGCCTCCTTCGCGGCGAAGCGGCCGGCGAGGGTCTGCTCGCTCCCCTGCTGCTCGGCCAGGGTGAACACGCGATCGGTGAACCCGGGGCGCGCGCACGCCTCCCGGATGCGGTCGATCGAGCAGACGTCGACCCCGATCCCGAGGATCATTCGACCGTGACGGATTTGGCCAGGTTGCGCGGCTGGTCCGCGTCGTGGCCGAGCAGGGTCGCCAGCTCGCACGCGAACACCTGCAGGGGGACGGTCGCCAGCAGCGGCTGCAGCAGCGTGGACGCCTGGGGCAGCCGGATCAGCACGTCGGCGTACGGCTCGACCTCGTGGTCGCCCTCCTCGACCAGGACGATCGTGCGGGCCCCGCGGGCGCGCACCTCCTGGATGTTGGAGACGACCTTGTCGTGCAACTGGTCGCGGCCCTGCGGGGGCACGATGACGAAGACCGGCAGGTCCTGCTCGACGAGCGCGATCGGGCCGTGCTTGAGCTCGCCGGCCGGGAAGCCCTCGGCGTGCAGGTAGGCGATCTCCTTGAGCTTCAACGCGCCCTCGAGCGCCACCGGGTAGCCCACGTGGCGGCCGAGGAACAGCACGGTCTTCGAGTCGACGAGTTCGGCGGCCAGGTCGAGCACCTGCTGCTGGGCGTCCAGCACCTTCTGGATCTTGGCCGGCATCGACTCCAGCTCGCGCATGATCGTGGCGATCTCGTCTCCGTACTTCGTGCCGCGCACCTGCGCGAGGTAGAGGCCCAGCAGGTAGCAGGCGGCGACCTGGGTCATGAAGCCCTTGGTGGAGGCCACCCCGATCTCGGGGCCCGCGTGGGTGTAGAGGACGGCGTCCGACTCGCGCGGGATGGTCGAGCCGTTGGTGTTGCAGATCGCGATGACCTTGGCGCCCTGCTCGCGCGCGTGCCGGACGGCCATCAGCGTGTCGGCGGTCTCGCCCGACTGGGAGATGGTGACGACCAGCGTGCGGCCGGTGATGATCGGGTCGCGGTAGCGGAACTCGGAGGCGATCTCGACCTCGCACGGCACGCGCGTCCAGTGCTCGATGGCGTACTTGGCGACCAGGCCCGCGTAGAAGGCCGTGCCGCAGGCCACGATGACGATCTTGTCGATCGTGCGCAGCTCGGCCTCGCTGATGCGCACCTCGTCCAGCGTCAGGCGGCGGTCGGCGTCGAAGCGGCCCAGCAGGGTGTCCGCGACGGCCTGGGGCTGCTCGTGGATCTCCTTGCGCATGAACCAGTCGAAGCCACCCTTCTCGGCGGCCGAGAGGTCCCAGTCGACGTGGTAGGGCTTGCCCTGGGTCTCGTTGCCGCGGAAGTCGGTGACCCGGTAGCCGGACGCCGTGACCTCGACGACCTCGTCCTGCCCCATCTCGACGGCCTCGCGGGTGTGCTCGATGAAGGCCGCCACGTCGGAGGCGACGAACATCTCGCCCTCGCCGACGCCCACCACGAGCGGGCTGTTGCGGCGCGAGGCGACCAGCGTGCCCGTGTCGTCGGCGTCCACCGCGACGAGCGTGAAGGCGCCCTCCAGGCGGCGGCTGACCGCGCGCAGCGCGTCAGCCAGGGACGCCCCACGCTCGACCTCGCGGCCCAGCATCTGGGCGGCGACCTCGGAATCGGTCTCGGACTTGAACGGGACGCCCTCGGCGACCAGCTCTGCTTTCAGGGAGGCGAAGTTCTCGATGATGCCGTTGTGGATCAGCGCCACGCGGCCGTTGGCTGACACATGCGGGTGGGCGTTGGCGTCCGACGGCGCGCCATGGGTGGCCCAGCGGGTGTGCCCGATGCCCAGGTTGGCGTCCTTGATCGGGGAGGCCTCGAGCTCGTTCTCGAGGTTGACGAGCTTGCCGGCCTTCTTGGCCGAGGCGATGCCGTCCGGGCCCACCAGGGCGATGCCTGCCGAGTCGTAACCCCGGTATTCCATGCGCCGCAACGCGTCGACGAGCACCCTCTGCGCACCTTGGGGGCCGACATAGCCGATAATTCCGCACATGGGAATCAGCGTAGCGCCCACGGAGCAGCCTCCCCGACGGGCTTCCAGCGGGGTCGACGAGTTCGGCCCCTACGTGCTGGCAGACCGCCGGAAGTGGGCCGAGCTGGCCGAACAGATGCCGGTCCACCTGACCGAGGAGAAGCTCCAGGGCATCCGGTCCCGGCTGGACACGATCGACCTCGCCCAGGTCCGCGACGTGTACCTGCCGCTGACCGAGCTGGTGAACCACTACGTCCTGCACACGGGCCACCTGTACGGCAGCACCCACAACTACCTCGGGCTGTCCGAGGCGCGCACGCCGTTCGTGATCGGGGTGGCCGGGTCGGTGGCGGTCGGCAAGTCGACCACGTCCCGCCTGCTGGTGGAGCTGTTGTCGCAGTTGCCCGGTCGCCCGCGCGTCGATCTGGTCACCACCGATGGGTTCCTTCTGCCGAACGCCGAGCTGCAGCGGCGCGGGATCATGGAGCGCAAGGGCTTCCCCGAGAGCTACGACCGGGCGGCGCTGCTGCGCTTCGTCATGGACGTGAAGTCGGGCGTCCACGCGGTGAGCGCCCCCGTGTACAGCCACCTGGTCTACGACATCGTGCCCGGCGAGTTCATCACGGTGCGCCACCCCGACATCCTGATCGTCGAAGGCCTGAACGTCCTCCAGCCGGCCCGGCGCAACCGCACCGGCCTGTCCTCGCTGGCCGTCAGCGATTTCTTCGACTTCTCCGTCTACGTGGACGCCGACGAGTCCGACCTGCGCTCCTGGTACCTGGAGCGCTTCATGGGGCTGCGGGAGAGCGCGTTCCGCGACCCGCGCTCGTACTTCGCGCGCTTCGCCGAGATGGACGCCGCGCACGCCCGCGCCTACGCCGAGCGCATCTGGGACACCATCAACGGCCCCAACCACGTGCAGAACATCCTGCCCACGCGCGGGCGCGCCACGGCGATCCTGCGCAAGGACAGCGCACACGACATCGAGTGGATCCGCATCCGGAAGGTCTGAACCGCCGCAACCGCCGAGGACTCGCCTAACTACCGCCGAGGACTCGTGGTCGTCGCGACGACCACGAGTCCTCGGCGGTAGTTAGGCGAGTCCTCGGCAAATCAGGAGGCGCGGCGGGACTCCCTCGCGTTGACCACCAGCAGCGGGACGCCGGCGGCCAGCACGGCCCCGAGCACGCCCCACGCGGTGTCGAACACCTCGGTGGTACCGCGCAGCAGCACGGACGCCCACACCGCCAGCGAGCCGAGCGCCAGCGCGGCCCAGTGCCGCAGCCGCCACGTGCGGGACGCCCGGGCCAGGCCGTGCGTCATCATGCTGACGACCCCCAGCCCGACGGCCAGCAGGACGGCCAGCACGGCGCCGCTGACCGACGGGCCGGCGACGGCGTACCCCATGAGCATGAGCGCGATGCCGATGAGGAAGGTCCCCCGCTGGCTGCCGGGGTCGGCGTCCTTGATCGGGTCGATCGCCAGGGGCGTCCCGGCCCGGACGGCCAGGATGACGAACGGGGCCGCGGCCGCCAGGGCGGCGACGACGGCCAGCCACCACGGCAGCGTGAGGTGCGGGGCGGCGGCGCTGACGAGCATCACCAGCACGTACGGCGCCACCGAGACGTAGCCCAGCGCGAGCCGCCACGGCTCGAGCAGGCCACGACCGAGGTTGGCCACGTGACCCACCCCGGTGGCGCCCGCCCACGCGAAGAACGGCAGGATGGTCGGGAACTGCGACTCGAACCGGAACGCGGGCAGGATCGACACCAGCGTGCTGGCCAGCACGAACGCGCCGACCAGCACCGCGGCCATGAGGCCGACGATCGTCGAGGCGCTGGAGCGCCCCCTCCCCGCGTTGGCCCGGCTCACAGCGCGAGGCGCTCCCGCACGACGGACGCCAGCCGCTCGGCCACCTCGGTGGCACGCTCGGTCGTCCCAGCCTCGACCATGACGCGCACGACGGGCTCGGTGCCCGAGGGGCGCAGCAGGACGCGGCCGCCCGAGCCGAGCTCACGGCTCGCGGCGGTGACGGCCGAGTTGACCTCGGGGTCGATGCCGGCGCGCGCCTTGTTCACGTCCCTGACGTTGATCATCACCTGCGGAAGGCGGGTCATCACCGCGCCGAGCTCGGCGAGCGAGCGCCCCGACGAGATGACCTGCGCGGCCACGTGCAGCGCCGTGAGGACGCCGTCGCCGGTGGTCGCGAACTCGCTCATGATGACGTGGCCCGACTGCTCACCGCCCAGGGCGAACCCGTTGGCGTTCATGGACTCGAGCACGTAGCGGTCGCCCACCTTCGTCTGGTCCACGCGGATCCCGTGCGCCTGCATGGCCTGGAAGAAGCCCAGGTTGCTCATCACGGTCGCCACCACGGTGTCGGAGTGCAGGGCACCCGACTGCTTGAGCGCCAGCGCCAGGATCGCGAGGATCTGGTCGCCGTCCACGATGGTGCCGTCGGCGTCCACCGCGAGGCAGCGGTCGGCGTCCCCGTCGAAGGCGAAGCCGAGGTCGGCGCCGTGGTGCCTCACGGCGGCCTGGAGGCCGTCCATGTGGGTCGAGCCGGCGTTCTCGTTGATGTTGAGGCCGGTCGGCTCGGCGTGGATCGCCACGACCTCCGCACCCTGGGCCTCGAAGGCCGCCGGGCCGGTCATGAACGCCGCGCCGTTGGCGCAGTCGAGCACGACCTTCAGCCCGTGCAGGCTGCCCTCGGCGCCCAGCGACGACACCAGGTGAGCCACGTAGGCCTCGACGAGCTCGGGACGGTCGCTGACGCGGCCGACGCGCTCGCCCGTCGGGCGCTCCCACTCCTGGCCGAGGCGCGCCTCGATCATGTCCTCCAGGTAGTCATCGAGCTTCACCCCACCGCGGGCGAAGAACTTGATGCCGTTGTCGGGCATGGGGTTGTGGGACGCCGACAGCATGACGCCCAGGTCGGCGTCCAGGTGGTTGACCAGGAAGGCCGCGCCGGGGGTGGGCACGACGCCGACCCGGATGACGTCGACGCCCGCCGACGCGAGACCGGCCACGACGGCCGACTCGAGGAACTCGCCGGAGGCACGCGGGTCACGCGCAACGAGGGCCACCGGACGGTGACCCTCGAATGCCCCGGACTCGCCGAGGACGTGCGCGGCCGCCACCGAGAGCTCGAGAGCGAGCTCTGCGGTGAGGTCGACGTTCGCCTTGCCCCGGACACCATCGGTACCGAAGAGCCTGGGCACGGCGATCAGCGCTTGCTGTACTGAGGCGCCTTGCGGGCCTTCTTGAGACCGGCCTTCTTGCGCTCCTTGACGCGGGCGTCACGCGAGAGCAGCCCGGCCTTCTTCAGCGCGGGGCGGGAGGCCTCGACGTCGATGGCGTTCAGCGCACGGGCGATGGCCAGGCGCAGCGCGCCGGCCTGGCCGGTCACGCCGCCGCCGATGATCTTGGCGATGACGTCGTAGGAGCCCTCGACGGCGGCCGTCACGAACGGCTCGTTGATGGTCTGCTGGTGCAGCTTGTTGGGGAAGTACTCCTCCAGCGTGCGGCCGTTGATCTTGAACTGGCCGGTGCCGGGGACGAGGCGCGCGCGGGCGATGGCCTCCTTGCGGCGGCCGGTGGCAGCGCCCGGGGCGACGACGGCCGGACGCGAGCCCGGGGTCGCGGACGACGGGGTGGCCTCGGCGCGGTACGCGATCTCGCGGTTGGCCTCGTCGGTGAACGGGGTGATCTCGTCGGCGAGGACGTCTTCAGTGGTGGTGTCGGTCACGTTGGTTCCTTGGCTCACTGGGCGATCTGGGTGATCTCGAACGGCTGCGGCTGCTGCGCGGCATGGGGATGCTCGGGGCCGGCGTAGACCTTGAGCTTCTTGATGACCTGACGGCTCAGCTTGTTCTTGGGCAGCATGCCCCAGACGGCGCGCTCGACGGCCTTGCGCGGGTCGGTGGCGAGCAGCTCGCCGTACGAGACGGCGCTCAGGCCACCGGGACGACCGGAGTGGCGGTAGGCCATCTTGGCGGTGGCCTTGTTGCCGGTCAGGGCGATCTTGGAGGCGTTGACGATGATGACGAAGTCGCCACCGTCGACATGCGGGGCGAAGGTCGGCTTGTGCTTGCCGCGCAGGAGCGTGGCGGCAGTGACGGCCAGGCGGCCGAGGACGACGTCGGAGGCGTCGATCACATGCCAATTCCTGGTGACGTCACCAGGCTTGGGAGTGTACGTGGACACGTCGGGTAACCCATCTGTCATCGGGGAGCTACAAGAGGTACCACTGGACGCCTCCCCGGACACGTCACAGCGCAACAGCGACCCAGATTACCCCGGGCATCGCACGCCGGTCAAAACGCTCCCAGAGGCCCCAGGTCATTACGACAAGGCGTAGGAGGCATGCCCGGATTCCCTCGCGCGCACGCGTCCGCAGTGGCAAGGTGTCCTCCATGAGTTCAAAGGTGAACAACGGACAGGTCCAGGTGAACAATCCGGACGATGTGCGCAACGTGGTGCTGGTCGGCAACGCGGGGTCGGGCAAGACCTCGCTGTTCGAGCAGTTGCTGCGGGCGCGCGTCGCCGGCTACAGGGGCGAGAAGGACGACGCAGAGCGCCTGTCCCAGCTCTACCTCGCGTCCCTCATGACGGGTGACGTCTTCGTGAACCTCCTCGACGCCCCCGGGCACGCCGACTTCGTCGGTGAGTTGCGCGCGGGCATCCGGGCCGCGGACGCCGCGATCTTCGTGGTCAGCGCCTCCGACGGCATCGACGGGGCCGCCCAGGCCCTGTGGGAGGAGTGCGCCGCGGCGGGCCTCCCCCGCGTGATCGCGCTCTCCAAGCTGGACGCCGCCCACTCCGACTTCGACACCGTCGTGGCCGAACTCAAGGAGAAGTTTGGCGAGGGCGTCCTGCCGACCCACGTGCCCGTCGGCTCCGGCGCGGGCATCAACGGGACCGTCGGCGTCCTCTCGCGTCGCTTCCGTGACTACTCCGGCGGCGGCGCACCCGTCCTCAACGAGCAGGACTCCAGCCACGACGACCTCATCGAGGAGCACCGCAACGCGCTGATCGAGGGCCTCATCCAGGAGGCCGACGACGCCGAGCTGATGGATTCCTACCTCGAGGGCGCCGACCCCGGCCGCGACTACCTCCTCGCCGACCTGATGAAGGCGACCTCGGGCGCGAACCTGTTCCCGGTCGTCCCCGTCGTCCAGTCCTCCGGCGTCGGCACCGAGGAGCTGCTCAGCCTCATCGAGCAGGGCTTCCCGACCCCGAGCACGCACCCCAACCCGACGATGGTGAAGCTGAACGGCGACGAGGTCGGCCCGGCGCCATCCGACCCCAACGCGCCGCTGGTCGCCCAGGTGATCCGCACGACGACCGACCCGTTCGCGGGCCGCCTGTCGATGGTGCGCATCTACTCGGGCACCCTACGCACCGACGACGTGGTGCACCTGTCGGGCCACAAGTCGTTCTTCCTCGGCCTCGACCCGGACGCGTACCCCGACCGCGACCAGGACGAGCGCATCGGGCAGATCCAGCAGGCCCAGGGCGTCGAGCTGAAGCCGAAGCAGTCCGCCATCGCGGGCGAGATCGTCATGCTGCCGAAGCTGACCGCGGCCGAGACGGGCGACACCCTGTCGGCCAAGGACGACGTCGTGCTGATCCCGAACTGGAAGATGCCCCAGGCGCTGCTGCCGCTGGCCATCAAGGCCGCGACCCGCAACGACGAGGACAAGCTCTCCACCGCGCTGCAGCGCCTGGCCGTCGAGGACGCCACGGTGAAGCTCGCGCGCGGGGCGTCCGACCAGCTCGTGCTCTGGACCACGGGCCAGGCCCACGCCGACCTTCTGCTCAACCGCCTCCGGGACCGCTACGGAGTCAACGTCGAGCAGGAGGAGGTGAAGATCGCCCTGCGCGAGACGTTCACCGCGAAGGCGAGTGCGATGGGACGCCACGTCAAGCAGTCCGGCGGCCACGGCCAGTACGCCGTGGTGAACATCGACGTCGAGCCGCTGGAGCGCGGCGCCGGCTTCGAGTTCGTGGACAAAGTGGTGGGCGGCGCGGTGCCGCGCAACTTCATCCCGTCGGTCGAGAAGGGCGCCAGGGCCCAGCTCGAGAAGGGCGTCATCGCCGGCTTCCCGATGGTGGACGTGCGCGTCACCCTGGTCGACGGCAAGGCCCACTCGGTCGACTCCTCCGACATGGCGTTCCAGATGGCGGCCGCGGCCGCGCTGAAGGAGGCCGCGGTGGTCGGCAAGAACGTGGCGCTGCTGGAGCCGGTCGACCTGGTCACCGTCACCGTGGGCGAGGAGCACATGGGTGCGGTCATGACCGACATCTCCGGACGCCGTGGGCAGATGCAGGGCACGGACACCGACGGCCGCAAGGTGATCATCACCGCCCTCATCCCGCAGCTGGAGATGGCCCGCTACGCCATCGACCTGCGCGGGCTGGCCCAGGGAGGCGGCACCTTCACCCGGGAGTTCCACGGGTACGAGCTGCTCCCGGCCAACCTGGTCGAGAGGTTCACCCACAAGGACTGATCCACCGGTCCACGGCGAGGGCTCCCGGGCGACCGGGGGCCCTCGCAGCCTGCCGGGGACAGGGTCAGGACGCCGCGGCGTCCGGCCGCAGGTCGGCCCGCACGTGCGTGGCCGGGTGCACCACGACGGGGGCGACCCCGCCGGAGTCGTCGGGCGCCTCCACGGTCACGGCGTCAGCCTCACAGCGGCGGCGCGGGAAGACCCACAGGCGCAGCAGCAGGTAGATGTAGAGCCCCTCGAGGCAGGCGGCGATGACGCGGGCGACCATGACGTGGACGCCGAGCCAGTCGAGGACGGAGGCGAAGCCGACGATCCAGATCAGGTAGTTGCTGGCGATCACGAACACGTACTTGCCGGACTGCTTGCCCAGGTCGCCGTGCTCGCGGAAGTTGAGCCAGCGGTTCAGGAAGAACGCGTACACCGAGGCGAGCGCGTAACCGATCGAGAACGCGACGCTGTAGGGCAGCTTCCAGAAGTGCGTGATGATGGCGAGGAAGCCCATGTCGAGCAGGAAGGCGCTGCCGTTGATCATCGCGTAGCCGATGAACGTGATCGGCAGCACGCGCTGCAGCCGGGTCGGGACGGCGGCACGGATGCGCGTGGTGACGTCGGCGAACCATCGGGCCGCCGCGCCGTCACCCTGTTGGTCGCGCATGATGGAGAGAATAGGACCTCGGAGCAAGCGCGACACACCCATTGCCACGATGTGGCGCGGGAGTTGCCGACAGATCAGACCTGGCGAAGGAACGCCAGGGCCCCGTCGGCGAGCATCTGGACGGCGATCGCCGCCAGCAGCATGCCGGCGACGCGGGTGAGCAGGACAGTGCCGGAGTTGTGCAGCACGCGTCGGATGGCGCCGGCGAACCGCAGGAACACCCAGACCAGAGCCAGGGCCACGAGCAGGAGCAGGAGCCCCCCGGAGACCTGGAGGGCCTCGATGGTGATGTGGAGGTAGTCGAGGATGAAGCGCCCGAGGATCGCGAAGAGACCCTTATATCTTGCGGCGCTTTCCTGTCAGATCGTGAAGATCGGTTGCATTCCGGGCTCAATGGCGTCGGAATCCACGATCTGCTTCCCGAACGGGAAGCAGGTCACCGGGATCATCTTCAGGTTGGCGATCGCCAGCGGGATGCCGACGATCGTGATCGCCTGCGCCGCCGCCGTGGTGAGGTGGCCGATGGCCAGCCAGAGCCCGCCGATGACGAACCACATCGCGTTCAGGAACGCCGATCCCGCGCCGGCCCCGGGCTTGTTGACCACGGTCTTGCCGAAGGGCCACAGCGCGTAGGCGCCCATGCGGAAGGAAGCCACGCCCGCGGGGATGGTGATGATCAGCAGGCACGCCAGCGCGCCGAAGAGGAAGTAGCCCAGGGCCAGCCAGATGCCGCCGAAGAGAAGCCAGATGATGTTCAAGATCGCGCGCACGGGCGACTCCTTCCGTTCCTCCTCCACGGTACTCCCCCGGTATCCTCACCGGGTGCCGCGCCCTGACCGTCCACCCCGCATCCACCGTGAGGTGGTCTCCTACGTCCGCCGCTCCGCGCGGATGAACCCGTCTCAGGAAAAGGCCTGGAAGACCCTGGCCGGACGCTTCGTCGTCGAAGTCCCGACCCGCGCGCTCTCCACGTCCGTCCACCCGGACGCCGACGTCGACTGGGCGGCGGAGTTCGGGCGCGAGGCGCCGCTGTTCGTCGAGATCGGGTCAGGCCGTGGCGAGGCGCTCGTCGCGCTCGCCGAGCGCCACCCCGAGGCGAACGTGGTCGCGTTCGAGGTGTTCCAGCCCGCCGTGGCCTCGACGCTGAGCCGCATCAACCGGCACGGGCTCACCAACGTCCGGGTGGTGCTGGCCAACGGCGTCGAGGGCTTGGAGCACCTCTTCGCACCCGCCAGCATCAGCGAGCTGTGGACGTTCTTCCCCGACCCGTGGCACAAGCCGCGCCACCACAAGCGTCGGCTCGTGAGCCCCGCCTTCGCCGCACTCGTGGCGTCCCGGCTGACGCCGGACGGCCGCTGGCGGCTGGCCACCGACTGGCAGGACTACGCCGAGGCCATGCGGGAGGTGCTCGACGTGGCCCCCGGCCTGGTGAACGTGCACGGCGGCTGGGCGCCGCGGTGGGAGGAGCGCCCGCTCACCAAGTACGAGCAGCGCGGCCTGGACGCCGGGCGTGCGGTGCACGACCTCACCTATGCGCGGGCGCAGGGCGACCTCGTCCACCGCGAACCCCGCCCGGGCGCGACGGGCAGGATCCCGCTGTGACCACCCGCTACCGCCTCGACCTGGCCTACGACGGCCGCGACTTCCACGGGTGGGCCGCCCAGGACGGGCTGCGCACCGTGCAGGGCACCCTCGAGCACTGGATCACCACCGTGCTGCGCCTGGACGCGCCCGCGCGGCTCACCGTGGCCGGCCGAACGGACGCCGGCGTCCACGCCCGCGGTCAGGTCGCGCACGTCGACCTCCCCGGACCCCACCACGCCACCGAACTGCTCCGCCGCCTCGACCGCGTGCTGCCCGACGACCTCTCGGTGCACGGCGTCCGCGTGGCCCCCGCCGGTTTCGACGCACGGTTCGCCGCGATCTGGAGGCGCTATGCGTTCCGGCTTGCCGACGCCGCCCCCGACCCGCTGCAGCGCCACACCGCCGTTCGGGTGCGCGGCCCTCTGGACGTGGGAGCCGTGGACGCCGGCGCCCGCAGCCTGGTCGGCCTCCACGACTTCGGCGCCTTCTGCAGGCGCCGCGAGGGTGCGACAACGATCCGACAGATGATCGAGTGCCACGCCGAACGCTCCCCCGCGACCGGCCTGGTCGAGGTGACCCTGCGCGCCGATGCCTTCTGCCACTCGATGGTCCGCTCCGTGGTGGGGGCGCTGGTGGCGGTCGGCACCGGCCAGAAGGACGCCGCCTGGCTGGCCGGCCTGGTGGACCGGCCCACCCGCGCCGGGGACGTCACCGTCCTGCCCCCGCACGGCCTGGTGCTGGAGGAGGTCGGCTACCCCGCAGATGACCAGCTCGCTGCCCGCCAGCTGGAAGCACGCGCCCGCCGCGACGAGGAGGACCGTCCGTGACCCACTACTTCGAGACGCCCACCGGAGACGACCGCCGGCGCCGCATCGACGTCCGCTTCTGGGACACCGACTGGACCTTCACGACCGCCGCCGGTGTCTTCTCCGGCGACGGGCTCGACCTCGGCACCGCGGTCCTCCTGCGCACCCACACCCCGGACTCGGCGTCCCGGCGCATTCTCGACCTCGGCTGCGGCTACGGCGTGCTGGCCGTGGCCGCGGCGTCCGCCGCACCGGACGCCCGCGTGGACGCCGTCGACACCAACGAGCGCGCGCTGGCGCTCACCCGCCTCAACGCGGACGCCCACGGCGTCGGCCACCGCGTCCACGCGACGCTGCCTGAGGACGCCGACCCGGACGCTCGCTACGACGAGATCTGGTCCAACCCGCCCATCCGCATCGGCAAGGAGGCGCTGCACGCGCTCCTGCTGCACTGGCTTGCCCGCCTCGCCCCCGGCGGCGTGGCGCGGCTGGTCGTCGGCCGCAACCTCGGCGCGGACTCCCTCCAGCGCTGGCTGGGCGAACAGGGCTACCGGTGCGACCGGACGGCCTCGGCGAAAGGTTTCCGCGTCTTCGAGGTCGCACCCCTTGTGTCGGAACCGTCGTCCGACTAGCCTCGATTCACCACAAGCGCGGGGCGCACCCGAGCTGGAGAGGAGTCCTCATGGGTATCGGAGACAAGATTGTGAACAGGGCCGAGGAGCTGGGCGGCAAGGCCAAGGAGGCCGCCGGCGACCTGACCGACAACGAACGTCTCGAAGCCGAGGGGAAGGCCGACCAGGCCGCCGCGAAGGCGAAGCAGGCGGGCGAGAACGTCAAGGAAGCCGGTCGCGACGTCGCCGAGGGCGTCAAGGACGTCTTCAACTAGAGGCGCTCGACCACCAACACTCACCCGAACGGGGTGCCGGAGATTACTCCCGCACCCCGTTCGGCGCGTCCGGGCGCTTGTCGGGCGGATGCGTCGGCCGTCGCGCGCAGCGGGAGTCCACCGCGGTGACCGCACCGGCCGACACGCCCCCAGCCGCCGAGAGCCCCGGTCTTCTGCGCCGACAGCCCCGGGTTTGTCCGCCGACAGCCCCTTCCGGGCGTGCGGGCGCTCTCCGCCCGCGGTCCGGACCTCCCGCCGCGCGGCGGCGGTGCACGCGGTCGCCAGCCTCGCCGGGCTGGCCGCGTTCGTGAAGCCTGAGCCCGGCGTCCGGCCCTTGCCAAGCCGACGGTGAGGAATAGGGTGGAGTCGTTCGCTGTTGGACCCAACAGGATCCCCTAGAGGAAGAAGAAGCGATGACGTACTCCCTTCCGGAGCTGGACTACGACTACAGCGCGCTCGAGCCCCACATTTCGGCGCAGATCATGGAGCTGCACCACAGCAAGCACCACAACGCCTACGTGACCGGTGCCAACACAGCGCTCGAGAAGCTCGCCGAGGCCCGCGAGAAGGGCGAGTTCGGCGCCATCAACAAGCTCGAGAAAGACCTGGCCTTTCACCTCGGTGGACACGTGAACCACTCGGTGTTCTGGAAGAACATGTCGCCGGACGGTGGCGGCCAGCCCGAGGGTGAGGTTGCCGCGGCGATCGACGAGTTCTTCGGCTCCTTCGACGGCTTCAAGAAGCAGTTCAACGAGGTCGCCAACGGCATCCAGGGCTCCGGCTGGTCGATGCTGGTCTGGGACAGCCTGGGCAAGCGCCTCAACATCAACCAGCTCTTCGACCAGCAGGGCAACCTGCCCGTCGGCCAGCTGCCCATCCTGCAGCTCGACATGTGGGAGCACGCGTTCTACCTGCAGTACAAGAACGTGAAGGGCGACTACGTCAACGCCTGGTGGAACGTGGTCAACTGGGCGAACGTCTCCGAGCGCCTCGCCGGGGCCCGCGCCGCCGAGATCGCCTACTGAACCACGGCCCAACTGGGGCCGGCGGCGTCCATGATCGGACGCCGCCGGCCCTTTCTTGGTCTCCGCAACCAAGCAACCTGATGAAACCCTGAGAGCTGGTTTGCGATTTTCTCAGACTACACGGACACTTGAAGGGAAGAGTTCCGCACGTCAGGAGAAACCCTTGCCCATCTCGACCAAGCTCGTCGCCGTCTTCGCCAGCGCGGCTGTGCTGGCCACCGGGGCCGGCGTCGCCATCGGCGCCACCCAGAGCCAGCCCACCCCCGTCGCAGCCGCCGTCGCAGCGCCCGTCCCCCTGAGCACCGAGGTCCGCGTCTGGGTCGACAACACCACCCACCTCGTCTCCCTGACGGAGCCCACCACGGAGGCCGCCCTCAAGGTCGCCGGCATCCACCTCGGCGTCCACGACCGCGTCTCCCCCGCGCTCACCGCGTCCCTCACCGTCGGCGACACGGTCACCGTGAACCGCGTGCAGGTGACCCAGGAGACGAAGACCGTCACCCTCGAGTTCGCCAAGACTGAGGTGAAGGACTCCAAGCTCGCCAAGGGCGAGCGCAAGCTCAAGACCAAGGGCGTCAACGGCCTCCGCGAGGACGTCATCGAGACTGTGACCGTGGACGGCGTGGTCGAGAGCACCACCACCGTGTCCGAGACCGTCACCAAGGAGCCGGTGCACCAGGTGACGCGCGTGGGCACCTACGTGGCCCCGAAGGTCGTCTCGCGTTCGTCCGAGCGCACGGCCGAGCCCAAGAAGACGGCCGAGCCCAAGAAGACGGCGGAGCCGAAGAAGACGGCGGAGCCGAAGAAGACCACCGAGCCGAAGAAGACCACCGAGCCGGCCCCGGCCCCCCGCGGCGGTGAGATCAACCTGGCCCGCGCCGACATGTGGGATCGGATCGCCAAGTGCGAGTCCAGCGGCAATTGGTCGATCAATACCGGCAACGGCTACTACGGCGGACTCCAGTTCAACCTGGCCACGTGGCGCTCCGTGAACGGCCCCGACTTCGCGGCCTACCCGCACCAGGCCTCCCGCGCCGAGCAGATCACCGTTGCCAACCGCCTCTACGCCCTGCGCGGCCTGCAGCCCTGGGGCTGCCGCCACGCCGCCTGAGGCACAGCACACCCACTCCCAACCACGGCCCCGCGAGCTCAGCTCGCGGGGCCGTGTGGCGTCCTGAGGTCCTGCGGTGCGCGCAGAGCCTCGCAACCCCGACGCCGAGGGCTTGCCTCCAACCCGCCGAGGGCTTGCCTCCAGCCCGCCGAGGGCTTGCCTCCAACCCGCCGAGGGCTTGCCCCCTCTCCACACCGGGGCTCTCGGCACCCAAACCCGGGGCTCTCGGCACCCAAACCCGGGGCTCTCGGCACCCAAACCCGGGGCTCTCGGCGGGTGGGGGCGGGGACGCAGAAGCGCCCGGCCCCAAAGGGGACCGGGCGCTCGTCTGTGTCGGAGGCGAGGCTCAGGCCTCCTTGCGCTGCGCGGCGGCCTCGGTCTCGGCGGCCTCGGTCTCGGCGGCCTCGGTCTCGGCGGCCTCGGTCTCGACGGCGTCAGCGGCGACGGGGGTGCCCTCGTCGGTCAGGACGATGTCCTCGGAGGCCTCGACCTCGGGGTCGACGACGTCGTCCTTGGCCGGCTTGGTGACCTTGGCGGCGGGCTTGCTGGACGCCTTGGGCGCGGCCTTGGTGCCGGTCGTCTTCGCCTTGGCCTTGCGGGACTCCTCGACCGTCTCGCCGACGATCTCGATGACGGCCATGGGGGCGTTGTCGCCCTGGCGGTTCCCGATCTTGGTGATGCGGGTGTAACCACCGTCACGGTCGGCCATCTTCGGGGCGATCTCGGTGAACAGGACGTGCACGACGCCCTTGTCCGTGATCGTCTTCAGCACGATGCGTCGGTTGTGCAGGTCGCCGCGCTTGGCCTTGGTGATCAGCTTCTCAGCCAGGGGGCGGACGCGCTTGGCCTTGGTCTCGGTCGTGGTGATCCGGCCGTGCTCGAACAGCTGGCTGGCGAGGTTCGCCAGGAGCATCCGCTCGTGGGTCGGGCTGCCACCGAGACGGGGACCCTTCGTGGGCTTGGGCATTCTTGGGTTCTCCTGGTTCTCAGAACTGGTCGTTGTCGTCGTCGAAGTCGGCATCCTCGTCGTAGCTGCCCAGGGCTGCCAGCGGGTCGAAGCCGGGGGCGCTGTCCTTCAGGGCCAGGCCCATCTCGTGGAGACGGAGCTTGACCTCCTCGATGGACTTGGAGCCGAAGTTGCGGATGTCGAGGAGGTCCTGCTCGGAGCGGGAGACCAGCTCGGACACGGTGTGGATGCCCTCGCGCTTGAGGCAGTTGTAGCTGCGCATCGTGAGCTTGAGCTCCTCGACCGGCAGGGCCAGGTCGGCGGCGTACTGCTCGTCGACCGGCGAAGGGCCGATCTCGATGCCCTCGGCCTCGACGTTGAGCTCACGGGCCAGGCCGAAGAGCTCCACCAGCGTCTTGCCGGCGGACGCCACGGCGTCGCGCGGGCTGATCGCCGGCTTGGTCTCGACGTCGACGATGAGGCGGTCGAAGTCGGTGCGCTGCTCGACACGGGTGGCCTCGACCTTGTAGGTGACCCTCAGCACGGGGCTGTAGATCGAGTCGACCGGGATGCGGCCGATCTCGGAGTCGACGCTCTTGTTCTGGGCCGCGGACACGTAGCCACGGCCGCGCTCGACGACGAGCTCCATGTCGATCTTGCCGGACGCGTTGAGCGTGGCGATGTGCATCTCGGGGTTGTGGATCTCCACACCGGCGGGCGGGGCGATGTCGGCAGCCGTGACGGCGCCGGCGCCGGCCTTGCGCAGGTACATGACCACGGGCTCGTCCTCCTCGGAGGAGAGCACGAGCTTCTTGACGTTCAGGATGATTTCGGTGACGTCCTCGACCACGCCCGGGAGCGTGGTGAACTCGTGCTGGTTGCCCTCGATCTTGATGCTGGTCACGGCCGCGCCCGGGATGGACGACAGCAGCGTGCGCCGCATGGAGTTGCCGAGCGTGTAGCCGAAGCCGGGCTCGAGCGGCTCGATGACGAAGCGCGACCGGGTGTCGGAGACGACGTCCTCGGTCAGCGTCGGGCGCTGTGCGATGAGCATGTTGTTCCTCTCCACCGCCCACTATTTGACGGTGTTCTGCGGGCTCGGCACCGTGCCGGGCCCCTTGTGTTGCTGGGAAACCGCGCAAGGCGTCCGTGGGGTGTTTCCACCTCACGGACGCCTGACGGGGTCACTTCGAGTAGAGCTCGACGATCAGCTGCTCGGCGACGTCGACCACGATCTGCTCGCGCGTGGGCAGCTGGTGCACCAGGATGCGCATGCGGTTCGGGCGGACGGTGAGCCACGCCGGGACGACGCGCTCGTGGTGCGTCTCGCGGGCGATGACGAACACGTCGAGGTTCAGCGACTTCGGCTTGACGTCGATGATGTCGTACGGCGTCACGCGGTAGCTCGGGATGTTGACCTTCTTGCCGTTGACCAGGAAGTGGCCGTGGACGACGAGCTGGCGGGCCTGGCGGCGCGTGGAGGCGAAGCCGGAGCGGTAGATCACGTTGTCCAGACGGGACTCCAGGATCTGCAGCAGGATCTCGCCGGTCTTGCCGGGCTTGCGCACGGCCTCCTCGTAGTAACGGCGGAACTGCTTCTCGAGGACGCCGTAGGCGAAACGCGCCTTCTGCTTCTCGCGGAGCTGGAGCAGGTACTCCGACTCCTTGATGCGGCCGCGGCCGTGCATGCCGGGCGGGTAGGAACGGCGCTCGAACGCCTTGTCGCCACCGACGAGGTCAGTGCCGAGTCGACGCGACTTGCGGGTGATGGGTCCGGTGTAACGGGCCATGGTTCTTCAGTCTCTCTTTCTTCGGCTCGGGCTCAGACGCGACGGCGCTTGGGCGGACGGCAGCCGTTGTGCGGCACGGGGGTCACGTCGGAGATCGGGCCGATCTCCAGGCCCAGCGCGCCGAGCGAACGGATGGCGGTCTCGCGGCCGGAGCCGGGGCCCTTGACGAAGACATCCACGCGCTTCATGCCATGGTCCATGGCGCGGCGACCCGCGGCCTCGGCGGCCATCTGCGCGGCGAACGGCGTCGACTTGCGGGAGCCCTTGAAGCCGACGGTGCCGGCGGACGCCCACGAGATCACGGCACCGGTCGGGTCCGTGATCGAGATGATGGTGTTGTTGAACGTGCTCTTGATGTGGGCCTGCCCGGAGACGATGTTCTTCTTCTCCTTGCGGCGGACCTTGCCCTTCGCCGCGGCGGCGGCCTGAGCCTTGGTACGGCCTGCTTGTGCCATGTGTCAGTTCTCCTGGTCTATCAAGGGCCGCGTCAGCGGACCTTCTTCTTGCCGGCGACAGCCTTCTTCTTGCCCTTGCGCGTACGAGCGTTGGTCTTCGTGCGCTGTCCGTGGACCGGGAGGCCCATGCGGTGGCGGCGGCCCTGGTAGGAGCCGATCTCGATCTTGCGGCGGATGTCCGCGGCGACGGTACGACGGAGGTCACCCTCGGTCTCGTAGTTCGCCTCGATGAAGTCACGCATCGCGACGAGCTGCTCGTCGGTCAGGTCCTTCACGCGGACGTCGCCGCTGACGCCGGTGGCGGCCAGGATCTCCTTGGCGCGGGTGCGGCCGATGCCAAAGATGTAGGTGAGGCCGATCTCCAGACGCTTCTCGCGCGGAAGATCGACACCGATGAGACGTGCCATCAGGCGATTCCTTTCGATGTACGACCCGTGGGTCGCGAAGGTGTGTGGCGTGCGGCGTCCCGTGCGCCTGAGCGCGGGCCTCGGCCTTCGTCCGAGGGTGGATCCGACGGGGCTGGCGTGCGGACCGCGAAGGGTCCGCGCCTCGACGGGTGTGCCGTCACGTTCTTCTCTTGTGTTGGAGGGGCTCCAACGGTGATCGTGTCCCTCCGGCCCTGCAGCGGGGGCGTCAGCCCTGGCGCTGCTTGTGGCGCGGGTTCTCGCAGATCACCATCACGCGACCATGCCGGCGGATCACCTTGCACTTGTCGCAGATCCTCTTGACGCTCGGCTGAACCTTCATCGAGCTACTTTCTTGACTTGCGCCGGGCACAGGGACGTCCCTGGACCGACTGGATGGATACTTCGAGAACGACGGTCACTTGTGCCGGTAGACGATGCGTCCGCGCGTGAGGTCGTACGGTGACAACTCCACGACGACCCGGTCGCTCGGCAGGATGCGGATGTAGTGCTGCCGCATCTTGCCGCTGATGGTCGCCAGTACGCGGTGCCCGTTGGTCAGCTCAACGCGGAACATGGCGTTGGGCAGAGCTTCGACGACGGAGCCCTCCATCTCGAGGGCGCCTTCCTTCTTGGCCATGATCTCCTAAGGGAACGCTTCGCCACCTGAGGACACAGGTGACCGACGTCCCATGCTACTCCACAGCCGCAGACTCGCCCAAATCCCCCGGAGGGGTCGCGATCAGAGCAGGAGCGCGAGCACGACGACCAGCAGCAGCAACGCTGCGACGACGCCGCCGGCGATGACCTTGGCCACCAGGGCACCACTGGGCTGGATTGGCTCCGACAGCTCCCCCGGACGCCCCACCCCCTGCTCGACGATCGCGGGGACGTCGTGGGTCGCGACGCCCGGCACGGCTTCGACGACGGGGACGACCTCGCCCAGCGTTGTCGCGCCGAACAGCGCATCCAGCAGGCGCGGGTAGTCGTCGGGCGACACCTCGCCGCGCTCGAACGCCGCATTGAGACGCTCGACGAGGCGGTTCCGCTCGTCGTCGGACAGGGGCGCGCCGGGGGTGGCCCGGTACTTCGAGGATCGCGGCAGCTCGGCCATGCCTCCACCCTAGCCGCACCCCCGGACGCCGCCGGTTGAGATCGGCGTTCCGGCGGCCCCGCCGCTGGATATCGTGGCCCGGTCCGCTCCGGCCCCCTGTGCGCCGGGGCCCGGGAGTGAAGGAAGAACCCATCGTGAAGCGCAACCCCGTCATCGTCGTCGCGGGCCTCGTCGCCGCCCTGTCGCTGGCCGTCACCGGCTGCGCCTCGGGCGCCCCGGCCACGTCCGCCCCGGCGTCCACCGCCGGCACGTCGGCAGCCCCTGCCGCCGACCGCGAGTACAAGATCGGCATCTCGCAGTACGTCTCCCACGCGTCGCTGGACGCCGCGCGCGACGGCTTCAAGGAGGCCCTCGCCGACGCGGGCCTCAAGGTCACCTACGACGAGAAGAACGCCCAGACGGATGCCGCGACCAACACCACGATCGCGACCACGTTCGCCTCGGCCGACCTCGACCTCGTGCTCGCCATCGCGACCCCGTCGGCGCAGGCCGCCGCGCAGGCCATCGCCGACACCCCGGTCCTGTTCACCGCCGTCACCGACCCGGTCGCCGCCAAGCTCGTGGCGTCCGCGGATGCCCCCGGCGCCAACGTGACCGGCACGTCCGACATGAACCCGGTTGCCGAGCAGATCGCCCTGATCAAGAAGCTCAAGCCGGAGGCCAGGACGGTCGGCATCATCTACAGCTCAGGTGAGGTCAACTCCGAGGTGCAGGTCGCCGCCGCGAAGGAGGCCGCCGCGAAGGAGGGCCTGGAGGTCGTCGAGCGCACGATCACCACGACCGCCGAGGTGCAGCAGGCCGCCAACGCCCTGGAGGTCGACGCGATCTACGTGCCGACCGACAACAACGTCGTCTCGGCCCTCGAGTCCGTCGTCCAGGTCGCCGAGACCAAGCAGATTCCGCTGGTCGTCGGCGAGGGCGACTCGGTCGCCAAGGGCGGCATCATCACCTACGGCCTCGACTACACCAAGCTCGGCTACCAGACCGGCGAGATGGCCATCAAGGTGCTCAAGGGCGAGGCGCAGCCGGCGACCATGCCCGTCGAGACCCTCAAGGACCTCAAGGTGTACGTGAACAAGGCCGCCGCCGAGCGCATGGGCATCACCGTCCCCGCCGACCTGCTCGACGGCGCCGAGGTCGTCGGCTGACCTCATGCTCTCCGCTCTTGACCTGGGCCTGATCTACGGCCTGATGGCGCTCGGGGTCTACCTCACGTTCCGCGTGCTGGACTTCCCCGACCTGACCGTCGACGGCAGCTTCACGACCGGAGCTGCCGTCGCGGCGTCCCTCATCATCGCCGGCCAGTCGCCGTGGATCGCCACGGCGGCCGGCGCGGCAGCGGGCGCCGTAGCGGGCCTGGTCACGGGCTTGTTGCACACCAAGGGGAGGATCAACCCGCTCCTGGCGGGGATCCTCACCCAGATCGCGCTCTACTCCATCAACCTGCGCATCATGGGGCGGGCCAACTTGCCCCTGCTGCGCACCGACACCCTGCTGTCCGGCCTGCGGGACGACCGTGTGCTCGGCACGTGGGCGTCCGTCGGCATCTTCGCCCTTGTGGTGTTCGCGTTCATGCTCGCGCTGGACTGGTTCCTCAACACCGACCTCGGGCTGGCGCTTCAGGCCACCGGCGACAACGAGCGGATGATCCGCGCCCAGGGCGTCTCCACCGACAACACCAAGATCCTCGGTCTGAGCCTCTCCAACGCGCTCGTAGCGCTCGCGGGCGGCCTCATCGCCCAGTACCAGGGCTTCGCCGACATCGGCATGGGCATCGGCCTCATCGTGGCCGGCCTGGCCTCGGTCATCATCGGGCAGGCGGTCATCCCGGGCCGCCGGTTCATCTTCGCGACGCTGGCGGTGGTGGTCGGCTCGGTCGTCTACCGCATCGTCATCCAGCTGGCCCTGACCGCGGGCGCCGACCCGAACGACATGAAGCTCATCTCGGCGCTCCTCGTGATCGCCGCGCTCCTGCTGCCCCGGCTCGCCGTCTTCCGGCGCCTGCGGGCCAGACGGCGGGAGCGGCTGATGGCCGCCGCAGAGACGGGAGAGGCCCGTGCTTGAGGTCCGCAACCTGCGCAAGATCTTCTTCCAGCACACGCCGAACGAGAAGGTCGCCCTCGACGGTGTCGACCTGACCCTGGCCGAGGGCGACTTCGTCACGGTCATCGGCTCGAACGGCGCCGGCAAGTCGACGCTGCTGAACCTGGTGGCCGGCGAGTTCCGCCCCGAGGCGGGCACCGTCCACATCGACGGGGTGGACGTCACGAAGATGCCCGTGCACAAGGTGGCCCGCTGGGTCGGCCGCGTCTTCCAGGACCCGATGGCCGGCACCACCCCGAACGGCACCATCGAGCAGAACCTGGCCATGGCGTTCGCCCGCGGGAAGACGCGCGGCCTGCGCACCGGCGTGACCCGCGCCAAGCGCGAGCTGTTCCGCGAGGAGCTGGCCAGCCTCGAACTCGGCCTGGAGAACCGTCTGCGCACCGACGTCGGCCTGCTCTCGGGCGGTCAGCGCCAGGCGCTCTCGCTGCTGATGGCCACGTTCAGCGGCCCCAAGATCCTGTTGCTGGACGAGCACACCGCCGCCCTCGACCCCGCCCGCGCGGCGCTCGTCACGCGGCTGACGGACGAGGCGGTAGCCCGGCACGGCCTGACGACGCTCATGGTGACCCACAACATGCACCAGGCGCTGTCCATGGGCAACCGGCTGATCATGATGCACGAGGGCCGGATCATCTACGACCTCGCCGGGGAGGACAAGAAGAAGGCCACCACGGACGACCTCCTCCACGAGTTCGCCAAGCTCAAGGCCGTGTCCGACCGGACGCTGCTCGCCTAGAAGAGCCCGACGATCCGGCCGTCCTCGGCCAGGTCCATGCGCTCGGCGGCCGGGTGCGAGCCCAGCCCGGGCATCGTCTGCATCTGGCCCGACAACACGTAGACGTACCCGGCGCCGGCCGCGAGGCGCACCTCGCGGATCGGCAGCGTCCACCCCTTGGGGGCCCCCCGGTCGGCAGGGGTGGCCGTGGTCGACAGGTGCGTCTTGGCGATGAGCACCGGCAGCCCGCCGAAGCCCAGGTCGGTGAGCCGCTTCAGCTCGGACGCCGCGGCCGGCGCGTAGTCGACGGACGCCGCCCCGTACACCTTCGTGGCCAGGGCCTCGATCTTGTCGGTCAGCGGGACGTCCAGCTCGTAGGTGTAGCGCAGGTGTGTGCCGGCCTCGGTGGCCTCCAGCACCGTGCGCGCGAGCGCCGTCGCCCCCGCTCCCCCGTCGGCCACGTGCGTCGACACCGCACACGGGACGCCGCGCTGGTGGGCGAAGCGCGCGATGACCGCGTGCTCGGAGGCGTGGTCGTCGGGGAACGCGTTGATCGCGACCACCGCCGGGACGCCCGTGCCCGCGACGATGTCGAGGTGGTGGGCCAGGTTGGACAGGCCCGCCGCGACGTCGTCGGGGTTCTCCTCCAGCAGCTCGGGAGGCAGCGGCTTGCCGGCGACGACCTTGAACCGCCCCGAGTGCACCTTCAGCGCGCGGACCGTCACCACCACGACCGCGGCGTCCGGGACGAAGCCGGACGTGCGGCACTTCACGTTCACGAAGCGCTCGTAGCCCAGGTCGGCACCGAAGCCCGCCTCGGTCACGACGATGTCGGAGCGGGACAGCCCCACGTGGTCGGCCACGATCGAGGAGTTGCCGGTGGCGATGTTGCCGAACGGTCCGCAGTGGATCAGAGCGGGCTGGCCCTCCAGGGTCTGCAGCAAGTTGGGACGGACGGCGTCCTTGAGCAGGACGGCCATCGCGCCGGCCGCCTTGAGGTCCTCTGCCGTGACCGGCGCGCCCTCGCCGGTGTACCCGACGACGATGCGCCCGAGCCGCTGCCGCAGGTCCGTCAGCGATGTCGAGAGCGCCAGGATGGTCATCACCTCGGACGCCGCGGTGATGTCGAAGCGCGCCTGCCGCGGGACGCCGTCGAGACGTCCGCCCAGACCGACGATGATGTTGCGCAGGGCCCGATCGTTCATGTCGAGCACGCGACCCCACGTGATGGAGTGCGCCGCGATGCCCAGCGCATTGCCGTGCTGCAGGTGGTTGTCGAGCATCGCGGCCAGCAGGTTGTGTGCGGCCGTGACGGCATGGAAGTCGCCGGTGAGGTGCAGGTTCATCGTCTCCATCGGCACGATCTGCGACCAGCCCGCACCCGCGGCACCGCCCTTGATGCCGAACACCGGCCCGAGCGACGGCTGCCGCAGCACCGCGGTGGCGCGCTTGCCGAGCCTGCCCAGGCCCTGCACGAGCCCGACTGCGGTGGTGGTCTTGCCCTCCCCCAACGGCGTCGGGGTGACGGCGGTCACGACGACGTACTTGCCGGCCGGACGCCGTGCGCCCACCGCCTCCAGTTCCACCTTGGCGGCGTGGCGACCGTAGGGTTCGAGGTCGTCGACCCCCAGGTCGAGGACGGCACCGATGTCGGAGGTGGGCCGCAGCGTCGCGGCCTGGGCGATCTCGAGATCAGAGGGCACGGCCCCCATTCAACCATCCGGCCCGCCCGATGGGCCGATCTCAGCGGCGCCGGGGGCACGGAGTGAAGAGTTGCGGTCAGTCGGCCAGCGGGCCGAACGGCAGCCCACGCGCGGTGAGCTCGGCCTCGCCGCCGTCGAGGGCCGTGAGCACCCACAGCCCACGGTCGGTGACGGTGATCGTGTGCTCCCAGTGAGCGGCGTGTGAGCCGTCCTTGGTCACCACGGTCCACTCGTCGTCCAGCGTGACGCCGATCGCCGAGCCGAGGGTGACCATCGGCTCGACCGCCAGCACGAGGCCGGGCTCGATGCGGGGGCCGCGTCCGGGGCGTCCGACGTTGGGTACGTCGGGGGCCTGGTGCATCTCCGACCCGATGCCGTGGCCGGTGTAGTCCTTGAGGATGCCGTAGCGCTCCCTGCGTCCGCGGATGCTCTTCTCGATGGCGTGGGAGATGTCCGTGACGCGGCCGCCCAGGCGCGCCGCGCCGATGCCGGCCCACAGCGACTCCCGCGTCACGTCGGACAGGCGCTGGTCGTCGGACGACAGGGACCCCACGCCGAAGGTGATCGCGGCGTCACCGTGCCACCCGTCGACGATCGCGCCGAAGTCGTAGGAGACGAGGTCGCCCTCCACGAGCACCCGGTCGCCGGGGATGCCGTGCACCACCTCATCGTTGACCGAGATGCAGGCCACGCCCGGGTAGGGCGGGTAGCCCCAGGCCGCGCCGTAGTTGAGGAACGAGGAGCCGGCGCCGTGGCGGGCGAGGATGTCGCGGCCCACGGCGTCCAAATCACCGGTGGTGACGCCCGGGGCGGCCGCCTCGAGGACGGCCGCGTGCACCTCGGCGACGACGAGCCCCGCCCGTCGCATGACGAGCAGCTGGTCGGGGGTCTTGAGCTGGACGCCCCGGCTCACGAGGGGTGCCCGAGCTTGGCGTCCAGGGCGTCGGTGATGCGGGTGCGGACGTCCTCGACCGCGCCCATGGCGTCCACCTCGACGAGCAGGCCGCGATCGCGGTACACCTCCAGCAGGGGGGCCGTCTCAGCGTGGTAGACGTCGATGCGGTGCCGGATGGAGTCGGCGTTGTCGTCAGCGCGGCCCTCGATCTCGGCGCGCTTCAGGAGGCGCTCGACGAGCTGGCTGGGGTCGGCGACCAGGGCGATGACGGCCTGGAGCTTGCGGCGGCTGCGGACGAGCTCGCCGTCGAGGGCCTCGACCTGCTCGAGGGTGCGGGGGTACCCGTCCAGCAGGAAGCCCCCACGCTTCTTCACGTCGGGGCTCGCCAGGCGCTGGAACACCATTTGGTTGGTGACCTCGTCCGGTACCAGGTTGCCCGCGGCGATGAGGGCCTCGATCTGCTTGCCCAGTGGGGTGCCGAGCTGGATGTTGTCGCGGAACAGCTGCCCGGTGGAGATGGTGACGATGCCGTAGTGGTCGGCTATCGAGCTGGCCTGGGTGCCCTTGCCCGCCCCGGGCGGGCCCATGATGAGGAGTCTCATCGCAGAAATCCTTCATAGTTCCGTTGCTGCAGCTGGCTCTGGATCTGCTTGACGGTGTCGAGGCCGACGCCCACCACGATCAGGATCGAGGTACCGCCGAAGGGGAACTGCTGCGAGGTCCCGAGGAAGAGGAAGGCCACTGCCGGCAGGAGTGAGATGAGGCCAAGGTACAGCGAGCCCGGGGCCGTCAGGCGGCTCAGGACGTGCGCCAGGTACTTCTCGGTCGGCTTGCCCGCGCGGATGCCCGGGATGAAGCCGCCGTACTTCTTCATGTTGTCGGCGACCTCCTCGGGGTTGAAGGTGATCGCGACGTAGAAGTAGGCAAAGGCCACGATGAGGACGAACATCAGCAGCGAGTGCCAGAAGCCGGTCCCGGTGAAGTTCGCGGCGATCCAGCTGGAGACCGGGTTGTCCGGCGAGAACTGGGCGAACATGATCGGCAGGTAGAGCAGCGAGCTGGCGAAAATGACGGGGATGACGCCGGCCTGGTTGACCTTGATCGGGATGTAGGTGGTGGAGCCGCCAACGAGGCGGCGCCCGACCATGCGCTTGGCGTACTGCACGGGGATGCGGCGCTGAGCCTGCTCAACGAAAACGACGCCGAGCATGACCAGCAGGCCGACGGCCAGGACGGCCACGAAGGCGAGCCAGCCGGCCGAGTTCGGCAGGGTCAGGCCGTTCCACTGGATGGTGCCGCGGGAGATCGCGATGCCCCAGACCTGGGCCGGGAAGGCCGCTGCGATCTGGGTGAAGATCATCACCGACATGCCGTTGCCCACGCCTCGCTCGGTGATGAGCTCGCCCAGCCACATCACGATGCCGGTGCCGGCGGTCATCGTCAGGATCATGACCAGGATCGGGAACAGCGTCGCGTCGTAGACCAGGGGCAGGCCACAGCCGGGGAACAGCTGGCCGCTGATCGCCATGGTCACGAACGCGGTGGACTGCATGATCGCCAAGATGATCGTCAGGTAGCGGGTGTACTGCGTGATCTTCTGCTGGCCAGCGCCGCCCTCCTTCTTCAGCGCCTCGAGCCGCGGGATCACCACGGCCAGCAGCTGGAAGATGATGGAGCTGGTGATGTACGGCATGATCCCCAGCGCGAAGATCGCAAGCTGCAACAGCGCACCACCCGAGAACAGGTTGATCATCGAGTAGAGGCCCGCGGCCGACCCGGTGCTCGCCTCGAACGTGCACTGCTGCACGTTCTGCATGTTCACGTTCGGGGTGGGGATGACCGAACCCAGACGGAAGACGGCCAACACCCCGAGGGTGAAGAGGATCTTCCGACGCAGGTCGGGAGTCCTGAGCGCGTGGGCGAAGGCGGAGAGCATCCGGGTCCAATCAGTTGCAGACAGCACAAGAAGGTCGGGCCAGGGGCCCAACCGGTCAGACTCTACCAACCCGAGGGCCGAACCGGGGCATCAGCCCAGCGCCCTCCCCCGGCGCGTCACGCCAGCGGGCGCACCAGCTCCGGCCCCTCGTGGCGGACGTTGTTCACCAAGGGCGCGACCAGGTACGTGTCGATCTCGGCGCCTTCGCTGGCGTGCAGGAGGCCGAGCGCGGCCTGGGCGTCCGTCTGGAGCGGGTCGAGCCAGTCGGACCACGCCTCGGGGCGGACGGTCATGGGCATCCGGTCGTGGATGTGACCCAGCGCGTCCGTGGCCTGGGTGGTGATGATCGTGCAGGTGGTGAGCCAGACGTCGTCGTCGGTGCCCTCGGCGCCCCGAGGTGCGATCGGGGCGAGCCTCGAAGGGCCCTTCCAGAACTCGTACAGCCCCGCCATCACGAACAGTCCCCCACCGGACGGCCGGATGAACCAGGGCTGCTTGGCCGGCTTGCCGTCCGGGCCGGTGGTGGGCGTCCATTCGTAGAAGCCGTCGGCGGGGATCAGGCAGCGCCGCGACGCCATGGCCTTCGCAAACGCGGGCTTCGACGCCACGGTCTCGGCCCGGGCGTTGATCATGCGTGCCGCGCCCTTCGCGTCCTTCGACCAGGAGGGCACGAGCCCCCACCGTGGCGTGACGAGCTTGCGGACCGCCGCACCCGAGGCTTTGTCGAGGCGCTCCACCACGGCCGGGACCGGGTCGGTGGGCGCCGCGTTGTACGTCGGTTCGGGCTCGTCGACCACGAGCTCGACCTGGAAGGTCTCGATGATCTCCTCGGTGCTGGCCGAGGCCGCGAACCGTCCGCACATGCCGCCACCGTAGCCGCTGCGGCGTAGGATGGGGGCGCACCCAGGCAGGTGCATGGGTTCACCTGCTCTGGAGGCGCGGTCGCGTACCCAACCCGTGCACGTGCGTGGCTCCGCCCGGACGCGCTCCGGAACGCCACGAAGGGCGCCCCCCAGAACGGGGACGCCCTTCGTGGGTGTTGGTCAGATCAGAGTTCGTTGGCGGTGCCGCCGGCGGCCTCGATCTTGCTCTTGGCCGACGCGGTGTACGCGTGGGCGTCGATGTCGAACTTCACCGTGGTCTCACCGGTGCCGAGGATCTTCACGAGCTTGTCCTTGCGGACGGCGCCCTTGGAGACCAGGTCGGCGACGGTGACCTTCCCGCCCTCGGGGAAGAGCTCGACCAGCTTCGCGATGTTCACGACCTGGTACTCCACCCGGAAGGGGTTCTGGAAGCCACGGAGCTTCGGCAGCCGCATGTGCAGCGGCATCTGGCCGCCCTCGAAGTTCGCCGGCACGTTCTTGCGTGCGCCGGTGCCCTTCGTGCCACGGCCGGCGGTCTTGCCGCCCTTGCCGCCTTCACCGCGGCCGACGCGGTGCTTGTCGGTCTTGGCCCCGGGGGCCGGACGCAGGTGGTGTGCCTTGAGCGCCATGTCAGTCAACCTCCTCGACGGAGACAAGGTGGATCACGGTGTTGACCATGCCGCGGTAGTGCGGGAGGTCCTCCCGCTCCACGACGTCGCCGATCTTCCGCAGGCCGAGGGTCCGAAGGGTCTCGGCCTGGTTCTTCTTCGCGCTGTTCGCGCTCTTCACCTGGGTGACGCGGAGCGTGGCCATCAGGCAGCCCCCTCCTTGCGCGCCCTCAGCAGGGCGGCCGGCGCGACGTCCTCCACGGGGAGGCCACGACGCTTGGCAACCTGCTCCGGCTCCTCAAGCTGTTGAAGAGCCTCGACCGTGGCGTGCACCACGTTGATCGCGTTGGCGCTGCCCAGCGACTTGGCGAGGACATCGGTGATGCCGGCGCACTCGAGCACGGCGCGCGCGGAGCCTCCGGCGATCACGCCGGTACCCGGCGACGCCGGCCGCAGGAGCACGACGCCGGCGGCCTTCTCACCCTGGACGGGGTGCGGGATGGTGCCCTGGATACGAGGCACACGGAAGAACGCCTTCTTGGCCTCCTCCACGCCCTTGGCGATCGCCGCGGGCACCTCCTTGGCCTTGCCGTAGCCGACACCCACGGTGCCGTCACCGTCGCCCACCACGACGAGCGCGGTGAAGCTGAACCGGCGGCCACCCTGGACGACCTTGGCGACGCGGTTGATCGCGACGACCTTCTCCAGGTACTGGCTCTTGTCCTGGGCGGCGTTGTCCCGGCCGCCTCGACGATCGTCGCGGCCGCGACGCTCGCCACCACCCTGGCCACCACGGCCACGGGCAGACGCGTTTTCGTTCGCCATTGTTTTCCTTTCCGCTTCGATCAGAATCCGAGGCCGGCCTCGCGCGCGCCGTCAGCCAGCGCGGCGATCCGTCCGTGGTACTGGTTGCCGGCGCGGTCGAACACGACAGACTCGACGCCCGCCTTCTTCGCCCGCTCGGCCACGAGCGTGCCGACCTGCTTGGCCTTCTCGCTCTTGTCGCCGGACGCACCGCGCACGTCGGCCTCCATGGTGGAGGCGGACGCCAGCGTGTGGCCGACCGTGTCGTCGATCACCTGCGCCACGATGTGGCGCGCGGAACGCGTGACCACCAGGCGGGGACGCTCGGTGGTGCCGAAGATCTTCTTGCGGCCACGCGCCTGACGACGGAGGCGCGACTTGGCGCGCGCAGCCATTCCCTTGTTCTTGACGGGAGTGCTCATCGTCACTTACCAGCCTTTCCGACCTTGCGGCGCACACGCTCGCCGGAGTAGCGAACGCCCTTGCCCTTGTAGGGCTCCGGCTTGCGGAGCTTGCGGATGTTCGCCGCGACCTCGCCGACGACCTGCTTGTCGATGCCCTGCACCGAGAAGGCGGTCGGCTTCTCGACCACGAAGGTCACGCCCTCGGGGGCGTCGATGATCACCGGGTGGCTGAAGCCGAGCTGGAACTCGAGCTGCTGCGGGCCCTTGGAGATCACGCGGTAACCAACGCCGACGATCTCGAGCTTCTTCTCATAGCCCTCGGTGACACCGATGACCATGTTGTTGACCAGCGTGCGGGTCAGGCCGTGCAGCGAACGCGACTCGCGCTCGTCGTCCGGGCGGCTGACCTCGATCTGGCCCTCGTCGTTGCGCGCGACCGTGATCGGCTCACGGACGGTCAGGGACAGGGCGCCCTTCGGGCCCTTGACCTGGACGTCCTGGCCATCGAGGGTGACCTCGACGCCGGCCGGGATCGCGATGGGGAGCTTTCCAATACGGGACATGTTCAGCTACCTCCCGTCACCACACGTAGGCGAGCACTTCGCCGCCCACGCTCTTGAGGGATGCTTCCCTGTCGGTCAGAAGGCCTTGGCTGGTCGAGATGATCGCGATGCCGAGGCCGCCGAGGACCTTGGGCAGCGCGTTGCTCTTGGCGTAGACACGCAGGCCGGGCTTGCTGATGCGACGCAGGCCCGCGATGGAACGCTCGCGGCTGTCGCCGTACTTGAGGGTGATCTTCAGGGTCTTGCCGACCTCGCCCTCGCCGGGCTCAACGACCTCGTAGGAGGTGATGTAGCCCTGCTGCTTCAGGATCTCGGCGATACCCACCTTGATCTTGCTGTGGGGCATGGAGGTCGAATCGTGGTACGCCTGGTTGGCGTTCCGCAGACGCGTGAGCATGTCTGCGATCGGATCCGTCATTGTCATGGCTTGTTGGGCCTCTTTCTCGCCGTGGTTTCCGTCGGGGGCTCTCCCCCGACGGACCTACCGCGTTTAGTGAATCGTGGTTGGTGGTGTCACCAGGAGGACTTGACGACACCGGGCAGCTCGCCCTTGTGCGCCATCTCGCGGAGGCAGATGCGGCACAGGCCGAACTTGCGGTACACCGACTTCGGACGCCCGCACTTGTTGCAACGGGTGTACGCGCGCACCTCGAACTTCGGCTTGCGGCTCTGCTTGACCTTCAGACCAGTCTTTGCCATCAGTGGGTCACCTTCTGCTCAGCTGCTTCTTGATCTGGCTCTTGGAGCCAGTGAAGGCGCGACGACGGGCCACGGCCTTCTTGGGATCGTTCTCCGGTGCCTTGAACGGGAAGCCCAGCGCCTTGAGCAGCGCGCGACCCTCCTCGTCGTTGGTGGCCGAGGTGACGAACGTGATGTCCATGCCGCGCACGCGATCGATCTTGTCCTGGTCGATCTCGTGGAACATGACCTGCTCGTTCAGGCCGAACGTGTAGTTGCCCTGGCCGTCGAACTGGCGGGCCGAAAGGCCACGGAAGTCGCGGATACGGGGCAGCGCGAGCGTCAGCAGGCGATCGGCGAACTCCCACATGCGGTCACCGCGGAGGGTGACGTGGCAGCCGATCGGCATGCCCTCACGCAGCTTGAACTGCGCGATGGACTTGCGTGCCTTGGTGACCTGCGGCTTCTGGCCGGTGATGGCGGTGAGGTCGCGGACGGCCCCATCGATCACCTTGGAGTCGCGGGCGGCCTCGCCGACACCCATGTTCACCACGATCTTCACCAGACCGGGGATCTGCATGACGTTGTCGTAGGAGAACTCGGCGTTCAGGGCGTCCCTGATCTCCTCGCGGTACTTCTTCTTGAGGCGGGGCAGTTCCTTGACAGCGGTCTCGGCCATCTCAGATCTCCTCTCCGGTGGCGCGGGCGATGCGGACCGAACGCTCCGCGGTGTACTCGGTGCCGTCGGGGCGACGCTTGGTCACCTCGACGCGCTTGTAGCCGACGCGCGTGGTCTTGGCGTTCTTGCCCTTGCCGGACACGACCAGCGCCACGTTCGAGACGTGGATCGGGGCCTCGGTCTCGATGATGCCGCCACTGTTGCGTCCCGCCTGCGGGTTCGCCGGCGTGTGCTTCTTGACGAGGTTGACGCCCTCGACGATGACGCGGTGCTCGCGCGGGAACACGGCGATGATCTCGCCGACGGTGCCCTTGTCGTTGCCGGCGATCACCTTGACGGTGTCACCCTTCTTCACGTGGAGCGTGTTCGCCATGGTCAGATCACCTCCGGCGCCAGCGAGATGATGCGCATGTAGCGCTTGTCGCGCAGTTCGCGGCCGACCGGGCCGAAGATGCGGGTTCCACGGGGCTCGCCGTCGTTCTTGAGGATGACGGCGGCGTTCTCGTCGAACTTGATGTAGGAGCCGTCGGGGCGACGGGTCTCCTTGGTGGTGCGGACGATGACGGCCTTGACGACGTCACCCTTCTTCACGTTGCCACCGGGGATGGCGTCCTTGACCGTGGCGACGATCTTGTCGCCCAGGCCGGCGTAGCGACGGCGCGAGCCACCGAGGACACGGATGCAGAGGATCTCCTTCGCCCCCGTGTTGTCGGCGACCTTCAGTCGCGATTCCTGCTGGATCATTTACTTCTCCTGTTGTTCGCCGGTTCCCCCTGCGGGGCCTGGCGGACGGTGTCGGATGCCACGCGCACGTGGCCTGCCGGCGGTCTTCGCTGGTCGGGTTTCCAAGCCGGGGTCAGCTCGTCGTCGGCTCCGAACGGGCTCAGGAGAGGGGGCACAGGGCCCCCTCTCCCTCAGTCGGGTGGATCTGGCCGAAGCCAAACCTCACCCATGGTACGGGATTACTTGGCCTTCTCCACAATTTCGAGGAGGCGCCACCGCTTGGTTGCCGACAGCGGACGGGTCTCCATGACCCGGACCCGGTCGCCCATGCCGGCGGAGTTCTCCTCGTCGTGTGCCTTCAGCTTCAGCGTGCGGGTCATGACCTTCCCGTACAGGGCGTGCTTGACACGCTGCTCGATCGCGACGGTGATGGTCTTGTCCATCTTGTCGCTGACCACGATGCCCTCACGCACCTTGCGGGCGTTGCGCTCAACAGTCTCACTCATGAATGGCGTGCCTTACTTCTCGAGGTCCGGGTCGGGGACGATGCCCAGGTTGCGCTCCTGGAGCACGGTGTAGACGCGGGCGATGTCCTTGCGGACCTCGCGGAGGCGTCCGTGCGACTCGAGCTGGCCGGTCGCGCCCTGGAAGCGGAGCGTGAACAGCTCCTCCTTCAGCTCCAGGACCAACTTGTTGAGCTCCTCGCGGCTCTGGCCGCGCAGGTCTGCGGCGACAAGTGCCTTCGCCATCAGATCTCACCTGCTTCCCGCTTGATGAAGCGTGCCTTGAACGGCAGCTTGTGGATGGCCAGACGCATGGCCTCGCGGGCCACGTCCTCCGGAACGCCGGAGAGCTCGAAGAGCACACGCCCCGGCTTGATGTTGGCGATCCACCACTCCGGCGAACCCTTGCCGGAACCCATGCGGGACTCGGCGGGGTGCTTGGTCATGGGGCGGTCGGGGTAGACGTTGATCCACACCTTGCCACCACGCTTGATGTGGCGGGTCATGGCGATACGGGCCGACTCGATCTGACGGTTGGTCAGGTACGAGGACTCCAGGGCCTGGATGCCGTACTCGCCGAACGCGAGCTTGGTGCCACCCTTGGCCATGCCGTCACGCTTGGGGTGGTGCTGCTTGCGGTGCTTGACGCGACGCGGAATCAGCATGGTCACGCTCCTTCGGTGTTCGTCGCCTCGGCCGGGGCCTCGGCGGCGGCTTCGGCGCGGCGGCGTCCGCCACGCTCCGGACGATCGCCACGGGGGCCACGGTCGTCGCGACGCGGGCCACGGCCCGGACGGCGCTGACCGCCACCGGCGGCGGCGCGGGCGGCCTTCTGGGCCGCGCGCTCGGCGCGCGTACCGGAGACGTCACCCTTGTAGATCCAGACCTTGACACCGATGCGGCCGAAGGTCGTGCGGGCCTCAAAGAAGCCGTAGTCGATGTCCGCGCGCAGCGTGTGCAGCGGGACGCGACCCTCGCGGTAGAACTCCGAGCGGCTCATCTCGGCGCCGCCGAGACGGCCGGAGCACTGGATCCGGATGCCCTGGGCGCCGGACCGCATGGCAGTCTGCTGCGCCTTGCGCATCGCGCGGCGGAAGGCCACGCGTGCGCTGAGCTGCTCGGCGATGCCCTGGGCAACGAGCTGCGCATCGATCTCGGGGTTCTTGACCTCGATGATGTTCAGCTGCACCTGCTTGCCGGTCAGCTTCTCCAGCTGCGAACGGACGCGCTCCGCCTCGGCGCCGTTGCGGCCGATGACGATGCCCGGACGCGCGGCCTGCAGGAAGATCGTGACCCGCTCGGAGCGGCGCTCGATCTCGATGCTGCTGATGCCAGCACGCTCGAGGTTCTTCGTCAGCCACTCACGGATCTTGACGTCCTCCGCGACCAGCTCGGCGTAGTTCTTGTCGGCGTACCAACGGGTCTTGTGGTCGGTGGTGATGCCCAGGCGGAAGCCATGGGGGTTGATCTTCTGTCCCATGCTCAGGCTCCCTTCGTGCCCTTGGGCTCGACGACGACGGTGATGTGCGCACCGCGCTTGTTGATCCGGCTCGCCGACCCCTTGGCCCGCGGACGGATGCGACGCAGGGTCACACCTTCGTCCACGAAAGCCTGGGAGATGAACAGGTCATCGAGCCGCAGGCTCTCGGTGTTCTCGGCGTTGGCGGCCGCCGAGGCGACCACCTTGTAGACGGGCTCGGACGCGGCCTGCGGGGCGAACCGCAGGACGGCCAGGGCCTCGTTGACGTCCATGCCGCGGACAACGTCCACGACACGACGCACCTTGGTCGGGGACATCCGGACGTGACGCGCGATGGCGTACGAGCCCGGACGGTCCCCGAGCAGCGCAGCGCGGCGGCTGGGCCGGCTCTCGTTCTTGCTCATGTGTTGGTTTCCTCTTCTCAGACTCAGCGCCGGCGCGACTTCTTGTCGTCCTTCACGTGGCCGCGGTAGGTACGCGTCGGGGCGAACTCGCCCAACTTGTGACCGACCATGGCCTCGGAGACGAACACCGGGACATGCTTGCGACCGTCGTGCACCGCGATCGTGTGCCCGATCATGTCGGGGCTGATCATGGAGCGGCGGGACCAGGTCTTGATGACGTTCTTGGTGCCCTTCTCGTTCTGCACATCGACCTTCTTGGCCAGGTGCTCGTCGATGAAGGGGCCCTTCTTCAGGCTGCGTGGCATTTCTTCCTACTCCCCGGTCAGCGCTTCTTGCCGGACTTGCGGCGACGGATGATGAGCTTGCTGCTCGCCTTGTTCTTGTCACGGGTGCGACCCTCGGGCTTGCCCCAGGGGCTGACCGGGTGACGGCCACCGGACGTGCGACCCTCGCCACCACCGTGCGGGTGGTCGATCGGGTTCATGACCACACCGCGGACGGTCGGGCGGATGCCCTTCCAGCGGTTGCGGCCGGCCTTGCCCCAGTTGATGTTGCTCTGCTCGGCGTTGCCGACCTCGCCGACCGTCGCGCGGCAGCGGACGTCGACCATGCGCATCTCGCCCGAGGGGAGGCGCAGCGTGGCGAAGCGGCCCTCACGGGCCACCAGCTGGATGCCCGCGCCGGCCGAACGGCCCATCTTGGCGCCGCCACCGGGGCGGAGCTCCACCGCGTGCACCGTGGTGCCCACGGGGATGTTGCGCAGCGGCAGGTTGTTGCCGGGCTTGATGTCAGCACCCTCGCCCGCCTCGACCATCGCGCCCTGGGCCAGGCCCTCGGGAGCGATGATGTAGCGCTTGGCGCCATCGACATAGTGCAGCAGCGCGATGCGGGCGGTGCGGTTCGGGTCGTACTCGATGTGAGCGACCTTGGCCGGGACGCCGTCCTTGTCGTACCGCTTGAAGTCGATGATGCGGTAGGCCTGCTTGTGACCGCCGCCGATGTGGCGGGTGGTGATGCGGCCTTGGTTGTTGCGGCCACCGGTCTTCTTGATCGGAACCGTCAGCGACTTCTCCGGGGTCGAGCGGGTCAGCTCGGAGAAGTCCGAGACCGACGAGCCGCGGCGACCCGGGGTCGTGGGCTTGTACTTGCGAATAGCCATTGTTCAGTCAGTCCTTCTCAGTTGCCCTGGCCGAAGATGTCGATCCGCTGGCCCTCGGCGACCGTGACGATCGCGCGCTTGGTGTCGGGACGCTTGCCCGTGCCGTAGCGCAGGCGGCGGCTCTTGCCCTGGCGGTTGATGGTGTTGACCGCGGTGACCTTGACGCCGAAGACCTTCTCCACGGCGATCTTGATCTCGGTCTTGTTGGCGCTGGGGTCGACGAGGAACGTGTACTTGTTCTCGTCGAGCAGGCTGTAGCTCTTCTCGCTGACCACGGGCGCGAGCAGGATGTCGCGGTGGTCCTTGATCTTCAGGACGTTCACTTCTCGGTCTCCTCGGCAACCTCGGCGGCCTCGACCTCGGAGGAGGTGGCGGCGGCCTTCACGGACTTGCCCGTGGCGGGCCCGGCGACGAAGGCGTCCAGCGCCGCGGTGGTGAACACCACGTCGTCGGCCACGACCACGTCGTAGGCGTTGAGCTGGTCGGGGGCGATCACGTGCACGCTGGCCACGTTGCGGAGGCTCAGCCATGCGATCTCCTCGTCGCGGTGCAGCACGACCAGGACGCGACGCCCGGCCACCGACTCCATCGCCGAGAGGGCGGCCTTCGTCGAGGGCTTGTCTCCGGACACCAGGGTGTCGATGACGTGGACGCGGCCGTCACGGGCGCGGTCGGACAGGGCGCCACGGAGGGCGGCGGCCACCATCTTCTTCGGCGTGCGCTGAGCGTACCCGTGGGGGGTCGGCCCGTGCACGATGCCACCACCGGTCCACTGGGGCGCGCGACGCGAACCCTGACGGGCGCGGCCGGTGCCCTTCTGGCGCCACGGCTTCGCGCCACCGCCGCGGACCTCGCCGCGGGTCTTGGTGGAGTGCGTGCCCTGGCGGGCGGCCGCGAGCTGTGCCACGACGACCTGGTGGATCAGCGGGACGTTGGTCTCCACGCCGAACAGGGCGGCGGGGAGCTCGGCCTTCTTCTCGGTGCCGATGACCGGCACGTTCAGGGACTCAGCCATGCTCAGGCTCCCTTCTTGGCGGCGGTACGCACGACGACGAGGGCACCCTTGGGGCCGGGCACGGAGCCCTTGACCAGGATGAGGCCGCGTTCGGCGTCCACCGAGTGGATCGTGAGGTTCTGGACGGTCACCTTGTCGACACCCATGCGGCCGGCCATCTTCATGCCGGGGAACACGCGGGAGGGGGTCGAGGACTGGCCGATGGAGCCCGGCGAGCGGTGCTTGCGGTGCACACCGTGGCTGGCGCGGAGGCCGTGGAAGCCGTGGCGCTTCATGACGCCCGCGGTGCCCTTGCCCTTGGAGACGCCGGTGACGTCGATGACCTGACCGGCCTCGAACACGTCGGCGCCGATCTCCTGGCCGAGCGTGTACTCGGAGGCATCAGCGGTGCGCAGCTCGACGACGTGCTTGCGCGGGGTCACGCCGGCGGCGTCGAAGTGGCCGGTCTCGGGCTTGTTGACGTTCTTGGGCTTGACGGCGCCGAACGCGAGCTGGACGGCGTTGTAGCCATCCTTCTCCGGGGTGCGGACCTGCGTGACGACGCAGGGGCCGGCCTGGATGACGGTGACGGGGACGACCTTGTTGTTCTCGTCCCAGAGCTGGGTCATGCCGAGCTTCTCGCCCAGGATGCCCTTGACAGTGCGGTTGTTGTTCATGGCAGCGGACCTCACGGAAGCTTGATCTCGATGTCCACACCGGCCGGAAGGTCGAGACGCATCAGCGAGTCAACCGTCTTCGGCGTGGGATCGAGGATGTCGATGAGCCGCTTGTGGGTGCGCATCTCGAAGTGCTCGCGGCTGTCCTTGTACTTGTGGGGCGACCGGATGACGCAGTACACGTTCTTCTCGGTCGGGAGGGGCACCGGGCCGGCGACCTGAGCGCCGGTACGGGTGACCGTGTCGACGATCTTCTTCGCCGACGTGTCGATGACCTCGTGGTCATAGGCCCGGAGTCGGATCCGGATCTTCTGTCCCGCCATGGGTTTCCTTCGTTGGTCGTGGCCGGGGGCATCACTCCCCTGCCTCGCGTTGGGCTTCTCGGGTGAGAAACCCCTTGTCACTTCGACCCCCGCGGTCGGGCGTGTCGCACCTCTCAGGGCCGCACAAATCTCAGAAACCTGGGACGTGGTCGGGCCCGGCGCAGACCGCCAGACTTGCTCGGGTTGGCTTGACCGGCGGAGCACCCCGTCGAGAGCACTCGAACAGGGCGCCTTGCCGCCACCGGCGTCAAAGCAACCCGTCGATTCTACGACGGACGCCCCGGGTGCGGCAAATCACCGCCCCACCCCACCCCGGTGTGCACTTCGAGGCGGCGATCCGCCCGCTGTGGCGATGGTTCTGTGAGCTCGAAGTGCACCCGGGGCCGAAGGGGCAGCGCCCCGGGGCCGAAGGGGCAGCACCCCGGGGCCAAGGGACAGCACACCGCGGCCGAAGGGACCGCCCCCCGGGACGCCCCCGGCGCGCGGCGTCCGGCAGGGAAGAATGCCGTCATGCGCGTGCACAACTTCTCCGCCGGCCCGGCGATGCTCCCCACCGACGTCCTCACCCGGGCCCAGTCGGAGCTGCTTGACTGGGGTAGTTCCGGGATGTCGGTCATGGAGGTGTCGCACCGCAGCAAGGCGTTCGTCGCCTGCGCGTCGCAGACCGAGGCGTCCCTGCGCGAGGTCATGGGCATCAGCGACGAGTACGCGTGCCTCTTCCTGCAGGGCGGCGCACTGGGCATGTTCGCCGCCACGCCGCTGAACCTGTCGGCCGCCGGCGACACCATCGCGTTCCTCAACACGGGCGACTGGTCGAAGAAGGCCATCGCCGAAGCGAAGAAGTACGCCGACGTCGCCGTGGTCGCCGACACCGCCGCCAGCAACTTCACCACCCTCCCGGCACCGGGGTCCTACGAGGTGCCCGCCGGCGCGGCGTACCTGCACTACACCCCGAACGAGACCATCCGCGGTCTCGAGTTCGACCACGTGCCCGCCGCCGACGCGCCCGTCGTGGCCGACATGAGCTCGTCCATCCTCTCCCGCCCTGTCGACGTGGATGCCCACGGCGTCATCTACGCGGGCGCCCAGAAGAACATGGGCCCCTCTGGCCTCGTGGTCGTCGTGGTGCGCCGCGACCTGCTCGGACGCCCCCGCACCGAGACCCCGACCGTGTGGGACTGGACCGTCCAGGCCGAGGCGGACTCGATGATCAACACCCCGCCGACCTTCGGCCTGTACCTGCTGGGCCTGACGCTGGACTGGGTCAAGGCCAGCGGCGGGCTGGAGGGCATGGCCGCCCGCAACCGGGAGAAGGCCGAACTGCTCTACGGCTTCATCGACGCCTCCCCCTTCTACTCCAACCCCGTGACCCCGGCGTACCGTTCGTGGATGAACGTGCCCTTCCTGCTGGCCGACCCGGAACTCGACAAGCAGTTCGTGTCCGAGGCCGAGGAGGCCGGTCTGACCAACCTGGCCGGCCACCGCTCGGTGGGCGGCATGCGCGCCTCCCTCTACAACGCGATGCCGCTGGACGGCGTCCAGGCGCTGGTCGACTTCATGAAGGGGTTCGAGCGCACGCACGGCTGAGCCGTCGCCGCCGCGATCGCAGGAGAACCATGACCTTTCGCATCCGCACGCTGAACGCGATCAGCCAGGCCGGCCTGTCGCGGTTGTCCGCCACCACCTTCGACGTCGGGCCCGACGTGGTCAACCCGCACGCCATCCTCGTCCGCTCGGCGAGCCTGCACGGCCAGCCCATCCCGGCGTCCTTGATGGCGGTGGCCCGCGCCGGGGCCGGCACCAACAACATCCCGGTCGCGGAGATGTCCAAACGCGGCATCCCGGTGTTCAACACGCCCGGCTCCAACGCGAACGCCGTGAAGGAACTGGTCGTGGCCGGCATCTTCCTGGCCGCCCGCAACATCGTGGACGCCGCGGCCTTCGCCCACCGCCTCGAGGGTGACCACGAGACGATGGAGAAGCTGGTCGAGGCCGGCAAGAAGAACTACGTGGGCTTCGAGCTGCCCGGCCGCACCCTCGGCGTGATCGGCCTGGGCGCGATCGGCGTCGAGGTGGCCAACGTGGCGATCTCGCTGGGCATGAAGGTGTTGGGCTACGACCCCGCCATCACTGTCGAGCACGCGTGGCGCCTTGCCAGCAACGTCGAGCGCGTCATCTCCCTGGATCAGCTACTGCGCCGCTCCGACATCATCACCCTGCACATCCCCCTGGTCGACGGAACGCGCGGCCTGATCGGGGACACCCAGTTCCGATCGATGAAGAACTCGGCGGTGCTGATCAACTTCGCCCGCGGCCCCATCGTGGACGAGCCGGCCCTGATCGAGGCCCTGGACAGCGGCCAGCTGCGCGGCTATGTCTGCGACTTCCCCACCCCGCTGCTCAACAAGCGGCCCCGCGTGGTCACGCTCCCTCACCTCGGCGCCTCCACGCGTGAGGCGGAGGAGAACAGCGCCCTGATGGCGGTCGACCAGCTGCGCGAGTACCTCACCGACGGCACGATCCGGAACGCCGTCAACTTTCCCAACGCGCAGCTGGCGCGGGCCGCGGGCGTCCGTCGCCTCGCCCTGGCGAACGCCAACGTGCCCAACATGGTCGCCCGGATCTCCACGATCGTCGGCGAGGCCGGCCTCAACATCGCCGACCTGCTGAACACCTCCCGCGGCGAGCTCGCGTACACGCTGGTGGACGTGAACGGCGAGGTGACCGACGCCCTCGTGCAACGCCTGGCGGCCATCGACGGGGTGCTGTCCGCTCGGGTGCTCTGACGGCCGCCCCGGGAGTGCAGCGCAACGGGCGCGAGCAGCCCCACAGGGATTAGGGTGGGTTGCGTCCGGCACCCGACCGGGGTGTCGGCGGACACGACACGTAGAGGTAGGTCCGCATGTCGGCTGACTCCGAACAGCTCACCTTGGCTGGCGGCTTCGCCCCAGCCACCGACGCCGCCTGGGAGGCCGAGGTCCTGAAGGTCCTCAACCGCGGGCGTCCGGAAGGCAAGGAACTCACCATCGAGCAGGGGCTGAAGCGCCTGACCTCGACCACCCTGGACGGCATCGACGTCGCCCCCCTGTACACCAGCTCCGACGCCGACGCCCCGCTGGGTTACCCGGGCGCCATGCCGTTCACGCGCGGCTCGGTCGTGCGCACCGGCGAGGCCGTGGCGTGGGGCGTCCGCCAGCTGCACGAGGACCCGGACGTGGCCCTCACCCGCCAGGCGATCCTCGACGACCTCGAGCGAGGCGCCACCTCGGTCTGGCTGCGCATCGACCCGGACGCCATCCCCGCCGACTCCCTCGCCACCACTCTGGCCGACGTCATGCTCGACCTCGCCGCGGCGCGCGTCTTCTCCCGCACCGACCAGGACGCGGCCGCCGCGGCGCTCCTCGCGGTCCTCAAGGGCGCCGGCGGCGACCTGAACGCCGCCAAGGGCAACCTGGGCATCGACCCGCTCGCCTTCGCCGCCCTCAACGGCACCGAGCCCGACCTGGGCGCCCTCAAGCGCTGGGTCGACGAGGTCGCCGGGATGCCGGGCGTGACCGCCCTGACCGTCGAGACGCTGCCGTACCACAAGGCCGGCGCCTCCGACGTCCAGGAACTCGCGTTCGCGATCGCCACCGGCATCGCCTACCTTCGGTCCCTCGACGAGGCCGGGGTCCCGGCCACCGACGCCGTCGGGCAGCTCGAGTTCCGCGTCGCGGCCACGGCCGACCAGTTCGCCACGATCGCCAAGCTCCGCGCGCTGCGCCGCCTGTGGGCTCGCGTCACCGAGGAATGCGGCGTCCCCGAGGCGGCGCGCGGTGCGCGCATCCACGCGGTCACCAGCCCCCGGATGATGGCCAAGGTCGACCCGCACGTGAACATGCTGCGCGTCACCATCGCCACCTTCGCCGCCGCGGCCGGCGGGGCGGACGCCATCACGGCGCTCCCGTTCGACCACGCCGCGGGCCTGCCCAGCGCCTTCAGCCGACGCATCGCCCGGAACACGCAGGTGATCGCCGCCGAGGAGAGCCACGTGGGCCGCGTGCAGGACCCGGCCGGCGGCTCCTGGTACGTCGAGTCGCTGACCGACCAGCTGGCCAGGGCCGCCTGGGCGTTGGTCCAGCAGGTCGAGGCGGACGGCGGCATGGCCGCGGCGCTGGCGTCCGGTGACGTCGCCCGCCGCATCGACGCCGTGAACGCCGAGCGTGCGACCAAGCTGGCCAACCGCTCCATCGAGCTGACCGGCGTGAGCATGTTCCCGCTGGCCGGCGAGAAGCGCTACGAGGCCAAGCCCCGCCCCGAGGCGCCCGCCTACGGCGGCCTGAAGCAGATCCGCGACGCCGAGGTGTTCGAGACCCTGCGCGACCGCGCGTGGGCCCACGAGGACGCCACCGGCTCGGCCCCCGACGTGCTGCTCGCCTGCCTGGGCGCCCAGCGCGACTTCGGGGCCCGCCAGGGCTTCGCCTCGAACGTGCTCCTGGTCGGCGGCATCAACGCCACGCAGAGCCACGGCGGCAGCCCTGAGGAGATCGCCGCGAAGGCGGCCGAGCAGGGTCAGAAGGTGGCCGTGCTCGCGAGCTCCTCGAAGGTCTACGCCGATCAGGCCGTGCCCGTCGCGCAGGCGCTGAAGGGCGCCGGCGTGGAGAAGGTCTACCTGGCCGGCAACCTGGCCGAGGCCGGCAGCGCCCCCGACGGCCTGTTCGACGGCACCATCGCCCTCGGCATGGACGTCGTGAAGTTCCTCGATTCCGTCTTCGACACCCTGGGAGTGGCCCGATGATCCCCCGCTTCGATTCCGTCGAGCTCGGCGACGGCCGACCGTCCGAGGACGCCGCCCAGGCGTACGCCGACGCGCTGGCCGCGGCCGGGGCGTCCGCCGCCTCGTGGGAAACCCCCGAGCAGATCGCGGTCAAGCCGCTGCTCGGTGAGGCCGACTTGGAGGGCCTGGACTTCCTCGACACCCGGCCGGGCCTGCCGCCGTTCCTGCGTGGCCCGTACTCGACGATGTACGTGAACCGGCCCTGGACGATCCGCCAGTACGCCGGCTTCTCGACCGCCGCCGAGTCCAACGCCTTCTACCGCCGCAACCTGGCCGCCGGCCAGAAGGGCCTCTCGATCGCGTTCGACCTCGCCACCCACCGCGGCTACGACTCCGACCACCCGCGCGTGGCCGGCGACGTCGGCATGGCCGGCGTGGCCGTGGACTCCATCCTCGACATGCGCCAGCTGTTCGAGGGCATCCCGCTGGACCAGATGTCGGTGTCGATGACCATGAACGGCGCAGTGCTGCCGATCCTGGCGTTCTATGTCGTCGCCGCCGAGGAGCAGGGCGTCTCGCCCGACCAGCTGGCCGGAACCATTCAGAACGACATCCTGAAGGAGTTCATGGTCCGCAACACCTACATCTACCCGCCCGAGCCCTCGATGCGGATCATCTCCGACATCTTCGCGTTCACCAGCGCGAACATGCCGAAGTTCAACTCGATCTCGATCTCCGGCTACCACATGCAGGAGGCCGGGGCGACCGCCGACATCGAGATGGCTTACACGCTGGCCGACGGCGTGGAGTACATCCGCGCCGGCCAGGCCGTCGGCCTGGACGTCGACAAGTTCGCGCCGCGCCTGAGCTTCTTCTGGGCAATCGGCATGAACTTCTTCACCGAGATCGCCAAGATGCGTGCCGCGCGCATGCTCTGGGCGCGCCTGGTGAAGGACACCGGCGCCAAGAACGCCAAGTCGATGTCCCTGCGCACGCACAGCCAGACTTCGGGTTGGTCGCTGACCGCGCAGGACGTGTTCAACAACGTGACCCGCACGTGCCTGGAGGCCATGGCGTCCACGCAGGGCCACACGCAGTCGCTGCACACGAACGCGCTGGACGAGGCCATCGCCCTGCCGACCGACTTCTCCGCCCGCATCGCCCGCAACACCCAGCTGTTCATCCAGCAGGAGTCGGGCACCGTGCGTCCGATCGACCCGTGGGGCGGCTCGGCGTACGTCGAGCGCCTGACGGCCGACCTGGCCGCCAAGGCGTGGGCGCTCATCGAGGAGGTCGAGCAGGCCGGCGGCATGGCCAAGGCCATCGAGGCCGGCATCCCGAAGATGCGCATCGAGGAGGCCGCCGCCCGCACCCAGGCCCGCATCGACTCCGGCCGCCAGCCCGTCATCGGCGTCAACAAGTACACGCTCGATGAGGAGGAGGGTATCGAGGTCCTCAAGGTCGACAACGCCCAGGTGCGTGCCGAGCAGATCGCCAAGCTGGCGAAGCTGCGCGAGATCCGCGACGAGGACGCCACGCAGGATGCGCTGCGCAAGCTGCGGTGGGCCGCGGCGAACCAGGACCCGACCGATCCCGAGCGGAACCTGCTGAAGCTGGCCATCGACGCCGCGCGCGCCATGGCTTCCCTCGGCGAGATTTCCGACGCCCTGGAGTCCGAGTTCGGGCGCTACACCGCCCAGATCCGTACGATCAGTGGCGTGTACAACAAGGAGTCGGGCGCGACGGAGGCCACCGAGGCCACCAGGGCCCTGGTGGAGAAGTTCGAGGAGCTCGAGGGGCGCCGTCCGCGCATCCTGGTGGCCAAGATGGGCCAGGACGGCCACGACCGCGGCCAGAAGGTGATCTCGACCGCGTACGCCGACCTCGGCTTCGACGTGGACGTGGGCCCGCTGTTCCAGACGCCGGAGGAGGTCGCCCGCCAGGCGGTCGAGGCGGACGTGCACGTGGTGGGCGTGAGCTCGCTGGCGGCCGGCCACCTCACCCTCGTTCCGGCCCTGCGTGAGGAACTGAACAAGCTCGGGCGTGACGACCTGATGGTCATCGTCGGCGGCGTGATCCCCAGCCAGGACTTCGCGGAGCTCCGCGACCACGGCGCGGACGCGATCTACCCGCCGGGAACGAAGATCCCGGAGTCGGCCCAGGAGTTGCTCGAGATCCTCATCAAGCGTCTGGAGGCCTCCGAGTAATGCGGCAAGCACTGGACCCGGCGAACCTGGCAGAACAGGTGGTCGCCGGGTCTCGTGCTCATGTGGCCCGCGCGCTGACGCTGGTCGAGTCGAACCGGCCCGACCACCGCGCCCGAGCACGTGAGCTCCTGACCCTGTTGCGACCCCACACCGGAAACGCCGTGCGCGTCGGCATCTCCGGCGTGCCGGGCGCTGGCAAGTCGACGTTCATCAACGCGATGGGCACGCGCCTCATCGAGCGCGGTCACCGCGTGGCCGTGCTGGCCGTCGACCCTTCCTCCTCGCGCTCGGGCGGTTCGGTGCTCGGCGACCGGACGCGGATGGCCGACCTCGCTGTCAGCGACGCCGCGTTCATCCGGCCCTCCCCCTCCGGAAACCACTTGGGCGGCGTCGCCCGGGCCACCCGCGAGGGCATGCTGATCATGGAGGCCGCAGGCTTCGACACGATCGTCGTGGAGACCGTCGGCGTCGGGCAGTCCGAGGTCGCCGTGGCCGGCATGGTGGACACCTTCCTGCTGCTGATGATCGCCCGGACCGGCGACCAGTTGCAGGGCATCAAGCGCGGCATCCTCGAGATCGCCGACGTGATCACGGTCAACAAGGCCGACGGTGACGGGCTGACCGAGGCCCGCGTGGCCGCCCGCGAGCTCAAGATCGCCATGCGGCTGATCAAGCCCGAGGGCGAACACCGGACGCCCGTGCTCACCTCCTCGTCCTACACCGGCGACGGCCTGGACGAGGTGTGGGACGCCGTGCTGGCCCACCGGGCCCGCCTGGCCGAGGCTGGCGACCTGGACGCCCGCCGCGCGGAGCAGCAGCAGGACTGGATGTGGTCGCTGGTGCGCGACGAGCTCGCCACCGCGCTGCTGCGCAGCCCGCACGTGCGCGAGATCCGCAAGGACTTGGAGCGCCGGGTCGGCCTCGGCGAGCTGTCGGCGCTGGAGGCCAGTCAGGAGATCCTGGACGCCTTCGCCCGCGACCTGTCCGCGTCGGGCTGGCAGCGGTAGGCCCCCGGGCTCGTTGACGGGCTCGGGCTCAGCCGGTTACGCCCGTCGGTGTGACCGTCCAGGTCACCGCGGGCTTGGCCGCCTTGCCGCACGACTCGGGCAGGGCGGCGCCTTCCTGCCGGGTGGCCGCGAGGTCCCACGTGCGCCCGTCGACGTGCTGGACGGTGAGGGCGTCGGCGCCCCCGAGCACGGTGAGGACGGCCGGGTCGGTCTCTCCCTCGTGCGCGCGCACCCAACTCACCGCGGCCTGGTGCGCGGGCGGCAGGTGGCTTACGCCACGGTCATGGCGCTCCGACAGCGTCCCGACGGCGAAGGCACCGGACGCCGCGGCGTCCAGCACGTGGGTGGCCAGGTCGGCGTCCAAGCGGGCGAGCATCTGGCCGAGCGGCAGGACGATGCCGGTCGGGGCGAAGCGGTGGCCGCCGGTGTGCGAGCACTCCCAGACCTGGCCTGGGCGCTCCGCGGCCAGCGCCAGGGCGACGGGGCGTCCCTTGAGCGCGCAGCACACGTCCCGCCTGGAGTTGGCACAGACCAGCAGCACCGGGGCGTGCGAGGGCTTGAGCCAGCCGCAAGCCGCCAGGACGGCGTCCGGGCCGCCCGCGGCCAGGTCGCCCCACGGCAGGTCGGCCAGGGCGGCGGGGTCGAGGGCCACGCCGGTCAGCAGCCACGGGCGTCCGGCCAGGCCGCCGGCCACGAACACGCGGCGGGACTGGAACGAGGCGTCCGCGTGGCGGCCGGGGGCGCGGATCAGCAGCACGCGCCCGCCGGCCTCGGACGCCGCGGCGCCGAGGCGGGCGCCCAGGTCGGGGTCCAGGTGCGACTCGGTGAGCGCGTCACGCCCCCACGGGCCCGACTGCTCGACGGCGACCCAGAAACGCGTCTGTGTTGCGGTCCCCCACGCGGGCAGCGCGTCCCACTGGGTGGAGCACGCGGTGGCGTTGTCCTTCATCGGCCGGTTCATTGCCCCCGACCCTACTCCGTTTGAAGGAGCGCGCCGAGGAGCTCAGGGCGGTGTCAGCGCGGCATCCGCCGCCACACCGGGCGCGGCACGAACGGCGCCACGGAGAACATTGCCCGCAGCTGCCATGGGATCCACAGCACCGACGCCCCGGGCTTGCCGAGGCGCTGGACGACCGCGTCGGCGACCTCGTCGGGTGTGGAGCTGAACGGGGCCGGCTCCATGCCCTCCGTCATGCGCCCGACCACGAACCCGGGCCGCGCGATGACCAGGTCCACGCCGCTGCCGTGCAGCGCGTCGGCCAGGCCGGACGCGAACCCGTCCAGGCCGGCCTTCGCCGAGCCGTACACGTAGTTGGCGCGCCGCACCCGGACGCCGGCGACCGAGCTGAACGCCACGATGCGGCCGCTGCCCCGCCCTCGCATCATGTCGGCGAGCACCGTCAGCAGGGACGCCTGCGCCACGAAGTCGGTGTGCAGGATGCGGACGACCTCGCCCTCGTCGCGTTCGGCGCGCTCCTGGTCGCCCAGGATGCCGAACGCCAGGACGGCGGTGTCGATGGCCCCGAAGCGCTCCTCGATCTCGGCGACGACCGCACGATGGCGGGCCGTGTCGTCCGCGTCGAAGCCGACGACCTCGACGCAGGCACCCCTCGCGGCCACACGCTCGGCCGCGGCGCCGGCGTCCGACCCCGGCCGGACGGCCAGCACGACCACGGACGCGGTGGGCGCGAGCCGTTCCGCGATGGCCACCCCAATCTCGGAGCGGCCGCCGAAGACGACGACCGTGCCGCTCACAGCTGGGCGCGCAGGGCGCGGAGCCGCGCCAGCGACGAGTCGCGGCCCAAGATCTCCATCGATTCGAACAGCGGCGGCGAGACGCGGGAGCCGGTCACGCCCACCCGAGCGGGCCCGAACGCGAACTTCGGCTTCATGCCCAGCTCGTCGACCAGGCGCTGCCGGAGGACGGCCTGGATCGTGTCGGCGTCCCACGCGGGGGCGGCCTCGAGGGCCGACAGCGACGCGTCGAGGATCTCGTCCGCGTTCTCGGGCAGCTTCGCGACCGAGTAGGCGTCGAAGGCCAGCTCGGCGTCCGGGGTGAGCAGGAACTGCACCTTCTCCAGCGCCTCCGACAGCAGCACGAGCCGCTCCTGGATGAGCGGGGTCGCGGCGCGCAGGGTCTCGACGTGGGCCTCGGGCACCTCGACACCGGTGAACCGCAGGTGCTCGACGATGCGCTTGGCGAGCTCGGCCGGGGCCAGGGAGCGGATGTAGTGGCCGTTGAGCCAGTTGAGCTTGTCCAGGTCGAAGACCGGGCCGACGGTGTTGACCTTGGCCCAGTCGAACTGGGCGACGAAGTCATCGAACGACTGAACCTCGCCCTCGTCGTCGCCGGCGTAACCGAGCAGCTGCAGGAAGTTCACCAGCGCCTCGGGCAGGTAGCCCTGCTCGCGGAACCACAGCAGCCGGGCCGCCGGGTTCTTGCGCTTGGAGATCTTCGACTTGTCGGTGTTGCGCAGCAGCGGCATGTGCGCGAACGCGGGCACGTCCCAGCCCAGCCAGCGGTAGAGCAGCACGTGCTTGGGGGTGGAGCTGATCCACTCCTCACCGCGGACGACGTGGGTGATGCCCATCAGGTGGTCGTCGACCACGACGGCCAGGTGATAGGTGGGGAACCCGTCCGTCTTCAGGATCACCTGGTCGTCGGGCACCGGCGCAGCCACCTCGCCCCGGATGAGGTCGGTGAAGGTGGTGTCGACGTCGTCGGGGATGAACATGCGCACCACCGGCGTCTCGCTGAACCCGGGCAGCGCGGCCCGCTCCTCGCGTGTCTTCCCGTGGCAGAGCCGGTCGTAGCCGGTGTTGGCCTGCTTGGACGCCTGCTGCTGGGCGCGCATCTCGGCCAGGCGCTCGGGGCTGCACCAGCAGTGGTAGGCGTGGCCGGACCCGATGAGCTCATCGACGAACGGCTGGTAGGTCTCCAGGCGCTCCGACTGGCGGTACGGGGCGCTGGGGCCGCCGACGTCGGGCCCCTCGTCCCAGACGAGGTCGAGCCACCGCAGCGTCTCGAAGATCTGCTGCTCGGAGTCGGCCACATAGCGGGCGCGGTCGGTGTCCTCGATGCGGAGCACGAACTCGCCCTTCGTGCGGCGCGCCCAGGCGAGGTTGAACAGCGACATGTAGGCCGTCCCGACGTGTGGGTCACCGGTCGGGGACGGCGCCACGCGCAGGCGGGCTGGCAGGAGTTCGGCATCAGTCATGGTGCCGCCCAGACTATCGTTTTGCCCGTGACCTCCCGACTCGCGCCGTTCCCCCTCCCCGACCTCTCCGGGCGCTCCGCGCTGGTGACCGGTGGCTCCAGCGGCATCGGTCTCGAGGCTGCCCGCGCTCTGGCCGCGGCCGGGGCGTCGGTGGTCGTGACATCGCGGACGCAGGCACGGGCCGCGGACGCCGCCGCCGACGTGGGCGCCCGCCCCGAGGTGCTCGACACGTCCTCGCGGTCCTCGGTGGACGCCCTGGCCGAGCGCTGGGGCGGGGCACCGGTGGACATCCTCGTGCTCAACGCCGGCATCGCCCCGCCCCGGCGCCGCACCGACAGCGTGGACGGCCACGAACTGACTCTGGCCACGAACGCGGGTGCCCGAGGAGTGGGACTAGGACCCGGCAGCCCGGTACCGACCGCGTTCGCGCACCAGGGGCGTCCCCTCGACGAGGTGGACGTGCTCGATCACGCCCACGACCTCCCGCGACCACCCGAGCTCGCGGGTCGACTCCAGGCGGACGCCCGCCCACGAGCGGCCGGGAAGCACCGGCCCCCAGTCCGTGTCGTCGAAGCCCGCCCTGAACAGCCCGCCGGGCGCGGGGGCCAAGCCGGCGAACGCTTCGGCCAGACCGCGGTCGCCCTCCTGCAAGAGCACGACGGTGAAGCGGTCCTCCAGGGCGTCCGCGAGGTCGGAGTCGGGGTCGATGAGCCCGACCACCCGGGCGTCCTCCCCCAGCGCCACGAGCAGCGAGGTGACCGTGAGGCCGACGCGTCTCGCCCCTGTCCCGGCCAGCCACAGCGTTACGCTGGCCGAGAGCCGGCCCCGCAGGCGGCGCGCGGCGTCCCGCTGTTCCGCTGGTGTCTCGAACGGGTGCGCGGAGTGGATCGTCACTCCGTCACCCTAATGGCTGCCAAAGGACGCCGAAGGGGCACCGGGTGATCCCGGTGCCCGGTGCGATTAGGGTCGCGCGACACTCAGGCGCGAGCGGCCCCGGCGCCGTCGGCGCGGACGGCGCCGGGGCCACCGACCTTGTTGAGGGCCCAGCCCAGGATGATGAGCGTGAGGCCGATGCCGATGGCGAACAGCGAGGCGCGCAGGAACAGGTGATGCGCTCGTCAGCCAGCTGCGAGGTGATGACACCCCAGGTAGTGAAAGTCGAAGGGCCCGCATCCGTCGAGGATGCGGGCCCGTCGAGGCGTGGGTCAGATCGTCACTTGATGATCTTGGTCACATTGCCGGCGCCAACGGTGCGGCCACCCTCGCGGATCGCGAACTTGAGGGCCTCCTCCATGGCGATCGGCTTGTTGAGGTGCACGGTCATGGCGGTGTTGTCGCCGGGCATGACCATCTCGGTGCCCTCGGGCAGCTGGACAACGCCGGTCACGTCCGTGGTACGGAAGTAGAACTGCGGGCTGTAGTTGGAGAAGAACGGCTTGTGACGGCCACCCTCCTCCTTGTTCAGGATGTAGACCTGGGCCTCAAAGTCGGTGTGCGGCGTGACCGAACCCGGCTTGCAGACGACCATGCCGCGCTCGACATCGTCCTTCTTGGTGCCGCGGAGCAGCAGGCCGACGTTCTCGCCCGCGCGACCCTCGTCGAGGATCTTGCGGAACATCTCGACACCGGTGACGGTCGAGCTCTGCTTGGCCTCGCGGATGCCGATGATCTCGACCGTCTCGCCGGTGCGGACGATGCCGCGCTCGATACGGCCGGTGATGACGGTGCCACGACCGGTGATCGTGAAGACGTCCTCAACGGGCATCAGGAACGGCTTTTCGGTGTCGCGCTCGGGCTGCGGGATGTACTCGTCCACCGCGTCCATGAGCTCGAGGATCGACTTGCCCCACTTCTCGTCGCCGTTCAGCGCCGGGAAAGCGGCGACGTGGACGATCGGCAGGTTGTCACCGTCGAACTCCTGGGCCGAGAGCAGCTCGCGCAGCTCCATCTCGACGAGCTCGATGAGCTCCTCGTCGTCGACCATGTCGCACTTGTTCAGGGCGACGACGATCGCCGGCACGCCGACCTGGCGGGCGAGCAGGATGTGCTCGCGGGTCTGCGCCATGGGGCCGTCGGTGGCGGCGACCACGAGGATCGCACCGTCCATCTGGGCCGCGCCGGTGATCATGTTCTTGACGTAGTCAGCGTGACCGGGGCAGTCGACGTGCGCGTAGTGGCGCTTCTCGGTCTGGTACTCGACGTGCGAGATCGAGATCGTGATGCCGCGCTGGCGCTCCTCGGGAGCCTTGTCGATCTGGTCGAAGGCCGACACAGCGTTCAGGTCCGGGTAAGCGTCGTGGAGCACCTTCGTAATCGCCGCCGTGAGCGTGGTCTTGCCGTGGTCGACGTGCCCGATGGTGCCGATGTTGCAGTGCGGCTTGGTCCGCTCAAACTTGGCCTTTGCCACTTGGGCTCCTCCTGGGATCTTCCGCCACGCGTTCGCGGGGCGTGCTTTTCGCCTCGCAGGTTGCGAGGCAAGTTCTGGGGTGCGCCGCCCGGGCAGGGAGCCCACGCGACAACCTTGCCAATCCTATCGTTGTCGGGCCCATCGTCAAACTCGGGCCTCGCCGGGACAACCGCCCCCGCCCCCGGCGTCCGGGGCGGCACGGACGCCGCGGGCCCCGCAACCGTAGGGTTGCGGGGCCCGCGGATGTCACAGGGGACGGGCGTCACTCGTTCCCGCCGCCGCGACCCTTCTCGATGATCTCCTCGGCCACCGACTTCGGCACCTCACCGTAGGAGTGGAACTCCATGGAGTAGGACGCCTGACCGGAGGTCTTGGATCGCAGGTCGCCGACGTAGCCGAACATCTCCGACAGCGGGACGAGGGCGCGGACGATCTGGTTGCCGTGCGCCTCCTCCATGCCCTGGACGTGGCCACGGCGGGAGTTGATGTCGCCGATCACGGTGCCCAGGTAGTCGTCGGGGGTGGTGACCTCGACGGCCATCAGCGGCTCGAGCAGGGCCGGGTCGGCCTTGCGGGCGGCCTCCTTGAAGACCATCGAACCGGCGATCTTGAACGCCAGTTCGGAGGAGTCGACGTCGTGGTAGGCGCCATCGAGCAGCGTCACCTTGATGTCCTCCACCGGGTAGCCGGCCAGCGGGCCGAAGGCCATGGCCTCCTGGATGCCCTGGTCCACGGCCGGGATGTACTCGCGCGGGATGCGGCCACCGGTGACACCGTTGACGAACTCGTAGCCCGCGCCGGCCTCCTGCGGCTCCAGCGCGATGATGACCTTGCCGTACTGGCCCGAGCCACCCGACTGCTTCTTGTGGGTGTACTCCACCTTCTCCACCGGGCGGCGCAGGGTCTCACGGTAGGCGACCTGCGGCTTGCCGATGTTGGCCTCGACCTTGAACTCGCGGCGCATGCGGTCGATCAGCACTTCGAGGTGCAGCTCGCCCATGCCGGCGATGATCGTCTGGCCCGTCTCCTCGTCGGTGTGGACGCGGAAGGTCGGGTCCTCCTCGGCGAGGCGCTGGATGGCCATGCCGAGCTTCTCCTGGTCCGACTTGGTCTTCGGCTCGATCGCCTGCTCGATGACGGGGTTCGGGAACTCCATCGACTCGAGGATGATCGGGCTGCCGGGCTCGCAGAGGGTTTCACCGGTGGTGGTGTCCTTCAGACCCATGACCGCGCAGATCATGCCGGCGCCGATCTCGTCGATCTCCTGACGCTTGTTGGCGTGCATCTGGTAGATCTTGCCGATCCGCTCCTTCTTGCCCTTCGTCGCGTTCAGCACCTGCATGCCGGACTTCAGCACGCCGGAGTAGATGCGGACGTAGGTGAGGCGACCCAGGTGCGGGTCAGCGGCGATCTTGAACGCGAGCAGCGACAGCGGCTCGTCGTTGTTGGGCTTGCGCTCGAGGTGGACGCTCTCGTCACCGGGCTTGAAGCCGTCGATGGCGGGGACGTCCAGCGGGGAGGGCAGGTAGTCGATGACCGCGTCGAGCATGGGCTGAACGCCCTTGTTCTTGAACGAGGTGCCACAGACCACGGCGGTGAACTTCGAGGCGAGCACGCCGCGACGGATGGCCGCCTTGATGGTCGGGACGTCGATCTCCTCGCCGGAGTCCTCGGCCAGCAGCCAGGTCTCGGCGAACTCGTCGTCGTGGTCGGCGAGGGTCTGGATGAGCTCCTCCCGGGCCGCGGCGGCCTTGTCGGCCAGGTCGGCCGGGATCTCCTCGACGGTGTAGTCCTCACCGATCTTGGTCTCGCCGCGCCACATGAGGGCGCGCATGCCGACGAGGTCGACGACGCCCTGGAAGTCCGCCTCGGAGCCGATGGGCAGCTGGATGACAGCCGCCACGGCGTTCAGGCGCTCACGGATGGTCTTGACGACGAAGTCGAAGGACGCACCGGTGCGGTCGAGCTTGTTGACGTAGCAGATGCGCGGGACGCCGTACTTGTTGGCCTGGCGCCACACGGTCTGGCTCTGCGGCTCGACACCGGCGACGCCGTCGAACACGGTCACGGCGCCGTCGAGGACGCGCAGCGAACGCTCCACCTCGACGGTGAAGTCCACGTGGCCGGGGGTGTCGATGATGTTGATCAGGTGGTCGCGCCAGAAGCACGTCGTCGCGGCGGACGTGATGGTGATGCCGCGCTCCTGCTCCTGCTCCATCCAGTCCATGGTCGCCGAGCCCTCGTGGGTCTCACCGATCTTGTAGTTGATGCCGGTGTAGAACAGGATGCGCTCGGTCGTGGTGGTCTTGCCCGCGTCGATGTGGGCCATGATGCCGATGTTGCGGACCTTGGCCAGGTCTGTCTTGATGTCGATGGCCACGGTTGTGTCCCCTCTGGTTACGTGTTGTTCGTGTGCGAGCCGTGACAGGCATGAAGCTCTCCCCCGCCTCGCGGCGGGAGAGAGCTTCAGGAGATCACCAGCGGTAGTGCGCGAAGGCGCGGTTGGCCTCGGCCATCTTGTGGGTGTCCTCGCGCTTCTTGACGCTCGCGCCCAGGCCGTTGGAGGCGTCCAGGAGCTCGTTCATGAGGCGCTCGGTCATGGTCTTCTCACGACGCTGGCGCGAGTAGCTCACGAGCCAGCGCATCGCCAGGGTGGTGGAACGGGCCGGCTTGACCTCGACCGGGACCTGGTAGGTCGCGCCACCGACGCGGCGGGACTTGACCTCCACCGCGGGGCGGATGTTGTCGAGGGCCTTCTTCAGAGTCTGCACCGGATCGACGCCCGACTTGGCCCGGGTGCCCTCGAGCGCGCCGTAGACGATGTTCTGTGCAGTGGTCTTCTTGCCGTCGAGCAGGATCTTGCTCACCAGCTGGGAGACCAGCGGCGAGCCGTAGACGGGGTCGACGACGATCGGCCGCTTCGGGGCCGGTCCCTTGCGAGGCATTACTTCTCCTTCTTCGCGCCGTAGCGGCTGCGGGCCTGCTTGCGGTTCTTGACACCCTGGGTGTCGAGGGAGCCGCGGATGATCTTGTACCGAACGCCCGGCAGGTCCTTCACACGACCGCCACGCACGAGCACCATCGAGTGCTCCTGCAAGTTGTGGCCCACACCGGGGATGTACGCGGTCACCTCGACACCGGAGGAGAGGCGGACACGCGCGACCTTGCGGAGCGCCGAGTTCGGCTTCTTCGGGGTCGTGGTGTAGACACGCGTGCACACGCCACGGCGCTGGGGCGAGCCCTTGAGTGCGGGGGTGTTGCTGGACGACTTCTTGTCAGTGCGGCCCTTGCGGACCAACTGCTGGATTGTGGGCACCGGCTGGTAATCCTTCGTTCGAGTTTGTTGGCGCCCTCACGGGCGTCAAGCGCTTGTGCACGGCGGTCGGTGTCGGGAGCTCAGCAGGCTCCCCGGGCATCGGCCTTCGCGGGGTTTCGTGCCGGCCGGCCACACCCTCGCGGGACGGCCACGGATGGCACGGGTGCTCGGTCACCCGAACACAACGACAAAGACTAGTGGTTAGACCCTGGGGCGGTCAAAGTGCGACCGTGGATGCCCCGGGCCATGACTAGCCGAAGAACGTTGGGTCCACCCTACCGCGTCCGGCCCCCTGCCCCAATTCGACTCCCGCAACGCGCCGCCACGCGTGCGACGGATCTGGCTGCGCCTTTGCGCGCCCTGGCGGTGAACCCGTCACTCAGACATGCAACACGGGCCCCGCAACACTTGCTGCAGGGCCCGTGGCAATTCGGCTCAGCCGATGGGGTCAGCTGAAGTCGCCCAGGTCGAACTCGTCGCTCGGCATGACCGGCGAGGTGCCGGCGATGTCGTAGTCGTACGGGTCGTAGCTGAGGTCGTACGCCGCAGCGCGGGCCTCGGCGGTCGGCTCCACCCGGATGTTGCGGTACCGCTCCAGACCGGTACCCGCCGGGATCAGCTTGCCCAGGATGACGTTCTCCTTGAGGCCGACCAGGGAGTCCGACTTGGCCTGGATCGCCGCGTCGGTGAGCACCTTGGTCGTCTCCTGGAAGGACGCCGCCGACAGCCACGATTCGGTGGCCAGCGACGCCTTGGTGATGCCCATGAGCACCGGACGCCCCTGGGCCGGGGTGCGGCCCTCGGTGATCGCCTTGCGGTTCTCCGACTCGAACAGCGCACGGTCGACCAGGTCGCCCGGCAGGATGTTCGTGTCGCCCGACTCGATGACGGTCACGCGGCGCAGCATCTGGCGGATGATGATCTCGATGTGCTTGTCGTGGATCGGAGCGCCCTGCGTCCGGTACACGGCCTGCACCTCGTCCACCAGGTGCTCCTGGACACGACGGAGTCCGTTGACGCGCAGGATGTCCTGCGGGTCGAGGGTGCCCGCCCAGAGCTGCTGGCCGGCCTCGACGCGGTCGCCGTCACCGATCGAGTGGCGGACCATGTTGGCGTCCTCCCACTCGAGACGGACACGACGCGGCAGCGGGTACTCGAGGTCCTCCTCGCCGTCGTCACGGACCAGGACGAGCTTGCGGGTGCGCTCGCCCTCCTCCATGCGCAGACGGCCGGCAGCCTCGGCGATCGGGGCCTTGCCCTTGGGCGTCCGGGCCTCGAAGAGCTCGCCGACTCGCGGCAGGCCCTGCGTGATGTCGTCGCCGGCCACACCACCGGTGTGGAAGGTACGCATCGTCAGCTGGGTGCCGGGCTCGCCGATGGACTGCGCCGCGACGATGCCGACGGCCTCGCCCACGTCGACGAGCTTGCCGGACGCGAGCGAACGGCCATAGCACATCGCGCAGGTGCCCAAGGCCGACTCACAGGTCAGCACGGAGCGGACCTTGACCTCGGTCACCCCGGCCTCGATGAGGGCGGTGATCTCGACGTCGCCGAGGTCGATGCCCGCGCCGAGCAGCAGCTCGCCCTTGGCGCCGGTCACGTCGGACGCCAGCGTGCGGGCGTACACCGAGGTCTCGACGTTGAACGCCGGGCCCACCTTGCCGTCGCGGCCGGTGGCCACGATGACCTTGGTGAGGCCGCGCTCGGTGCCGCAGTCCTCCTCGCGGATGATGACGTCCTGGGACACGTCGACCAGGCGACGGGTCAGGTAGCCCGAGTCGGCGGTACGGAGCGCCGTGTCGGCCTGGCCCTTGCGGCCACCGTGCGTCGAGATGAAGTACTCCAGAACGGAGAGGCCCTCGCGGAAGTTCGACTTGATCGGACGCGCGATGATCTCGCCCTTGGGGTTGGCCACCAGGCCACGCATGGCGGCGATCTGGCGCATCTGGGTCATGTTCCCTCGGGCGCCGGAGTTCACCATCATGAAGATGGGGTTCTCGGAGGTGAAGTTCTCCTCCATCGCCTGCGTGAGCTCGGCAGTGGCGTCGGTCCACAGCTGGACGAGCTCCTGCTGGCGCTCCTCCTCGGTGACCTTGCCGCGCTCGAACTGGCGGGTGATCTTCGTGGCGCGCGCGTCGTAGGCGGCCAGGATCTCCGGCTTGGAGGCCGGGGTCTGGATGTCCGAGATCGACACGGTGACGCCCGAGCGGGTCGCCCAGCGGAAGCCGATGTCCTTGAGGCGATCCAGCGTGCGGGCCACCTCGACCTTGTGGTAGCGCTCGGCGAGGTCGTTGACGATCTGGCCCAGCTGCTTCTTGCCCACGCTGTTGTTCACGTAGGGGTAGTCGGTCGGGAGCGCCTCGTTGAACAGTGCGCGACCGAGGGTCGTGTCCAGCATGTAGCTGCCATCCTCGCGGACCTCGACGCCGACCGGCGGCTTGAGCCCGGAGATGCGGATCACGATCTTGGTGTTGACGTTGATCTCGCCGCGGTCGAACGCCATGTAGGCCTCGTCCTTGCTGGTGAACACGCGCCCCTCGCCGGGCTGCCCGTCGCGGGCGGTGGTGAGGAAGTAGTGGCCGATGATCATGTCCTGCGTCGGCAGGGTGACCGGGCGGCCGTCAGCCGGCTTGAGGATGTTGTTCGTCGACAGCATCAGGATGCGCGCCTCGGCCTGCGCCTCGGCGGACAGCGGCAGGTGCACGGCCATCTGGTCGCCGTCGAAGTCGGCGTTGAAGGCGGTGCAGACCAGCGGGTGCAGCTGGATTGCCTTGCCCTCGATCAGCTGCGGCTCGAACGCCTGGATGCCGAGGCGGTGCAGGGTCGGTGCACGGTTCAGCAGGACCGGGTGCTCCTGAATGACCTCTTCGAGGACGTCCCACACCACCGGGCGCTGGCGCTCCACCATGCGCTTGGCCGACTTGATGTTCTGGGCGAGGTTGAGGTCGTCCAGACGCTTCATGACGAACGGCTTGAAGAGCTCGAGAGCCATGGTCTTCGGCAGGCCGCACTGGTGCAGCTTGAGCTGCGGGCCGACGACGATGACCGAACGGCCCGAGTAGTCGACGCGCTTGCCGAGCAAGTTCTGGCGGAACCGGCCCTGCTTGCCCTTGAGCATGTCCGAGATCGACTTCAGCGGACGGTTGCCCGGCCCGGTGACCGGGCGCCCACGGCGTCCGTTGTCGAACAGGGAGTCCACGGCCTCCTGCAGCATGCGCTTCTCGTTGTTCACGATGATCTCGGGGGCACCGAGGTCCAGCAGGCGCTTGAGGCGGTTGTTGCGGTTGATCACGCGGCGGTACAGGTCGTTGAGGTCGGAGGTCGCGAAGCGGCCACCGTCCAGCTGCACCATCGGGCGCAGGTCCGGCGGGATGACCGGGACGGCGTCCAGCACCATGCCCACGGGGCTGTTGGTGGTGGTCAGGAACGCCGAGACGACCTTGAGGCGCTTGAGCGCGCGGGTCTTGCGCTGCCCCTTGCCGGTCGCGATGGTCTCGCGGAGGCGCTCCGACTCCGACTGGAGGTCGAAATCGGAGAGACGACGCTTGATCGCCTCGGCGCCCATGAAGCCCTCGAAGTACTTGCCGAAGCGACTCTTCATCTCGCGGTAGAGGATCTCGTCGCCCTCGAGGTCCTGGACCTTGAGGCCCTTGAAGCGGGCCCACACGGCGTCGAGGCGGTCCAGCTCGCGCTGGGCGCGGTCGCGGGTCATCTTGACCTCGCGCTCGCCCATGTCCTTGACGCGCTTCTTCTGGTCGGCCTTGGCACCCTCGGCCTCCAGGGCCGCGAGGTCCTCCTCGATCTTCTGCAGACGCGCCTCGATGTCGGCGTTCATGCGGGTGGTGATCTGCTTGCGTTCGACCTCCACCTTGCCCTCGAGCGAGGTCAGGTCGCGGTGACGGGCGTCCTCGTCGACGGAGGTGATCATGTACGCGGCGAAGTAGATGACCTTCTCCAGGTCCTTCGGCGCGACGTCGAGCAGGTAGCCCAGACGGCTCGGGACACCCTTGAAGTACCAGATGTGCGTGACCGGTGCGGCCAGCTCGATGTGGCCCATGCGCTCGCGGCGCACGTTGGAGCGGGTGACCTCGACGCCACAGCGCTCGCAGATGATGCCCTTGAAGCGCACCCGCTTGTACTTGCCGCAGTAGCACTCCCAGTCCCGGGTGGGGCCGAAGATCTTCTCGCAGAACAGACCGTCGCGCTCGGGCTTGAGCGTGCGGTAGTTGATCGTCTCAGGCTTCTTGACCTCGCCGTGGCTCCACTCGCGGATCTGGTCCGCGGTGGCCAGCCCGATGCGCAACTCGTCGTAGAAGTTGACGTCCAGCACGTTTCTTCCTTCTCTCCCCTGCCGGGGGATTTTGTTCAGACCAGTGGCCGCTGGCCCGGACGGACCCGCTCGAGGCGCCTCGCGCGGGGGGTGCAGGGTTCAGTTCCCTGCTGGTTGGGCGGACGCCGAGGGTGCACCCCGGCGTCCGCTTGCGTTGCTCAGACCTCTTCGATGTCGGCGAACGAGTCGGCACCGGGGCGGCGCGACAGGTCGATCCCGAACTCGTCCGCGCGGTGGTAGTCGTCCTCGGAGTCCTTCAGCTCGACAACCGTGCCGTCGGAGCTCAGCACCTCCACGTTCAGGCAGAGGGACTTCATCTCCTTGACCAGGACCTTGAACGACTCGGGGATGCCGGGCTCGGGGATGTTCTCGCCCTTGACGATCGCCTCGTAGACCTTCACGCGGCCGGGGACGTCGTCGGACTTGATGGTGAGGAGCTCCTGCAGCGCCCAGGCGGCGCCGTAGGCCTCCATCGCCCACACCTCCATCTCACCGAAGCGCTGGCCACCGAACTGCGCCTTACCACCCAGCGGCTGCTGCGTGATCATCGAGTACGGGCCGGTCGAACGGGCGTGGATCTTGTCGTCGACCAAGTGGTGCAGCTTCAGCATGTAGATGTAGCCGACGCCCACACGCTCCGGGTACGGCTCGCCGGAGCGGCCGTCGAAGAGCTGCGCCTTGCCACCGGCGTCGACCATCTTGAGGCCGTCGCGCTGGGGCAGTCCGTTCTCGAGCAGACCGGCGATCTCCTCCTCGTTGGCGCCGTCGAACACCGGCGTGGCCACGTTCGACTGCGGCTCGACGCGGCCGAGGCCGACGTCCTTGAGGCGGTTGGCCCACGGCTCGTCCACGCCCTCGATGTCCCAGCCGCTGTGCGCGATCCAGCCGAGGTGCGTCTCCAGCACCTGGCCGACGTTCATGCGGCTCGGCACGCCGAGCGGGTTCAGGACGATGTCGACCGGCGTCCCGTCCTCGAGGAACGGCATGTCCTCGACGGGGAGGATCTTCGAGATGACGCCCTTGTTGCCGTGGCGTCCGGCGAGCTTGTCGCCGTCGGAGATCTTGCGCTTCTGGGCGACGTAGACGCGCACCAGCTGGTTGACGCCCGGGGGCAGCTCGTCGCCTTCGTCGCGGTCGAAGACGCGGACGCCGATGACGGTGCCGGTCTCGCCGTGCGGCACCTTCATCGAGGTGTCGCGGACCTCACGGGCCTTCTCGCCGAAGATGGCGCGCAGCAGGCGCTCCTCGGGAGTCAGCTCGGTCTCACCCTTCGGGGTGACCTTGCCGACGAGGATGTCGCCCGTGCCCACCTCGGCGCCGATGCGGACGATGCCGCGCTCGTCGAGGTCGGCGAGCATGTCGTCGCCGATGTTGGGGATGTCGCGCGTGATCTCCTCGGGGCCCAGCTTGGTGTCGCGGGCGTCGATCTCGTGCTCCTCGATGTGGATCGAGGTGAGGATGTCGTCCTGGACGAGGCGCTGGCTGAGGATGATGGCGTCCTCGTAGTTATGGCCCTCCCACGGCATGAACGCCACGAGCAGGTTCCGCCCCAGAGCCATCTCGCCGTTGTCGGTGCAGGCGCCGTCGGCGAGCGGGGTGCCCACCTCGACGCGGTCGCCGTCGGCCACCAGCGGACGCTGGTTGATGCAGGTCGTCTGGTTGGACCGGACGAACTTCGCCATGCGGTAGCTCGTCTGGGTGCCGTCGTCGTTCATCACGTCGATGATGTCGCCGGACACGGAGGTGACCACGCCGGCCTTGTTGGCCACGGTGACCTCGCCCGCGTCGACCGCGCCGCGGTACTCCATGCCGGTGCCCACGTAGGGGGCCTCGTTGCGAAGCAGCGGGACGGCCTGACGCTGCATGTTGGCGCCCATCAGCGCACGCGACGCGTCGTCGTGCTCGAGGAACGGGATCAGGGCCGTCGCGACCGACACCATCTGGCGCGGGGAGACGTCCATGTAGTGCACGTCGGCGGCCGGGACCTCGGCCGCGTCGCCGTCCTTGACACGGACGAGCACGCGCTCCTCGGTGAAGCGACCCTGGTCGTCGAGCTGCGCGTTGGCCTGCGCGACGATGTAGCGGTCCTCCTCGTCGGCGGTGAGGTAGTCGATCTGGTCGGTGACGTGACCGTCCTCAACCTTGCGGTACGGCGTCTCGATGAAACCGAACGCGTTCACACGAGCGAAGGACGCCAGCGAGCCGATCAGGCCGATGTTCGGGCCTTCCGGGGTCTCGATGGGGCACATGCGGCCGTAGTGCGACGGGTGGACGTCACGGACCTCCATGCCGGCGCGGTCGCGGGACAGACCACCGGGGCCGAGCGCCGAGAGGCGACGCTTGTGCGTCAGGCCGGCCAGCGGGTTGTTCTGGTCCATGAACTGCGACAGCTGCGAGGTGCCGAAGAACTCCTTCAGCGCCGCCACAACGGGGCGGATGTTGATCAGCGTCTGCGGCGTGATCGCCTCGATGTCCTGCGTCGTCATGCGGTCGCGCACGGTGCGCTCGAGGCGGCCCAGGCCGATGCGCAGCTGGTTCTGGATCAGCTCACCCACGGTGCGGAGGCGACGGTTGCCGAAGTGGTCGATGTCGTCGGTCTCGACCGGCAGTCCGTTCAGGGTCTCCTTGCCCTCGTGCAGCGCCACGACGTAGCGGATGGAAGCGACGATGTCTTCCATCGTCAGCACCTGCTGGTCGAACGGCTGCGACAGGGCCAGCTTCTTGTTGATCTTGTAGCGACCGACCTTCGCGGTGTCGTACCGCTTCGGGTTGAAGTAGTAGTTGTCCAGCATCGCCTGCGCGGCCTCGCGCGTCGGCGGCTCGCCCGGGCGCAGCTTGCGGTAGATGTCGAGGAGGGCCTCGTCGGTGTTGGCGGTGTTGTCCTTCTCCAGGGTGAGCCGGATGGACTCGTACTCGCCGAACTCCTCGAGGATCTGCTCGTTCGTCCAGCCCAGCGCCTTCAGCAGAACAGTGACGTTCTGCTTGCGCTTGCGGTCGAGGCGGACGCCGACCATGTCGCGCTTGTCGACCTCGAACTCCAGCCACGCGCCGCGGGACGGGATGATCTTGCAGCTGAAGATGTCCTTGTCGGACGTCTTGTCGGGGGTCTGCTCGAAGTAGACACCCGGGCTGCGGACGAGCTGGCTGACGACGACGCGCTCGGTGCCGTTGATGACGAAGGTGCCCTTGTCGGTCATGAGCGGGAAGTCACCCATGAAGACGGTCTGGGACTTGATCTCGCCGGTCTCGTTGTTCACGAACTCGGCGGTGACGAAGAGGGGGGCGCCGTACGTGACGTCGCGGTCCTTGCACTCCTCGACCGTGTACTTCGGCTCCTCGAAACGGTGGTCGCGGAAGCTCAGCGACATCGTCTCGGAGAGGTCCTCGATCGGGGAGATCTCCTCGAAGATCTCCTCCAGACCGGACTTGGTGTTGATGTCGGTGCGTCCGGCCTCCAGGGCATCCGCGACGCGCCGGCGCCACACGTCGTTGCCGACGAGCCAGTCGAACGAGTCGACCTGCAGATCAAGGAGGTTGGGGACTTCCATGGGCTCATGGATCTTCGCGAACGAGATCCGGCCAACACTGGAAACGACGTTGGTGTTCTTCGACGCAGTGCGCGAGACGGCCAAGACTATGGTCCTTCCAATAGAACCCGAGCTGTGAGGTTCTTTGCATGCGAAACGCCCCGCGTCAAATCGTCACGGGTCGTCAAATGGGGCAAAGCCTTACATTAGCTCGCCTCAGGGCATGGCGCAACACGTGTTGCACATCAAGCGCCAACCGCCACGCTGCGGGGGCACTGCCGGACGTCCCAGAGCATAGGCCGGTCCGGCGTCGTGCACACGCAACGTGGCGGTACCCGTTGTCAGGCGGGGTGGGCAGGTCAACGGCCGGGCGGTCTGCCGCCCATGCTGCCGCCCGTCGCCTGGCCCGCAGTGACGCTCGTGGACGTGCTGTCGACGGAGATGGAGTAGCTGGAGCCGGACTTCACCTGCGGCGAGGAGTAGACGAGGTTGGCGAAGCCCTTCTCGACGGTGAACTCGTACAGCACCGTGGATCCCGACGTCACCTGCACGGTCTGGCCGGCTGACGCCGAGGTGGCGCTCTGCAGCCAGCCCTGCGAGGAGTCGGCGTCCGGGGTCTCGGCCATGCCCGAGGAGCCCGCTGCCAGCAGGGTGCCGCCCGAGATCGTGAATGTGCCGTTCACGTCCAGCGCGCCGTTGCCGTTGCTGGTCGGTCCCCAGACGACGATGGTGCCGCCCGTGATCTCGGCGTCGCCGTTGGAGTCGAAGCCGTCGCCGCCCGCGTGCAGGACGGTGGTGCCGCCGCTGACGACCACACCGCCGTCGATGGCCTGCATGCCGCCACCACGGCCGCCCGCGCTCGCGGTGTCGGCGGAGACGTTCAGGCCGTCGTCGGAGCTGGTGACGTCGATCTCGCCGCCGCTGATGAGGATGTCAGTGCCCTCGAGGCCCTCGTAGGAGCGCTCGACGGTGACCGATCCGCCTGCGATGGAGAGGCTCTCCCCCGCATGGACGCCATCGTCGCCCGTGCTCAGGGCGAGCGTCCCGTCGGTGATCGAGACCACCGAGTCGGAGTGGATCGCGTCGTCGGCCGAGTCAAGCGTGACGGTCCCGCCACCGATGACGACGTTGGAGCCCGCCTTGAGGCCCTTGGCGGAGGCGTCCGCGGCCAGCTGGGTGCCGGCGCCGCCGCCGGTGGCTCCGGTGATCGTGCCGCCGGAGACCAGGACGTCGGTCGTGGCGACGAGGCCGTCCCCGCCTGCGGCGAGGGTGATGGTCCCGTCGCTGACGGAGATCCAGCCCTGGTCGGCGTCCGTGTCGTTGTCGGCCTTCAGAGCGTCCCCGCCGGCGGTCACGTCCAGCGTGCCGCCGGTCACCGCGATGTGGTCCTTGCCCCGGATGCCGTCGTCGGCGGCGTCCACGGTGATCGTGCCGCCACTGATGACGAGGCCGTCCTTGGAGGCGATGCCGTCCAGGCTGGGCGCGGTGACCGTCAGGGAGCCGTTGCCGCCGATCGTGAGGTCCGTCATCGAGAAGAGGGCGGCGTTGGGGGCGTCCTCGCTGGTCGTGTCCGCGAAGGTGGCCGCGCTCGTGAGCTCGTTGGACGCCCCGTCGGCGAGGACGACGATCGCCTCGTCCGCCTGCGTGACCGCCAGGGCCGCGCCGGTGCCGGACGTGATGCTGGCGCCGTCGAGCACGAGCTGCACGTCACCGTCGGCGGCGGAGTCCACGACGACCTGTCCGGCCAGCTCGCCCGAGAGCACGTAGGTGCCCGGGGCCGTGATGGTCACCGTGTTGGCCGAGACGGTCACCCCGTCGCCGGAGACCGTGGCCGAGGCCCCCGTCAGGGTCACGGTGGTCGCGGACGCCGCGTCGTAGCTGGTGGGTCCGGCCTGGGGCGCGGCGTTCTCCCCCGTGGCCTGCGCCACGGTGATCGCGGCCGTCCCGCCCGCGACGGAGATGGATGTGGAGGTCCCGGCCGAGGTGAGGCCGTTGGTCTGGCCGAGTGCGGTGCAGCCGGTGAGGACGCCCGCGACGGCGAGCGCGGCGATGGACGTCAGGATCCTGGTGGGCTTGGCGTTGTTCATGGTGTCTTCCTTCTCTGGTTCGTGGATGTTCGTTGAGGTGCTGGATCAGGCCGCGTGGGCGGCCAGGAGGCGGTGCCAGCGGTTGCGAGGCAGGTCCGGCTGGAGCTGGGCGAGCCCAACGGCGTACTTCGACAGCGGCTGCGGCCGGTGCCCCGCCTGCCAGAGGAGGCGGTCGAGGGCGCTGGGCGCGGCACCCGACTTGGTCTCCAGCACGACGTGGCCGGTCCAGGTCTGGGCCTGGTCGTCGGTGGGCGTGGTCCAGGTGAGGCCGCTGTCCACGGTCGCCCGGGCGTCGCCACCGGGCATCAGGAGCGTCACACGGCGGTAGCGCGTCCGCAGGGTGGGGACGAGGGAGGAGACGTCGACGTGGATGCCGGCGCCGCGCAACTGGGACGCGACGTACCCCCGTCCCTCCGTGTACCCCACCACGGACGCCGAGCCACCGGCCCACGGCGTCCGCTGCTTCACGGTCTGGGTGCGCCGACGGGTCTTGACCTCGAGGAAGCTGGTGTTCGACGCGACGTAGGTACGGGTGCGCACCTTCCAGCGCAGGCGGCGGCGGTGGGCACTCGTGAGGTAGGCGTCCAGCCCCGGCGTGTCCAGGTAGGTGGAGCGGTAGAGGGGCGACAGCTCCCCCGCGACGTCGACGACACGGGTCCCGGCGGGGAGGCCGACCAGGATGGCTTCTGCGTCCGCGACGGTGAGCACGTACTTGCGGTCGACCCGCGTCTGCAGCGAGGCGGTCTCGTTGAGCTCATCGAGGGTGACCGTGGCCAGCCCGGCCACGGCGTCCGCGGCGCTCATCGGGCCGACTCCAGGACGCGCGCCGCCTCGGACGCCTCGGCGGAGGTCTGCGACCGGTCGCGGCGGAACCGGACGTCGACCGTGGTGGTGTCGTTGACAAGGTCGAGCTTCACGACCTGGACGCCGAGCACCCGGGCTCCGAGCTGGTTCTCCAGCCGGGCGGTGAGCACCGCCGAATCACTGACGGCGCGGTCCAGCACGACGACCTGGCGCTCGTGCCCGCCGAGGAGGCGCGGGTGGTCCGCGACCCACAGGGTGGCCACGACCAGCGCCATGAGGACGGCCGAGGTGACCGGGTCGCTGCCCAGTCCGCCGATGAGGCCGATCGCGAGGGCGGCGAAGTAGTAGGCGACCTCGTGCTGGGCCAGCTCGTCGGAGCGGAGGCGGATGATCGACAGGACGCCGAACAGGCCAAGGCCCAGGCCGGCGCCAACGGACGAGGAGACCAGCACCGAGCTGACGGCCATGACACCCAGATTGACGCCCAGCAACGCGACGAAGAGGTCGCGACGGTGGTGGCGCGGGAAGTACGTCCCGGCGACGAGCGCCAGGATGGCGACCAGGTCAATGGCCAGGTGGATCAGGATCGTGGTGGTCATGAGGGCTCCTCGGTGGCTGCGGATTGCTACGTCCTCCATTGACCACCCCCTGGCTGTGTGGTTCCTGTGACGGGCTCCTCGGCCCCCTGTGTGCTTGTCCGCGGCCGTCGACGCGTGCCGTGGGAAGGCCCTCGGACGTGCTCACCGCCCGCGGAGAGGCCGTCCACAGCACGGGCACAGACGGCGTCTGTAGACCTGTGACCCATGGACGACATCACCACCCTGCAGCAGCGCCCGCGGTTCAGCCGGCGCGGGTTCATCGGCGGCGCGGCCGCCCTCGTCATGACCGGCGGCGGCACCGCCGCGTGGGCCCTGGACCGCTTCGTCGTCGAGCACGCCGAGGTGACGGACACCTCCGCCCTGTGGAGCTCGACGACCACCTCGAGCAGCAGCTCGTCGGGCACGGTCAACGGCACCATCTGGAGCAGCGACGCAGGCACGATCTCCATCACGGCGCACACCAGCGGCAGCGGCAGTTCTGCGTCGGCGTGGTACGTGGCGGACCTGCAGCTCGCGGACGCCTCGTACCTGCGCACCGCGTTCGCCGAGGACACCTACGGCGAGAACATCATCGAGTACCCCTCGGTGATGGCGTCGGACAACAAGGCGATCTGGGCGCTGAACGGCGACTACTACGGGTTCCGCGACACCGGGATCGTGGTGCGCAACGGCGTGGCGTTCCGGGACGCCGGCGTGCGGCAGGGCCTGGCGCTGTTCTCCGACGGACGGCTCGCGCTCTACGACGAGACCACGACCACCGCGGCGGTGCTCGTGTCGCAGGGTGTGTGGCAGACCTGGTCGTTCGGACCCGGTCTGGTGGACGACGGCAGGGCCCTGTCCGGGCTGGACTCGGTCGAAGTGGACACCAACCCCGGCAACCACTCCATCCAGGGCAACCAGCCCCGGACCGGCTTCGGCATGATCGAGCCGAACCACTTCGTGGGGATCGCCTTCGACGGCCGCAGCAGCGGCTACAGCCAGGGCGTCTCCCTGACCGCGTTCGCGGACCTGTTCGTGGACCTCGGCGCGCAGGTGGCGTACAACCTGGACGGCGGCGGCAGCACCGACATGGTGTTCAACGACGCCCTGGTCAACAAGCCGCTGGGCACCGGCAAGGAGCGCGGCACCTCCGACATCCTGTATGTGGCGCGCTGAGCCATGATCGTCCTGATCCCGGCCTACGAGCCCGACCTCCGCCTCGCCGCCCTCATCCGCCACCTGGGCGACGCCCTGCCCCACGCCCGCGTGCTCGTCGTCGACGACGGCTCAGGACCGGACTACGACGGGGTCTTCGACGTTGCCGCGGAGGCCGGGGCGTCCGTCGTGCGGCACGCGCGCAACCACGGCAACGGTCGTCTTCCGTCACACCGGAGACGGAAGACGCGCAGTCCTGCGCTACGCCTACCTCGCGGCGGTGATCCTCACGATCAACGTGGTGGCCATGGACGCTCTCGTCATCGGCGTCGGGGTCCCGCTCCTGCTCGCGAAGGTCGTGGTCGAGGGCGTTCTGTTCCTCCTGAGCTACGCGGCGCAGCACCACCTCGTCTTTCCCGCGGGACGCGTCCGGGCGGCTCGCGAGCCTGCGCTCCCTGCTCGCACGAGCGTCTAAGACGCAGAAGGGCCCGCGGCACGTGCCGCGGGCCCTTCGTGTACAGCGTGGGGTCGACGAGTCGACCCTGGCGTCACTTGACGGTGACGGTGGCGCCGGCAGCCTCGAGCTGCTCCTTGGCCTTGGCAGCCGCGTCGCGCGCGACCTTCTCCAGGATCGCCTTCGGGGCGGCCTCGACGAGGTCCTTGGCCTCCTTGAGACCGAGGGACGTGAGGGCGCGCACCTCCTTGATGACCTGGATCTTCTTGTCGCCGGCCGACTCGAGGATGACGTCGACCTCAGAGGCCTCCTCCTCCTCGGCGGCGGCCTCGCCACCACCGGCACCGGCCGGGGCAGCGGCGGCGACGGCCACGGGGGCGGCCGCGGTGACGCCGAAGGCGTCCTCGAACTGCTTCACGAACTCGGAGAGCTCGATCAGGGTCATCTCCTTGAAGGCCTCAAGGAGCTCGTCGTTGGTGAGCTTCGCCATGTCTGTGGCTTCCTTTCAATTACTCCGCGGACTCGGCCGCAGTGTCGTCTGCCTCGGCAGCGGGCGCTGCCTCGGGTGCCGAGGCAGCCTCGGCGGTGTCGGGCTTCTGGTCTTCGGTGGGAGCGGCCTGGCCGGCACCACCGATGAGGGACGGGTTCTCCCCCGCCGCAGCCTCCAGCGCGCCCAGGACGCGAGCGGCCTGGGAGAGCGGAGCGGCGATGAGGTAGACGGCCTTGCTCAGGTTGGCCTGCATGGCCCCCGCGAGCTTGGCCAGAAGGACCTCGCGCGACTCAAGGTCGGCGAGCTTCTTGACCTCGTTGGCGTCGAGGACGCGACCGTCCATGACACCACCCTTGATGACCAGAAGCGGGTTGTCCTTCGCGAAGTCGCGCAGACCCTTCGCAACGGTGGCAACGTCACCGTTGATGAAGGCGATCGCCGTCGGGCCGGTGAGCTGCTCGTCGAGCCCCTCGATTCCGGCTTCCTTGGCAGCGATCTGGGTCAGAGTGTTCTTCGCGACGGCGTACGTGGCGTCCTCACCGAGAGCGCGGCGCAGGGCCTTGATGCTCTTGACGGTGAGACCGCGGTACTCGGTCAGCACAGTGGCGTTCGACGCGCTGAAAGCTTCCTTCAGCTCCTCGACCGCGGCTGCCTTGTCCGGCCTCGCCATGGGTCTCCTTCCCACTTCTTGTAGTCAGGCCCAAGACATGGAAAGACCCCGGGCGCAAGCGCACGGGGCAAACGCTGTGAACAGCGATTCGATCGTGACACCTGCGCGGGATTTGCACTCACCCGAGGGCGAGACACCAGCGGTCTTCGGCTTCAGCGACCAGTCTAGGGCAACCGGCCCGGCCGGCCAAATCGGAAGGTCGGGGAAATGAAAGAAGGCCCGAACCTGGGGTTCGGGCCTTCTTGTTCACCCTGTTGGGGTGTGTTCGGCGGTGTCCTACTCTCCCACACCCCCTCGGGTGCAGTACCATCGGCGCTGCAAGGCTTAGCTTCCGGGTTCGGAATGGGACCGGGCGT
>NZ_SDMQ01000040.1 GCF_004324755.1 Propioniciclava sinopodophylli
GAGTAGGCCTTGTCGCCCCGCAACCGGTCCGGGGTGGTGCGGGGCCGGCCCGGTCCGATCCGGGGCACCGACAGGTGGTCCAGCAGGACCGGCAGCATCGGCGAGTCACCGGACTGGCCGGCTGACACGACCACGACCATCGGGGCACCGCGGCCGTCGACGAGGTGGTGGATCTTGCTGGTCAACCCGCCCCGGGAACGCCCGATGCCGTGATCAGACGGTTCCAGTCGCAGATTGTTGTAGTTCGGTGGCGCCCCCTGTGTCCCGGGGCAGGTTGGTGCCGTGCTGGTGCGCCCGGTTGATCGTGGAGTCCACGTTCACCGACCAGTCGATCCGCCCGGCCGCGTCCGCCTGGGCCATCAGCATGGCGTGGATCTTGTCCCAGGTGCCGTCCTCGCTCCACGCTCGGTGCCGGGCCCACACGGTCTGCCACGCCCCGAACTCGGCGGGCAGGTCCCGCCACGGGCTCCCCGTGCGGTAGCGCCACACGATGCCCTCCACCACCAGCCGGTGATCCGCCCACGGCCGGCCACCCCTGGCACCGGCTCGGGGCATCAACGGCGCCAACCGAGCCCAGTCCTCATCGGTCAACACCGGCATCCGACTCACGGGACCTCACCCTGCCCGAGAAGCCCCTGCAGGGTAACGAGACACGCCCTAG
>NZ_SDMQ01000041.1 GCF_004324755.1 Propioniciclava sinopodophylli
GCCGCTGCGAGCGTGTGGTCAGAGGTGGAGGTGCAGGCGCAGGGCGTCGTCGAGTTGGGTCAGCAGGTGGGTGGGAATCCGGCCAGTGACGGGGCCGATGCGTTCCACCGAGACCGAACGAACTTGTTCAGCTTGGGCTTTCGAATCCACGTGCAGGCCTGTTTCGTCAGCGGGGAGGAGGACCTGGAAGGGGTAGACCCTGGCGATGTTGCTGGTGACGGGGACCACGGTGACGACGCCACGCCCCAGCCTCGCCGCGGTGGCGTTGGCGTTGTCGTTGCTCACGATCACCGCAGGGCGACGCTTGTCCGCCTCTCCCGCGCGGGCGGGTTCCAGATCGACCAACCGGATCTCACCGCGGAGCATCAGCCATCCCGTCAGCCGCGGCGGAATCCCACGCGTCGGCGTTCCCGGAGTCTTCCCACTCCCGCCAGGCTGATTCGTAGGCGGACTGGAGTTCTGGGTCGCCGAGTAGCCTGATCGCCTGCTGGATGGCCGCGGAGCGCGACTTCAGGCCGGCAGCGTGGGCGTACTTGTCCAGGGCTGCGACCTCGCTCTCGGAGAGACTCACACTCAACTTCACCTGACTCATGCGACCAGCCTACTACCAGACTTCCTACCACGGT
>NZ_SDMQ01000042.1 GCF_004324755.1 Propioniciclava sinopodophylli
TCATGCCGCGCTCCGTCAGTGCCATTCGGTGAGTAGAGCCGCGGCGTCCTGGTAGTTCGCGGTGCCGGAGGCGAGTGCAATGACCAGGTTGTAGGCGTCTTCGTCGGGTGCTTCGAGGTTGACGTTGTTGAGGCCGTAGAAGACCACGACCGCAAGCCACCCCAGCCTCTTGTTCCCATCGACCAGAGCGTGGTTGCGCACGATCGACTCCAGAAGGACTGCTGCCTTGGCGTCCAGACCAAGGTAGGCGTCGCGGCCGAATACGGTTACCGATGGCCGGTGGACCGCCGAGTCGAGCAGTCCGATGTCGCGGACCGGCCCTACGCCGAGGTCGCTGACCAGAGCCAGGACGTCCTCGAGGGTGAGGTAGTCGATCACTGGCCGAGGCGATCGAGCAGATCGGCGTAGCGGTCGCGGGCGGCGGCGGAGAGGCGCCGAACCTTGTCCTCCCGGACATGACGGGCGGCGGCCTCACGGATGGCGCGGACAGTCGCTTCCTGCTTACTCACTCCCTCGGCTTCGGCGAGCAGCGCGAGCGCCTTCTCGTCCTCGGGTTCCAGGCGCAGCGTTATGGCCATTACGCCATGCTACCACTCTGGTATCACTCGCTCATGCCGC
>NZ_SDMQ01000043.1 GCF_004324755.1 Propioniciclava sinopodophylli
CTGGCAGCGATACGGAAGAACCCACAGAACGTGCGCTACGACGACCTCCACAAGGTCTGCGAGCACTACTTCGGTCCGCCCCGCAGAAACGGCGGATCACACGCGGTGTTCAAGACCCCTTGGCCCGGTGATCCGCGGGTGAACATCCAGAACAGCAACGGCCAGGCCAAGCCTTACCAGGTGCGGCAGGTGCTGGCCGCGATCGACAAGAAGGAGGCGAAGTGATGTCCCACACCGAAACGGCCGACGTGTCCCGCTACACCTACCGAGTGACGTGGTCGGTCGAAGACGACGAGTTCGTCGCCACCTGCGCCGAGTTCCCCTCGCTGTCGTGGCTCGCCGACTCCCAGCCAGCTGCCCTGCAGGGGCTGGTTGACCTGATCGCAGACACCGTGGCCGACCTGGTGGCGGAGAGTGAGGCCGTCCCCGAACCGCTGTCGGAGCGGAGCTACTCGGGCAAGTTCAACCTCCGGGTCGGGGAAAGCCTGCACCGCCGCCTCGCGATCCAAGCTGCCGAAGAGCACCTCAGCCTCAACCAGTACGTCGTGCAACGCCTCTCAGAGGCCTCCTGAGCCACCTCTGGAACATCCGCAATTGCCGC